>NZ_AUGQ01000005.1 GCF_000422745.1 Microbacterium gubbeenense DSM 15944
TGCGCTGGGTGGCCCGGTCAGGAGAGGGCTGTCCGTACTCGGCTCCTGCGACCGCGTCGGCTTCGGCAGACAGGAGCGAATTGATGATCGTCTGCAGCAGCTGCCGCATCAGATCGGGTGACGCGTCGCCGAGCGCTTCACGCAGGACGGTGGCAGAGTCGACAATGTGAGGAGCGGTCATCGTGTGTCTTCCGTTCGAGAGGCTGTAGGAGGTTTCCTCGAAGGATCACACGGTGACCGCGTCTACGTCAGAGACGAGGCAGGCCACCGCGCGTTACACCACTATGCGGGACTCCACTGGAACGAATAGGTGACAACTGATCGTTAGCGCTGAGAGGCGCTGGCGGGGAGGATGTCATCATGCCCGGTCCTTATCCCAGAGAGTTCCGCGAGGACGTTGTCGCGGTCGCACGGCGCCGTGAGAGCGGCGTCACCATCAAACAGATCGCCACCGACTTCGGGATCAGCGAAGCGACGTTGCAGAACTGGCTCCGCCAGGCCGACGTCGAAGACGGCAACCGTCCCGGTCAGACCGCTGCGGACGCGGCTGATGCCCGCGAGTTGAAGAAGCGGATCCGGCTACTCGAGCAGGAGAACGAGGTTCTCCGGCGGGCTGCGGCGTATCTGTCGCAGGCGAACCTGAAACTCGGTGGCTCCCCAAAATGACGTACCCGCTCGTATCTGAGCTCGCCGCGGACGGCATCCCCGTCTCGGTGTCGTGCCGGGTTCTGAAGCTCGCTCGCCAGCCCTACTATCGGTGGCGCAATGACCCGATCCGCGACGCGGACGTCCTCCGCGCGTATCGGATCAACGCCCTCCACGACGCGCATGAGGACGACCCGACGTTCGGTTACCGATACCTCGCTGACGAAGCGCGGCGGGCTGGGTGGCGGATGAGCCGCCGGACGGCGTGGAAGTTGTGTTCTCAGGCTGGGATCCTCTCGTCCGCGCAGCGCCGCCGGCGCGGGAAGGCAAGAAGGCTGGCCCTCCGGTGTTCGATGACCACGTGAAGCGCGTCTTCCGCGCCGACGCACCGAACCGGGTGTGGCTGACCGACATCACCGAGCACCGCACGACGACCGAAGGCAAGCTTTACTGCTGCGCGATCAAAGACATGTTCTCCAACCGCATCGTCGGTTACTCGATCTCGGATCGGATGACCGCGAAGCTGGCCGTCGACGCCGTCCGCAACGCCGTCACTCGCCGCGGTGAGGTTGCCGGCTGCATCCTGCACGCCGATAGGGGCAGCCAGTTTCGAAGCAGGGCGATGGCTCGCGAGTTGCGACTTCACGACATGGTCGGCTCGATGGGCCGCGTCGGCGCGGCCGGCGACAACGCGGCCATGGAGAGCTTCTGGTCCCTGCTTCAAACGAACGTGCTCAATCAGCAACGGTGGACGACGCGGCAGGAGCTGCGGCTGGCGATCGTCGTGTGGATCGAGAGGAAGTATCACCGCCAGCGAGCCCAGGACGCCCTCGGCGGCTTGACGCCCATCGAGTTCGAAGCGAAACTAACCGAGCCGCTCACGCTCGCGGCCTAAACCGAACCTGTCACCAGTTCGTTCCTCACGCCCAAGTTGTTTTCGCTGTCCATGAAGGGCACATGCACGGCGACAAAGTTATTTTCGTCGTTGACCGCGAACGAGTGCGAAATTGAGGCCAGTTCTGGCTGCTCTGACGACATAAATCGCCCCAATATCGCCCCATTTACCGCGGACTCACCACTGCCAACGTTGTCCTCAGACATAGCAAAAGCCCCGCATTCCCTTGGTAGTCAAGGAATCGCGGGGCTTCTTGCAGAGCCACCTGTCGGAATCGAACCGACGACCTATTCATTACGAGTGAATCGCTCTACCGACTGAGCTAAGGTGGCGTTTCCGTGCCGACCGTGCGGCACGAGAAGCTATATTACCTGGTCGATCCGGCGCGCGCGAATCGGGCTGACGCCCCGGGCGCGCCGAGAATCACCCCGGCTGACACGTGAGCCCGGCCTCCGGCATCTCGCCGTCGATCAGGTAGCTCTCGACCGCCTCGTCGACGCAGGAGCTGCCCGCGCCGTAGGCTGTATGGCCCTCCCCCTCGTACGTGATGAGCGTCGCATCGTCGAGCTGTTCGGCGAGCGATTCGGCCCATGCGAAGGGCGTTGCCGGATCTCCCGTCGTTCCCACGACGACGATCGGCGCCGCGCCCGTCGCCGAGATCTTCTCGCGCTCGCCCGAGGGCGGGTACGGCCAGAACTCGCACACGTCGGCACCCATCATGTACTTCCAGGTGACGGGCGCCTTCTCCTCGAGCTCTGCCTCGTCTTCGCCCGAGAGCTCCTCGGACTCCGACGGATAGTCCATGCAGTTGTACGCGTTGAAGGCCTCGGTCGAGTTCGACAGGTATTGCCCGCCCTGACGCTCGTTGTAGAAATCGGCGAGGAAGAGGGCCGAGGTCGGATCGCCTGCGAGCGCACCCGCGAACGCCTCCGTGAGGTACGGCCAGTTCTCCTCGCTGTACAGCGCGAAGATGACGGCCGTCATCATCGCGTCGCCGCCGAGCTCTCGCCCGTCCTGGCCCACGAGGGGCCGGCGATCGAGCGAGGCGAGCAGCTGCGATACCTCGCCGAGCGCCTGGTCGACCGAGCCGCGGAACGGGCACCCGGATCCGTCGAGGCACGCGTCGATGTAGGTGTGGAGCGACTGTTCGAACGCGATGACCTGCCTCATGCCGACCTCGGTTCCACTGACGGAAGGGTCGAGTGCTCCGTCGAGCACGAGGCGTCCGGTGTTCTCCGGGAACTGATCGGCGTAGGTCGCGCCGAGGAAGGTGCCGTACGAGAAGCCCAGGTAGTTGAGCTTCTCGTCGCCCAGCACCGCGCGGATGAGATCCATGTCGCGCGCCGCCTGGTCCGTCGTGATGAACTCGAGCAGCTCGCCCGAGTTCTCGGCGCACGCATCGGCGAACGTCTCGGCCTGCTCATCGAGCGCCTGCTCGCGCTCGTCCGAGCCTCTCTCCCCGTCGGGCACGCTGTACAGGTAGTCGTCCATGCCCGCCGTATCGAGGCACGTCACCGGTGTCGATCGCGCAACCCCGCGCGGGTCGAACCCGACGACGTCGAAGGCGTCGAGCAGGTCTTCGCCGATTCCGCCGTACTCGAGCGACTGCTGAAGGTAGTCGATGCCCGAGGCGCCCGGGCCGCCCGGGTTCACGAGCAGCGAGCCCTGCGGATCGGTCGGCCGATCCGCGGGCCGCGAGATCTCGAGCTCGATGTCGCCGGCCTGCGGCTCGTTCCAATCGAGCGGTGCCGTGATCGTCGCGCACTCGACCTCGACCTCGGTCATCGGATCGTCGCAGGCCCCCCACTCGGGCGGCTGATCGTAGAACTCGAGCAGCTCGTCGGCAATGCCGTCGGTGACCGGCGGCTTGTCGGTCGCTGTGTCGATGCGGAAGGGGTTCGCGCAGGCGACCGCGGATCCTCCGAGGACGGCGATGGCGCCGAGCGCGATCGCACGGCGGATGCGGGTTCTGACGGTCACGGCTTCCTTCCGGTGATGACGGTGATGAGCAGGCTCTCGAGCGCGAGCGCCGGCTGCACGTTGCGGTCGAGCGCGTCGCGCGTCTCGGACAGGTGCTCGAGCACGGTGAGGGTGTGCGCAGCAGATTTCGCCTCGGCGACGCGGCGCATGTCGTCGATGTACTCGACGTTGATGATGCCGGTCTCGCGCCCCAGCTGCAGCATGACGATGTCGCGGTAGAGCGACTGCAGGTCGGTGAGCACGCGGTCGAGGCCGTCGCGCACGCTGCGCTTCGCGCGCTGCTCCTGCTCCTTCTTCAGCGCGGTCAACTGCGAGCGCACGACGGGCGGCAGTTTCGCCCCGTCGGCCAACCCCACCGAACGCATGAACGCCGCTTGTTCGGCCTCGTCGCGCTCGGCCGTGAGCGCCTTCGCGTCGTCGTTCGCGACCTGCACGATGCGGCTGGCCACATCGACGACCCCGCCCACGCCGCGCAATCTCAACACGTCGCGCATCGTCTCGTCGCGCCTCTCGCGCGCGGCATCGTTCGTCACGAGCCGCTGCGCCATGCCGATGTGGCGCTGTGCATGCCGGGCCGACTGCTCCGCGATCGCCGGATCTGCCCCCGTGCGCTCGACCAGCAACCGCGCGACGTCGCCGGTCTCGAGCTCGCGCAGCCGCAGCGTGCGCACGCGGGATCGGATCGTCGGCAGCAGGTCGGCCTCGCTCGGCGCACACAGCACCCACACGGTGCGCTCGGGCGGCTCCTCGAGCGCCTTCAGCAGCACGTTCGACGTGCGCTCGGGCATGCGATCGGCGTCCTCGACGATGATCACGCGGTAGCGCCCGAGGCTCGGCGCGTAGTACGACCGGGCGGCGAGCTCGCGCGCGGCCTTGATCGCGATGACGGTGCCCTCGGTCTTCAGAATCGTGAGATCAGGGTGCGTGCCCGCGAGCACCTGCTTCATCGTCGCGACGTCGTGCTCGCCCTCGGCGATGAGCGCCGCCGCGAACGCCGTCGCGAGCGTCGAGCGCCCCGATCCGGGTGGGCCCGTGATGAGCCAGCCGTGCGTCAGCTTCGACGGGTCGGACGCCGCCTGGCGCAGCGCGTCGACGGCCGCCTCCTGCCCGAGCGCGTCTCCCCAGGGAACAGCGGGTGCGATGCTCGTGCCGGTCATGGATCCAGCCTACGGGGAACCACTGACACTCTTCCCCAGGCGGTACTGCGGCGAGCGGCGCGCTGGATCTCGAGTCGTCGACCACGGTTCTCGCGGCGCACGTCGAACCGCTCGAGGAGTTCAGGCTGTGACGACCTGCGCCGTGCCGGTGCGTGCGTCGGGGCCCATCTCGTCCGCGATGCGGTTCGCCTCGTCGATGAGCGTCTGCACGATCTCGTCTTCAGGGACCGTCTTGATGACCTCGCCCTTGACGAAGATCTGCCCCTTGCCGTTGCCGCTGGCCACGCCGAGGTCGGCATCGCGCGCCTCGCCCGGTCCGTTGACCACGCATCCCATGACGGCGACGCGCAGCGGAACCGTCATGTCCTTGAGCCCCTCCGTGACGTTCTCGGCGAGCGAGTAGACGTCGACCTGTGCGCGGCCGCACGACGGGCAGGAGACGATCTCGAGCGTGCGCTCGCGCAGGTTCAGCGACTGCAGGATCTGGTGGCCGACCTTGACCTCTTCGGCCGGCGGCGCCGACAGCGACACCCGAATGGTGTCTCCGATGCCCTCGCCGAGCAGGATGCCGAACGCGGTGGCCGATTTGATCGTGCCCTGGAACGAGGGGCCCGCCTCGGTCACGCCGAGGTGCAGCGGCCAGTCGCCGCGCTCGGCGAGCAGCCGGTACGCCTGAACCATCACGACGGGGTCATTGTGCTTCACCGAGATCTTGAAGTCGTGGAAGTCGTGCTCTTCGAACAGCGATGCTTCCCACACGGCCGACTCGGCGAGCGCCTCGGGCGTCGCCTTGCCGTACTTCTCGAGCAGCCGCCGGTCGAGGGATCCGGCGTTCACGCCGATACGCAGCGAGGTGCCGGCATCCTTCGCGGCCTTCGCGATCGCGCCGACCTGGTCGTCGAACTTGCGGATGTTGCCCGGGTTCACGCGCACCGCACCGCACCCGGCATCGATCGCCGCGAAAACGTACTTCGGCTGGAAGTGGATGTCGGCGATGACCGGGATCTGGCTCTTCATCGCGATGATCTTGAGCGCCTCGGCGTCCTTATCCGTCGGGCACGCGACGCGGACGATCTCGCAGCCGGACGCCGTCAGCTCGGCGATCTGCTGCAGCGTCGCATTGATGTCGTATGTCTTCGTCGTGGTCATCGACTGCACGCTGACGGGCGCGTCGCCACCGACCTTCACCTTGCCGACGTTGATCTGACGCGACTTGCGACGCGGGGCGAGAGTCTTGGCGCTGGGCATACCGAGGTTCACTGCTGGCACACCGATAGCCTACGCCGCGGCGGCGGGGATGCGCCGTAGTTGCAGGGATCCTCAGGGAGTGTGTAGCGTCTGTGGTGTGTTCGCGATGATCTCCTGGTGGCGCGCCTCATAGGCGGCCGACCTTTCGTGAACCCGATTTCCGACGACCGCCCCTCCCGAGGCGGTCGTTTCGCGTATGCGGGGCCTTCGCCCGATCTTCAAGAAGTGAGAACTCATGGCCGCCAGCCCCGCTGACCTCATCACCTCGCTCGCCGCGGACCCGACGCGATCCTTCGCACTGATCGCGCGCGACGGCGCGGAGACCGTCGAGGTGCTCACGGGTCCGATCGTCGACGTCGACCTGCTCGCCGACATCCCGCTGACCGCCGCCGACGGATCCCCGCAGGAGGTCCTCGCGATGGTGCCGTACCGGCAGGTTGTCGAGCGCGGGTTCGTCGCGCACGACGACGGCGCCCCCCTGCGCTGCCTGATCGTCGACGAGCGCGTGCGGATCCCCTCGGGCGATGTCCTCGCGACCCTCCCCTCCGAGGATGTGCCGCTCGCGGATGCCGGCTTCGACATCGACGACGCGCGCTACGCGGAGATCGTGCGCACCGTGATCCGCGATGAGATCGGCCGCGGCGAGGGCGCGAACTTCGTCATCCGCCGCGACTACCGCGCGACGGTCGACGCGGATCCGCGCATCGCCGCCCTGACCTGGTTCCGCGCGCTGCTCGAGCACGAGCGCGGCGCGTACTGGACGTTCGCGATCGTCACGCCCGACCACGTCGCGGTCGGCGCGAGCCCCGAGGCGCACGTCACAGCCACCAGCGACGGATCCGAATCGCGCGTCGTCGAGATGAATCCGATCTCGGGGACCTTCCGGCACCCGGCGGGGGGCGCGACCGCGGAGACGCTCGCGGCGTTCCTGCGCGACACGAAGGAGACGGAGGAGCTCTTCATGGTCGTCGATGAGGAGCTCAAGATGATGAGCGCGGTGTGCAGCGACGGCGGGCGCATCACCGGCCCGCACCTCAAGGAGATGTCGCGCCTGACGCACACCGAGTACGTGCTCCGCGGGCGTTCGCAGATGGATCCGCGCGACATCCTGCGCGAGACGATGTTCGCGCCCACGGTCACCGGATCCCCCATGCAGAACGCGTGCAGCGTGATCCGTCGCCATGAGACGGCGCCGCGCGGCTATTACTCCGGGGTGGCGGCACTGTTCACGCCGACCGGGCGCGGCCACGACCTCGACGCGCCGATCCTCATCCGCACCGCGTACATCGAAGAGGGCCGGCTGCGCGTGCCGGCGGGCGCGACGCTCGTGCGCCACAGCGACCCGTACAGCGAGGTCGCCGAGACGCACGGCAAGGCCGCGGGCGTGCTCAGCGCGATCGGCGCGATCCCGCGGGCGATGACCTCCGTCGCCGGCGTCGACGAGGACGACCCCGGATCCGCGCCGCGGCGGCTGTCCGAGGATCCGGCGATCGCGGAGCTGCTCGCCTCGCGCAACTCGCGGCTCGCGCCGTTCTGGATGGAGGAGCAGTCCGGGCCCTCATCCGCGCCCTTCACCGGGCGCCGCGCGCTCGTGGTCGACGCTGAGGACCGCTTCACGACGATGCTCGCGCACCAGCTGCGACACCTCGGCCTCGAGGTCGACATCGTCAATTGGTCGGACGCGGATGCCTCGGCCATCGACGCCGCGGACCTCGTGGTCGCGGGCCCCGGCCCCGGCGATCCGCGGTCGGAGTACAACGAGCGCGTGGCGCGGCTGAAGCACATCGTCGCGAGCCGGCTCTCGTCGCACCGGCCGCTGCTCGCCGTGTGCCTCAGCCACCAGGTGCTCGCGCACCACCTCGGCCTGACGCTCGCGCCGCTGTCGGCGCCCCACCAGGGGCTCCAGCTGACGGTCGACGTGTTCGGAGAGGACGCGGCGATCGGGTTCTACAACACCTTCACCGCCCGCGTGATGCCGGGCGTGACGGCGCTGACACCCAGCGCGACGCGGACCGAGGCGGGCGAGGTCGAGGTCGCGGCCTCCGAGACCGGCGACGTGTACGCGCTTCGCGGATCCGGTTTCGCGAGCGTGCAGGGCCACCTCGAATCGATCCTGTCGCGCGATGGCCTCCACACCCTCGAGCGCCTGATCAACCATGCGCTGGCATAGCAACCGTGTCCCACTTGGTGCGGCTCGGCCCGCCCCAAGCCCGCACCAGCTGGGACATGGTGGGCGACGCTAGGCTGAGCATATGAGCTCCTACGACGTCGACGCCGTCATCGTGGGGTCCGGCCCGAACGGGCTCGTCGCCGCCGTCACCCTCGCCGAGGCGGGCTGGCGCGTCGTCGTCTACGAGGCGCAGGACACCCCCGGCGGCGGCCTGCGCACCGAGGAGACCACCCTCCCCGGGTTCCTGCACGACATCTGCGCGTCGAACCACCCGATGGCGATGGCGAGCCCGGCATTCCGCGAGCTCGGCCTCGAACGTGAGGGTCTCGCCTTCGCGCAGAACGACGTGCCGCTCGCGCACCCGATCCGTC
Organism: Microbacterium gubbeenense DSM 15944; assembly: GCF_000422745.1. Taxonomy (GTDB): domain Bacteria; phylum Actinomycetota; class Actinomycetes; order Actinomycetales; family Microbacteriaceae; genus Microbacterium; species Microbacterium gubbeenense. The sequence goes on from NZ_AUGQ01000005.1 coordinate 8,467, forward strand.
CCGGCGAGTCGGCGATCCTCCGCCGTAGCGCCGCTGAGACGGCCGCCGGCTTCGGCGCGGACGAGAAGCTCTGGCGCACCGTGATGGGCACCTTCGGATCGCGCTGGCGGCAGCTCGGCCGCGCGATCGGCAACCCCCTGCGCCCGACGCCCGATCTCATCGCCCTGGGCGCCGCGAGCGTGTGGCCGACGCCCTGGATCCTCTCCCTCCTGCGCGACGAGCGCTCGCGCGCCGTGCTCTCGGGCCTCGCCGCGCACGCCATCATCGACCTCCGGCAGCCGGCGAGCGCCCTCGTCGGCGTCGCGCTCGGCGCGTTCGCCCACGGCGTGGGATGGCCCGTCGCCGTCGGGGGCACGAGGTCGATCGCCGACGCGCTGATCGCGCGCCTCGGCTCGCTCGGCGGCGAAATCATCACGGGCACGCGCGTCTCACGCATCGAAGAGCTGCCCCGCGCACGCGCAGTCCTGCTCGATACCTCGCCGAAGGACGCCCTGCGGATCGCGGGGCACCGCTTCGCATCGCCCTACGCGAATGCGCTGCACAAGGTGCGATACGGATCGGCCGCGTACAAGGTCGACTGGGCACTCGAGGGCGCCGTACCGTGGCAGGATCCGTCGCTCGAGGAAGCCGGTTACCTGCACCTGGGCGGCACCGCGGAGCAGGTCATCGCCGCCGAGCGCGACGTCGCCCAGGGCCGCATGCCCGACGAGCCGTTCCTGCTGCTGTCGCAGGCGTCGCTGCTCGATCCGTCGCGCTCGCCCCAAGGCAAGACCGCGTTCGGCGGATACGCGCACGTGCCCTTCGGTTTCGACGGCGACATCACCGACGCGATCGAGGCGCGGATCGAGAAGTTCGCCCCCGGGTTCCGTGAGCGGATCCTCGCGCGGCACGTCATGGATCCGCGGGCGATGGAGGCGCACAACGCGAATCTCATCGGCGGCGCGATCGACGGCGGCATGCCCGACTTCCGCCAGCTGATCGCGCGCCCGCGGCTGAGCCTCAACCCGGCAGAGACCTCGGATCCGGGCATCTTCCTGTGCTCCGCGTCGACGGTCCCGGGCCCCGGCGTGACCGGCATGCCCGGGCGTCTCGCCGCGCAGCTCGCCCTCAAGCGCCTCGGCTGACGCGGCGCCGTCGCGATCGAGCGGGAATACTCCGCGCCTCTGCGCGCTGTACTGGATCATGCGCGCATTGATTCATCGGCAGTTCGGCAGTCCGGCACACGAGCTGCACGTCGAAGAGGTGCCGGATCCCGTCGCCGGACCCGGTGAGGTCGTCGTGCGGATGACCGCCTCAGCGATCCACAACCACGACCTGCTCACGGTTTCGGGAGACTACGGCTTCACACCATCGCTGCCGGCACGCGCGGGCACCGAGGCCACGGGCGTCGTCGAGTCGCTCGGTGAGGGCGTCACGAACCTCGCCGTCGGGCAGCGGGTGGCCGGAGGGGCCTTCGGGGCCTGGTCAGAGAAGTTCGTCGCTCGCGCCGCTGGCCTTGTTCCGGTACCCGATGTCCTCGACGACGACACGGCGGCGCAGCTCGTGTCGATGCCCGCCAGCGCACTTGCGCTGCTCAATGCGATCGGCGCATCCGAGGGCGAGTGGATCGCACAGAACGCCGCCGGAGGAACCGTCGGGCGCCTTGTGGCTCAGTTCGCGCAGAGCCGCGGCGTGAACGTCGTCGGACTCGTGCGTCGGCGCGACGGCATCGCCGAGCTGGCCGACGCCGGAATCGGGCGCATCGCCGCAACGAACGAAGACGGCTGGCGCGAGCGCGTCGCCGAGATCACGGGTGGTGCGGCGATCGTCCACGGCGTCGATTCGGTCGGCGGACCGGCGACCGGCGACATGCTGAGCATCCTCGCGGACGGTGCGCACCTCACGCTTTTCGGCGGAATGGGGTCCTGGCAGTTCGAGGGCTCGATGAACGACATCATCTTCCGCGGCATCACGATCGACGGGTTCTGGGGCAGCAAGGTTCTTCCGGCTCTCACACCCGACGAGCGCACGGCCTTGTTCGGCGAGGTCATCGCGAAGGCGGTCTCCGGCGACATCACGCTCGCGGTCGAGCAACGGTTCGCGCTCGCCGGCATCGCCGCAGCGGTCGAATCGCACGACCGACGGGGACGAACCGGCAAGGTGCTCCTGACGCCCTGACCCGGTCGGAAGCCCCGCGTGCCGAGCGTCACTGTCCGAAGAGATCCACGGGGTTGAAGATGTCGGCCGCGAACAGCAGCGCGCCCATGCCGATCATCAGCACCACGACCACGAGCGTCACGGGCACGAGCCGCGTCGCGTCCGCCGGCTTCGGATCCGCCCGTCCCGTCAGCTTCGCGAACAGGCGCTTGATGCCGTCCCACAGCGCAACCGCGACGTGCCCGCCGTCGAGCGGCAGCAGCGGGATGAGGTTGAACATCATGAGCGCGATGTTCACGGCGCCGAGGATGTTCAGCAGGAACGCCGCCCGATCGATGACCGGCGCCTCGGTCGCCGCGACCTCGCCCGCGATGCGGCCGACGCCGATCACGCTGATCGGGCCGTCGGGGTCGCGCTCCTGGCCGGTGACCAGGTCGACCGCGATGTCGTAGAGCTTCACGGGCAGCTGCACGATGACCTCGCCGACCGCGACGATGTTGTCGCCCGCCTGCTGCGCGCCGGCCCACAGCGGCTGCTTCACGCGCTCGGACGTCGGGCTGAACCCGACGAAGCCGACCTCGCCCGTGACGAGCTCGCCGTCGGCGTTCGTGTACTCGTTCTCCGCGAGGATCGGCGTGATCTCGAGCGTCTTGGCGGATCCGTCGCGCACGATATCGACGCGGATCGTCTCATCCGCGTGGTCGCGAATGATCGCCGAGGCCTCGTCGAATGTCGACACCGCGGTGCCGTCGACCGCCGTGATCGTGTCGCCCGGCTTCAGCCCGGCGTCCGCGGCGGGCGTCGGCTCATCCCCCGGCTCGCACGCCGTGCGCTCGGTTCCGGCCGGCACGACGCACTCCGACACCGTCGCGACGGTCGTCGTCGACGACATCACGCCGATCCCGCTCAGCAGGCCGGAGAAGATCGCGACGGCGAGCAGCAGGTTCATGAACGGGCCGCCGAGCATCACCACCACGCGCCTCCACGTCGCGCGCCGATACAGCGTGCGGTCGCCCGCCTCGGAGATCGTCTCGTCGTTCTGCTCGCGCGCGTCCTGCACGAGCGTCGACCAGACGCGCTTCTTCCGGCCGTCGACCTCGGGGCTCGGAGGGTACATGCCCGCGATCGAGATGAATCCGCCGAGCGGCAGCGCCTTGAATCCGTACTCGGTCTCGCCGATCTTCTTCGACCAGAGCGTGGGTCCGAACCCGATCATGTACTGCCCCACGCGCACGCCGAACGCCTTCGCGGGGATGATGTGGCCGAGCTCGTGCAGCGCGATCGACACGCCGAGGCCGACGAGCATGAACAGCACGCCGGCGATGAACAGCAGAACGGTCATCAGTCGCCGTACGGGTTCGGCCAGACCCGATCGGGGGCGTCCCAACCGGCGTCGATGAGTGCCCGGCGCGCGAGCTCGCGCGCGGAGTAGCCCCACTGCGTGCCCTCGATGTCGCGGTAGTTCTGGTGGCCGGGCCCGCACCACACGATCGCGTCGCCCTCGCCGACGAGCGAGACGGCCGTGACGATCGCGGCCTCGGGCGGCGAGACCTCGTGCAGCTCGTGATCCGGATCCACATCGCGCGCGGCCTCGACGAGCGTGCGGCGGATCGACGCGGCGTCCTCGAAGCGCGGGTGGTGATCGGTGATGACCGTGATGTCGCTGCCCTCGAGCGCCGTGCGCGACATGTCGTACCGCTTGGTCGTGTCGCGGTCGCCGTCGGCGCCGAACAGCATCACTACGCGCCCCGGCGTCACGCGGCGGACGGCCGCGAGCGTCTTCACGAACGCGTCGGGCGTGTGTCCGAAGTCGACGTACACGGCCGGCCCAACGGATCCGGAGACCAGCTGGGTGCGCCCGGGCACCCACGCACGGATCCCGTCAGCGAGCGCCGCGCGGATGCGGTCCCAGTCGTATCCCGCCTCGCACATCATCACGATACCGAGGCCCGCATTGGCGGCCATGTGCGCGCCGATCACGGGAACGGTCGTCGACAGCACACGGCCGTCGGGCCCTGTCAGCCGGAACCCGGTGCCGCTCTGTGCCTCGCTCGTGACCTCGACCTTCCAGTCGGCGCGCGCGTAGGCATCCAGGGTGGCGATGCCGAGGGTCGCGATCGTCGTCACGGGGATATCGGCCTCCGCCGCGATGCGCTCCCCGGGCGTCGAATCGAGCGAGATCACCGCGCGCTTGCTGCGATCGGACCGGAACAGCGGGGCCTTCGCCTGGTAGTAGGTCTCCATGTCGCCGTAGTCGTCGAAGTGCTCGTGCGTGAGGTTCGTGAACCCCATGACGTCCCAGATCACGCCCTCGACGCGGCGGCGCGTGACCGCCTGCGCGCTCACCTCGACCGCGAAGGCCTCGACCTCGCGCTCGCGCATGCGGGCGATGAGCGCGTGCAGCTCGCTCGGCTCGGGGCTCGTGAGCCCCGCCACGACCCGCTCGCCCGCGACGACGCGCTCCGCGGACGTCGATGCCCCCGCGACGACGCCGATCTGAGTGAGCATGCCCTCGAGGAGGTGCGTGACGCTCGTCTTGCCGTTCGTGCCGGTCGTGGCGAGCAGCAGTGGGATGTCGTCGTCCGGCCCCGTGCGGTAGACGGCCATCGCGGCGTCGCTCAGCACGCCGCGCGGGTCGTCGACGACGAGCGTCGGCAGCCCGGATCCCCTCGCGATCTCGGCGCCCTCGGCATCCGTGAGGATCGCGGACGCGCCGTTCTCGGCGGCCGTCTCGGCGAACTCGGCGCCGTGGCGGTTCAGCCCCCGGATCGCCACGAAGACGTCTCCGGGTGCGAGGTCGTTCGACGAGACGGTGATGCCGGTCACCTCCGCGTCGGAGGAGCAGGTGCCGCCGATGCGTGCGGCGAGGTCGATCAGGCGGCTGGGGGTGGGCCGCTCGGGGCGCGGCATCACGGGTGGTGTGCGGCGGATGCGAGGGGTATCGATCACGCTGACCATGCTCTCACGCGCGCGTGCGGGAACCGCTGAAAGAATCGGCCGCCCGCGATGCCGAATATCAGCCCGCGATGAGCTGATCGGCCGTCGCCCTCGCCCATGCTTCGGCGTCGGCCAGGCTCTCGAGGGTGAGGTCGGTCGGGGCGTCGTGGCGGTCCACGACGGCCTCGATCGTCTCGACGATTCCGAGGAACGACAGCCGGCCCTCGTGGAACGCGTCCACGGCCTGCTCGTTGGCCGCGTTGAACACGGCCGGGTACGTGGCGCCGGCGGCCCCCACGCACTTCGCCAGCTGCACGGCGGGGAAGGCCGCGTCGTCGAGGGGCTCGAACGTCCAGGCCGCGGCGGTGGTCCAGTCGATCGGCGCGCCGACGCCGGCGACCCGTCGCGGCCACGCCATGCCGAGCGCGATCGGCAGCCGCATGTCGGGCGGCGACGCCTGCGCGATCGTGGATCCGTCGATGAACTCCACCATCGAGTGCACGATCGACTGCGGGTGCACGGCGACGTCGATGCGGTCGAGCGGCACGTCGAACAGCAGGTGCGCCTCGATGACCTCGAGGCCCTTGTTCACGAGCGTGGCCGAGTTGGTCGTCACGACGCGGCCCATGTCCCACGTCGGGTGGTTGAGCGCCTGTGCGGGGGTCACGTCGACGAGCTCCTGGCGGCTGCGGCCGCGGAATGGACCGCCGGAGGCCGTGACGACGAGGCGCCGCACCTCGTCGACGGATCCGGAGCGGAGCGCCTGCGCGATCGCGGAGTGCTCCGAATCGACCGGGACGATCTGGCCGGGAGAAGCGAGCTTCTTCACGAGCGGGCCGCCGACGATGAGCGATTCCTTGTTCGCGAGCGCCAGCGTGCGCCGCGCCTCGAGCGCCGCGATCGTCGGGCCGAGCCCGACGGATCCGGTGATGCCGTTGAGCACCACGTCGGCGTCGACGTCGCGCACGAGCTGCGCGGCCTCGTCGGAGCCGAGGGCGGTGTGTTCGGTGCCGAACTCGGCGGCCTGCTCGGCGAGCAGCGCCGTCTGCGACCCGGCGGTGAGGCCCGCGACCTCGAACAGATCAGGGTTGTTCCGGATGACGTCGAGCGCCTGGGTGCCGATGGATCCGGTCGAGCCGAGGACGATCACGCGGCGCACGGCGCTACTCCGCGGTGTGCATGGCGCCGAGGATGTCGACGACGAAGATCAGGTCTTCTTCCTGCAGCTCGTGCCCCTCCGTCGGGCCGTAGCCCTCGGCCCTCGGGATGACGGCGATCACCTGCGAGCCGACCTTCTGGCCGATCATCGCCTTCGCGAAGCCCTCGACCACGCCGCCCGGGCCGGCGGTCGCGGGGAGCGCCGTCGGGGTGCCGCGCGACCAGCTGGAGTCGAACTCCTCGCCGTTGGACGCCTTCACGCCCTTGTACTGCAGGAAGACGCTGTCGCCGTCTTCGACCGTTGCGCCGTCGCCCGCGATGAGGGTCGTGACCTCGGTCTCCTCCGGCACCTCGAGGTCATCGGGAATCGTGATGGTCGGCTCGCCGTCCTCGGCGCGCTCGACGGCCGGGAGGCCCGCGGGCTCGTCCTCGGCCTCGCCCCAGGCCTTCGTCTCGGCGCGCGCGAGGAAGTCGAGCACGTAGACCTGCGACGACATCGTCGTGCCGTCCTGCGCGGTCTGCCCCGGGAAGGTGAAGGCGACGCGGGTGCCGGGCGTCGCGCAGCCGAGCGCCATGCCGAAGATGTTGTTCGCCTGCACGCCGGCGGGGAGCGCCGTCTGGTCGTCGTACCCCTCCGAGCCCACGTACTCGCCGGTCTCGGCGTCGTACACGGTCGCGGCGTAGGTGATGTACTCGCCCACCTCGAGCTTGTCGCCCGATCCCTCGGTGAGGACTTTGCGCTCGATCTCGGTGAGCTCCAGAGGGGCGTCGAAGGAGACCTCCGCCTCCTCGCCGAACTCGCCGGAGACCTTCACCGCGTCGATGTCGTCGCCGCCGGGCGCGGCCGAGTCGCACAGGTCGGCAGGCGCCTCGGTCGCATCGGCGCTGGGATCCGCGTCGGCCGTCGGCTCGGCGTCGCCGGCACACCCCGCGAGCACGAGCATGGACAGGGCGGCGGCGGAAAGGGCCGCGATGGAGCGATGACGCACGGTGATGACCTCGTTTTCGTGGGCGTACGCGCCCATCCTGCCGCATGTCGACTATGGATGGGCTGATCCCACACCCGGTGGACGGATTCCCGAGTCGGCATGTACGAGTCGTATCCTGAAAGGATGTCCGAACCTGACGAGGCTCGCCCCCACACCCCCAGTTGGGTTTACACGATCGGCCGCAGAGCCCTCGCGCCGCTCGCCCGCACCCTGTATCGGCCGCGCGTCGAGGGCAAGGACCTGATCCCGAAGTCCGGTCCGGTCATCTTCGCGAGCAATCACCTGTCGGTGATCGACTCGTTCGCGATCCCGATCGCGGCGGCCCCGCGGGCCGTGCACTTCCTTGCGAAGTCCGAGTACTTCACGGGCACCGGCGTCAAGGGGTGGCTGTCGCGCACGTTCTTCACGGCCGTCGGCGCCACGCCCGTCGATCGCGTCGTCGGGCAGGCCGCGATGGAGGCGCTCGATCAGCAGAAGGCGATCCTCGAATCCGGCGCCGCGATCGCGCTGCACCCCGAGGGCACCCGCTCGCGCGACGGCCGCCTCTACAAGGGCCGCACAGGCGTCGCGTTCCTCGCGCTCGAGACCGGCGCGCCCGTCGTCCCGATCGGTCTGACCGGCACGGATCGCGTGATGCCGGTCGGCGCGAAGATGCCGTCGTTCCGGGAGCGGGTCGTCGTGAAGTTCGGAGAGCCGCTCGACCTCTCGCACCACGGCGCGAACTCGGGGCGCGCGCGCCGCACCGCGACCGACGAGATCATGGCCGCGATCCACGAGCTCTCGGGCCAGGAGCTGGCGGGCGTCTACAACGAGCTGCCCGCGCAGGGCGCCGTCGAGAAGATCAGGCGGGCGTTCCCCCACGAGCGGAAGTGACGACCGGGTCGACCTCGACCGGAAAGCTGACGCTGTTCGCGATGAAGCACCACTCGTGTGCGTCCTCGTGGGCGCGCACGGCCGCCTCGATCATCGACGGATCCGCGACCGACACGCGCGGACGCAGCGTCGCCGATTCGAATCTCCCGGCGTTCCCGTCGACTCTCAGGGTGCCCTCGGCGTCGTCGACGTAGTCGGTCACGATCACCCCGCGCGCCGTGCAGGCGTGCAGGTAGCTCAGCAGGTGGCACTCGCTGAGCGCCGCGAGCAGCATGTCCTCGGGATTCCAGCGCGATCGGTCGCCGTGGAAGGCGCGGTCCGCGGAGGCCAGCAGGTCGTGCTTGCCCGAGACCGACACGGTGACGTCGCGCCGGTAGTCGCGATACCCCGTCGTGCCGGATCCGGTGTTGCCGGTCCACGTCGATCTCACGGCGTAGCGGTGTGTGCTCATGGCGCCGAGTTTAGGGTTGTCTGGTGACCTCCGCAGAAACGTTCCCCGCGTCCAGCGCCGCCGAGCTCGCCGTCGTCGAGCGCGGCGGCTTCGTCGAATCGCGCCACGTCGGATCCGCCATCGTGCTCGACGCCGACGGCGAGACCGTCGTCTCGCAGGGCAACCCCGACGCGCTCATCCTGCCGCGGTCGTCGCTGAAGCCGCTGCAGGCGATCGCCAGCGTGACGGCGGGCGCGGCGCTCGAGGGCGAGCGGCTTGCGATCGCGACGGCGAGCCACGACGGCACGGAGCGGCACGCCGCGATCGTGCGCGACATGCTCACCGAGATCGGCCTCAGCGAGGACGACCTCCAGTGCCCGCCCGCGTGGCCGGGCAGCGCCGAGGCGCGCCGCGAGATGGTGCGCGACCGCGAAGACAAGTCGCGGATCCGCCACAACTGCTCGGGCAAGCACGCCGCGATGCTGACGGCGTGCCGCGTGGCCGGTTGGGATACCGCCACGTACCTCGATCCCGCGCACCCGCTCCAGGTGCACATCCGCGAAGTGGTCGAGCGCCTCACCGGCACACGGATCGCGGGCACCGTGATCGACGGATGCGGCGCACCCGTCTATGCGATGTCGCTCGGATCCCTCGCGCGCGGGATGAATCGCGTCGGCACCTCGAGCGAGCGGTCGCCGTTCGCGCTGCACCGCGTGGGCGCCGCCCTGCTGCGCGCCGGCCGGGAGCACCCCTCGGTCGTCGAGGGACCGGGCGGTGATGACACGCTCACGATGGAGCGCTTCGGGGTCTTCTCGAAGAAGGGCGCCGAGGGCGTGCAGGTGCTCGTCGCCCCGGACGGCACGACCGTCGCGGTCAAGATGCTCGACGGATCGAACCGCGCCGCCTCCCTCGTCTCGCTCGCCCTGCTCGCCCGCGCGGGCTCGATCGCGGTCGAGGACGTCGCCCGCGCCGCCGCGGAGCGCCCGGGGCTGCGGATCACTGGCGGCGGGCAGACCGTCGGCGTGATCCGTTCGGTGGTCTAGGGCTCTGAGTCAGGGCAGCACGACCCGCGCGGGGGCCTCGCCGGCGACCAGCAGCCAGGCCCGCGCCGCGCGCGGCCGGGCGTAGGGCGGAAGTTCGCGCTCGCCGGCGAGCGTGCGCAGCTCGCTCGCGCAGTCGGCCCCGATGACCATGTCGCCCACCGCGCGCACCTTCTGCAGCAGTCCGAACTGGCGCTGCCATCCGTCGGCGTCGCCGCACAGAACAACCCGTCCCTCGGCCGCGAGGCGGTCGAACCCCTCGCCCGGCGGCACGTCATCGACGAGGATCACGGTGACGCCCGGCCCCCACGCGGCCGTCAGCGCGCCGATCCTCCGCGCCGCCGCTCGGACCACGAGCCCCGTGACCTGAGCGGTCGGCCGCCACCGGTCGACGGGATCGTCCGGTCGCGGATCGGGTTCGGCGGGCGGCAGGGCCAGCTGCGTGTCGTATCCGTCGAGCACCGCGCGCCCCGCGGGGCGGTCCGGATCGAACAGGCCGCGGTCGGCGCCCGCGGCGATGTGATCGTGCACGGTGGCGAGCGACAGCACCGCCCGGCGCGGCATCACGTCGGCGATCTTCGCGATCGCGCCCGACAGCCGCGCGGCCGTGAGCACGATCGTCGTTCCGGTCGCGCCCGCGTCCCGCACGATCGCCTCGAGCCTCTCCCCCGCAACCTGCGCGTACTCGGCCGGAAACCGCGTCAGAAGCGCGTCGGCGTCGTCGACGACGAACAGGTCGGGCGGGTCCTGCTCCGCCGAGGCCAGCGCATCCCATGCGCCCTCGTTGTCGCGCGGCACGGAGATCACGCGCCGGCCGTGCTCGCGCGCGACGCCCGCGACCCACCGCGCGAGCGAGGTCTTGCCAGATCCGGCGCCGCCGATCGCGAGAAGCCCGCGGTCGGTTCCGGGCCGCAGCACGAGCTCGACCTGCCGCTGTTCGGCGGGATCGTCGGCGAGCCCGAGGACGATGTGTGCCTCGGGCGTGAGCGGATCCACCGGGCGCCACTCGCGCGGAAGCGGCGGGAGGAGCGGGCCCGCCGCGGCGACCGAGCCCGGATGCATGCGCTCGATGCGCGCGACGTCGTCGGGCCGGGTCAGGGCGAAGCGCGCGATCACGGCAGTGACGTCCCCCGCGCGGCGCACGTAGCCGACCCCGCGGTGGGCCGCGTCTCCCGGGATCTTCGCGGCGAGATCGGTGCCGACGAGCTGCGAGCTCTCCCGGTCCTCCGCGACGCGCAGCGCCACGCGCAGGGGACTGTTCGCGAGCAGCGCGTCGCGGAGGATGCCGGAGGCGCGCTGGGTGCCGAGCACGAGGTGCATGCCGAGCGCCCGCCCCCGCGCGGCGACGTCGGTGAACACGGCGTGCAGGTCGGGATGCTCCTGCAGAAGCGCCGCGAACTCGTCGACGACGATCACGAGGCGCGCGAGTCCGGTGCGCGGATCCCCGATGTCGCGCGCCCCCGCGCCCGCGATCGCGCGCTCGCGCCGCCGGATCTCGGCCTTGAGGCCCTCGACCGCGCGCCGCGCCCCTCCGCCGTCGAGATCGGTGAGCACGCCCGTGACGTGCGGCAGGCTCTGCAGGTGGTCGAACGCCGTACCGCCCTTGAAATCGCCGAGGAGGAACACGACCTCCTCCGGCGCGTGGTTCGCCGCGATCGCCGCGATCCAGCTCGTGAGGAACTCGCTCTTGCCGGCCCCCGTCATGCCGACGACGACGGCGTGCGGGCCATCGACGACGAGGTCGAGCGCCACGAGGGCCGGGGCCTCGTCCGGCACGTGCGCCGCGAGACCCACGACGGCGTGGAGCCCGGCCGGCGCCCGCTCGACGTCGTGCTCGTCGATGCCGCGCGAGAGGACGTGCGCGAGGGGAATCGGGCCCTCGGGCAGGATCTGCGCCATCTGCCGCTCGCGCGACGCCATGCTGTTCGCGATCGCACGCGCCTGCTCGAGGGCCAGCGCCTCGAGCCGCAGCGGAACGTCGCCGCTGTCCGAGACGAGGCGGCCCTTCAGGCCCGCGCCCGCCTCGATGAGCGTCGCGCACTCGTGCGGGATGGGCTCGCCCCGACGCGCCAGCGCGATCACCGCGTCGGCGCTGGCCGGCACGGGATCGCCCGCGCCCAGGACAGCGACGAGCGTCGCGTCCGGGGCGACATCCGCCGCAAGGTGCGGCGCGGCCTCGGCCCACATCTCGCCGAGCGGACGCCCGACGAGCCGCACGGCCGACGGCGGGTGCCGCAGGATCAGCTGAGCGACGAGTGCCCGCACCACGGCCCGGGCCGCGACGTCATCGCCGCGCACGCACACGCCCCCAGCCCATTCGACCGTGACCGGGGCGCGGTCGAGGCCCTCCGCGTCACCACGGAGCCGCTCGGCCTCGTCGCCCTCCCCGCCCGTCACGCGCACGATGCTCTCAGCGCGCCCCGTACCGACGACGAGCGTGCCCTGGCGCCGCCACAGCCACCCGTCGTGCGAGACCGCGCGCGCGACGTCGGGCGACGCGGCCTGCCGCAGCGCCCGCTCCTCGCGGTGCCGATCGTCCACTTCTTTCCGCACGCGCTCGCACGCGACGGCGAGCTCGTGCTCCGCCTTGCGCCGTTCCCGCTTCGCCCCGCGCGCGCCGTCGACGAGGGAGGCGATCGCCATGAACGGGCCAAGGGCGGCGAACCACAGCATGAACACGGATCCCGTCACCTGCCACATCACCACGGCGCCCACGACGGGCACGATCGAGGCGACGAGCGGAAACGGCCGCCTCGCGGGCGCGGGCGGCAGATCGGGCAGCTCGAGCGGCTCGGCGAGCCGGCGCGTCACCGCCGCTGCGGAGGTCTCCACGGGTGCGAACGACATGCTCGCCATCCAACCGGATCCGCCGCTCGCACGTGCGGCGACGGCGCGCGAATGTGGACGGATCCGACGGATCCGCCCGTTGTGAGCGCGCTGGCCTACGCGGCTGCGTCGAAGGCGATGACGTCGACGATGACGATCGACACGTTGTCGCGTCCGCCGTTCTCGAGCGCGGCGGCCATCATTCCGGTTGCCGCATCGCCCGGATCCGCTCGCTCGTGCAGGAAGTGCAAGATGCCGTAGTCGGTCAGCTCTTTCGTGAGCCCGTCAGAGCAGATCACGTAGCGATCGCCCGGCTGGATGTCGATGCGCACATAGTCGGGCGACACCTGCTCGGTCGGTCCGACCGCGCGCGTGATGACGTTGCTGTACGGGTGCGTCTCAGCTTCCTCTTCGCTGAGGCGGCCCGCCGCCACGAGCTCCTGAACGAGCGAGTGGTCGGTGGTCACCTGCATGAGCTGGTCGCCGCGCTGCAGATACACGCGGGAGTCTCCGACGTTCAGCGCGACGATCGACGGCACGTCCTCGTCGGTGTCGAGGTAGATCCCGGTCAGCGTGGTGCCCGTGCCCTCGTCGGTCGTCTCGGGGTGGTCGGCGATATCGGCGACCGCGAGCGCGAGCGCCTCGTCGATGCCGTGCGGCTGAACCTCGCCCGACTCCGCGAGCGCGGTCAGGCGGTTCACGACGCTCTGGCTGGCGATCTCGCCGCCGATGTGGCCGCCCATGCCGTCGGCCACGATGAACATCGGATACGACGTCAGGAATGCGTCCTGGTTGTTCTCGCGCTTCCGGCCCGGATCGGTCATGCCTGCCCAGCGCAACGACAGCGTGGCGCCGCTCGGCAGCGAGACGTCACGGCTGTGGGTCTCGGGCCGCTGCGGCGCTGCGGAGATGGATTCGTCGGACACTCGTGGCCTTTCCGGCTGTCGATGTGAATCGCGGCGGGCACGATTCAGGTGCCGCCCAGTCTACGGGGAGATGCGTTCGGCCCCGACCGACACATGCCGGGCGGGGCCGAACGATGACTGCGACGTCAGACCTGCGGCGGGCGCGGCTCCTCGGGAGGACGCGGCGCCTCAGGCGGCTGCGGCGGGTTGTACGGCTCCTGCGCGGCCGGCGGCTGCGGCGGGGCGTACGGGTTCGCGGCCGGCGGCTGCTGACCGTACGGCGCCTGCTGCTGCGGGTATCCGGGCTGGGCGTAGCCCTGCTGCGGGTAGCCCGGCTGCTGCGGTGCGTTCGTGTTCGGAACGCCGGACCACTGGCCCTTGTCGCCGATCCAGTTGCCCGCCCAGCCGGCGCGCGCGATGTTCGGGTTGTACGGATCCTTCGTGAAGGCCATGATGCCGAGCCAGATGATCGAGCCGACACCGGTGAACACGGTGAGCGCAGCCCAGGCCGGCTCGCCCTTGGCCTTCTGACTGATGCGGATCGCCGCCATCGTCCAGAGCACGAGGCCCGCGGCGAGGCCCAGGGATCCGATCCAGATGAACGTGAGCAGCGCGCCGGCGACCACGAAGATCAGATAGGCCCACGGGTTCACATCGCCGAGCTTCAGGAAGATCATCTCGCGATAGATCGGCACCCACGAGCGCCACTTGCCCTGGACGCCGGCCTTTTCGAAGAGCTTCATGTAGAAGATCGAGAACAGGACGTAGACGATGAGCAGCGGAATGATCGCGATCGCGATCATGCCCGCGATCATTGCGCCGAATGCCGCACCGACTCCGGTGAGCGGGTCACCGTACCCCGGGTCATACATGGTGCCGAGCAGTTCGATCATGGTTTCTCTCCCCCGTATTGCTTCTCCCCCGGTGTGAGGGAGGTCGTCGTGACAAGACTAGCGGGGGCCGACCGCGTTGGCGAGAATTTCCCCGGCATGGCCGCTACTCAGCGAACAGCAGCAGTTCGTCCCCGGCGCGCTCGAGCACGAATCCCGAGGCCTCGCCCCAGGCCTCGAGATCGGCGACCGACTCGAGCGCGGGCCGCGATTCGGCGAGGGCGCGCACGAAGAGGCCCTTCGCCTTCTTGTTGAAGTGGTTGAGGGCGCGCACGGCGCCGCCTTCCGCCTCCGCCACGACGCGCACGTACGTCGCGCCGGGCACCGGGCCGAGCGCGCGATACGCCTCGGACCGCAGGTCCAGGACGAGGCCCGCGCGACCTGCGAGCGCCCGCTCGGTCTCCTCCGCCCAGTGCCGCTTCGCCGGCGGCAGGCCGGGAAGGCGGTGCCCCGCCGACAGACGGAACGCCGGGATCGGATCGAGCGCGGAGACGGGCCCGAGCAGCGCCGTCTGGATCACGGCATGCGCGCCGAGCCACGAGCGCGCGCCGTCGTCGAGGGACGCCGCGCCGAGGGCGTCGTAGAGCACGCCCGTGAACCGATCGACGGCCGCCATCGTCGGCGCGGTGCGCACCGTGCGATTCTGATCGACATCGCCTGCCTGGCGAGCGCTCAGCTTCAGCGCACGGACCATCTCATCGGGATCCGCGGACAGCGCGACGAGCGCGTCTAGGGCGCGTTCGCGCAGCGGCGCGAGCTCGCCGAACGCGAGCGCCGGAACCTCGAGCGATGCACCGGATCCGCCCGGACGCTTTGATTCGGACGGCGGCAGGAGCAGCAACATGGACAGATCACACCTCTTCGCGCGCGAAAGGGGCGGGGATCCTGTGATCCCCGCCCCTTTCGCGCTCAGCAATCAGGAAACGAGTTCGGCCTGGCCCGCGACGATGTTGATCGTGTTGCCGACCTCCATCGAGACGAAGCCGTCATTCGCGTTCGCGATGACCTTCGTGCCGTCGGCCTGCGTGATGCGAACCTGGCCGTCCGCGAGCACCGCGAGCGTGGGCTCGTGACCGGCCATGAAGCCGATCTCGCCCTCGACGGTCTTCGCCACGACAAGGTCTGCCTCGCCCGACCAGATCTCGGACTCCGCCGACACCAGGTTGACCTGCAGTGCCATGATCAGCCGTTCTCCTTCTGAATCCGATCCCAGTTCGCCTGGACGTCGCCGATGCCGCCGACGTTGAAGAACGCCTGCTCGGCGACGTGGTCGAATTCGCCCTTGACGATCGCGTCGAACGACTCGATCGTCTCCTTGAGCGGAACGGTCGATCCCTCAACACCGGTGAACTTCTTCGCCATGTAGGTGTTCTGCGAGAGGAACTGCTCGACACGGCGCGCACGCGAGACGACGATCTTGTCCTCTTCCGAGAGCTCGTCGACGCCGAGGATCGCGATGATCTCCTGGAGCTCCTTGTTCTTCTGGAGCACCTGCTTCACGCTCGTCGCGACGCGGTAGTGGTCCTCGCCGAGGTAGCGGGGGTCCATGATGCGGCTCGTCGAGGTGAGCGGGTCGATCGCGGGGTACAGACCGCGCGACGCGATGTCACGCGACAGCTCGGTCGTCGCATCGAGGTGCGCGAACGTCGTCGCCGGAGCCGGGTCGGTGTAGTCATCGGCCGGCACGTAGATCGCCTGCATCGAGGTGATCGAGTGACCGCGCGTCGAGGTGATGCGCTCCTGAAGAACACCCATCTCGTCGGCGAGGTTCGGCTGATAGCCCACGGCCGAAGGCATGCGTCCGAGCAGCGTCGACACCTCGGAGCCCGCCTGCGTGAAGCGGAAGATGTTGTCGATGAACAGCAGCACGTCCTGCTTCTTGACGTCGCGGAAGTACTCCGCCATCGTCAGCGCCGACAGCGCCACGCGAAGACGCGTTCCCGGGGGCTCGTCCATCTGGCCGAAGACCAGGGCCGTCTTGTCGAAGACGCCCGCCTCTTCCATCTCGACGATGAGGTCGTTGCCCTCACGCGTGCGCTCGCCGACACCGGCGAACACCGACACACCACCGTGGTCCTGCGCGACGCGCTGGATCATCTCCTGAATGAGGACGGTCTTGCCGACGCCCGCGCCGCCGAACAGGCCGATCTTTCCACCCTGCACGTACGGCGTGAGGAGGTCGATCGACTTGATGCCGGTCTCGAACATCGTGGTCTTCGACTCGAGCTGGTCGAAGTTCGGCGCCTTGCGGTGGATGGGCCAGCGCTCGGTGACCTCGATCGTCTCACCCTCGCCGAGGTTGAGCACGTTGCCGGTGACGTCGAACACCTTGCCCTTGGTCACGTCGCCGACGGGAACCGAGATGGCCTCGCCGGTGTCGCGCACCTCCTGGCCGCGGACCATGCCGTCGGTGGGCTTCAGCGAGATGGCGCGAACCATGTCGTCGCCCAGGTGCTGCGCGACCTCGAGCGTGATCTCGGTCGACGTGGCGCCGATCGTGATCGTGGTCTTGAGTGCGTTGTAGATGCCCGGGAGCGCGTCGTGCGGGAACTCGACGTCGACAACCGGACCCGTGACGCGGGCTACTCGCCCGACGACCGCGGTGGTCTGATCAACCGTGGTGGTCATGAATTTCGTCTCTTTCCTGAGGGTTCCTAGGACGCCAGAGCGTCCGCGCCGCCGACGATCTCGGCGATCTGCTGCGTGATCTCGGCCTGGCGCGCGTTGTTGCGCAGGCGCGTGTAGTCGGTGATGAGGTTGTCGGCGTTATCGCTCGCCGCCTTCATCGCCTTCTGCGTGGCGGCCTGCTTCGCAGCGGCCGACTGCAGGAGTGCATTGAAGATGCGGCTCTGGATGTACACCGGCAGAAGCGCATCGAGCACGTCCGAAGCCTCGGGCTCGAACTCGTACAGCGGGTATGTCTCGCCGGGCGAGGTCTCACCTGCCGTCTCGTCAGCCTCGACGACTTCCAGCGGCAGGAGCCTGATCGACTCCGCCTCCTGAACCATCATGCTGACGAAGCGGTTGTAGACGACGTGGATCTCGTCCACGCCCTCTTCCGAGGCATCGAGCTCGTACGCCTGAAGCAGCGCGTCCGAGATCTGCTTCGCCGTTTCGAAGGAGGGCGTGTCCGCCTCTCCGGTCCATTCCTCGGCCGCAACCATCTGACGGAACTGGAAGTATCCGACAGCCTTGCGCCCGAAGAGGTAGAAGACGACCTCCTTGCCCTCACTGCGAAGCAGCTCGGCCAGCTCGAGTGTCTCCTTGATGACCTGTGAGTTGAACGCGCCGGCGAGGCCGCGGTCGCTCGTGAGCAACAGGACGGCCGACCGGGTGACCTTCTCAGGCTCCCGCGTCAGCGGGTGATCGATCGTCGTGTACGTCGCCACAGCGGATACGGCTCGCGTGACTGCGCGGGAGAAGGGCGACGACGCGCGCACGCGCGCCATCGCCTTCTGGATCCGCGAAGCCGCGATGAGCTCCATCGCCTTCGTGATTTTCTTGGTCGTCTGAGCAGAAGAGATCTTCTGCTTGTACTCCCTGAGTTGTGCGCCCATGATGCGTTCTCCTCGCGGGGTTACGCCTTGCGGCCCTTGACGATTCGCTCCTGGCCGATTTCTTCATCGTGAGCGGCGTCAACCTGCTCGTTGCCCGGCGCGCCGATGCCCTTGCCATCGCCCTGCTGGAACTCGAGCACGAACGTGTCGACGGCCTTCTCCATGGCCGCGAGAGTCTCGTCCTCGAGCTTGCCCGACGCCTTCAGCTTGTCGAGCACGTCGGTGTTGCGCCGCACGTAGTCGAGCAGCTCGCGCTCGAAGCGCAGCACGTCGCTGACCTCGATCGTGTCGAGCTTGCCGTTCGTGCCGGCCCAGATCGACACGACCTGCTCCTCGGCCGAGTACGGGGAGTACTGCGGCTGCTTGAGCAGCTCAGTCAGGCGCGCACCGCGATCGAGCTGACGGCGCGAGGTCGGGTCGAGGTCGGACGCGAACATCGCGAACGCCTGCAGCGACCGGTACTGTGCGAGCTCGAGCTTGAGCGTGCCGGAGACCTTCTTGACGTGCTTCTCCTGCGCGTCTCCACCGACTCGCGACACCGAGATTCCCACGTCGACCGCGGGACGCTGATTCGCGTTGAAGAGATCGGACTGCAGGAAGATCTGACCGTCGGTGATCGAGATCACGTTGGTCGGAACATAGGCCGACACGTCGTTAGCCTTCGTCTCGATGATCGGCAGGCCGGTCATCGAGCCCGCACCGAGCTCGTCGGACAGCTTCGCGCAACGCTCGAGAAGACGCGAGTGCAGGTAGAAGACGTCACCCGGGTATGCCTCGCGTCCCGGCGGACGACGCAGGAGGAGCGATACGGCGCGGTAGGCCTCGGCCTGCTTGGTCAGGTCGTCGAAGACGATCAGGACGTGCTTGCCCTGATACATCCAGTGCTGACCGATGGCCGAGCCGGTGTACGGGGCAAGATACTTGAAGCCCGCGGGGTCGGAGGCCGGAGCCGCGACGATCGTCGTGTACTCCATCGCACCGGCGTCTTCGAGCGCGCCCTTGACCGAAGCGATCGTCGAGCCCTTCTGTCCGACCGCGACGTAGATGCAGCGCACCTGCTTCGAAGGGTCGCCCGTGGCCCAGTTGTCCTTCTGGTTGATGATCGTGTCGATCGCGATCGCCGTCTTACCGGTCTGGCGGTCGCCGATGATCAGCTGACGCTGGCCGCGGCCAACGGGGATCATCGAGTCGATCGCCTTGATGCCGGTCTGCATCGGCTCGTGGACGCTCTTGCGATCCATCACGCCGGCTGCCTGGAGCTCGAGCTCGCGCTCGCCCTCGACGCCGGTGATCTCGCCGAGGCCGTCGACGGGAACGCCGAGCGGGTCGACGACGCGGCCGAGGTACCCCTCGCCCACGGGGACCGAGAGGACCTTGCCGGTGCGGGTGACCTGCTGGCCCTCCTCGACGCCCGAGAACTCGCCGAGCACGACCGCGCCGATCGAGTGCTCATCGAGGTTCTGCGCGAGGCCGAGCGTGCCGTCTTCGAAACGGATGAGCTCATTCGCCATCACGCCGGGGAGACCCTCGACGTGAGCGATGCCGTCGGCGGCGTCCGAGACGGTGCCGACCTCGCTCGCGCCAGAACCGGTGGGCTCGTAGGCGGAGACGAAGTCCTTCAGCGCGTCACGGATGACGTCGGGGCTGATGGTGATGTCTGCCATTGTCTTCCTTCGTTGTGCGGGCATTGCGCCCGGATGCTTCCTTCCGGAAGCGTTCAGCCTGCGAGCCTCGACCGGAGGTCGGCGAGGCGGGTCGAGATGCTGCCGTCGATCACATCGTCGGCGATCTGCACGCGGATGCCGCCGACGACCTCGGGGTCGACGACCACGTTGATCGCGACGGGCATGCCGTACGTACGGGACAGGGAGTCGGCGAGTCGCTGACGGTGCGCCTCCGTGAGCGGAACGGCCGAGCGGACCGTGGCGATCGTGCGACCGCGTTGTGTCGCCACCACTCCGATCGCGCGCTGGAGTGCGGCGCGGACGCGGCGCTCTCGCGGGTGCTCGACGATCGAGGTCACGATCAGCAGGGTGCCCTCGCTCACGGAGGATCCGAGGATCCGCGTGATGAGGTCCACCTTCTTCGACGCGTCGCCGAGGCGCGCGCCGAGGGCCAGCTCGAGATCGGGGTTCTCGGCGATGACGCGGATGACCTGGAACAGCTCACCCTCGACGTCTGCCTGTTCCGAGGTCGCGACCGCGCGCACGGCGAGATCCTCGATACCTGCGACCAGGTCGGCTGCGTTCGACCAGCGCTCTCCGGCGACCGTGCGAAGCACGCTCTGCGCGGCGGGCGACAGCGATGCGAACACCGCGGCGACCAGGGATGCTCGCGCGGCGGGCTCCGCTGCATGATCGGCGAGCGCACCGCTCAGCGCCGACGAGTCGCCCGTCGCGCGCACGGCTGCGAACAGCTCGCGCGCGGTCTCGAGGTCGACCTGCGCCGAAGCCAGAGCCGCTGCGCTCGCGCTCAGCGCGTGAGTCGTCGCGCTGCCCATTACTGGGCCGCCTTCTCGGAAGCTTCGAGGTCAGCGAGGAAGCGGTCGACGACGGCCTGGGCCTTCGCGTCTTCGCTCATCGCTTCGCCGATGACGTTGCCCGCGAGGTCGAGGGCGATCGATCCGACATCCTGACGCAACGAAACCATCGCCGCCTGTCGCTCCGCCTCGATCTGCGTGTGCGCCGACACGGTGATCCGGTCAGCCTCGACGACCGCATTGGCGCGCGCCTCGTCGACGATCTTCTTGCCGTCGACGCGTGCACCTTCGCGGATCTCGCCCGCCTCGCGACGTGCATCCGCGAGCTGCTGGGTGTACTCGACCAGCGCTGCTTCTGCCTGTCGCTGGGCCTCGTCGGCCTTCTCGATGTTGCCTTCGATCGCCGCCGAACGGGCGTCGAGCACCTTGTTCAGCCGCGGCAGTGCCACAACGCAGATCACAATCGCGATGATGACGAAGCAGACCGCCGACCAGATGATGTCGTACCCAGCCGGGAAGAGCGGGTTCTGGGTGCTCTCCTCCGCCGCGACTGTGACAAGAGCGTTCAGCATCCTGTCTCCTTATCTGTTGAGCGGGGTGTGATCAGGAGCCGGTCGTCTGGAAGATGAACGGTGTTGCGATGCCGATGAAGGCAAGAATCTCAATGAATGCGACACCGATGAACATCAGCGTCTGCAGGCGGCCGGCGAGCTCAGGCTGGCGGGCCGTCGATTCGATGGTCTTACCGACCACGATGCCCAGACCGATCGCGGGTCCGATCGCTGCGAGACCGTAGCCGATCGTCGCGATGTTGCCGGTGATTTCCGCGAGAACCGTCGTAGCGTCCACTAGGAGTTTCCTTTCATAGGGCAGATAGCCGGTCGGCTATCCGTCAATCGTCAGTGCTCGTCTGCGACCGCGAGCTGGATGTAGACCGCGGTGAGGATTGTGAAGACGTACGCCTGCAGGAAGGCGACGAAGATTTCAAAGAGTGTGAAGGCGAAGCCGAGCGCGAGCGATCCGGGCGACAGGACCGTGAGCCAGTTGAAGCTGAGCAGGAAGAAGTGCGTCGCTGCGAAGAACAGCACCAGCATCAGGTGGCCGACCATCATGTTCAGCAGCAGTCGCAGCGTGAGCGAGACCGGGCGGAAGATGAACGTCGAGATGAACTCGATGACCGAGATCACGGGGATCAGGTAGCCGGGAACACCGCCAGGCACGAGCGAGTTCTTCATGAACCGACCGAAGCCGTGCTTGCGGATGCCCGCGTAGATGAACGCGATGTACGCCACGACCGCAAGCAGCAGCGGAACGCCGATGACGCTCGTCCCCTGGATGTTCAACCCGGGAATGACTCCCATGATGTTGAAGAACAGGATGCCGAAGAAGAGCACCGACAGCAGCGGAACGAACCTCTTGCCCTCGCGCTCGCCGATGACCTGGTAGGCGACCTGCTCGCGGACGAAGCTGAAGCCGAGCTCGGCGATCTGCTGGAAGCGTCCGGGGATCACCTTCATGTTGCGCGTGCCGAGCAGCATGAACACCACAAGCAGCACGGTCGCGATGACCTGAACAAGGTTGATCCGCGTGAACTCGAACGGCGTGCCCTCGAAGAGGAGAGCTTCCGGGAAGAAGTCGCCGATCGACGGCGGATGGAACTCGACCTCATCGGCCATCGGTGCGATTTTGCTCGCCTGAGTCAACGCGTGGCTCCTGCTTCTCGCGCAGGAACAAGCCTGCGAGTCGTGCGGTGGGAGTGGGCGGACTGCGTCGGACCAGCGCATCGCCGTGCCGGCAACCGGTGCAGAACCTCGTTCAGCCTATCAAAGTCTGAGGCTCTGTTTGACGCGCTGTAGAAGTCTCGGGCCATCATTTCGAATTCTCGGGCGCGTCATCGCCCGGCAGCGTGATGTCGCTCACGGCCGGAATACGCATCTTCGCGATCACCGCGACGTCGACGACGATCGAGCCGAGCGCCGCGGCCATGAGCGCGCCGTACAGCACTCCCCGCACGACCCAGTCCAGCCCGAAGACGATGTTCAGCGCGATGATGAACGCGAGAATCTTCACGAGGAACACACCCATGAACGTCGCGAAGAAGATCACCAGATAGTTCGGCGTACCGAACCAACGATTGGCGAACAGGATCGTCGCGGCCGTGAGCGCGGGGAACAAGAACCCGATCACCGACCCGAGCACGCCGCTCCAGAGCCCATCGGACCCACCGACGAGCTGGCCGATGACCGCCGTGACGACGAGCACGGCGCCGCACACGATCGCGCTCCATAGGAGCACGGTGCGCATGATCGGGTTGCTCGAAACGGGTGAGGGGGCCACGTGGTCTCCTGATTCGCGGATGGGCGCGCGCTTCGCGCCCCCGACGAGGCTACCTGCCGCGCGCTATGAACTCTCTCCGTACCCGGAATCGTCCCCCGGCACGCGAATGCCGTTGACGATGATCAGGTCGACGATCAGTGACGCGACAGCGGTTGCCGCGAGTGCACCGTAGAGTGCCCCCGGCACGACGGATTCGATGCCGAGGAGCAGCATCAGCGAAACGATGAACAGCACGATCTTGACGAGGAAGCCGCCGAGGAACGAGAAGAACGCGATCGCCGCGTAGCGCCTCGTGCCATATCTCCTGTCCGGCACCAGAAGGATCACCGACGTGAGAATCGAGAACACCAATCCGGCCCCCGCGCCCGTGGCCGCACTGCCGAGACCCGGGAATCCGTTCGTGAGGTAGCCAACGGCACAGGCGAAGAGACCGACGACCGCCCACACGAGTGCGCTGACCGCAAGGCTGCGCACGACGAGCGGGTTCTCAGGCGCCATGAGCGGGTGCCCCGTTCCGACCGCTCCGATGGGACGGATGCGAAGGCACGAACGCGAGCACGAGGCAGGCCGCGATCCCCACGATGCCGTAAGCGACCGCGATCCAGTACTCACCGAACCAATGGCCGCCGAACCAGTCCTGTCCCGTGAACAGGTACATCAGCAGCACGGTGAGAGAGGCGATCGCCGTCCATGCATAGAAGATCAGAGTCGCGTCGCGGTCGGAGTGGCCCATGTCGAGCATGCGGTGGTGCAGGTGCTCGCGGTCGGGCGAGAACGGCGACTTGCCGCGACTCATACGGCGGATCACCGCGAGCCCGAAGTCGAGCAGCGGCAGCAGCACGACGATGATCGGCAGGATCACGGGGATCAGGGTGCCGAGAATCTGCGAGCGCCCAGTCACATCGGGGTCGAGCGCCGCCGGCGGCAGCTGCCCCGTGATCGCGATGCCGCTCGTCGCCATCAGCAGGCCGATCACGAGCGCACCGGTGTCGCCCATGAACATCTTCGCCGGGTTCCAGTTGATCGGCAGGAAGCCGGCGCACGCGCCGACGATGACAGCCGCGATGAACGTGCCGAGGTTGGCGTAGCTCGTCGCCCCGGCGTCGCGCACGAGGATGTACGAGTACAGGAAGAAGACGCTGTTCGCGATGAGGCACACGCCGGCGACGAGCCCGTCGAGCCCATCGATGAAGTTCACGGCGTTCATCACGATGACGATCGCGAACATCGTCAGGATGATGCTGACCCAGCCCGACCACACGGCGATGCCGCCGATCGGGAGGGCATAGATCTGCACGCCGCCGCCGATAGCGACGACGCCGGCGGCGATGAACTGCGCGCCGAGCTTGATCATCCAGTCGAGATCCCACAGGTCGTCGGCGATCCCGATCAGCGCAATGAGGACGGTCGCGCCGAGCACGGACCACACGACGCGCGGCTCCACCCAGAAGATGTCGAAGTAATCGAACGTGCGCGAGATCAGAAACGCCGCGACGATCCCGAGGAACATCGCGACGCCGCCGAGCCGGGGCGTCGGTCGCGTGTGCACATCCCGCTCGCGCACCGGCGGGTGCAGCTTGTACTTCAGCGCGATGCGCCAGATCCCCCACGACAGGACGAAGGTGATCGCCGCCGTGATGAGGATCGTCAGGAGGTAGAGCTTCACCGAGACGAGTCCTCGTCGGGGTCGTCCTCCAGCAGGTCGCCGAGGACCTCGCGCATGGCGGCGCGCGAGATCGCTCCCTCGCGCAGCACCCGCACGGCGCGCTCTCCGCGAGCGGTCGTGAGCGAGGTGGCGTCGATGATCGTCGAGGCGACGCCGATCGAGACAGGGCCGTCATCGAGATACGCCGCGACCGTGTCGCCGAGCATCTGCACGGCCGACGACGCATCCACGGCGGCGGCGCGGCCGGTGAGATTGGCGCTCGATACCGCGAGCGGTCCGGTCTCCGCGAGCAGTTCCAGCGCGAGCGGGTGGTCGGGCTGGCGCACCGCGACGGTGCCCTGCGTGTCGCCGAGATCCCACGTGAGCGACGGCTGCGCGGGCAGCACGATCGTGAGCGCGCCCGGCCAGAACCGCTCGACGAGCTGCGTGACCTCCTCGGGGACCGACTCGACGAGCGCGTGCAGGGCGTCGACGGATCCGACGAGAACGGGCGGCGGCTGCGTGCGGCCGCGCCCCTTCGTCTCGAGCAGCTTCTGGACGGCGGCGGGTGTGAACGCGTCAGCCGCGACGCCGTAGACGGTGTCGGTCGGCATCACGATGACGTCACCGCGCGCGATCGCCTGGCGCGCCTGGCGCATGCCTGTGAGCATCTGCTCGCGGTCGCTGCAGTCGAAAACGGAGGGGATCACGCGTCTGATTCTACGGATCCGCGCTGGAAGCTCACGGACGAACCGCGGTCGTCGCACGGTCCCGGGTCGTGAGATCGCGGTGCGTGGCCGATCCGAGCCAGCCGTCGGCCTCGAGAATGCCCCGCACATCGGCGCCCTGCCACTCGCCGTGCTCGAGCACGATCATGCCGCCGGGCCGGGCCAGCCGGAGCCCCACGCGGCTGATGACGCGCACGACGTCGAGGCCGTCCGCTCCCCCGTACAGCGCCGCCGCGGGGTCGTAGAGGCGCACCTCGTCGTCGCGCGGGATCGCGTCGGCCGGCACGTACGGCGGGTTCGAGGCGACGACGGCGACACGCCCGTCGAGGTCATCGAACGCGTCGGCGAGGTCGCCGTGGCGCAGGTCGAGGTCGGGCGCGATCGCCCGGACGTTGCGCCTCGTCCACGCGATCGCGTCGTCCGATCGCTCGACGGCCGCGACGCGCGCACGGGGCACCTCGGTCGCCATCGCGAGGGCGATCGCGCCGGATCCGGTGCCGAGGTCGACGGCGATCGGTTCGGGTTCGGCGGCCACGTGCAGCGCGTCGATCGCGATCTGCGCGATGAGCTCGGTCTCGGGGCGCGGGACGAACACCCCGGGGCCGACGTGCAGCGTGAGGTGGCGGAACGGCGCGGTTCCCGTGATGTGCTGCAGCGGCTCGCGGGTGGCACGGCGCGCGACCGCCTCGCGGAAGGTCGCGTGCCGCTCGGGGGTCAGCGCGTCGCCGCGGATGATGCCCGCGTGGAGCTCGCCGCGCGAGGCGTCGGGATCGATCGTCCAGGCGAGCAGCAGCTCTGCGTCGACGACCGGATCCGGCACCCCCGCGCTCTGCAGCACGTCGGCCGCTCCGCGCAGCGCATCGCGCAGCCCGATCGCCTTCTCGTTCGCCGTCACGGGGTTCGACTCTACGTGACATCGAACGTCATGCACCGCCCGTGCGGGTGCGAATCGCCTTAGGCTGACACTCAGGTTCGGCGATGACCGTCGCCGTGAGTCCCCACCCCGTCGTGAAAGGCATCTCAATGGCTGGAATCCACAATGACATCTCGAGCGCGTTCGGGAAGACCCCGCTCGTGCGGCTGAACCGCGTGACCGAGGGCGTCGGCGCGAACGTGTACGCGAAGCTCGAGTTCTTCAACCCGGGTTCGTCGGTCAAGGACCGCATCGGCGTCGCGATCATCGACGCCGCCGAGGCCTCGGGCGATCTCCCCGCGGGCGGCACGATCGTCGAGGGCACGTCGGGCAACACCGGCATCGCGCTCGCGCTCGTCGGAGCGGCGCGCGGGTACAAGGTGATCCTCACGATGCCGTCGTCGATGTCGAACGAGCGCAAGGTGCTGCTGCGTGCTTTCGGAGCCGAGCTCGTGCTCACGGATCCGGCCGGCGGCATGAACGGGGCCGTCGAAGAGGCCAAGCGCATCGTCTCCGAAACGCCCGGAGCCGTGCTCGCGAGCCAGTTCGCGAACGAGGCGAACGTGAAGGTGCACCGCGAGACGACGGCCGAGGAGATCCTCGCCGACACCGACGGCAACATCGACGTCTTCGTCGCCGGAATCGGCACGGGCGGCACGATCTCGGGCGTCGGCCAGGTGCTCAAGGAGCGCAAGCCCGAGGCCCAGGTCATCGCCGTCGAGCCCGCCGACTCGCCGCTCCTGACCGACGGCAAGGCCGGCCCCCACAAGATCCAGGGGCTCGGCGCCAACTTCGTGCCCGACATCCTCGACCGCTCGGTGATCGACGAGATCATCACGGCGCAGCTCGACGACTCGGTGTCCGTCGCACGCGATCTGGCCTCGAAGGAGGGCATCCTCGCGGGCATCTCGTCGGGCGCCGCCGTCTGGGCCGCTCTCGAGGTCGCGAAGCGCCCGGAGAACGCCGGCAAGAACATCGTCGTCGTCGTTCCCGATACGGGCGAGCGCTACGTCTCCACGTTCCTCTGGGAGCACCTGCGCGACCAGTGATCGACAGAGGGGTCCGGGGTCACGATGGCCCCGGGCCCCTCTGCGTTCGGTAGATTCTTCTCATATGGGAATCGGAATCCGTGAGGACATCGCCGCCGCGCGCAGACGCGACCCCGCAGCCCGCGGATCCATCGAGATCGCGCTGCTGTATCCGGGGCTGCACGCGATCTGGGTGCACCGCGTCTCGCACGCGCTCTGGCACCGCGGGTGGCGCTTCGTCGCGCGCACCGTCTCGCAGGTCGCGCGCTGGCTCACGGGCATCGAGATCCACCCCGGCGCACGGATCGGCCGGCGCTTCTTCATCGATCACGGCATGGGCGTCGTGATCGGCGAGACCGCCGAGGTCGGCGACGACGTCATGCTTTACCACGGGGTCACGCTCGGGGGCACGTCGCTCAGCCACGGCAAGCGTCACCCGACGCTCCACGACGGCGTCGTCGTCGGCTCCGGGGCGAAGGTGCTCGGCCCCGTCACGATCGGCGCGCGCAGCGCCGTGGGCGCGAACGCCGTCGTGACGAAGGACGCGCCCGCCGACAGCATCGTCGTGGGGATCCCGGCGACGTCGCGGCCGCGGGCTCCGAAGGATCGCGTGGACGACATCGTGTCGACGTCGCCCGATTACCTGATCTGAGGTTCGCCGAGGGCCTGAGATTTTGCCGAGCGCCTGACGATTTCTCGGTTTCCGTCAGGTCGTGGCCGAAATCTCAGCTTCTCAGCGAATCGAGCCCGGCCAGGGCAGCGGCCCGCGCGCGGCCTCGAGCTGCGCCGCGACCTGCAGCATGCGCGCCTCCCCGCCCGGGCGGCCGATGATCTGCACGCTCCACGGCCGCTCCCCCGGCGCTGCGGGCGTCGGAACCGTGATCGCCGGGAGCCCCGAGACGTTGACGAAGCTCGTGTGCGGCGCGTACTGGCACTGGCGCGCGAAGTTCTCGAGCGGATCCGTGTCGTGCGAGAACCAGCCGATCGGCTGCGGCTTCTTCGCCAGCGCGGGCGTGATGACCACGTCGAACGGCGCGAACGCCTCGATCGTCTGCCGTTCGAACGCCGCGGCGGCTCCATAGGCACCGAGCGCCTCGCGCGCGCCCATGCGGCGCCCCTCGCGGATCAGCCACGCCGTGTACGGCTCGACGAGATCGAGCTCGTCGTCGCCGATCGGCAGGCCCGCGGCCGACGCGCGCCAGATCGTCGTGAACAGGTCGGCATAGCCGGCCGGCCGCCAATCGGCGTCCTCGGTGCGGTGGCCGATGCCGCCCAGCGTGCGGATCGCCCAGTCGTACGCCCCGCGCGCGCCGGGATCGAGCGTCGTATCGGTCCAGCCGTCCCAGGGTGTGACGAGCGTCGCGCCGACCCGCAGCGCCGCGACCTCCCGTCGCGCGGCCGCGAGGAAGGCGCGAACGGGCATCGGTCCGGGCCCGCCGATGTGACCGATCGGGGCGAACAGCTGCGGGCGCGGCCACGGATCCGGCGCGGTGGTCGCATTGCGGTGCGGGACGGATCCGACGAGCGCGTCGAGCAGGTGCGCCGCGTCCTCGACGGTGCGCGCGATCGGCCCGGCAGTCGAGAGCCCGCCGGGCCTTTCGAGACCGTTCGCGACGGGCAGCCGCCCGCGCGACGGCTTGAGACCGACGACGCCGACCGTCGCGGCGGGGATCCGTATCGACCCGCCGCCGTCCGAGGCGACCGCTGCGGGGAGCATGCCGGTCGCGACGGCGATCGCCGCACCGCCCGACGATCCTCCGGCGCCCGTCGACGGATCCCACGGGTTCCGCGCCGGCGCGCCCGCGGCGGGCTCCGTATAGCCGGTGAGGCCGAACTCGGGCGTTGTCGTCTTGCCGAGATTCACGGATCCGAGCGCGTCGACCGCCGCGGCGAGCGGATCGGACGCGTCGGGCACGAAGTCCTGGAACGCCCGGGATCCGTACCGGGTCGGCACGCCCGCGCGCGCGACGAGATCCTTGTCGGCGAGCGGCACGCCCCACAGCGGCGGCGGTTCGTTCGGGATCGTCCCGAGCTCACCTGCGCGGTCGAGCGCGCGCTCGCGCGTGATCGCCGCAAAGGCGCCGAGGTCGGCGTTCTCCGCGATCCGGTCGAGATAGTGCGTCGCCGCCTGAACGGGAGTCGCCTCGCCCGCCCGCAGCGCCTGCACCAGCCCGATGAGCGTCACATCTGAGAGATCCATCCCCTCATCATCTCGCGTTCAGGCCGTGCGCGGCCCGCCGAGGTGAGGCTTATTGCTCACTCCCCCAGGTGTTCGAGGCGCTCGGCCTCGTCGGCCGCGATGCAGCTGGCGATCACCGGCTCGAGCGCGCCGTCCATCACCTGATCCAGGTTGTACGACTTGTAGCCCGTGCGGTGGTCCGCGATGCGGTTCTCGGGGAAGTTGTACGTGCGGATCCGCTCCGACCGGTCCATTCCGCGGATCTGGCTCTTGCGCGCGTCCGACGCCGCCGCCGCCAGCTCCTCCTGCTGCTTCGCGAGGATCCGCGCGCGCAGCACGCGCATGCCCGCCTCGCGGTTCTGCAGCTGCGACTTCTCGTTCTGCATCGACACCACGATGCCCGTCGGCAAGTGCGTGATCCGCACGGCCGAATCGGTCGTGTTCACCGACTGGCCGCCCGGGCCGCTCGACCGGTACACATCGATCTTCAGGTCGTTCTGATCGATCTGCACCTCTTCGGGGGCGTCGACCTCGGGGAAGACCAGCACGCCCGTCGTGGACGTGTGGATGCGGCCCTGCGACTCGGTCGCCGGCACCCGCTGCACGCGGTGCACGCCGCCCTCGTACTTCAGGTGCGCCCAGACGCCCTGCGCGGGGTCGTTCGAGGATCCCTTGAACGCGACCTGCACGTTCTTGTACCCGCCGAGATCCGAATCATCCGACTCGATGATCTCGGTCTTCCACCCGACGTGCGCCGCATACTGCGAGTACATGCGCAGCAGGTCGGCGGCGAACAGCGCGCTCTCGGCGCCGCCCTCGCCCGCCTTGATCTCCATGATCACGTCGCGCGCGTCGTCCGGATCCCGCGGGATCAGCAGGCGGCGCAGGTGCTCCTGCGCCTCGGCGAGCGTCTCTTCGAGGGCGGGGATCTCGTCGGCGAACGCCGCGTCCTCGCTCGCGAGCTCGCGCGCCGCGGCGAGGTCGTCGCCCGCGCCCGTCCAGTCGTCATACGCCCGCACGATGCGCGAGAGCTCGGCGAAACGCCTGTTCACGCGTTTCGCGCGCGCGGCATCGGCGTGCACGGCCGGGTCGGAGAGCTCCTCCTGAACCCGGGCGTGCTCGTCGATCAGCGACTGGACGGACTCGAACACGACTCAGCGACCGTTTTCGGCGGCGACAGAGCTCTTCTGCATCTGGACGAGGAACTCGACGTTCGAGTTCGTCTCCTTCAGCTTCTCGAGGATGACGCCGAGCGCGTGCTGCTGGTCCATGCCCGCGAGGGCGCGGCGCAGCTTCCACGTGATCTTGACCTCATCGGCGCTCAGCAGCATCTCCTCGCGACGCGTCGACGACGCGTTGACGTCGACCGCCGGGAAGATGCGCTTGTCGGCGAGCTGGCGCGACAGGCGCAGCTCGGAGTTGCCGGTGCCCTTGAACTCTTCGAAGATGACCTCGTCCATCTTGGATCCGGTCTCGACGAGCGCGGTCGCGAGGATCGTCAGGGATCCGCCGTTCTCGATGTTGCGCGCCGCGCCGAAGAACTTCTTCGGCGGGTACAGCGCCGCCGCGTCCACGCCGCCCGAGAGCACGCGGCCCGAGGCCGGCGTCGCGAGGTTGTACGCGCGGCCGAGCCGCGTGATCGAGTCGAGCAGCACGACGACGTCGCGGCCGAGCTCGACGAGGCGCTTCGCGCGCTCGATGGCGAGCTCGGCGACCGTCGTGTGGTCCTCGGCAGGGCGATCGAACGTCGAGGCGATGACCTCACCGTTGACCGTGCGCTGCATGTCGGTGACCTCTTCGGGACGCTCGTCCACGAGCACGACCATCAGGTGCGCCTCGGGGTTGTTCTGCGCGATCGCGTTCGCGATCTGCTGCAGGACGATCGTCTTGCCGGCCTTCGGGGGCGCGACGATGAGGCCGCGCTGGCCCTTGCCGATCGGCGCCACGAGGTCGATGATGCGCTGGGTCAGCTTCGAGGGCTCCGTCTCGAGGCGCAGGCGCTCCTGCGGGTACAGCGGTGTCAGGTCGGAGAACTCGACGCGGGTCGCGGCATCATCGGCCGAGAGGCCGTTGATCGAATCGACCTTGACGAGCGCGTTGTACTTCTGGCGCCCGTTCTGCTCGTTCTCGCGGGCCTGCTTGATGGATCCGACGATCGCGTCGCCCTTGCGCAGGTTGTACTTCTTCACCTGGCCGAGCGAGACGTACACGTCCTGGTGTCCGGGCAGGTAGCCGGTCGTGCGCACGAAGGCGTAGTTGTCGAGCACATCGAGGATGCCCGCGATCGGGATCAGGACGTCGTCGGCGCCGATCTGCGGCTCGAACTCGTCCTCGCCGCGTCCGCGACCACGACCGCGCTTGTTGCGGTTCTGGTCCTGCTGCTGCTCCTGCTGACCGCCGCGGTTGTTCTGCCCGCGACCGCCGCCGTTCTGGCCGTTCTGCTGGCCGTTCTGGCCACCGTTCTGCTGGCCGCCGTCGGAGTTGTCGTCCGAGTCGCCCGGGCCCTTCTTGCGGCGGCCGCGGCCTCGACCGCGGCGTCCGCGGCTCGAGCCCTCCTGCTCGTCGCTGTCGGACCGGTCGGAGCCGTCGGACTGGTCCGAGCCGTCGCGCTTGTCGGCGGACTCGGCGTCATCGGACTTCTCGCCCTTGTCGGTCGAGGTCTTCTCGGTCGAGGTCTTGTCAGTCGAGGCCTGCTCGGCGGAGGCCTTCTCCTCGCCCGGCTGCGAGGCGGACTCGGCCTCGGCGGGTGCGGTCTCGGCGGGCTTGCGGCGCGAGCGCGCGGCGCGCGCGGGCTTCGTCTCGGCCTCGACCTTCTCCTCCGCGGGTGCGGCGACTCCCTCTGCCGGCGCTGCGTCGGAGTCCGCAGCCTTCTCCTCGACCTTCGGCGCAGAGGTCGCGCGGCGACGTGCCGGGCGCTTGGCCGGAGCCGCTTCCTCGGCGGGAGCGTCGTCGGCCTTGATCTCCTCGGCCGGCGCGGCCTCGGCTACGGTCTCGGTCGACGCGGCGGGCGCAGCCTTGGCGCGCGAACGCGTCGTGCGCGTCG
This sequence comes from Microbacterium gubbeenense DSM 15944, assembly GCF_000422745.1. Lineage (GTDB taxonomy): Bacteria > Actinomycetota > Actinomycetes > Actinomycetales > Microbacteriaceae > Microbacterium > Microbacterium gubbeenense. The sequence goes on from NZ_AUGQ01000005.1 coordinate 40,560, forward strand.
CGGGCTTCTTCACGGGCTCTTCGCTCGATGCCTCGGCTGCCGGCTGCTCGCCGTTCGCGGCCGCCTCGGCCGCCGCCTTGTCGGCCTCGATCTGCGCCTTGGTGCGGCGCGGGGCGCGCTTCTTCGCCGGCGCCTTGGCGGGGGCCTCCTCCGAGGCCTCAGCGGGCGCATCCGTCGACGCGGGCGCCTCGGTCGACGGGGCCGTCGTCGCGGCGGCCGCGGTGCCGGTCGAGCTCGCGCGGCGCGGCGCGCGCTTCTTCGCCGGCGCCTTCCTCGTCGAGGTCGCGGCGTCAGCGGCCGCGATGGCCTGGTCGATGTCGGACTGTGCGGATTCGGCGTTGCCGCCGGTGTTCTCATTCGTGGGTGCCACGAGTGCTCCTTAAAGAATCGGGATAACTCAGTGCCAATCCGCACGCGGAAGAACGTGATGACACGCCCTCAGAGAGGGTGTCGATACCCGGTTGCGCCACGCGGACGCGGCACCGTCGGGGATCCGTGCGGGGCTTCGCAGAATTGCGACGGAGGTTCAGAAGTTGTGCGCTGAGGCACCCTCCGCTGATTGCTTCACTGTACCACCCAGGAAGTCGACGGCGAGCATCAGAGCCTGCCAGCTGCCTCCCGTGCGCTCCTCGGCCACGGCCGCCGCCTCGAGGCGCTTGCCCGGCCCGTCGGCCAGAACGAGCACGCTCGGGCCGGCGCCCGACACGACCGCCGCGAAGCCCTCGGCGCGCAGGGCTCGCACGAGCCCATCCGTTTCGGGCATGGCCGCCGCGCGGCGCCCCTGGTGCAACCGATCCTCGGTGGCCGACATCAGCAGGTCGGGGCTCTGCGTGAGAGCCGCGATGAGGAGGGCGGAGCGCGACACGTTGAAGACGGCGTCCTCGCGCGACACCGCCGGATCCAACACGCTGCGCGCCGTCGACGTCGACATCGTGCGATCGGGCACGAACACGACGGGCGCGACGCCGCGGTGCACGAGCAGCTTCTTGTGCATCGGACGGTCGTTCTCGGTCCACGCGATCGTCAGGCCGCCGAACAGCGCCGGGGCGACGTTGTCGGGGTGCCCCTCGAGCTCCGTGGCGAGGCGCAGCAGATCCGTGTCGGTGAACTCGACCCGGCCCTCGAGCAGGCCCTTCGCCGCGAGCAGGCCCGAGACCACGGCGGATCCGCTGGACCCGAGGCCGCGTCCGTGCGGAATCGCGTTGTTCGCCTCGATCTTGAGGCCCGGCGCGATGAGGCCGACGGACTCGTAGGCGAAGCGGATCGTCCGGGCGACGAGGTTCGACTCGTCGGTGGCGATCTCGGCGGCGCCCGTGCCCTCGACGGAGATCTCGAGCTCGTCGCCCTCGAGCGAGGAGACGGTGAGCTCGTCGTAGACGCTCAGCGCGAGGCCGAGCGTGTCGAAGCCGGGGCCGAGGTTCGCGCTCGTCGCCGGCACGCGCACCTCGACGGTGCGCACGATCGGGCTCATTCGCCCTCCACGCGCAGCACCGTGACGACCCGCTCGACGACGCCGCTCTCGGCGAGGCGCTCGGTCGTGGCGCTGAGCGCCTGCTCCCGGGCGCGGTGCGTGCCGATGACGAGGCGCGCACGGGACTCGCCGTCGTTCGTCTCGACCGCCGTCTGCTCGAGGGTCGCGATCGAGACGCCGCCCTCGTTGAGAATCGTCGCGACCGTCGCGAGCACGCCCTGCTCGTCGGTCACGTCGAGCGTGATCTGGTACCGCGTGGTGATGCGGCCGATGTCGGCGATCGGCTGTGTGCCGCGGGCCGACTCTCCGACGCCGACGCCGCCGGCGATGTGGCGGCGCGCGGCCGAGACCACGTCGCCGAGGATCGCCGAGGCCGTCTGCACCCCGCCGGCGCCCGCGCCGTAGAACATGAGGGGCCCGGCGGCGGCGGCCTCGACGTAGACGGCGTTGTTGCCGCCGTGCACGCTCGCGAGCGGGTGGTCGCGCTTGATGAGCGCCGGATAAACGCGCACCGAGATGGCGGCGTCCTCGCCGTTCTCGGCCGGCAGCCGTTCGCACGTCGCGAGCAGCTTGATGACGTACCCGGCCTTCTTGGCGTTCTCGATCGCATCGGCGCCGATCGAGCTGATGCCCTCGCAGTGCACGGCCTCGAGCGGCACATTCGTGTGGAACGCGAGGCTCGCGAGGATCGCGGCCTTCTGCGCGGCGTCGTATCCCTCGACGTCGGCCGTCGGATCCGCCTCGGCGTAGCCGAGCATCTGCGCGTCGGCGAGCACCTCCGCGAAGTCGGCGCCCTCCGTGTCCATGCGGTCGAGGATGTAGTTCGTCGTGCCGTTGACGATGCCGAAGATGCGCGTGACGAAGTCGCCCGCGAGCGAGTCCTTCAGCGGGCGCAGGATCGGGATCGCCGCCGCGACCGCCGCCTCGTACGACACCGAGGCGCCGACCTGATCGGCCGCGTCGAAGATCTCGGCCCCGTGCGTGGCGAGCAGCGCCTTGTTGCCCGTGATGACATCGGCGCCCGACTGCAGCGCGTCGAGGATGTGCGTGCGGGCCGGCTCGATGCCGCCCATCAGCTCGATCACGATGTCGCTGCCGACGATCAGCTCGTGCGCATCCGTCGTGAACAGCTCGTGCGGCAGCTCGACGTCGCGCTGCGCGTCGACGTTGCGCACCGCGATGCCCACGAGTTCGAGGCGAGCGCCCGCGCGCCCCTCGAGCTCATCGGCGTGCTCGAGAAGCAGACGGGCGACCTGCGAGCCGACGGATCCGGCGCCCAGCAGCGCGACGCGCAGAGTACGGTGGTCGATCATTCTTCTCCTTCGGTGTAGCCGAGGCCGGCGTCGCGCGCGAGCAGGTCGTCGACCGTCTCGCCGCGGAGGATCACGCGCGCTCGGCCGTCGCGCACCGCCACGACGGCGGGGCGAGGGACGTGGTTGTAGTTGCTCGCCATGGCGGCGGAGTATGCGCCGGTGGAGGCGACGGCGACGAGGTCTCCCGGGGTGACGTCTCCCGGAAGGTACTCGTGGTCCACGACGACGTCTCCGGATTCGCAGTGCATGCCGACGATCCGAACGAGCGCGGGATCCGCGTCGCTCGTGCGCGAGGCGAGGCGGGCCGAGTACTGCGCCCCGTACAGCGCGGGGCGCACGTTGTCGCTCATGCCGCCGTCGACGGAGACGTAGAGCCGCTCGGCGGATCCGCCGTCGGTGTCGACCGTGACGGCCTTGGTCGTGCCGATCTCGTACAGGGTGATGCCCGCTGGGCCGATGATCGACCGTCCCGGCTCGAACGCGAGCGTCGGCAGCTCGATGCCGCGCGCGGCGCACTCGTCCGCGACCGCGTCGACGATGCCGTCCGCGAGATCCTCGATCTCTGCGGGCGTGTCAGCGCGCGTGTACGCGATGCCGAACCCTCCGCCCAGATTCATCAGCGGCACCGGACCGCCCTCGAGCAGCCTTTCGTGCAGTTCGACGACGCGCGAGGCGGATTCGCGGAACCCGTTGATGCCGAAGATCTGGGATCCGATGTGGCAGTGCAGGCCGAGGAACCTCACCGACCGCAGCTCACGGATCCGCGCGACGACGGCTTCGGCCTCCGCGAGCGAGAAGCCGAACTTCTGATCCTCGTGGGAGGTCGCGAGGAACTCGTGGGTGTCGGCGTGCACGCCGCTGCGCACGCGCACCAGCACGTTCTGCGAGGCGCCGATCCGCTCGGCGATCGCGCCGATGCGCTCGAGCTCGATCGCCGAATCCACGATGATCGTGCCGACGCCGACACCGATCGCGCGCTCGAGCTCTGCGACCGACTTGTTGTTGCCGTGGAAGCCGATGCGGTCGGCGGCGACCCCCGCGGCGAGCGCCGTCTCGAGCTCGCCGCGCGAGCAGACGTCGATGTTCAGCCCGGCATCGAGCATCCAGCGGGCGACGTGGGAGCTGAGGAACGCCTTGCCGGCGTAGTAGACGCGGCAGGATCCGTCGTGCCGAGCGACGGCCGACGCGAACGCGCGCTGGGTGCGCGCGGCGCGGCCCTTCACGTCGTCCTCGTCGAGGAGCATGACGGGGGTGCCGAACTGCTCGGCGAGCTCGCTCGCCCTCATGCCCCCGATCTCGATCTGGCCGGAATCGGCGCGGGTGATCGAGGCCGGCCACACGCCGGGTGCGAAGTCGTTCGCATCGTCTGGCACCGTGAGCCAGCCGGGCGCGAGCGGGTGTGCGGGGCGGGACGCGGTGACCATCGAGGCGATGAATCCTTACGGGTTCGAGAATCGGAATCCGCGCGCTCGGCGCGCCGCGGACAGTGTCCCCATTGTATGGGGATCCACCCTACTGAACGAGGCGGCGCTCACATGCGCTCGGGCGCGCTGACCCCCAGCAGGGCGAGGCCGTTGCGCAGCACCTGGCCTGTGGCGTCGTTCAGCCACAGGCGCGTGCCGTGCACCGGCTCGACCTCGTCGTCGCCCTTCGGCGTGACGCGGCAGTTGTCGTACCAGCGGTGGTACAGCCCCGCGAGCTCCTCGAGGTAGCGGGCGACGCGGTGCGGCTCGCGGATCTCGGCGGCGAACGCCACGATGCGTGGGAACTCCTGCAGGGCGCCGAGCAGCGCCGACTCGGTCTCGTGCTCGAGCAGCTCGGGCTGGAAGTGCTCGCGCGTGACGTCGGAGTCGGCCGCGTTCCGGGCGACGTTGTGGGTGCGCGCGTGGGCGTACTGCACGTAGAAGACGGGGTTGTCGTTCGTGCGCTTCTGCAGCAACTCGGGGTCGAGCGACAGGGGCGAGTCGGCCGGGAAGCGCTCGAGCGAGTAGCGCAGCGCATCGGTGCCGATCCAGTCGCGCAGGTCGTCGAGCTCGATGATGTTGCCGGCGCGCTTGCTGAGCCGCGCGCCGTTGACCGACACCAGCTGCCCGATGAGCACCTCGATGTCCTTCTCGGGGTCGTCTCCCGCGGATCCGGCGAGCGCCTTCAGGCGGTGCACGTAGCCGTGGTGGTCGGCGCCGAGCAGGTAGATCTTGTGCTGGAAGCCGCGGTCGCCCTTGTTCAGGTAGTACGCGGCGTCGGCGGCGAAGTAGGTATAGATGCCGTTGCCGCGGCGGATCACGCGATCCTTGTCGTCGCCGAAGTCGGTGGTCTTCACCCACACCGCGTCGTCGGCGTCGTACACGTGGCCCTCGTCGCGCAGCCGCTCGACGGCCTGATCGATCAGGCTCGGGTCGCCGGCGTGGAGGTCGCGCTCGGAGAACCACACGTCGAAGTGCACGTTGAACTTCCCGAGCGACTCCTTGATCTCGGCGAGCTGCAGCTCGTACGCGGCGTCGCGCACGGCGGCCTGCGGGTCGGCCTCGTCGAGGATTCCCGGGCGGCCCGCGAGCACCTTGCGGCCGAGCTCGTCGATGTAGGCGCCCTTGTAGCCGTCCTCGGGCGCGTCGGAGCCCGTGATCGCGGCGAGCACGCTGGCGCCGAACCGGTCCATCTGCGCGCCGGCGTCGTTGACGTAGTACTCGCGGGCCACGGTCGCGCCCGACGCCTCGAGCAGGCGCCCCATCGAATCGCCGAGCGCGGCCCACCGCGTGTGGCCGATGTGCAGGGGTCCTGTCGGGTTGCCGCTGACGAACTCGAGGTTGATGCTGTTGCCGGCCTGCGAGTCGTTGCGCCCGTACTCGTCGCCGGCCTCGACGATCGCGCGAGCGAGCTGGCCCGCGGCGGCCGCGTCGAGGCGGATGTTGATGAATCCGGGGCCCGCGACCTCGACGGACGCGATGCCGTCGACCGTGCCGAGCTGGTCGGCGATCAGCTGCGCGAGCTCGCGCGGGTTCGTGCCGAGCTTCTTCGCGAACTTCATCGCCGCGTTCGTCGCCCAGTCGCCGTGATCCCGGTTGCGGGGGCGCTCGATCGTCATGTCGGCGAGGGTCGCGCCGAGCGGCTCGCCCGGGCGCTTCTCGTCCGCGATCGCGTCGAGAACGGACAACAGAACGGTGGCGAGGGCGTCGGGGCTCATAGGGGTTCAATTGTAGGAGCTTTATCCTTGATGAATGCCCCGCTTCCTCCGCCGCCTCGCGGCAGCCTCCTGCGCGGTCGGGCTGGCCACCGCAGCGCTCGCCTCGTGCGCCACCGAGTCGCACGGCGTCGACGTGTCCGGCGATTGGGTCGCGCAGCCCGGAGTCTCGGCCGTCGAGCCGGAGGCCTCGCTGCTCGTCTTCGGCGACTCGTGGACGTTCGGGCTCGCGTCGACGACCGTGACGGGCGGCTATGCGTACCGCACGGGCGCGATCCTCGGGTGGGCGACCACCGTCAACGGCGAGAACGGCAGCGGGTACCTGCGCGCCGGCGAATACGGCGGCTACTACGGCACGCGGGTTGCCGAGCTCGACCCGGATCTCGACCCGGACGTCGTGGTGATCCAGGGCTCGATCAACGACCGCGCGCAGCCGCTGTCGGCCCTCCCCCGCGCCGCACGCGCCGTCTGGCGCGCCGTCGAGGCGACCTACCCCGATGCGGAGCTCGTGATCTTGGGCCCCGCACCGTCGATGCTGCCCGTCAACGAGAGCATCGAGAGCATAGACGACGTGCTCGCCGAGCTCGCGGCGGAGGAGGGCCTGTCGTACATCTCGCCCATCGACGATGAGTGGATCACGACGAGCAACTACGACACCGTCATCGACGCGAGCGCGTCGGGCTACAACCACCCGTCGGACGACGGGCACGCGTACCTCGCGGAGAAGCTCGTCTCAGAGCTTCAGGACACCGACACCGCGGCGCAGATCTCGGCGAGCAAGTAGGCCGCTCAGCCGCGGGCGCGCAGCCCGAAAGCCGGCTTCGTCTTGCGCTGGTGCACCGTGAGGTAGCGCAGGCCGTCGGCGCCGGCGGTGAACGCCCGGCGCGACCGCGGCGGCAGCCAGGCGAGCACGCCCGGCGCGAGCGCGATCTCGTCGCCCGAGGTCTCGAGCGTGCCCGAGCCGTCGATGACGTGCACGAGAACGTCGAGGTCGGGGCCGATGTGCGAGGCGATCCCGTCGCCGGCCGGCAGCCAGATCACGTTCGCGTCGAGGGTGCGGTCGTCGGGCGCGAGACTCCACACGGCGCCCGGCGCTCCGTCCGCGGCGCTGTCACCGACGATGCGAGGCGCGGTCTGATCGTCCATGGCCCCATCGTACGGGCGGCGCGATGGTGGAAGCCGCGGCTCTCGTTATGCAGAGAGAACCGAACGCCAAGTGGGAGGTCGGATCGCGAACGGCTACTCGTCGGAGGCAGACGTGAAGCTGAACGCGGCGACAATGCCGAGCATGACGCCGATCGCGATGCCGAAGAACCAGTCGTCCCAGAGGATGCCGAACGTGACCGACATCATGAGCGCGGCGATGGATCCGGCGTACCAGTCGACTCGCGACCCATTGCTGTTCATCGGTCACCGGCACGAGGAACGAGCGGGGTCCGCTTCATCGGGCCGGGAAAGCACACGGACGAACCGATCTCGGAGGACTGATGAGCATGAGCTATCCGGATTTCCTCGCATCGGCTGCAGCGCCGATCACAAGGCCGACGAGAAGCCCGACACCCGCACCGATCGCGAGGTTGTCGAACACCGTGAGTCCCAACGCTGCACCGAGCGAGAGCCCGAGCGCAACCCCGACCCCGACGCCCATGTGCGACTGTCCGCGAGGTTCTTCCTCTGGTTCCGTCATGCCATCGACAGTACGACGATGCACGGACCGAAACCTCCCCCACGCGACGGATATCGCGGTCGAGAGAACGCGTCGTGCGACCGGCAGCAACAACGGTCGAGGTCAGCGCATCCAGAAGCCATGCGCGCTGTATGTGCGCTGGCGCGTCGGCGGTTTCGAACGGAACAGAACTAGGGGCCGAGAGTTCCGCGTGTTTCTGCGGATCTCCCGGCCCCATCTGTGCCCCCGGAGGGAATCGAACCCCCGACCTTCGGTACCGGAAACCGGTGCTCTATCCCCTGAGCTACGGAGGCGGACCACACGAGCTTACCAGCGGGTGCAGCCCGGTCCGTTCACCCGATTCCCGGGCATGGCGCCCGGTTCTGTCGGGGTGCCGGCCGGGTGTCGTGCGGTTCTGTCGGAGATCGATGCGAGGAGCGCCCTCGAAAGGCGTGTCCGGCCAGTTTCTCCGACTGAACCGGGAGCGCCTCGACACGGCCTCCGACAGAACCGGGCGTCAGCTCTTGCGGCGAGAGGCCGAGACCGCGATACCGAGCGCCGCGAGCGAGATCACGACGGCCGCGCCCGTGGCGACGTAGCCCGCGACTTCGAGGCCGGACGGCCCCGACTCCGCAGGCGAGTCCGCATCGACAGCGGGGGCCGCGTCGACGAACTCGAGCACGGGTGCGGGCGCCTCGAGATCGTGCGGGTCCTCTCCCGGGGACGCGACCTCGCTCCACGACGTCGAGCCGTCCTCGCACGTCTGCTCGACGGGGAATGCGAGGGGATCCGCCGCATCATCGGCGAACCCGACGAGCATCTTCACCTCGCCGCGGATGTCGTTCGGCAACGGCGTGGTCGCCGTGTAGGTCACGGTCGAGACCCGCCCGGCATCGCCGTCGCGCTCGGTCTCGATCGTCCAGTTCGCGTCGGCGATCGGGTGCACGCCCGAGAGCCCCTCGGGCATCGATACCGCCACCGAGGTCGTCGGCGAGCCGTCGCAGCCGTGATTGATGCCGAACGTCAGCGTCGTCTCGCTGCCGGGCGAGGCCTCCCCCGACGGATCCACGCTCACGTGAGCGAATGCGGCCGCGGGTGCGAGGACGAGCCCGGCCGCGAGCGCGAGGCCGGAGGCGCCGAGCAGCGCCTTTTTTGTGAAACCAGTCATGTCATATTCCTTCGAAAGCATGCAGAAGACACCGGCCGGACGGCCGGGTCGAATGGATTTCTCAGGAGAAGACGGGTGGTCCGCGAACGCCGGTCGCCGGCAGCCAGACCGCGGACGGCCGGATGCGCGGAGCGACGTACGCGATGACGCGCGGCGCCGTCGGAAGGGGACGAACCGGCGCGAACGAGCGCACCGACCGCCGCTGCCATGCCGCGCCCCGGCGGATGACCGTCTCGCCGTACGCGAGGATCGCGATCGTCACGAGCGCGGCGATCACGTGGGATGCCACCATGCCCGGACCCTCCGCGCCGCCATGCACGAACGGCGCTGATTCGACCAGCGCGCCGTGCGCATGGTGGGCATGCGGGGCGCCGGGCACCATCCCGCCCGGGGCGCCGAGCAGCGAGAACGCCGCGTGGAACGCGAGCTGTGCGAACGCCGTCGCCGCGATGATCCGGGCGAGCCCCGGGAGGCCGGGATGCGATTCGGCATCGCGCCCTGCGCGCCCGCGCAGCAGCCCGATCACGGCCCGCGGCGGGCGGGCCGTCAGCAGTACGGCGGACGGCAGCACCAGCAGCACGATCATGCCGACGACGATCAGCGGCGCGGGCGCCTCGCCCCCACCCACCGTGTGCGAGATCGCGGCGAGCATCGTCGTGATGCCCGAGGTGGCGGCGCCGCGCGCGGCGAACGCGCCCCGGCCGGCCCGCCCCGCCACGACGGCGCGCGATGAGGAGGCGGACATGCCGCCCACTCCATCTCCGCGCGTCGACACGTCGTCTACCGCGCGATGCGGCGGTACGTGAGATCGCGGATGTCGCGCCCCTTGTCGAGCCCCTTGCGCTCGAAGGCGGTCATCGGCCGGCCGGCGAAGCGGTCGTCCCACTCGCCGTCGAACGCGCGCTCGAACTCGGGCTCCTCATCGAGGACCTCGCGCATCTGCAGCGCGTAGTCCTCCCAGTCGGTCGCGAGCCGCAGCAGGCCGCCGTCGCGGATCGCCCGCCCGACGACCGCCCCGAAGCCCGGGCTGATCATGCGGCGCTTGTTGTGGCGCTTCTTGTGCCACGGGTCCGGGAAGAAGATGCGCACCTCGTCGGTCGACGCCTCGGGCAGCAGCGTCTGCAGTACCTCCGGCGCGTTCGCCTCGATGAGGCGCAGGTTCTGCAGCCCGGCCTTGTCGGCATCGAGCATCGTGCGCGCGAGGCCGCCGTGGTAGACCTCGACCGCGAGGAAGTCGGTCTCGGGATGCTCGGTCGCGGCGTGGATGATCGCGTGGCCCTGCCCCGTGCCGATCTCGACGACGAGCGGCGCGACGCGGCCGAACTCCTGCTGCGGCACGAACCGCGCGTCCGGGTGCACCGAGGTCTCCGCGACGTCGCGGGGCACGTCGAAGACGTAGGTCGGCGCGAGCTCGCGCCAGGCGCGCTCCTGCCCGTCGGACATGCGTCCTCCGCGTCGGACGAACGACAAAGGTCCCGTGCGTCGGGTGGCCGGTTCGGTCATGCTTCCAGGGTACGCGGACGCGCTGGTCACTCCCCGACGGTGACGAAGTCGATGAGCTCCTCGACCCGGCCGATGAGCGTCGGCTCGAGGTCGCGGAACGTCGTCACGCGAGACAGGATCCGCTGCCACGCGAGCCCGATGTCCTCCTTCGTCTCGGCCGGCCAGCCGAGCCCGCGGCAGATGCCCGTCTTCCAGTCCTGGCCCCGCGGCACGACGGGCCAGGCCCGGATGCCCATCGCCTCGGGCTTGACGCACTGCCACACGTCGATGAAGGGGTGTCCGACGATCCGCAGGTGCGTCCCGTGCCGGCCCTGCAGGATCCGCCGCGCGATGCGGTCCTCCTTCGACCCGTCGACGAGGTGGTCGACGAGCACGCCGTACCGGCGCTTCTCGGACGGCGGCTCGGCCTCGAGCAGCTCCTCCAGCAGGTCGAGCCCCTGCAGGAACTCCACCGCCACGCCCTCGGCGCGCAGGTCAGCGCCCCAGACCTTCTCCACGAGCTCGGCGTCGTGCTTGCCCTCGACGAGGATCCGGCTCGGCAGCGCGATGCGCGCGCGCTCGTCGGCGGAGACGAAGGATCCGGACGCGGTGCGCGTGCGCCCCTGCGGCTTCTTCAGCGCCTTCTCGAGGATCACCGGCTCGCCGTCGATCAGGAAGCCCGCGCCGATCGGGAACGCGCGCCGGCGCCCCTTCCAGTCCTCGAGCTCGACGTTGCCCGCCTCGACGCGCGTGATCGCGCCGCACCAGCCGTCGCCCACGACCTCCACGACGAGGCCCATCTCGGCCGCGACCGGGCGCGAGACCTTCTTGCCCTGCTCGCGCCACCCGGACGCGAGGACATCAGATCCGTATCTGTCTTCGAACATCCTCGCCAGCGTACGACGAACGCGCATGAATCCCCGATGAATCGCCCTGCCGGAGCCCTCTCGGACAATAGGATCTAGGAAGTGGTTTCCGAAGGGGGAAGAATGCGGAGCACACTCGTACGCATCCTGGCGGTGCTCGGTCTCGGTGCCGCGCTCGCGCTGGCGCCCGGAGCGGCCCTCGCCGCGGATCCGCCCTCTCTCGGCGGCGGGCACGTCCACGACGGCTCCGAGGTGCTCTCCCCCGCGGAGGAAGAGGACGCGAACGCTCGGCTCGGCCAGCTCGCCGCAGACGGCGACCTCGAGCTGTGGGTCGTGTACGTCGACGAGTTCACGAACCCCTCGGACGCGCGCGAATGGGCGGGCGCCACGGCGGACGCCAACGGCCTGGGCTCGGATCAGTACCTGCTCGCCATCGCGACCGAGGCGCGCCAGCTCGCGATCGTCGGCCCCGTCGAGGGATCGCTGAGCGATGCGAAGCTCGGATCCGTCGAGGAGGCCGTCGGCACCGCTCTCGGCGGCGACGACTGGGCGGGCGCGGCGGGCGCCGCCGCCGCCGACGAGCTCGAGTCGCAGGCCGCACCGAACTACACCGGGTGGTGGGTCGCGGGCATCGCGGTCGTCATCGCCATCATCGTCATCGTCTGGCTCGCGGTCTCGCGGGCCGCGAAGAAGCGGCGCCTCGAGCGCGAGGCGCGCGAGAAGCTCGAGGCCGAGGTCGACGACGTCTCCTCGCGCGCCTCCGGGCTGCTCGTCGAGATGGACGACTCGCTGCGCACGGCCGAGCAGGAGATGGGATTCGCGGTGGCGCAGTTCGGCAGCGACGCCGTCTCCGAGTACTCGACCGCCCTCACCCGGGCGCGCGAGGCGCTGAACCGCTCGTTCACCATTCAGCAGCAGCTCGACGACGCCACCCCCGAGACGCTCGAACAGAAGCGCGGCATGTACGGCGAGATCGTGCAGCTGCTCGAGACCGCCGATGCCGAGCTCGACGACAAGGCCGAGGGCTTCGAGGAGCTGCGCGCGATCGAGAAGAACGCGCCCGCCGTGATCGAGCGCCTGACGGCCGAGCGCGCGGCCGCGGCCGACGGCCCCGAGCGGATCACCGCCGAGATCGCGCGGCTCCGCGAGACGTATGCGTCGCCCGCGATCGACACGGTCGAGGACAACGCGGAGGAGACCGCCTCGCGTCTCGAGTTCGCCGACCTGCGCCTTGTCGAGGCCCGCGAGCACCTCGACGCCGGCGACTCCGGCGAGGCCGCCGTCGACCTGCACGAGGCCGAGCAGGCGCTCGGCCAAGCGAACGAGCTCGTCGCGGCCGTGACGGGGCTCCAGAAGACGTTCGCCGAGGCGGAGAAGGACGCGCGCGAGATGATCGCCGATCTCGAGAACGACATCCGTCAGGCCCAGGCGCTCGAGGATCCCGAGGGCCGGCTCGCGCGGGCGATCACGGCGACGCGCTCGCACATCGACACCGCCCGCACCAACCTCTCCGGCGGCGAGCGCACCCCCGTGATCATGTTCGAGGCGCTCGATCAGGCGAACGAGCAGATGGATGCCGCGCTCGCATCAGCGCGCGCCGAGGAGGAGAAGCGGCGCCGCACCCAGGCTCAGCTCCACCAGACGCTGCGCCGCGCGGCGGGCGAGCTGCACTCCGCCGAGACCCTCGTGAACACCCGCCGCGGCGCGGTCGGCCAGTCGGCGCGGTCCTACATCGCGCAGGCCGGTCAGGCCATCGGCGAGGCGAACGCGCTGCAGTCGTCCGACCCGGCCGCCGCCCTCGCCGCCGCCAAGCGCGGGCTGAGCCTCGCCCAGCAGGCCACGCGCTCCGCGCGATCCGACGTGAACATGTACTCCTCGGGCGGATACGGCGGCCGCTCCGGCGGATCCGGCGTCGGCGGCCAGATCCTGGGCGGCATCGTCGGCGGGCTCATCGGCGGCGCGATCTCCGGCGGCTCGCGCCGCGGATCCGGCTGGGGCGGGTCGTCGCGCGGCTCGTTCGGCGGCGGCTTCAGGGGCGGTCGCAGCTTCGGCGGCGGTCGCAGCTTCGGCGGCGGCTCGCGCGGCGGAGGCGGCGGCCGCCGGTTCTGATCCCGCGCTTACCTTCATCCGCAAGACTTCATCCACTCACACATCTCGACCACCACCGAAAGGCACACGCAATGTCCAAGCAGTCCATTTTCGGCCGTATCTCGACCCTCATCCGTGCGAACGTCAACTCGCTCATCGATCAGGCCGAAGACCCCGAGAAGATGATCGACCAGCTCGTGCGCGACTACACGAACAACATCGCGGAGGCCGAGTCGGCGATCGCCGAGACCATCGGCCAGCTGCGCCTCCTCGAGCGCGACACCGCCGAGGACAAGAAGGAGGCCGCGGAGTGGGGCAACAAGGCCCTCGCCGCGAGCCGCAAGGGCGACGAGCTGCGCGCGGCGGGCGACACCGCCGGCGCCGACAAGTTCGACAATCTCGCGAAGGTCGCCATCCAGCGTCAGGTGCAGACCGAGGGCGAGCTGAAGTCGATCGAGCCGCAGATCCAGCAGCAGCAGGTCGTCGTCGACAAGCTCAAGGACGGCCTGAACGGCATGAAGGTCAAGCTCGATCAGCTCAAGAGCAAGCGCAACGAGCTCGTCGCGCGCTCGAAGGTCGCCGACGCTCAGAACAAGGTCTACGACGCCGTGAAGTCGGTCGACGTGATGGATCCGACGAGCGAGCTCGGCCGCTTCGAGGAGAAGGTGCGCCGCCAGGAGGCGCTCTCCACGGGCAAGCAGGAGCTGGCCGCGTCGAGCCTCGACGCGCAGTTCGAGTCGCTCGAGGACATCGGCGAGCTCACCGAGGTCGAGGCGCGCCTCGCCGCGCTGAAGTCGGGTGGAAGCTCCGGCTCGATCGAGGCCTGACGCCGCCCGGGGTCGTGCGGATCCGGCGCCGCGCGTCGACGCGGCATCGGATCCGCACGACCCTCCCGTTTTTCTGACGCGTGATGGAAGATATGAGGATGACTCGGTTCATCGTCGTTCCGCAATGGCAGGGATCCCCGTCCGCGCGCGCCATGTCGCTCATCGACGGCGCCGACGCGATCCAGAGCGACCTTCCGAGCTCGGCCACCACGCGCGTTCCCGTGCCGACCGAGGCGGGCGAGAGCCTCGACACCGGGGTGCACCGGGCCAGCACGCTGCGCCGCGTATCGCAGCACGTGCGCGAGGAGCTCAGCGCGTTCCCCGGCGAGCGCCTGATCGTGATCGGCGGCGACTGCGGCGTGGCCGTGCCCGCCATCGCGCACGCGGCAGGCGACGACCTCGCCGTGGTGTGGTTCGACGCGCACGGCGACCTGCACTCCCCCGAGACCTCGCCCTCCGGCGCATACTCGGGCATGGCACTGCGGGCCGCCCTCGGCACCGCCCCCGAGGGCCTCGGTGCGTCGATCGGCGCGATCGCCCCCGAGCGCGTCGTCCTGGCGGGCGCGCGCGACCTCGACCTCGACGAGGACCTCGTGATCTCCGAGTCGGGCATCCGCGTGGTCAGCGCCGACGACATCGCCGGTTCGCTGGCCGATGCCGTCGTCGCCACCGGTGCGAGCCGCGTCTTCATCCACATCGACCTCGACGTGCTCGACCCGTCTCACATGGCGGGCGTCTCGGTGGCGCAGCCGTTCGGGGCGGATCCGGCCGACGTCGTTTCCGCCATCGCCGCGATCCGCGAGCGGCTCGAGCTCGCGGGCGCCTCGATCGCCGGGTTCGCGCCCCGTTCCGCCGACGCGGCCGTCGACGATATGGGCACGATCCTGCGCCTCATCGGCGCGCTGGCGAAGAAGTAGCCCGGCGCCTCACTCGGGCAGGCGAACGACGACGGCGTCCGGCCGGGCCTCGGTCACCCGCGCGGCGGTTTCCGCGGTCCCGACGACCGCGATCAGGCGGTCCCCGCTCACCCACCCGCGCACCCAGGCGTCGCCCGCGGCGACGCTCGCCGCCTCGTCGGCCGTGAGCATGCGCCGGGACGAGGTGAGCGGCTTGATCGCGCTGAGCCACTCGGCGGCGCCCTCGAGGGTGCGCCGCTGCACGTCCGGGATCCGGCCCGACGCGTCCGGGCCGACGTTGAGCAGCAGCCGCCCCCCGCGCGAGACGACGTCGGCGTACAGCCGCGCGAGCTCGCGCGGCGACAGCGTCAGCGCCTCGTCCTCCACGCGGTTATGCCCGAACGAGAAGCCGAGCCCGCGCGTGTGCTCCCACCCGGATCCGCCCTCGTTGCCCACATCGTGGGCGTACTCGCTCGTGCGGTAGTCCCAGAGATCCGTTCCCCAGCGGTCGTTGACGATGCCGTCCGGCACGGCGTCGCGATAGTGACGGATCAGCTCGTCCAGCGACCCATCGTGCTTTCCGGCATCGGGCCAGTCGATGTCGTTCCAGATGATCGACGGGCGGAATCGGTCGATCAGGTCGCGCACGTGATCCGTGGCGTAGCGCGCGTACGCCGCGTCCGTCGGCCGGATGGTCTCGACGTCGTCCTGCGACTGAATCGGCGGGAGGTCCGTGAACGACCAGTCGAGCCCGCCGGAGTAGTACACGCCGAGCCGCATGCCCGCACGCCGGATCGCGTCGGCGAGCGGCGAGAGCAGGTCGCGCCGCGGACCGCGCGCGACCGTGTTGCGGCCGCCTGATCGCGGCGCCTCCCACAGCGCGATGCCGTCGTGATGCTTCGTCGTGGGGATCACGTAATCGGCCCCCACGGCGCGGAACAGGCTCGCCCAGTCGTCCGGATCGAACTGGTCGGGCGCCCACTCATCGAGGAAGCGGTCGTAGGGCTGGCCGGCGTGCGCCTCGGCCTGGTGCCGCGCCGCGGGCGAGCCCTCGATGCGCATCGTGTTGGCGTACCACTCGGCGTACGCGTTGTGCGCGAACCAGATCTCAGGGTCGATCGCGCCCCACGCGCCGGTCGGCTCGGCCCACGCCGGCACCGAGTACGGCCCCCAGTGGACGAAGATGCCGAGCGTGGCCTGCTGGGCCCATTCGGGCAGCGGGCGAGAAGAGTCGGTCACGGTGAGATCCTGTCGAAGTCAGCGGTGTCGGCGTACGGATTCGCCCGCCGTGAGGTCTGCGGGCACGGTCACGAAGCGCGGATCCCCGCCCGGCCCGCGGCCGATGCGCTCGAGCATGAGGCCCGCGGCCTTCTCGGCGATCACGTCGATCGGCTGCGCGATCGTCGTGGCGCGGGGCCTGCTCACGCGGGCGATGTCGTCGAGGTCGAACCCGACGAACGACAGCTCGTCCGGCACGGACAGGCCGGACTCGTTCAGCGCGATCAGGCCGCCGATCGAGAGGTCGTAGTTGGCGGTGAAGACGGCGCTCGGCCGGTCGTCGCGCGCGATCATCGCGTGCATCGCTCGGCGCCCGGCATCGACCGTCGGCTCGTCGTCCCTCAGCAGCAGGTCGCGGCCGCCGAGGCCCCGGCTCTCGAGCGCCTCGACGAACCCATCGCGGCGCTCGCCGAGCGACCCGATGGCGTCCCCGCCGCCGATGACGCCGATGCGCCGATGCCCGTGATCGAGCAGATGGAACGCCGCCATCGCCCCCGCCGCGCGGTTGTCGAGCTGCACATGGTCGGCCTCGAGGTCGGCGAAGGTGTGATCGATCGTCACGATCGGGAGCCCGGCTCGGCGGGCAGAGCCGAGAGCCGCGACGTCGTGCGGCGACGGAACCGACACGATCCCGTCGACCATCCGCGACCGCAGCGATTCCACCGCCTCGCCCGGGGCGTCGTCGAGCGCCGGGCTCGAGGAGACGAGCACGCCGATGCCATGGCGGCGCAGGTGCCGCTCCACCCCGGCGATGAGCGCGAGGATGAAGCCGTTGTCGAGCGACGGCACGAGCACCCCGACGGTCTCGGAACGGCCGCTGCGGAGGCCGCGGGCGACCCCGTTCACGCGAAAGCCGAGCTCGTCGGCGGCCTGCTTGATCGCGGTGGCGTTCTCGGGGCGCACGGGCGCCCCGTTGAAGTGCTTCGAGATCGTCGACAGCGACAGGCCCGTCGCGCGCTGGATGTCCTTGTAGGTCGCCATCGCCTCCCCCTCGAAGAACCGTTTCGGATATGTCTCGCGATCCCCAGCGTAATCTCGCGCCACCCCCTTGACAAGTCCGATGAATACGCCCTACATTCGGGACGGTTGATCACACGAAACGATTCGTTTCATTCGGTCGAACCCCTCACGACACACCCGCCAGGAAGGCTCCGTGACATGACACCCGACTTCGCAATGACGCGTCGCACGTTCGGACATCTCGCCGGCATCACGGCCGCCGCGCTCGCCGTGACGACCTACGCCTCGCCCGCCTCGGCGACCTCGTCGTCCGCGCGGCCGACGCTGGAGGAGACCGAGGCGGCCGTGATCGTCGACAACGGCCTCGTGCGCGTCGTGATCGACCGCTCCAACGGCCGCATGACGTCGCTCGTCTACGACGGAGTCGAGATGGTCGGCCGCGGCAACTACGACATGAACGCCGCGCGCGAGGGCGCGTCGCTGCCGCTCCCGGGAGCCGACGACGGCATCGTCGTGCGCCGCGAGCAGGACTTCGTCGACGTCGCCTATCACCATGCGCCCTCGAACGGCATGCCGTGCCACCTCGTGCGCCACCACATCATCCGCGCGGGCGAGCCGGGCATCCACCTCGCCTACAGCTACGACCACCCGGCCGAGCTGCACGGGTTCCGCATCGACCAGCATCGCTACGTGTTCTACACGGCGGGCGGCGTCTTCACGCACGCGTCGGTTCCGGACGACGCGAACGCGACCGCGTGGCGCGACGCCGCCGCGCGCATGCCCACGCCCGCGGAGATGTCGAGCGGCCGCACCGTGATGGATGCGACGACGGACCTCGAGGGCACCGGATCCGCATACCCGCGCCGGTACTACACGAAGTACGACTGGGCCGTGTACATGAAGGACCACTCCCTGCACGGCCTCTACGGCAGCGGGTACGGAATGTGGGCGGCCCTGCCGAACCTCGAGGCGTTCTCGGGCGGCCCCGTGCGTCAGGATCTCGTGCTGCATCAGAGGAACGACAGCCCCGTGCTGCTCGTCGAACCGCACGCGACGCACTACGGCTCTCGCCCCGTGCGCGTTTCCTCCGGCGAGGCCTGGCAGAAGACGTACGGCCCGTACTACGTCCACCTCAACAAGGGATCGGATCCTCGCGCGCTCCGGCAGGATGCGCTGACGAAGGCGCGCTTCGACGCGCACGCCGGCTTCTACGACCGCCTCGCGATCGAGGGTTGGACGCCGAAGCGCCAGCGCTCGCGCGTCATCGGCAAGGCGCACATTCCGGGCCTCCCCCTGCGCGACATCGTCGGATCCGTGGCCGTGCTGTCGGACAACCGCACGCCGATGCAGGACAGTGCGCTCGGCTACAACTACTGGTCCGAGGTCGGCCCCGGCGGCCACTTCTCGATCGCCGACGTGCGCCCGGGCACCTACCGCCTGACAATCTACGGCGAGGGGATCTGGGGCGAGCACGTCATCGACGACGTCACGATCGACGCGGGCAGCGTCGTGCGGCTCGGCCGCATGGTGTGGGAGCAGGAGGTGAGCGGCGAGACGATCTTCCAGATCGGATCCCCGACGCGCGATTCGCGGGAGTTCCGCGGCGGGCGCGACTTCCGCCAGTACGGCCTGTTCCACTCGTACCGTGATGAGTTCCCGGACGGGGTGACGTACGTCGTCGGGCAGAGCGACGACAACGACTGGAACTACATCCACTACCAGCGCGCGTACGAGATCTCCGCGCCGGAGGGCACGATCGTGCCGGAGAACGCCGAGGGCGTTCGCCTGTTCGACTTCGGCGGATCCGCCTCCCCTCTCGCCGCCGGGTACGAGCGGGTCGCGAACGACACGCTCTACTCGTCGGGCGGCGGGTTCGGGCTCGATCGCGCGACCGACTTCCGGGATCGCGACGCCGGCGGCGACCTGCAGCGCGACTTCATCGTCGGCGGCGCCACGTTCTTCGTCGACCTCCCCGACGGCGAATACGACGTGACGGTGATCTCGGGTGACGCGATCGCCGGCAACGCGACGACCGTCGCGATCGGATCTTCAGCCCCCGTGGCGCTCGACACGGCCACCGGCGAGTACGCGGTCCACACGCAGCGCGTCGCCGTCTCCGGCGGGCGCCTCGACGTGGTCGCGTCGGGTGACGGGCGGCTGAACGCCGTCGAGATCGTCGCGGTCGACGCCGCGATCCCCGTCCTCGACTCCCTGAGCGTCGACGGCAGCGACGTCACGCCGTCGTTCAGCGCGTTCCGCTCGGACTTCGCGGTCGATCTGCCGCACGATCGCGACACGGTGCGCGTCCGCGCCACGGCGCGCAGCGGATCCGTCGTGGACATCGACGGCGTGCGCGTGCCGGACGACGGGCTCGACGTCGCCGTCTCGGACGAGCACAACGTCATCGAGATCCGCGTGACGTCGCCCGGCGCCGCCGCGCCGTCGACGTACCGCCTGCACGTCACCCAGCAGGAGAAGCCCTGGCGGATCGTCTTCGGCCTCGACCAGCCGACCGCGGGCCGTCGCGCGACACTGACCGTGTGGCTCGCGGCATGGGCGATGGGATCCGCGCTGCCGATACCGGACGAGCAGAGCAACCTGACCATCCGCGTGAACGGCGAGCCGTTCGTGTGGACATTCGAGCCGGACGACGCCCGCGGCGCGACCTATCGGAGCGGCCGCGGAGGGAGGAATTTCCACCGCGAGTTCACGTTCGATGCCGCACTGCTCACGCCGACCGACAACGTGATCACGCTGCAGATCAATGAGGGCGCCGAGCACCTCTGGAACGAGGCAGCCTACGACGCGATCCGGCTCGAGCTCGCCTGAGTCACACGTACTGGCGGAGCGCCTCGGAGACCGTGATGCGGTCGCGGTCGAAGCCGATGGCGCCCGTCAGGTGCTCGACGATGTCGGCCGTGGCGACGTAGCCACCGAGCAGGGTGATGTTCGTCTCGTGCGCCTCGTCGCCGCAGAGCATCTCGTCGGCGTAGGCGATTGCGGAGCGCGTCATCGCGACGCCCGGGCGGCACAGCTCGGCCGTTCCGGGGGCGCCGCGGCGCACGGAGCGGTCGAGCCAGGTCACGGTCATGCGCAGCGGCGCCTGCAGGGCGCAGATCCACGATGCGTCGGGAACCTCGATGAACACGCGGCCCGACGCGCACATCGGCAGCGTCGCGAGGACCAGCTCGAGGTCGGCGAGCGAGCGCTCGTCGGCCACCACGAGGTGCTGCGCACGCGCGTGATGGTGCGAACGGCAGGCTGATTCGTCGTGGGAGGTGGCCGGGCGTGTTGTCATAGTGGTTCCAGTGTACGCCCGGAAATGTAGGATCGCCTAACCTTGCCTGGACGCGACCTCGTACCGCCCGGCGATCGCCTGGCGGTTGAACGCGTTGATGGCGATCGCCAGCCAGCTCACGCCGATGTACTCCTCCTCCGTCAGCACGGAGCCGACGCGGTTGTACACCTCGTCCGAGATCCCGTCCTGGTGGATCAGCGTGTGCGCCTCGGCGAGCTCGAGCGCCGCGCGCTCGCGCTCGGTGAACACCCCGCTGTCGCGCCACGCGGTGAGCTGCCCGAGCTCGTCCATCGTCACGCCGGCCTTCTCGGCCCGGTCCACGTGCACGCGCATGCAGTACGCGCAGCCGTTGATCTGCGAGCACCGCAGCTGCACGAGCTCCGTCAGCCTGTCGTCGAGGCCGTGCTCGCGCGCGTGAGCGCCGACCGCCTTCGAGAACTCCTGGAGTGCCTGGTAGACGCCCCGCGCCCGCCTCGCCAGATGTACGCGATTCTGAGTCATGAACGCACCCTACCGAGAGGAGGCGAAAATCGCGCGGAAAATCACACTGCACGCTCCTAGAAACTCACATGCGGCATTCTGCGCACTTCTGTCGCAATAGACTGTGCGTTATTCGATCTGATTTCGTCGCGGCCGCTCGCGACCGCCACAATGGCACTGTTCGATACCCGCGAACGTCCCCTGCTCAAGGATCCCCCTCAATGACGACGCACGCCGACCTGAACGAGTTCTCCTTCCTCGCCGATGATGCCCGCGACCAGGGTGCGGAGGCGCCCGCCGCCGCGCGCGTTCAGCTCGAGCTGCCGGACGGCCGCGCCCTCAGCGCGATCCGGTACGGATCCGGCACGCCGAACGCGGTGTTCCTGCACGGCGCGGGCCTCAACGCGCACACCTGGGACCGCACCGTCATCGACCTCGGTGCCCCCGCCCTCTCGCTCGACCTCCCGGGGCACGGCGACTCGTCGTGGCGCACCGACGCCGATTACGCCCCCGAGACGATCGCGCCCGACGTCATCCGCGCGATCGAGGAGTGGGCGTCAGCGCCCATCACGCTCGTCGGCCAGTCGCTCGGCGGCCTCACTGCCGCGCACGTCGCCTCCGCGCGCCCCGATCTCGTCTCGGACCTGATCCTCGTCGACATCGTGCCGGGGATCGGATCCGGCGGGCCGTCGCAGCTCTCCGCGTTCTACGCCCGGCTCGAGTTCGAATCCGTCGATGACGTCTTAGACCACGCCCTGGCGTTCGGCCTCGGCGGATCGCGGGACAAGGCGCTCCGCGGCGTGCTGCTGAACACGCGCACGCGCGAGGACGGCGTCGTCGAGTGGAAGCACCACCTCGCGCACGTGCTGTCCGAGAAGACCGAGGTGCCGCGCCTGCGCGACCACCACGACACCGACTGGGACGCGCTGCGCCGGGTCGCTCAGCCGATCACCCTCATCGCCGGATCCCGCGGCTACCTCGGCGACGACGACCTCGCCGCCTTCGCCGCGGCGCAGCCCGAGGCGCGCATCGTCACCGTCGACGCCACGCACAACGTGCAGGAGACGGCCCACCGCGACATCGCCGACCTCGTCCGTTCGACCCGTCCCGAAAGAACCTGACCCATGGTCTCCTTGCCCTCTCGCCGGATCGCTGCAGGATCCGTCCTCGCCGCCGGAGCGCTCGTTCTCGCCGGCTGCTCCGGATCGACGTCCCCTTCCGAGCCCTCCGGCGGGCCGGATCCGGACGCCACGCTCACCGTCGGCCTCGTGCTCGAGCCGACGAACCTCGACATCCGCCACACCTCCGGCGCCGCCCTCGAGCAGGCGCTGATCGAGAACGTCTACGAGGGCCTCGTCTCCCGCGGCGATGACTCAGGCGTCGAGCCGGCTCTCGCGAGCGACTGGCAGGTCTCCGACGACGGGCTGACGTACACCTTCGAGCTGCAGGACGGCGTCACCTTCCACGACGGATCCGCCCTCACCGCGGACGACGTCGTGGCATCGCTCGACGACGTGCGCTCGGACGAATCGACGATCGGCTACGCCGACCTGCAGGTGATCGACACCCTCACGGCCGTCGACGACGCCACGGTCGAGGTCGCCCTCGCCGAGCCGAACCAGAACTTCCTGTTCACCCTGACCGGCCCCGCCGGCGTGATCCTCGATTCCGAGGACGAAACCGACCTGGCCACCGCGGCCAACGGCACGGGCCCGTTCACGCTCGCGAACTGGAGCCAGGGCGACAGCATCACGTTCGAGCGCAACGACGATTACTGGGGCGAGAAGGCCGGCGTTGCGGAGGTCGTGTTCGCCTACATCCCCGAGGCGACCGCGCTCGTGAACGCGGGCCTCGACGGCTCGGTCGACGTGCTCACGGGCGTCGAATCCGACCTCGCCCCGCAGCTCGAGGACGCCTTCGAGGTGACCGAGGGCGAGACGACCGACAAGTTCATCCTCGCGTTCAACGAGCGGGCCGCTCCCCTCGACGACATCCGGGTGCGCGAGGCGCTGCGCCTCGCGATCGACCACGACGCGATCCTCGAGCGCGTCGGCGCGGGCGAGAAGCTGTTCGGGCCGATTCCTCCGCTCGATCCCGGCTACGAAGACCTCTCCGACACGATCTCGTTCGACCCCGACCGCGCGCGCGAGCTGCTCGCCGAGGCGGGCGCCGAGGACCTCGAGCTGACGATGACCGTCTCGAACACGTACCCCACGTACTTCTCGACGCTGCTCGTGTCGATGTTCGACGACATCGGCGTGACGCTCGACGTCGAGCCCGTCGAGTTCTCGACCTGGCTCAACGACGTATACACGAACCGCGATTACGAGCTGAGCTTCGTCAATCACGTCGAGCCGCGCGACTTCAACTCGTGGGCGAACCCCGACTACTACTACGCACTCGCCGACAACGACGCGTTCACCGAAGTGCAGTCGCTCTACGTCGACGCGATGCGCGAGACGGATCCCGACGCGTCGGCCGCGCTGCTGGCCGAGGCCGCGCGCGTGGTCGCCGCGCAGCACCCCGCCGACTGGCTGTTCACACGCAGCGACATCGTCGCCCTCGCGCCCGGCATCGAGAACTTCCCGGTCGCCTCGACGAGCACGAGGCTGGACGTCGCGGACGTGACCGTCACCCGCTGATCCCATGCTCCGTTACGCCGCCACACGGATCCTGTTCCTCGCGCTGGGCCTGCTCGTCGCGAGCGCGCTCATCTTTGCGACCCTCAGGATCCTGCCCGGCGACGTGGCGCAGATGATCGCGGGCACGGAGGGAACGCCCGCGCAGGTCGAACGGATCCGCTCAGACCTCGGGCTCGACCGGCCGGTCGCCGCGCAGTATTTCGAGTGGATCGGCGGGGTGCTGACCGGCGACCTCGGCACGTCGATGCTCACGCGCGCGAGCGTGGCGGGCGAGATCGCGGCCAAGGCGCAGGTGACGATTCCGCTCGGCGCCCTGTCGCTCGTCATCGCGCTCGCGTTCGCGCTCCCCCTCGGCGTCGTCTCGGCGGTGCGGCACCGCACCCACACGGGAACCGCGATCGGGGTCGTCTCGCAGCTGCTCGCGGCCGTGCCGGTTGTCTGGGCGGGCCTCATGTTCGTGGTGCTGTTCGCGGTGCTGCTCGGCTGGCTCCCGGCGCAGGGCTTCCCGCGGGCGGGCTGGCAGGATCCGGTCGGCGCGATCCGCGCCCTGATCCTCCCGGCGGTCACGATCGGCATCGTCGAGGGCGCGATGCTGATGCGCTTCGTGCGCAGCGCCACGCTGCAGGCCCTAGGCGAGGACTTCGTGCGCACGGGTGCCGCGAAGGGCCTCACGCGCACGCAGTCGCTCGTGCGCCACGGGCTGCCGGCCGTCGGGCTGTCGGTGATCACGGTGCTCGGCATCCAGATCGCCGGCATCATCGTCGGTGCGGTCGTCATCGAGCAGGTCTTCACGCTCCCCGGCATCGGGCGCATGCTGGTCACCGACGTCGGCGCGCGCGACCTCACGATGGTCCAGGGCGAGCTGCTCGTGCTCACGGGCTTCGTGCTGATCGTCGGGTTCGTCGTCGACCTCATCCATCACCTGGTCGATCCGCGGCAGAGGGAGGACCAGCGATGAGCGCGCTCCGACGCCTCTGGCGGATCCCCGTGGGGCGCGCCGCGCTCATCGTCATCGCGGTCGTCGTGCTCACGGCGCTCGTGTCGGTCGTCTGGACGCCGTTCGACCCGCGGCGCGCGGACGCGTACGCCTCCTGGGCCTCCCCGAGCTGGCCGCATCTGCTCGGCACCGATGGCACGGGCCGCGACATCCTCTCGCTCGTCATGGCGGGATCGCGCATCACGGTGCTCGTCGCCGTCGGCGCCGGCATCGTCGCGACCCTCGTCGGCGTCGTGCTCGCCGCGCTCGGCGCGCTCACGGCGCGGCCGGTGCGCGAGTCGGTCGCCGTGCTCGTCGACATCCTCATCGCGTTCCCCGTGCTGCTGATCGCGATGATGATCGCGGCCGTGTGGGGCGGATCCCTGTGGGTCGTGATCTGGTCGGTCGGCATCGGATACGGCGTCAACATCGCCCGCGTGGCCCGCGCGGAGCTGCGCCGGGTGAACCGGTCGGACTTCGTCACCGCCGCGCAGGCCGCCGGGCTCACGCGCTCGCAGATCCTCGTGCGCCACCTGCTGCCGAACGCGGCGCCCGTGTTCATCGTGCAGCTGTCGTGGTCGATGGCCGCCGCCGTGCTCGCCGAGGCGGGCCTGTCGTACCTGGGATTCGGTGCCCCCGTCACCCAGCCGAGCTGGGGTCTGCTGCTCAGCGAGCTGCAGAATTACCTCACGCTGCACCCGCTCGCGGTGCTGTGGCCCGGCATCGCGATCACGCTGACCGTGCTCGCGCTCAACCTGCTGGGTGACGCGCTGCGCGAGGCGACGGATCCCACGCTCGCCCGTGGCGAGAAGCGCACCCAGTCGCACACCCCGGGGGTGATCGCATGAGCCTCATCGTCGAGGACCTCTCGGTCGAGATCGGCGGAACCCGCGTCGTGGACGGCGTCAGCTTCGAGGTGCCGGACGGCGCGCGAACCGGGATCATCGGGGAATCGGGGTCGGGCAAGTCGCTGACCGCGCTCGCGATCATGGGGCTGCTCCCCGACGGCGCGTTAGCGAGCGGGTCGATCCGGTGGGACGGCCGCGAGCTGATCGGCATGCCGGATCGCGAGCGCGCGCGGATCCGCGGCCGCGAGATCGGCATGATCTTCCAGGAGCCCGCCTCGGCGCTCAACCCGATCCGCCGGGTCGGCGTGCAGATGTCGGAGGCGGCGCGGATCCATCGCTCGGTGAACCGGCGCGATGCGGCAGCCCTCGCGGTCGACCTCGCGCGCGACGTGGGGCTCCCCTCCCCCGAGACCGTCGTCGACAGCTATCCCCACCAGCTCTCGGGCGGACAGCGGCAGCGCGTCGGCATCGCCGCCGCGCTCGCGGGCCGCCCGTCGCTCGTCGTCGCCGATGAGCCGACGACCGCGCTCGACGTCACGGTGCAGCAGGGCATCCTCGACCTGCTCGCCGGCCTCGTGACGGGCGGCGGCGTCTCGCTGCTGTTCATCACGCACGACCTCGCGGTGCTCGCGCAGATCGCGACCCACGCGATCGTGCTCGAGCACGGACGCGTGGCGGAGTCGGGCGAGGTCGCACGCCTGCTCTCGGCGCCGGAGCATCCCGTCACCCGCGGCCTCCTGCGCGATGCGAGAGCGACCCTGTGGCGCCCCGGAGGGACATCATGAGCGAGGTCATCCTGCAGGCGCGCGGCGTCACGCGCGAGTTCTTCGCGCCGCGGCGCACGCTGTTCGACAAGCGCACGAGGTCGTTCGCGCTGGGCCCGGTCGATCTCACGGTGCGCACGGACTCATCCGTGGGCATCATCGGCGAGTCCGGATCAGGCAAGTCGACGCTCGCGCGGCTGCTGCTCGGCCTCGATCAGCCGACGTCGGGGGTCGTCGAGGTCGGCGGGATGGCGGTCGATGCGGGGGCGAAGGCCCGCGACCTGCGCTGGCTGCGGCGCGCCATGGGCGTCGTCCTGCAGGATCCGTACGGATCGCTCGACCCCCGGATGAGCGTCGGCCGCATCGTCGGCGAACCGCTCTGGGCGCTCGGCATCGACGGCGACCGGCGAGCGCGCGTCGCGGAGGTGCTCGCTCGCGTCGGCCTCGAGGGCGTCGAGGACCGCTACCCGCACGAGTTCTCCGGTGGGCAGCGTCAGCGCATCGCGCTCGCGCGAGCGATCGTGCACCGCCCGCGTATCCTCGTGGGCGACGAGCCACTCAGCGCGCTCGACGTGACGGTGCGCGCAGAGGTCCTCGATCTGCTCGGCCAGATCCGGCGCGAGGAGGGCATGACCCTCATCCTGATCAGCCACGACATCGGCGTCGTTCAGAACGTGTGCGACGAGGTCGTGGTGATGACGGACGGATCCGTCGTGGAACAGGGCGCAACGAACGAGGTGCTCGTGCACCCGCGCCACGATTACACGAAGCAACTTCTCGCGGCGATCCCGACGATCTAAGGCGCGGTGGTCTCCGCCGGCGCCGACGTCTCGGCTGGGGCGGACGGCGAAGGCTCGGTCGGAGCCGGCTCCGTGGGCGCGGGTTCCGTCGGAGCGGGCTCGGTGGGCGCAGGTTCCGTCGGAGCGGGCTCGGTGGGCTCGGGCGTCGGAGGCGCGGTCGGCTCGGTCGTGGGAGTCGGCGTCGTCGGGGGCGTCGTCGGCTTCGGCGAGGTCGTGGGCGTCGGCTCCGTCGTCGGGGATGGGGACTTCGTCGGGTTCGGCGACGTCGTCGGATCCGGGCTCTTCGACGGCGAGGGGCTCGTCGTCGGCTCGGTGGACGGCGTGGGCGTCTCGGACGGCGTGCCCGCGGGCTGCGGCTCGGTCGTCGCCGGGGGCTCGGGAGGCACGGGCAGACCGGGCACGATTGTGATCGGCGACGCGGATCCGCCTGTCAGCAGCGGGTACGGATCGATCGGCGTGCCGTTCTTGCGCAGCTCGAAGTGCAGGTGGTTGCCGAAGCTGTGCCCGGTGTTGCCGACGCCGCCGAGGTGGTCGCCGGTCTCGACCCAGTCGCCGACCGCGACGGTGCGGCTGCCGTAGGTCATGTGCCCATAGACGCTCTGGTAGCCGTCGACGTGCTGGATGACGACCGCGACGCCGTATCCGAAGTAGGTGTCGCTCGAGGCGATGACGACGCCGGGCGCCGCGGCGCCGATCGGCTCACCGGCACCGGCCGCGAGGTCGATGCCCATGTGGTTGCCGCCGCGGGTGCCGAAGTGATCGCTGATGAAGTAGTTGTCGATCGGCCAGGCGAGCTCCTTGAGCGAGCCGAGGTTGTACGTGCCGTCGGAGAGCCACTTGGGGTCGATGGGCAGACCCTTCGCGCGCGCGTCGGCGACGAGCTTCTTGAAGGCGTCGCTGCGGATCGACTCGAGGTCGTCGGCCGTCGCGGCCGCGTACACGCTGTGCGCCAGTTCCGACGCGCTGGCCTGGGAGTCTTCCTCCGTCACGCCGCCGTGCCCGTGCTCTTCGTCGTCGTGCGCGGCGAGATCGGCGCCGGCTGCGGCCGCGATCGGCTGCGACGGCACGCTCTCATCGCTCAACGGCGTCGACACGAGCGACACGACAACGACCGCACAGGTCGCCGCAAGAACACCTGCGGCAACAGCGACACGCGCAACACGAGGATGCGACACGGCACGCGTCGCCCACTTCAGAAGCATCAAATTTTCCCCCTGTATGTCATCATCGCTGATAAGTAACGGTTGTGACAAGTGGCGATCACGAACTGGTCACATAACGCGCCATTCGACGGGATCCGCTCCCTGCTCCGCGAGCAGCTGATTCGCACGCGAGAACGGCCGGGATCCGAAGAATCCTCGGCGGGCCGACAGCGGCGACGGGTGGGCCGATTCGATGCGCGGCGCGCGTCCGAGGAGCGGCGCGAGGCTCTTCGCCTGGGCGCCCCAGAGGATCCCGACGAGCGGGCGGCCGCGCCCCGCGAGCACCCGGATCGCGTGGTCGGTCACCTCCTCCCACCCCCAGCCCCGGTGCGACGCCGGCGCGCCGGGCGCGACCGTGAGCACGCGGTTGAGCAGCATCACGCCCTGATCGGCCCAGCTCGACAGGTCGCCGTGCGCGGCGGGGGCGAGCCCGAGATCGGTCCGCATCTCCTTGTAGATGTTGCCGAGGCTGCGCGGCAGAGGCCGCACGTCGCGCTCGACCGAGAAGCTGAGCCCGACCGCGTGGCCGGGCGTGGGATATGCGTCCTGCCCGACGATCAGCACCTTCACGTCCGTCAGCGGGCGCTGGAACGCGCGCAGCACGCGATCGCCCTCCGGCAGGTACGGCTGGCCCTCGTCCCGCAGGCGGTCGCCGATCGCGCGGATCGTGCCGGCGACCGGCTCGAGGGCCGCCGCCCAGCCCGCGTCGATCAGTCCCTCGTGGGCGAGGCGCTCCAGCGGCCGCCCCGGCATCAGACGCGCGGCGCGAGGGGCCCGCGGTGCAGGGCGTGCTGCGCCCCCTGCGCGACGGGCCGCATGGTGATCAGATCGAGATTCACGTGGCCCGGAAGACCCAGGCAGTAGGCCACGACGTCGGCGACGTCTTCGGCCACGAGCGGCGAATCGACACCGTCGTACACGGCATCCGCCGCGGCCTGGTCGCCGAGGCGCGTCAGCGAGAACTCGGGCGTGTGCACGAGGCCCGGGGCGATCTCGAACACGCGGATCGGCTCGCCGACGAGCTCCTGACGCAGCACGCGCGGGATCATCGCCTCGGCCGCCTTCGCCGCGTTGTACCCGCCGCCGCCCGGATACGCGCCCTGCGCGGCGGTCGAGGTGAGGAACAGGAGGTCGGCGTGCGTTCCCTGATCCGCAGCCGTGCGCCGCAGCTGCGGCAGGAACGCCTTCACGAGCCGCTGGGCGGACAGCGCGTTCATCTCGAACATGCGCAGCCACTCGTCGCTGTCGCCGTCCTCGACGCGGTCGGATCCGAGCGCGCCCCCGGCGATGTGCACGAGCGCGTGCACGGGATCCGTGCCCGCGAACTCGGCGAGCGCGTCGATGTCCTGCTGGCGCGTCAGATCCGCCGCGAAGACCTCAGCGCCGGTCTCCCGGGCCAGACTCTCCAAGCGGTCCGCGCGGCGGGCGACGCCGATAACGTCCCACCCGCGCTCGCGGAGCAGGACGACGCTCGCCCGCCCGATCCCTGAACTGGCACCCGTGATGATCGCGCGTCTGGTCATACCCCCACCTTATGTCTGATCATTTCGGGGCGGTTGGTCGGGGCCGTCCGGCCTCGTAAGGTCGTCTCAAGCATCCAAAATCCGTACAAGGCAGGGGAACCCATGTCCGAAACCGCCAAGTGGGCGTTCGAGACCCAGCAGATCCACGCGGGCGCGCAGCCCGACCCGACCACCGGCGCGCGCGCGACGCCGCTCTACCAGACCACGGCTTACGTGTTCAAGGACGCGGATCACGCCGCGAACCTGTTCTCGCTCGCCGAGCCGGGCAACATCTACACGCGCATCATGAACCCGACGCAGGACGTCGCCGAGCAGCGCATCGCGGCGCTCGAGGGCGGCACGGGCGCGCTGCTCGTCGCGAGCGGCCAGGCGGCCGGAACGTTCGCCGTGCTCAACATCGCGAAGGCGGGCGATCACATCGTCTCCTCGGGCGCGATCTACGGCGGCACGTTCAACCTGTTCAAGTACACGCTCGCGAAGCTCGGCATCGAGACGACGTTCATCGATAACCAGGACGACCTCGACGAGTGGCGCCGCGCCGTGCGCCCGAACACGAAGCTGTTCTTCGCCGAGACGATCGGCAACCCGCAGGCGAACGTGCTCGACATCCGCGGCATCGCCGACATCGCGCACGAGAACGGCCTCCCGCTGATCGCGGACAACACGATCGCGACGCCGTACCTGATCCGCCCGTTCGAGCACGGCGCCGACATCGTCACGCACTCAGCGACGAAGTTCCTGTCGGGCCACGGCACCGTGGTCGTCGGCGCGATCGTCGACGGCGGCACCTTCAAGTGGTCCGAAAACACCGAGCGGTTCCCGGGCCTCACGGATCCGGACCCGTCGTACCACGGCGTCAGCTTCACGGGCGCGCTGGGCGACGACGTCGCGTACATCACGAAGGCGCGCGTGCAGCTGCTGCGCGACCTCGGATCCGCGGCGTCGCCGAACAACGCCTGGCAGCTGCTGCAGGGCATCGAGACCCTGTCGTTGCGCATCGAGCGCCACGTCGAGAACACGCAGGCGATCGCGGAGTGGCTCGAGCAGCACCCCGACGTCGCGACAGTCAGCTACTCCGGCCTGCCGTCGTCGCCCTGGTACGAGGCCGGCAAGAAGTACGCCCCCAAGGGCGTCGGCGCCGTGCTGTCGTTCGAGCTCAAGGGCGGCGTCGCCGCGGGGCGCGCATTCGTGAACTCGCTGAAACTGTTCAGCCACCTGGCGAACATCGGCGACGTGCGCTCGCTCGTGATCCACCCGGCCTCGACGACGCACTCGCAGCTGAGCCCCGAGGAGCAGCTCGCCGGCGGCGTCACCCCGGGCCTCGTGCGCCTCTCGGTCGGCCTGGAGCACATCGACGACCTGAAGGCCGACCTGGAACAGGCGTTCACCCAGGCCCGCGCATAGCCGCCCCTTCTCCCCTCCCCCGCCCGCTTTTCTTCATTTCTGGCACTTTTCTTGCGCTGTGCGCTGAAGAAAAGTGCCAGAAATGAAGGTTTGGGGGGCGGCGGCCTGGGCGTTCGACTTCGGGCAGAATGGATCCGATGGACTGGCAGATCTCTGAAGACACCGTGCCGTCGGCTCCCGTGACGGAGGCCGACGCGCGCTCGATGGCGGGGCGGCCTCCCGCGTCCGGGGCGTGGCAGGACGGGGATCCGTCCGGGCATCGGCAGTTCGCCTGGCTCGGCGCGTTCACGACCGAGCGCGGCGACACGCTCCCCCACATGCGCCTCGCCTACGAGACGTGGGGCGAGCTCAACGCCGACGCCTCCAACGCCGTGCTCGTGCTGCACGCCTTCACCGGCGACAGCCACGTGCGCGGCGAGGCCGGCCCCGGCCACGCGACGGCGGGCTGGTGGGAGGACATCGTCGGCCCCGGCTGCCCCCTCGACACGAACGAGCTGTTCGTAGTCGTGCCGAATATGCTCGGCGGGTGCCAGGGATCCACCGGCCCCGCGAGCATCCACCCCGACGGCGACCACTGGGCGTCGCGGTTCCCGTACGTCACGGTGCGGGATCAGGTCGACGCGCAGCGCCTGCTCGCCGACCGCCTCGGCGTCGAGCGCTGGCACGCCGTGATCGGCGGATCCATGGGCGGCATGCACGCGCTCGAGTGGGCCGTCACGCACCCGGATCGCGTCGCGCGGCTCGGCGTGATCGCCGCCCCTCCCGCGAACTCCGCGGATCAGATCGCCCAGAACTCGACTCAGCTCGAGGCGATCTCGATCGATCCGGGCTTCTCCGGCGGCGACTATTACGAGGCCGGATCGGGCGAGGGGCCGCACCGCGGCCTCGCCCTCGCACGCCGCATGGCGATGCTCAACTACCGCGGCATCGTCGAGCTGAACAAGCGGTTCCAGCGCTCGTGGCAGTCGGACGTCAGCCCCCTGGGGCACGGCGGGCGGTTCGCCGTCGAGTCCTACCTCGATTTCCACGGCAACAAGTTCACGCGCCGCTTCGACGCGAACAGCTACATCCGCCTCGTCGAGGCCATGGACTCGCACGACATCGGGCGTGACCGCGGCGGGATCGAGGACGCGCTACTGCGCGTCAAGGCGCGCACGCTCGTGGTCGGCATCGACACCGATCGCCTGTTCCCCCTCGAGGGGCAGCGGCGCATCGCGCGCGGGATCCCGACGACGATCCACGGCGACGAGCCGGTCATCATCACGAGCGACTTCGGCCACGATGGGTTCCTCATCGAGACCGACGTGCTCGGCCACCACCTGCGAGCGCTGCTCGCCGAATAGCAGCTAGACGGCGACCGGGGCCCGTCGCTTATCCATCGCGAAGGACGCCAGTGCGATTCCGACGCCCGCGAACGACATCACGATGCCGAGCCACGCGGGCGCGGCGTAGCCGAGACCGGCCGCGATGACGACGCCGCCGAGGGCCGCACCGACGCTGTTGCCGATGTTGAGCGCCGAGTGGTTGAGCGCGGCGCCGATCGCCTGGTACGGGCCGGACACGTCGAGCAGGCGCAGCTGGATGCCCGGGACCGCCGTCTGGCTGAGCGCTCCGAACACGAACAGCGCTGCGGCGAGCGCGACCGGCCACGACGAGGCCACCGCGACGCCGCCGGATGCGATCCCGACGAGCGTCAGCCCGATCACGATCGTCTTCTTCACGCTCAGGTCGGCGAGGCGGCCGCCGATGATGTTGCCGACGACCATGCCGAGGCCGATCGACATGAGGGCGATCGGCACGGCCCACTCGGGCCCGCCCGCGGCCTCGGTCATGAGCGTGGAGATGTAGCTGTAGATCGAGAAGAACGCCCCGAACCCGACGGCGCCAAGCAGCAGCGTCATCCACACCTGTGGGATGCGGAACACGCCGAACTCCGCGAGAAACGACCTTGTCCTGTCGCCGCCGTGGTGCGGGATGAACAGCCAGCACATGACGAGCGCGAGGGCGAACACCATCGCGACGACGACGTACGCCGCGCGCCACCCGAAGTGCTGGCCGAGAAAGGTTCCGCCCGGCACTCCCACGACGTTCGCGACCGTCAGGCCGCTCATCACCATGGCGACGCCCCATCCGCGGCGCTTCGGGCCGAGGATCTCGCTCGCGATCACGGTCGACATGCCGAAGAAGGCGCCGTGCGGCAGCCCGGAGAGCAGGCGCGTGGCGGCCATGGTCTCGAACGTCGGTGCGACGAACGTCAGCGCGTTCGTCACGAGCAGCGCGGCGACGAGGATCACCATCACGCGGCGCCGCGGGAAGCGCGCCACGAAGGCGGCGATGGTCGGCGCGCCGATCACGACGCCGAGCGCGTAGAGGCTGATGAGGATGCCCGCCTGCGCGATCGCGTCCTCCTGGCGCGCCTCGTAGAGGGGCTGCAGGAGGTCGCCCGCGATGCCGGGCAGCAGACCCATCGAGACGAACTCGGTCATGCCGATTCCGAAAGCGCCGATAGCCATAGAGAGGAGCGCCATCGTCGCCGCACCCCTCGACACATTGGTCGAGGTAGTCATCTCTCGAGCGTAGAGGAGCCCCGCCTGGGTACGGGCCGAGTCCGGCGCCTACTGCGCCGACTGGTCGATCGCGGCTTCGAGCCGCTCCACCTTCGCGTCGAGCTCGCCCGAGTATCCCGGGCGGATGTCGGCCTTCAG
The DNA here is from genome assembly GCF_000422745.1 of Microbacterium gubbeenense DSM 15944. Lineage (GTDB taxonomy): Bacteria > Actinomycetota > Actinomycetes > Actinomycetales > Microbacteriaceae > Microbacterium > Microbacterium gubbeenense. The sequence goes on from NZ_AUGQ01000005.1 coordinate 74,395, forward strand.
CACGAGCGACACGCGGGATCCGAACGGCGCGACGGCCTCCGTCGCCCGCTTCACGACGTCCATCACGGTGTCCCAGTCGGGACCCTCGATCTCGGTGAACATCGAGGACGTGCGGTTCGGCAGGCCCGAGTCGCGCACCACCTTGACGGCGGCGGCGACGGCGTCGTGGACGGATCCGTCAGATCCGCTCGTTCCCGACGGGGCGACGGAGAAGGCGACGAGCACGGGGGTTCCCTTCGTGGATCGGCGTGCGCCAGAGGCTCACGACAGCCCAGACGCCGAGAGCGACGACGAGCGCGTTGCGCATGCCGAGAACCGTCACCACCACCGTATCGCTCGCGAGCACGTGGTGGTAAAAGACCGGATACACGAGGTGCGTCAGCCCCGCCGCGACGAGCGCGAGGAACGCGGGGCCGTTCGCACTCGCCCGATCCCACACCAGCCACAGCACGAGCGGGGCGACCAGCCAGGTCTGGAACTGCGGGGATCCGACCTTGTTGCAGACGATGAGCGCGACCACGAGCGCGAGGGCCAGCGGCGGCAGCACCGCGCGCACGGCGGATCCCGCGCGGACGCGCCAGACGCCGATGGCACAGATCCCGGCGACGACGATCGCCATCAGCGGCGACAGCAGCTGCGCCACAAGCTCCACGCCCGAGCCCGTCACCTGATACGTCAGGATCTCGCGGTCGTAGTAGATCTGCGCGCCGCCGGCCCCGAACAGGAACGGTGTCGCCGCGACCGCCTCGATCTGAAGGCCGCGGTCGCCCTGCGTCGTGATGAACCCGAGCAGGTGGGTCGCCCCGCCCGCCAGCACCACGACGCCCGCGATGATCACGGAGACGATCGCGCCGCCGGCGATGACCTGCCACCGTCCGCGCAGCGCGACCACGAGGGCGGCGACGAGGGCGGCCGGCCAGACCTTCATCCAGGTCGCAGCCCCCACCAGCAGGCCGGCGACGCGCGGGTGGCGCAGGGCGAGCAGCAGGCCGACGACCGTGATCGGCACCGTGACGGCGTCGAGCCGGAAGATGCCGATCGGGCCGAGAACGGCGATGAACAGCGCCCAGAATCCGCCCGCGATCACTCGTGACGTCGACCGGCCGCGGCCGACCAGCACCGCGAACGCGACGCAGTCGAGCACCGCCACCATGACGGCCCACGCGAGCGAGTACGACGAGAACCAGACGAGCGCCTGCGCGAGCACCATCGGCGCGAGGGCGAGCGGCGGGTAGACCCATGCGGCGGTCACTCCCATCACGTCAGCGCCCATGATCGCGGCCCGGCTCCACGGCTCGTACACCAGGTAGGTGTCACCCATCGGCTGGTTCGGCCACAGCCATCCGAGCGCGATCGCGATGGCGTGCGCGATGAGAAACCCGGCCCAGAGCGCGGCGAGACGCGCACGCGTCATGCGGTGGCCTCGAGGAACGCCTCGGGAAGGCTCTCTGCGACGTCGAGCGCCGTGATCGGCATACCCGGCCCCGCGGCGATGCGCCCCGCCGTGCCGTGTAGCCAGGCGGCCGTCGCGGCGATCGGGCCCAGCTGTTCCACGTCGATCTCCTCGGCGGATCCGCGCACCGCCCCCGCAAGAATCGACCCCATCGCGCCCGCGAGCACGTCGCCCGTACCGGCGGTCGCGAGCCACGAAGTGCCCGACCGCACGACCGTCCACCATCCACCGGGCGTGGCGACGATCGTCTCGGCGCCCTTCAGGAGCACCACGCCGCCGAGCGCGACGGCCGTCTCGCGCACCACGGCCACCCGCTCGCGGAAGTCGCCGTCGAGCCGCTCGGCGAGGGGATCCACGTCGATGTCGTCGACGCCGAGCCCGAGCGGAATTCGCACCTCGCGCAGCTCGCCCGCGTGGGGCGTGACGATGAACGGGCTGTGGGCGCGCGTGGCGAGGTCCAGGGCTCCCGCATCGATCACGACGGGCGCGGGCGAGGCGAAGATGCCCTGGATCACGTTCGTGACCTTCTCTGTGCGGGTGCGGGCATCGATTCCGCTGCCCACGACGAATGCGTCGGCGCGAGTCATGCCCATGACCGTCTCGGGCCTGCGCTCGAGCACCAGCCGGCCGACCTGTTTGTCGCCGAACCAGGTCACCATGCCGATTCCGGCACGCCATGCGCCCTCGACCGAGAGCACCGCGGCGCCCGGATACCGGCCGCTTCCCGTCAGCAGCGCGACGGCGCCGCGGGAATACTTGTAGTCATCACGCGTTGGCAGGCGAAGGACCCCGCGGGCATCGCTCGCCGTCCATTCGTCCGTGTGCCATTCGTATCCCCCGGGCATGCGCTAACACTATCGATCCGTCTTCGAAAGGCCGCAATGAGCCAGCTATTCGCACCGATCACGATCCGCGACGTCGTCGTGCCGAACCGACTGTGGGTCTCCCCCATGTGCATGTACAGCGCGAACGACGGGATCGTGAACGACTGGCACCACGTGCACCTGTCGCAGTTCGCATCGGGCGGCGCGGGCCTTGTGATCTCCGAGGCGAGTGCCGTCGTCGCCGAGGGGCGCATCTCCCCCGAGGACGCGGGGATCTGGACGAGCGAGCAGGCCGACGCGTGGCGCCCGATCACGCGATCGATCCGGGATCGCGGCGCGGTCGCGGGCATCCAGCTCGCGCACGCCGGCCGCAAGGCGTCGACATACTCGCCGTTCGCCGACGGATCCGGTTCCGTCGCCGAATCTGACGGCGGGTGGCAGACGGAGGCCCCGTCCGCCATCGCATACGACGGCTTCGCCGAGCCCGAGGCGATGACGATCGACCGGATCCGCGAGGTGACGGCCGCGTTCCGCGCCGCCGCCCGCCGCGCCCTCGACGCGGGATTCCAGGTGCTCGAGGTGCACGCCGCCCACGGCTACCTGCTGCACGAGTTCCTCTCGCCGCTCACGAACGTGCGCGAGGACGAGTACGGCGGATCCCTCGAGAACCGCGCGCGCTTCGTCCTCGAGGTCGTGCGCGAGGTGCGCGCCGAGGCCGGCGACGGCGTGCCCGTGTTCGTACGCTTCTCCGCGACTGACTCCGCACCCGGCGGCCTCACCGTCGACGACGTCGCGACGGTCGCGGGCTGGGCGGTCGAGGCGGGAGCCGACCTGTTCGACGTGTCCTCGAGCGGGCTCGTCGCGCACCAGCAGATCGACGCCTACCCCGGCTATCAGGTGCCGTTCGCGTCGACCGTGCGCCGGACGACCGGCGCGCTGACCGGATCCGTGGGCATCATCACGGGCGGCGCCCAGGCCGAGCAGATCCTCGCGGCGGGGGACGCCGACGTCATCCTCGCGGGGCGCGAGTGGCTGCGCGACCCGCACTTCGGCCTGCGCGCGGCGTCCGAGCTCGGCGAGGATCCGACCGGCATCTGGCCTGCGCAGTACATCCGGGCCCACCGCGGCTGACGCGCACGCGAAAGGCGGCCGGTCCCCACGGGGATCCGGCCGCCTTTCGCGTGCGATCAGTGCGCGAGCGCGCGCTTCATCAGGTCGGCCTGCTCGACGGCGTGCACCTTCGACGAGCCGGTCGACGGCGCGGCCGCGGCCGGACGCGCGACGACCGAGAGCGTCTGGCCGACGGCCCCGGAGATCCACTGCTGGATGAACGGCCATGCACCCTGGTTCTCGGGTTCATCCTGCACCCAGACGAACTCGGTCGCGTTCGGGTACTGCGCGAGAATCCGGCCCAGTTCCTCGACCGGGGCCGGGTAGAACTGCTCGAGGCGCACGAGGGCGATCGACGGGTCGGGCTGCTTGTCGAGCTCGGACGCGAGATCCCAGTGCAGCTTGCCCGACTGCAGCAGCACGCGCGTGACCTTGCTGCGGTCGATGCCGCGCTCGTCGTCGAGAACGGGCTCGAACGAACCGCTCGCGAAGTCGGCGACCTCGCTCGTCGCACCGCGCAGGCGCAGCATCGCCTTCGGGGTGAAGACCACGAGCGGGTGGCGCGGGCGCGAATACGCCTGACGGCGCAGCAGGTGGAAGTAGGACGCCGGCGTCGACGGACGCGCGACGGTCATGTTGTCCTGTCCGCACAGCTGCAGGAATCGTTCGATGCGCCCGGACGAGTGGTCGGGGCCCTGGCCCTCGTAGCCGTGCGGGAGCAGCATGACCACGCCCGATTTCTGGCCCCACTTCTGATCGGCCGCCGAGACGAACTCGTCGATGATCGGCTGGGCGCCGTTGACGAAGTCGCCGAACTGCGCCTCCCAGAGCACCAGCGCGTTCTTGTTCTCGACCGAGTAGCCGTACTCGAACCCGAGCGCCGCGTACTCGCTGAGCAGCGAGTCGTACACGCTGAGGCGCGCCTGGTCCTCGGCGAGGTTCGACAGCGGCAGCCATTCCTGGCCGTTCACGCGGTCGTGGAAGACCGCGTGGCGCTGCACGAACGTGCCGCGACGGGCGTCCTGGCCGACGAGGCGCACAGGGGTGCCCTCGAGCAGCAGGGATCCGAACGCCAGCAGCTCGCCGAAGGCCCAGTCGACCTTGCCCTCGCGGCTCATCTGCAGGCGCTTGTCGAGCAGCTGCTTGAGCTTGGCGTGCACCGTGAAGCCATCGGGGATGTTCGCGTGCGCGTCGCCGATCTGCTCGACGACCGCAGTGCCGACGCCCGTCTCGTCGGGCTCGCCCTCGATCTCGGGCTTGAGCTGCTCCGGGGTGATGACCGGGATCGTGCCCGTCTCAGCGGCGTGCGTCTCGGCGAACGCGACCTCGAGGCGATCCTGGAAGTCGGCCTTCGCGGCCTCGTACTCCTCTTCCGTGATGTCTCCGCGACCGACGAGCGACTCGGTGTAGAGGCGGCGCACCGAGCGCTTCGCCTCGATGAGGCCGTACATCAGCGGCTGCGTCATCGACGGGTCGTCGCCCTCGTTGTGGCCGCGACGGCGGTAGCAGATGAGGTCGATCACGACATCGGCCTTGAAGCGCTGGCGGTACGCGAACGCGAGCTCCGCGGCGCGGATGACCGACTCGGGGTCATCGCCGTTGACGTGCAGGATCGGCGCTTCGATGGTCTTGGCGACGTCAGTGGCGTACATCGAGGTGCGAGCGTCCTGCGGCAGGGTCGTGAACCCGACCTGGTTGTTGACGACGACGTGGATCGTGCCGCCCGTGCGGTAGGCGCGCAGCTGCGACATCTGCAGGGTCTCGACGACGACGCCCTGGCCCGCGAAGGCTGCATCGCCGTGCACGAGGATCGGGAGCCAGGGGAAGGAGCCCTTCTCGTACTCGTCCTGCTTCGCGCGCACGATGCCCTCGAGCACGCCGTCGACGGTCTCGAGGTGCGATGGGTTGGCCGCGAGGTGGATGTCGATGTCGTTGCCGTCGGAACCGTGGAAGACGCCCTCGGTGCCGATGTGGTACTTGACGTCGCCGGATCCGCGCTTGTTGCCGGCCAGCGCGCCCTCGAACTCGCTGAACACGTCGCCGTACGTCTTGCCGGCGATGTTCGTCAGAACGTTGAGGCGACCGCGGTGCGCCATGCCGATGGCGGCGCCCTTCATGCCGTCGCTCGCCGCGCCGTCGATCACGCGGTCGAGCAGCGGGATCAGCGATTCGCCGCCCTCGAGCGAGAAGCGCTTCTGGCCGACGTACTTCGTCTGCAGGAACGTCTCGAACGCCTCGGCCTGGTTGAGCTTGCTGAGGATGCGCAGCTGCTCGTTGTGGTGCGGCTTCTCGTAGGGGCGCTCGAGCTGTTGCTGGAACCACTCGCGCTGCGTGTGGTCGCGAATGTGCATGTACTCGATGCCGATCGTGCGGCAGTACGTGTCGCGCAGGAGGCCCAGGGTGTCGCGCAGCTTCGCCTGGCGGCGTCCGCCGAATCCGTTCGTGACGAACTCGCGTTCGAGATCCCAGAAGCTCAGCCCGTGCGACTCGATCTCGAGGTCGTGGTGCTCGCGCTGCACGTACGCCAGGGGGTCGACGTCGGCCATGAGGTGGCCGCGCACGCGGTAGGCGTTGATGAGCTCCTGCACGCGCGCGGTCTTGTCGATCCGCTCCGAGAGGTCGACCGACACATCGGGATTCCAGCGGATCGGCGCGTACGGGATGCGCAGCGCCGCGAAGATGTCCTCGTAGAAGCGCTCCTGGCCGGCGAGCAGCTGGTGGACGACCTTGAGGAACTCGCCCGACCCGGCACCCTGGATCACGCGGTGGTCGTAGGTGCTCGTGAGCGTGATCGTCTTGCCGATCGCCAGCTCGTTGAGCGTCTTCTGGCTGGACCCGGCGAATTCGGCCGGATAATCGAGCGCACCGGCGCCGATGATGCAACCCTGGCCCTGCATCAGGCGCGGCACGGAGTGCACCGTGCCGATGCCGCCCGGGTTCGTGAGCGAGACCGTCGTGCCCGCGAAGTCGGCGGCCGTGAGCTTGTTCGCGCGGGCGCGCTTGATGAGATCCTCGTACGCCACGAGGTACTCGTTGAACGTCAGCGTCTCGGCCTTCTTGATGCTCGGAACCATGAGCGCGCGCGTGCCGTCGGGCTTCGGCAGGTCGATCGCGATGCCGAGGTTGACGTGAGCGGGAGCGACGACGCTCGGCTTGCCATCGATCTCGGCGTAGTACACATTCTGGCTCGGGAACGCCTTGAACGCCTGGATCAGCGCCCAGCCGATGAGGTGCGTGAACGACACCTTTCCGCCGCGGGTGCGCGACATGTGGTTGTTGATGACGATGCGATTGTCGATCATCAGCTTGGCCGGGATCGTGCGCACGCTCGTCGCGGTCGGAACCGAGATCGACTGATCCATGTTCTTCGCGAGCGTCTTCGGAAGGCCTCGGAGAGGTGTGACCTTGTCTTCGACCCCGTCATCGACGGCCTCGGCCTTCTTCGCGACGGGCTGTGCCGGAATCGGCGCCTCGGACGCGGGCCTCGCGGTCGTCTTCGCGACGCGGACCGGCTGGGTCTGCGGCTTCGTCACGCTGGGCGACGGCGGCTGTGCTTCTGCGGGCTGAGCGGCGGCTCCTGCGGACTGGGCAGCATACTGCTCCATCACCGGCCACCACTCCTTGTCGACCGAGTTCTTGTCGACCTTGTACTGCTGAAAGAGTTCATCGACCAGCCATTGGTTGGCCCCGAATTCCCCTTCGTTCGACGTACCGACACCCGTCACCTGACTCGACACGGTCAGATCGCCCACTTTCATCGATGAATGTTGCTCGCAGCTCGCGCCGACAGCTCGACGCGATCGTCCTACAACCCTAACGCTCCGTACTTGTGAAACTCACGGCGACGCGGTGATGGTTTGCCCTATGATCGAGAGACTATGGACGACCCCCCGAGTAGCAGCCCCAGTACCGCCGAACCGCGTCGACATCCGCACCCCGATCGAGGGGATGGTGCGTCGCAGTCGTGATGGACTGGATCATGCTGGGAGTCGGACTCCTGCTCATCATCGGCACCGGTATCTTCGTGGCCAGCGAGTTCTCGCTCGTCAATCTCGACCGTGCTGATCTCGAGGCCCGCCAGGCTCGAGGAGAAACTCGCCTGGCCCTCACGATCTCCGCACTGCGGCACACCTCGACGCACCTGTCGTCGGCGCAGCTCGGCATCACACTGACCACGCTGCTGACGGGTTACACGATGGAGCCCGCGCTGTCGCGGCTGCTGTCGCCGGTGATGTCCGGCTGGATGCCCGAGGGACTCATCGCCCCCGTCGCGACCATCATCGGAATGATCATCGCGACGTTCTTGTCGATGATCCTCGGCGAGCTCGTGCCGAAGAACTTCGCGCTCGCGCTGCCGCTCGCGACGGCAAAGCTCGTCGCACCGGCGCAGATCGCCTTCACGACCGTCTTCCGCCCCGCCATCAAGGCGCTCAACGGCAGCGCCAACGGGATCCTTCGCCTCGTGGGCATCGAGCCCCAAGAGGAGCTGTCCGGCGCGCGGAGCGCCGAGGAGCTGTCGAGCCTCGTGCGCCGCAGCGCCACCGCGGGCATACTCGAGAAGGACACCGCGACGCTCCTCGATCGCTCGTTGCGGTTCGCGCGGCTCTCGGCCGACGACGTCATGACGCCGCGGCCGCGCATGCACGCGATCGCGGTCGGCGAATCGGCCGATGACGTGATCGACCTCGCCCGCGAGACGGGGCACAGCCGCTTCCCCGTCTACGACGAGGATCTCGACGACGTCGTCGGCATCGTTCATCTCAAGGCGGCCGTGAGCGTGCCGCGCGAGAAGCGGTCCGACGTGCCGGTCGGCGCCCTGCGCACCGATGCGCTGCGCGTGCCCGAGACCGTCGGCCTCGACCAGTTGCTGGCTGAGCTTCGCCGCGAGGGCTACCAGATGGCCGTCGTCGTCGACGAGTACGGCGGTACGGCGGGCGTCGTCACGCTCGAGGATCTCGTCGAGGAGATCGTCGGCGAGGTCGCGGACGAGCACGATCGCCGCCGCGCCGGCGTCGTCAAGCACGTCGGGTCGCTCACCTTCCCGGCGCAGCTGCGCCCCGACGAGGCCCGCGAGCGCGCGGCCGTCGAGGTGCCCGAGTCCGACGACTACGACACGGTGGGCGGTTTCGTCATGAGCGCCCTCGAGCGCGTGCCCGCCGTCGGCGACAGCGTCGATATCGAGGGCGGCACCCTCGAGGTCGTGCGCATGGACGGCCGACGGGTCGACCGCGTGAGGTTCACTCCGGATCCCCTGCCCGCCGGTGCCGAGGAGGCAGAGCGATGAGTGACTGGGCTGGACTTGCATGGCTCGTCGTGCTGCTGGTCGGCAACGCGTTCTTCGTCGGCGCCGAGTTCGCCGTCATCTCCGCGCGGCGCTCGCAGATCGAGCCGCGCGCCGAGAACGGATCCCGTGCGGCGAAGACCGCGCTGTACGCGATGGAGCACGCGACCGCCATGCTGGCGACGAGCCAGCTGGGCATCACGATCTGTTCGCTGCTGATCCTGAACGTCTCCGAGCCCGCGCTGCATCACCTGCTGATGACGCCGCTCGGCCTGACGGGCCTCGGCGAGGCCGCGGTCGATACGGTCTCGTTCATCATCACGCTGCTGCTCGTGTCCTACCTGCACGTCGTGTTCGGCGAGATGGTCGCGAAGAACATCGCGTTCAGCGTGCCCGACCGCGCCGTTCTGATCCTGGCCCCGCCGCTCGTGTGGGTCTCGAAGGTGTTCCACCCGATCGTGTGGATGCTGAACACGATCGCGAACGGCGTGCTGCGGTTGTTCCGCGTCGAGCCGAAGAGCGAGGCGAACTCGACCTTCACGCTCGACGAGGTCGCGACGATCGTGAGCCAGTCCCGGCGCGAGGGCGTTCTCGAGGATCCGTCCGGAACGGTGGCGGCCGCGCTCGAGTTCACTGACAAGGAGGCCGGCGATATCGCGGTATCGCTGGAGCACCTGGTGACGCTGCCCGAGACGGCGTCGCCGTCGGACATCGTGCGGGCCGTGGCGATCCACGGGTATTCGCGGTACGTGATCGTCGACGAGTCCGGTGCACCCGTGGGCTACGTGCACCTGAAGGACATCCTGCGCACGCCCGACGAGCGCACGGACGATCCGATTCCGTCGAAGCGGGTCCACCACATGGTGCCCGTGAGCGTGACGACCGACCTCGAGGATGCGCTCGCGCTGATGCGCGAACGCGGGCGGCACCTGGCGAACGTGCGCGCGTCCGACGGCCGGACCGTCGGCGTGCTGTTCCTCGAGGACATCCTCGAGGAGCTCGTCGGCGAGGTCAACGATGCGACGGAGCGCCAGCGCCGCCGCTGACCCGCAGGGTCAGTAGACGATCGAGAGGTGCGGGAAGGCGCGGGCGCGGAGGGCGTCCGACAGGGCGCGGATCTTGTCGGCGGATCCCGTGACCCGCCCCGCCGCCTGCAGGGTCTCGAGGCGCACGGCGCCGAGGTACGCCGCGGACAGCGCCCCGACGTCGAGCGTCACGTCGGCCTCCGCGCCGTCCGCGAGCGGCTCGACGCGCACGCCGTCGGCTCCGAGCTGCGCGACGGTCCAGGACCCGTCGGCGATGCCCAGCGGATCCGTCACCGCGATGCGCACGCCGAACCCGCCCTCGAAGCGCCGCGCTTCAAGAGCCGCCGGCACGTCGAGGATGCGCAGCCAGCCGTGCTCCGACACGCGCTGCTCGACCATGTTCGCGTCGCTGACCTGCCACGGCAGCGGGTCATCGATCGGCTGGTTGTACGCCTCGATCGTCTCGACGAGGTCGTGCTCGATCGCGAACTTCCACAGCGCGGCCCTCGCATCGGGCGTCGCCGCCACGAGGTGCCGCACGCTCAGCGTGTGCCGCCGATAGTCGGCGCCCTCCACGAGGCGGTACGCCATGGATCCGACGGTCTCCCCCGCCGCGTCCACGGCCCGCACCCCGCGGATCTTCTCGGGATTCTCGGCGCCCGCGTCGAGCCCGGCGTGCTGCTGCCACCGGCGGTTCCAGCCCGCGATGTCGCCGATGCGATCGGCGCGCGTGCGCTCGTGCAGCTCGCCGAGGTCTGACGCGAGCTGCTCGCGATCGACGAACAGGATCCGCGCGGCCGGCTCGGGCGCCCGCCACCCCGCGAGCTTCGCACTGATTTTCACGGTCGACACGGGGGCCGCGGATGCGAATCCGTAGCGCCCGTAGATCGTCGCCTCCGTCACTGTCAGCCCGGCCATCGCGAGCCCCTCGGCCTTCGCGGCGCGCAGCTCGCCCTCGAGCATGGCCCGAGCGATCCCGCGACGGCGGTGCGTGGCCGCGACCGTGACGGCGCTGATCGCCCACATCGGCAGCTCGCCTCCCGGGACCGTCAGCGGCGTCACCCACGACTTGACGGTCGCCACGGGAAGCGGCTGCACGGCGGATCCGTCGAACACGCCGATCGACCGGGAGTCCGGCTGACCGTCCGCCTCGGCCAGCGCGGCCGCCGTCGGCTCGCCGTCGAGGAAGCCGCGCATGACGGCCTTCCGGAAGTCGGCGCGCTCGTCGCCGACCATGACCCGATACTCGAGGCCGCGCGATGCGAGCGCCTCGCGCGAGGCCTGGTCAGTCGGGCAGTTTCGAGCGTCGAATGAATTCACCCGACCACCCTATGACGCAGATCAGTGCGGTTCGGCCTGCACATCCCGAAGGCTCGCGATCACGCGCAGCCGCAGATCGTCCGGCGCCGCCTCATCGCTGCAGGCCCGGTGCACGGCGTCGGTCAGCGTGCGCGCGACGGTCGCCTCGTTCTGGCACCCGGGGCAGCTCTCGATGTGCTCCCGGATCTCGGCCTGGGCGGTCTGGCAGAAGCTCTCCTCGCCCCGCACGAACGCCTCGAGATCGGCGCGTGCCTTCTCACACCCGCAATCGCTCACTTCTTCGCTCCCGTCTGAGCCGCGACGATCCCTCGTTCAGCGGCATAATCCTTCAGCTTCTCGCGCAGCTGTCTGCGCCCGCGGTGCAGGCGGCTCATCACGGTGCCGATCGGCGTCTCCATGATGTCGGCGATCTCCTGATAGGCGAAGCCCTCGACGTCAGCGAGGTACACCACCATCCGGAAATCCTCCTTGAGCTCCTGCAGCGCGTCCTTCACGGCCGACGACGGCATGCGGTCGATCGCCTCGGCCTCGGCCGAGCGGTGGCTCGTCGCTGTCGTCGAGGCCGCGCCTCCGAGCTGCCAGTCCTCGAGCTCGTCGATCGCGCTCTGGTACGGCTCGCGTTGCCTCTTGCGGTACCCGTTGATGTACGTGTTCGTCAGGATCCGGTAGAGCCAGGCCTTGAGGTTCGTGCCCTGCTCGAAGCGGTCCCACGCGGCGAACGCCTTCACGAAGGTGTCCTGCACGAGGTCGGCCGCGTCCTGCGGGTTGCGGGCCATGCGCATGGCGGCGCCGTACAGCTGGTCCATGAACGGAAGAGCCTGATCCTCGAACTGGCTTCGGGGATCGTCGCGGGAAGTGGTGTCGATGTCGTCCATCGAGAACCACCCTACGTCTACGGGCTCGTACCGCACCTGCGGATCTACCGCAACACACGTCGCTGAAACCATTCGGCACCGCCTCTCATCCTTCACTAAGGTGGAACGCGATGACCATGCACGGGTATTCCCTCGAGTCCGCCCCGCCGACCGAAGCGCCGCGCGGATCGTTCGCCGCGCCCACTGCCGACGCGCCGCTCGCGGCCACCGTCACGGTGCCGGGATCCAAGTCGTTGACGAACCGCGAGCTGATCCTCGCCGCGCTCGCCGACGCGCCGAGCCGCCTGAGCGCGCCGCTGCACTCGGTCGATTCGTATCGCATGGGCGATGCCCTCCGCGCGCTCGGCGTGCGGGTCGATCGCGTGCCGGGCGAGAGCCCGTTCGGCGAGGACGTCGAGGTGACGCCGCCCCGCGCGCTCACCGGCGGATGCGAGATCGACAGCGGTCAGGCCGGCACGGTCATGCGCTTCGTCGCCCCGCTCCTCGGCCTCGCCGAGGGCGATGTGCACATGACGGCCGATGCCAGCGCCCTGCACCGCCCGATGGGCACCATGATCAAGGCGCTCCGTGACCTCGGCGTCGACATCGACGACGGCGGATCCTGGAGCCTGCCGTTCACGGTGCACGGCCACGGGCACATCCGCGGCGGCGAGCTCGAGATCGACGCGTCGGGGTCGAGCCAGTTCGTGTCTGGCCTGCTGCTCGCGGCGCCCCGGTTCGACGTCGGCCTGCACCTGAAGCACACGGGCGAGCGCCTGCCGAGCGTGCCGCACATCGACATGACGATCGACAGGCTCGCGCACCGCGGCGTGCACGTCGAGCACCCGTCCCCCGGCGAGTGGATCGTCCCGGCGACGACCCCGCGCGGCAAGACGGTCGAGATCGAGCCGGATCTGTCGAACGCCGCCCCGTTCCTGGCCGCGGCGATGGTCGCGGGCGGATCCGTGACGGTTCCGTCGTGGCCCGCGCGCTCGACACAGCCAGGCGGACACCTCACCGAGATCCTCTCGCTGCTCGGCGCGCGCGTGACGCGACGCGGCGGCGCGGTGACGATCACGGGCGGGCGACAGATCCACGGGGTCGATCTCGATCTCTCGGCCGTCAGCGAGCTGACGCCCACGCTCGTCGGGCTCGCGGCGCTCGCCGACCAGCCGTCGACGTTCACCGGAATCGGCCACATCCGCACGCATGAGACGGACCGCATCGCCGCACTGACGTCCAACCTGCGCGCGATCGGATGCGGCGCCGAGGAGCTCGAGGACGGCATCCGGATCATTCCGGCCCCTCTGCACGGCGGCGAGTGGAAGTCGTTCCACGACCACCGCATCGCGACGACGGGCGCGCTCATCGGGCTGCGCACGCCGGGCATCGTCGTCGACGACATCGGCACGACGGGCAAGACCATGCCGCAGTTCGTCTGGCTGTGGCAGCGCATGCTCGCCGGCCTGGAGTGAGCGTCCGCCCGTGAGCTGGTGGGACGACGACGAGACCGACGAGGACGACGACCTCTACGACGAGTCCACCGTGCGCGTGCGCCCCAATCCCAAGGCGAATCGGCCGCGCACGAAGATCCGGCCGAAGCACGATGACGCCGTCATCGGGCGCGTGCTCGGGGTCGATCGCGGGCGCTATCGCGTGCTGATCGACGAGGACGAGCCGACGGAGCATCCCGTCACCGCGTCCCGGGCGCGCGAGCTGCGCCGCACGCCGATCGTCACGGGCGATCGCGCGAGGATCGTCGGCGACACATCCGGCGACGAGGGCACCCTCGGCCGCATCGTCGGGATCGAGGATCGTTCGTCGCTGCTGCGGCGCTCGGCGGACGACACGGACAACGTCGAGCGCGTGATCGTCGCGAACGCCGATCAGATGCTCGTGGTTGTCGCGGCCGCGGATCCCCCGCCGCGCCCCCGACTCGTCGACCGATACCTCGTCGCGGCGCTCGATGCGGGGATCCGCCCGCTGATGGTCGTCACGAAGACCGACCTCGCGGATCCGACGGAGTTCCTGCGCAACTTCGAGGGGATCGACGGCCTGCGCGTGTTCCTATCAGCGGAGGGTGCGATGCCGGTCGACGAGATCGGAACGGCGATCGCCGGGCACTCGACCGTGTTCGTCGGGCACTCGGGCGTGGGCAAGTCGACGCTCGTGAACGCGCTCGTGCCCGAGGCGAAGCGTGCGACGGGGCATGTGAACCTCGTCACGGGGCGCGGGCGCCACACGTCATCGTCGACGGTGTCTCTGCGGTACCGCGGACCCGCGGGATCCGGTTGGGTGATTGACACCCCGGGCGTGCGATCGTTCGGGCTCGGGCACGTGGATCCGGAGAACATCCTGCGCGCGTTCGGCGACCTCGCCGAGATCGCGGAGGAGTGCCCGCGCGGGTGCACGCACCTGCCCGATGCCCCGGACTGCGCGATCAACGAGTCGAGCGAAGCTTCCCCCGCCCGCGTCGCGTCGCTGCAGGGGCTGTTGGAGACTTTCGCGGGGCGCGCGGAGCACTGACGATTCGAATGTAAGTGCTTGTTTTCTTGATTGTTCACTCTATTTTTTCGTAGTTATCTACGATAGAATGAGGGCGTGACCGAGGACGAGTTCGAAGACGAGCTGCGGGGGCTCACGCCCGAGCAGGCCGTCGAGGCTCGCGCCGTGCTCGATGAGCTCGCCGATGCGCGGCGGGCGGCGGCGATGATCGAGGGCCACGTCGTGGACCTCCTCGCCCGCCTCGGCCGGCTCTCCGATGCGCAGGCGGCCGCGTCGCTTTCGGGGTCGCGTGCGCGTGAGGACGCGCGGCGCTCGTTCGCCGCGCAGGCCGGCATCGCGTTGCACACCGGCCCGGCCGAGGCCCGGGCGCGGCTCGCGATGGCCGAACAGATCCACGATGACTGCCCCGTCACCCTCGCCGCCCTCCAAGAGGGCAGGCTTTCCCTGCGGCACGCGGAACAGGTCGTCAAAGCCGGCCTTCCCTTGGATGCGGGCGGACGGGCCTCGCTCGACCACGGGGCCCTCGCCCTGGGTGAGCAGCGCACGGCCCGCCAGCTCGGGAAGGTGCTGGACAAGCAGGCCGCTGACGTGGATTCCCGGTCGTTCCGGGAACGGCACGCCGATGCCCGAGCCCACCGGCACGTCACGATCCGCGACGTGGGTGCCGGCATGAGTGAGCTGCTGGTGTGCGGTCCGACGATAGAGGTGCGATCGGTGTTCGACCGGGTCGATCAGATGGCCCGCGAGATCAAGAAAGACCGCGCCCGTGCCCGCCGCGCCTACGAACGCGCACACGGCGAACTCCCCGAAGAGGGCTGGATGGCGCCGGTATCCGGTGGCCGGGACGGCACGGATCCGGAAGTCGTCGCGGCCAGCGACCAGCGCACGCTCCCGCAGGTGCGCACCGATCTGCTCCTCGACGTGCTGCTGACGTCGGAACCGGGAGGGCATGAGCTGTTCGCCTCCGGCACTGGTGCGGGCCTCGGGCAGATTCGGGCGGGCGTGCAGGTCACGATCCCGGTGACGCACCTGATCGACCCCGAGACCGACCCTGAGGGCGGGATCGGTGCGGCGTGGCTGGATGATGGCACCCTGATCGACGCCGACACGGCGAGGATCCTCGCCGGGAACACGGCAGGGTGGGAACGGATCTTCATCCGCCCAGAATCGGGCACGATCGAGGCGGTCGATCACTACCGGCCCACCACCCCGCAACGGCGGGCGGTGATGGCGCGAGATATGACCTGCCGGATCCCCGGATGCGAGATCCCGGGGCGATCCTGCGACATCGATCACGGGCACGACTATGCCCGCGGCGGGCCCACCCGCCTGGACAACCTCGAAGCGCTGTGTCCGGCGCATCACCAGATGAAACACCAAGCCGGATGGACGGTGACCCAGACCGCCGACGGGGTGGTCGTGTTCACGACGCCTGCCGGGCATGTTGTCACCGATGAGCCGATCAGTCGGGTGTTCTTCCACGAAACCCCACACGCGGCCCGGGCCGAACGTCAACAGATCGCCCGCGACCACGAGGCCAAAGACCGGCGCGTCTATGCCCGGGACCGGTAAGAGATCCACGACGCCGGGTTGTGGGGGCCGGTCTCGAGGTCACTGCCGCATGTGTGCGGTAGGCGCTGCGAGGATCAGGACGCCGGGGTCGACCCGGATGAGTTCCTCGAGATGCTCACCGATGGGCGCATCGCCGACCCGCAGGCCGACATCTGGATGCTGTGCTGAGCGTCAGCTCTGACTGCCCCGCACCCGCGGCCGATAGGCTCGATGAGATGACCACCACGCGCCTCGAATCCGGATCCGCTGCCCCCGACTTCACGCTGCTCGACCAGGACGGTCGGAGCGTCTCCCTCGCCGACTTCCGCGGCAAGAAGGTCGTGCTGTACTTCTACCCGGCCGCGATGACGCCGGGGTGCACGACCCAGGCCTGCGACTTCCGCGACTCGATCGCGTCGCTCAAGGGCGCGGGCTACGAGGTCGTCGGCATCTCGCGCGACGAGCCGGCCAAGCTCAAGAAGTTCGCCGAGCGCGATGGCCTCGCATTCCCGCTCCTGAGCGACCCGGATACAGCCGTTCACCTCGCCTACGGCGTCTGGGGCGACAAGATGAACTACGGCAAGGTGATCCAGGGCGTCATCCGCTCGACGTTCGTGATCGACGAGGCAGGAGCGATTACCCTCGCGAAGTACAACGTGAAGGCAACCGGCCACGTCGCCCGCCTTCGCCGCGAGCTCGGGATCGACTGACCAGCCTTGCACACCGGGTGAACACCTGTTTACCCTAGAGCGCATGAGCACCCCGGACAACGACCCGATCGTCCACGCCGCCGTCATGCGCTTCGCCGTCGAGGGCTTCGACGCGCCGCTGCGCGGGATCGGCGCGGACGCGGGCGTATCGGCCGCGCTCATCATGAAGAGGTTCGGATCCAAGCAGGGGCTGCGCGAGGCGACGGATCGTTACGTTCTCGAGTGGATCCGCGCGGCGCGGACCCAGCACGCCGGCGAGGCCGCGGGCGGGCACCTGCTCGCCGCGCTCGCTCAGCACGACGAGTACGCGCCGCTGATCATCTACGTCGTGCACTCGATCCTCGAGGGCAGCGATCTCGGCCACGATGTCGTCGACCAGATCGTGGCCGACACCGAGGATCACACCTCCGCGAGCGTCGAGCAGGGCGCCATGCGACCGAGTCGCGATGAGCGCGCGCGAGCCCGCTACATGGCGCTGAGCGGGCTCGGCTCGTTCCTGCTCACGATCCTGCTGCGCCCCGACGGCGACGACGCCGACCTCGCGTCCGTGAGCCGTCGGTTCGCCGAGGAGCAGACCCTGCCGGTTCTCGAGCTGTACACCGAGGGCGCGCTCACCTCGAGCGCGCAGCTCGACGAGCACCTGCACCAGCACTCTTGAGAGCGATTCCGACTCTCGATCCCATCAAGAGCGAAACGGATCCCCGCCCGCCGCCTCGCGGCTACGCTCGCCATGAGAGAGAGGGGATGAGATGAGCGCAACGGACACGCGAAAGCGGCTGTGGATCGCGTTCGGCATCACGTTCGTCGTGCTGATCGCGCAGGCCGTCGGCGCTTTCCTCACCGGCAGCCTCGCGCTGCTGACCGACACCGCGCACATGCTCACCGACGTCTCGGGCCTCGCGATGGCCCTCGTCGCGGCGACGCTCATCCTGCGCCCCACGAGTTCGAAGCGCACCTGGGGGTTCCGCCGCGCCGAGGTCATCGCGGCGTTCGCACAGGCCGCACTGCTGCTGGTCGTCGGAATCTACAGCGCGATCGAGGGCGTTCGGCGGCTGTTCGATCCGCCCGACGTCCCCGGAACCGAGCTGCTCGTGTTCGGCGTCATCGGACTCGCCGCGAACGTCGTGGCGATCTCCGTGCTCGCGTCCGGCCGCGGCTCGAGCCTCAACATGCGCGCCGCGTTCCTCGAGGTCATCAACGACGCGCTCGGCTCGGTCGGCGTCATCGTCGCCGGGATCGTCATCGCTACGACGGGCTTCGTCCGCGCCGACCCGATCGCGGGGCTCGTGATCGCCGCTTTGATCCTCCCCCGCGCGGTGACGCTCATCCGCGAGAGCGTCGGCGTGCTGATGGAGTTCACCCCGGCGGGCCTCGACCTCGACGACGTTCGCCGGCACGTGCTCGAGCTCGAGCACGTCATCGACGTGCACGACCTGCACGCCTCGACCGTCGGAACCGGCCTGCCCACGCTGACCGGCCACATCGTCGTGCGCGACGAGTGCTTCGCCGACGGGCACGCCCTCGACGTGCTCGGCGAGGTGAAGGACTGCGTCGCGGAGCACTTCGACATCGCGATCGAGCACGCGACCTTCCAGATCGAGACCGAGCGGATCCGCGCGATGGAATCGGACGACATCACCCACCCGTAGCGAGAATCAGGACCTCGTGCGCACGCTCTGGGTGAGTCTCGTGCGCACGTCGAACAGCTCGTTCCCGCCGATCCTCCGCGCGCCCGGCACGCCGGATCGCAGAACGGTGCGCAGCGCGCTCCGTCGCACCGCGAGGGCGGGCATGCCGCGCACGGCGCCGAGCGAGGTCGCCGCCTCCCCCAGGTCGTCGTCGGGCAGGATCAGGATCGCGCCGCCGAAGCGCACGCCTGCGGCCCGCGCGACCAAGCGGATCCGGCGAGTGAGATCGGCGATCGGCGTGCGCCCGTCGTCGCCGATCGGTTCGCCCCTTCGGAAGCGCACGGGGCCGCCGAGATCCTCCGACGTCAGCCCGTACAGCCCCGACGGCGTGAGGACCACGTGGTCGAGCGCGTCGTCGTCGCCGACCGCGACCGAGTGCCAGACGGTGAAGCCGATGCCGAGATCCTCGATCGCGGCGGCCGTCGCCTCCTCCGCGATCGCGTCGGCGAGGATCACCCTCAGCTCCCACGGCGCCGAGCGCACGAATGCGGCCGAGTACACGTCGGCGTCGCCCGATCGCTCCCGTGCGGCGGCCGCGTAAGCGGCTCGTCTCCAGGCTCCGGCCGTACCGCGGACCGTCGCGCGCAGTCGGGTGCCGCGCGAACCGTTCTGCGCGGGGCGCCACGACGATTCCGCGGCGGATCCGTTGTCGAACGCCGCGCGCGAATCCGGCTCGCCGAGAATCTCCCACGCGCGCTGGACCTGGATGAACTCCGCGGCGTCTCCGCCCGTGTCGGGATGCGTCGCGCGCAGCCGCGCGCGGAACGCCCGCCGCAGCTCATCGTCGGATGCCGCGGGGCCGGTGCCGAGCACCTCGTACGGGGAGGCGGAGAGCGGGCTGTCGAACATCATGCACCTCCCGCGGATGCTGCGACGGCGCGCGCGAAGGAGGTCGCGGGCGCGCCGAGAACCTCGTCGAGGGTGCCGTCGTGGGTGATGAGGCCGTGCTCGATGATCACCAGCCGATCTGCCAGGGCCACGGCGTCTGCTGCGCTGTGCGACACGACGATCGCCGTCGTCTCGCTCAGCTGCTCGCGCACGACCGCGCGCGCGTCGGCGGCGGCCTCGACGTCGAGCGAGGTGAACGGCTCGTCGAGCAGCATGAGGTCGGGCCTCGCGGCGAGCGCCCGGGCGAGCGCCACGCGCTGCCGCTGGCCTCCCGAGAGCTCGTGGGCGCGCCGCGCGCCGAGGCCGGGGAGGCCGATCCGCTCCATCCAGGCCTCGCCGGCCGCCCGCGCGTCGGACCGGGGAAGCCCTGCGGACCGCGCCGCGAACGCGATGTTCGCCGACGCCGACATGTGCGGGAAGAGGTTGCTCTCCTGGCCGAGCAGACCCACGGCGCGGAGCGGCGGGGGCGTGTGGGTGCGGTCGTCGGCGAGTGTTGCCCCGCCCAGGACGATGCGGCCCCGCGCGATCCGCACGAGGCCCGCGATCGCGTGCAGCAGCGTCGTCTTGCCCGCCCCGCTCGGCCCCATGATCGCCAGGGTCTCCCCCGCCGCAACGCTCAGTTCGACGTCGAGCCCGGCGTACTCCACCGCAACCCGGGCCTCGAGCACCGCCGTCATCGCACGGCCCCCGGACGCCAGGCCCGCACGGCGAGCAGAACCAGCGCGGCCGTCGCGAGCAGCAGCAGCGAGAGCGCGACGGCGGTCTCGCGGCCGGATCCCGCGCCGTTGAACGCCGTGTAGATGGCCAGCGGCATCGTCTGCGTCGTGCCCGGCGCGTTGCCCGCGAACAGGGCGGTCGCCCCGAATTCCCCGATCGCCCGCGCGAAGCAGAGGATCACTCCCGTGACGATGCCCGGACCGGCGAGCGGCAGCGTGATGCGCCAGAGCACCCGCCACCGGCGCGCACCGAGCGTGGCGGCCGTGCGCTCGTACGCGCTTCCGGTCGCGCGGATCGCGCCCTCAGCCGACAGCACGAGGAAGGGCAGCGCGACGAACGCCTGCGCGATGACCACGGCGGGGAACGAGAACGGCAGCACCACGCCCCAGAGCTGTTCGATCGCGGCGCCGACCGGGCTCGTGCGCCCGAAGAGGAACAGCAGCGCCACGCCGCCGACCATCGGCGGCAGCACGAGGGGCACCGCGACCACCGCCCGCAGCAGCGCGGAGACGCGCGGGCCCGAGCGTGCGATGAGGAGCGCGAGCGGCAGCCCGAGCACGACGCAGACGGCGGTGGCGAGCAGGCCGCTCGTGAGCGAGAGGCGCAGGGCGTCGAGGGCCGCGGGCGAGGTGATGTCTGTCCACAGCGTCGCCCACGAGGCGCGCGCGATGAGCGCGAGAAGCGGCAGCACGAGCAGCAGCACGCCGAGGATCGCGGGCAGGAACAGGGCGAGCGGCGGCGTCGCCCCCTGATCCGCTCGGCGTGTCACGGTGCGCCGAAGCCGTGATCCGCCAGCACCTGCTGGCCCTCGGCGCCTGTCACGTAGTCGACGAACGCCGACGCGGCATCGGGGCTGTCGGATCCGCTGAGCGCGGCGACCGGGTACCGGTTGACGACCTCGTCGGCGTGCTCGGGAACGATCGCCTCGACGGTGTCGTCGCCCGCCGCGTCGGTCGCGTAGACGAGGCCGGCGTCGGCATCGCCCGTCGAGACCTTCGTGAGCACCGCCGTGACGTTCTGCTCGAGGCTCGCGGGCTCGAGCTCGACGCCCGCCAGATCGAGCAGCCGCACGCTCGCCGACCCGCACGGCACCTCCGCGGCGCACGTCACGACGGTCGCACCGGGGAGGTCGGCGAGGGTCTCGATTCCGGCGGGATTCCCCTGCGGCACCGCGATGACGAGCGTGTTCTCGGCGAAGATCTCCGGCGTCTCGGTGAACTCATCGACCGCGGTCATGTTGGCTTCGTCGGCCGACGCGAACACGTCGGGCGCGGCGCCCTCCGCGATCTGCGTCGCGAGGGTGGAGGATCCGTCGTAGACGATGGGTTCGACGTCGATGTCCGCGTGCCCGCCCTCGAACCCCTCGGCGATGTCATCGAACGACGCCGCCAGCGATGCCGCCGCGAACACCGTGATCGACGTCCGGGCGTCCTCTGCGGAGCACGCGGCGAGCGCGGATCCGGCGAGCGCCAGCCCGCCGATCACCGCTACGGCGCGGCGGTGCGGCATCACGCGATGCCCTTCCAGGCCGCGCTGCCGTCGGATTCGATCTGCCGCTTCCACACGGGCAGGTCGGTCTTGATCTGCTCGATGACCGCGCGGCACACCTCGAAGGCCTCGGCGCGGTGGGCGGATCCGACCGCGATCGCGACGGCGGCGTCGCCGATGTCGAGGCGGCCGACGCGGTGGCTGACGGCGACGATCGCCTGTGTTCCGGCCGACGCCCGTTCCGCGATCCCCCGGAGCGCGGATTCCGCGTCGGGGTGGGCCGAGTACTCGAGCGCGACGACGCCCGACGCGGCGTCGGGGTCGTGGTCGCGCACCTGGCCGAGGAAGGTCGTGACGGCGCCGATCGCCGGATCCGAAACGGCCTGGACGTGAGCGGCGAGGTCGAGCGGTTCGTCGCTGATCCTCGCGATGCGGATGTCGCTCGTCATGGTCCGTCTTTCCGGGGAGTGATCGGATTCCCGCCCCCAGATTATCGGTCTCGTCAGATCAGCCCGCGCTCCCGGGCCACGTGGATCGCGCGCGAGCGCGTGTCGACGCCGAGCTTGGTGAAGATGTGCACGAGGTGCGTCTTCACGGTGGCCTCCGTCACGAACAGCGCGCGGGCGATCTCCCGGTTCGTCGCGCCCGTCGACAGCAGGCGCAGCACCTCGATCTCGCGGTCGGTCAGCTTCGGCAGCGGGCTGCGGATCCCGCGGAGCACGCGCGAGGCGAGGTCGGGCGCGAGCACCACGTCGCCTGCCGCCGCCCGCTGGATGCCGTCGATGATGACCTCCGGGTCGACGTCCTTCAGCAGGTACCCCGCCGCGCCCGCCTCGATCGCGCCGAGGATCTCCGCGTCGCGGTCGAAGGTGGTGAGGATCAGAACGGCGGGCGGCGCGTCGAGCGCGCGGATCGCGGACGTGGCCTGGATCCCGTCGATTCCGTCGCCGAGACGCAGGTCGCACAGGACGACGTCGGGGCGCAGGTGCGACGCGAGGGCGATCGCCTCCTCGCCGGTCGCGGCCTCGCCGATGACGCTCAGCTCGGGCGCCGAGTCGAGCACGGCGCGCAGGCCGCTGCGCACGACCGGGTGGTCGTCGACCAGCAGAACGGTCGTCGTCATGGTTTCTCCTCCGCCGCGCGGTCGGCGGCCTGTGTCGTGGTGGATCCGTGATGGAGCGGGAGGTGCACGGAGACGGCCGTGCCCTCGCCCGGCGCGCTCTCGATGTCGAGTCCCCCGCCGAGCTCGCGCAGACGCGAGCGCATGAACCGCAGCCCGTAGCTCGCCGAGGCGGCGTCCGGTGCCCGTTCCCACTCCGCCATGTCGAACCCGACGCCGTCGTCGGTGATATCGAGCCGCACGGAGTCCTCCGCGTCGATGAGGCTCATCACGACGCGCGTCGCCTGCGCGTGCAGGCGCACGTTCGCGAGCGCCGACTGGGCGGTGCGCAGCAGCGCGACCTCGACCTCGGTCGGCAGCATCGGCAGCGACTGATCGACGTGCAGCTCGGCCGCGAGGCCCGCCTCGTCGCGCACGCGATCGAGCATTCGGCTGAGGGCCGCCGCCAGCGCGTCGTCCTCGAGCTCGGCCGGCGCGAGCGCCGCGATGATCCGCCGGACGTCTGCGAGGCTGTCCCCCGCAAGAGATTCCACCTGTTCGAGCGTGCGCGCGGCGCCTTCGTCCTCGCTGCGCGCGGCGCCCGCGTGGGCGAGCAGGCGGATCGACGACAGCGCCTGCGCCACGGTGTCGTGGATGTCGCGAGAGATGCGCGTGCGCTCGGCCGTGGCGCCGGACTGCCGCTGCGCGAGCGCCAGCTCGTCCTGCAGCTCGGCCATCTCGCGCTGTGCGCGCGAGAGCGAGGCGACGAGGCGCTCCCGCTCGGCCCCATCGCGCAGCAGCTGCAGATAGCCGCGCGAGATCCCGAACGCGAAGATGCCGCCGATGAGCGGGCCGAACACGTTCGCATAGCTCGTCGCGCCGTGATGCAGGATCGGCGCGACGATCACGACGGCGAGAACGACGACCGCGAAAACGAGGCCCCACCGCAGCGGCAGCAGGTGGCCGGCGAGCAGCCACAGCAGGAACGCGAGCCAGATGAACTCGGCCGAGACCGCGACCGCGGCGATCCAGATGACCGCGAAGCCGATGAGCCACCACACCACCGCGCGGCGCGACCGGTTCTTCGACGGCAGGATCGTGCCGGCCGTGTGCCAGGCGAGGATCGCGACGCCCGAGATGATCGCGGCCGGCAGCGCCACGCCGTCGCCGGCGGCACGGATCACCCCGATCGCGATCAGCACGAGCGCAATAGCGTGCTGACCGATCTCCATCGCGCGGACCGTGGCGCCGGCGACGGCCGACCCCGGCGGGTCAGTGCGCTTGAGCGGCAGGTGTACGAGGCTCATGAGTCGATTCTGCCCGGCTCGCGCGGATTTTTCCGGGCCACCAGATGCGATCTCCCATCAGCGTGAAGATCGCGGGCACGATGACGGTGCGCACGACGAGCGTATCCACGAGCACGCCGACCCCGACGATCAGCCCGAGCTGCCCGAGGGTGACGAGCGGCAGCACGCCGAGCGCGGCGAACACGGCGGCCAGCACGATGCCGGCGCTCGTGATCACGCCGCCGGTGTGCGCGACCGCCTCGACGATGCCCGCACGCGTGCCGACGAGGCGCGCCTCGGATTTGGCGCGGTGCACGAGGAAGATCGTGTAGTCGATGCCGAGCGCCACGAGGAACAGGAACGACAGGATCGGCACCTGCAGATCCAGCGCATGCTGATCCAACACGACTCGGCTCAGCCACGCGCCGGCGCCGATCGCGGCGACCGCGCTCGCGACGTTCACGATGAGCAGCAGCAGCGGGGCGACCAGCGAACGCAGCAGGATCAGCAGCACGATGAAGCTCACACCGAGCACGAGCGGGGCGATGAGTGCCAGGTCGAACTCGTTGCCGGATCGCGCGTCGAGCTCGGTGGCGACCGCGCCGCCCACGACGGCGTCCGCTCCCTCGATCGGGTGCACCG
Organism: Microbacterium gubbeenense DSM 15944; assembly: GCF_000422745.1. Taxonomy (GTDB): domain Bacteria; phylum Actinomycetota; class Actinomycetes; order Actinomycetales; family Microbacteriaceae; genus Microbacterium; species Microbacterium gubbeenense. The sequence continues at coordinate 98,836 of NZ_AUGQ01000005.1, forward strand.
CGTCGCGCAGCTCGGTGATCTGGTCGAGGCTCTCCTCGGCGGCCGGCGAGTACTCGCTCGTGACCATGATCTTCGTGAGCTCGCCGTCGTCAGTGACGCCGGCCGGGTGGGCGCGCACGACGCCCTCGACCTCGCCTGAGGCCGTCACGACGTCCTCGGCGGCCGCGCTGTCGGCGATGATGTAGATCGGCTGCGCCTCGCCGGGCGGGAAGTGGTCGGAGAGCGTCTCGAGACCGGTCGCCGATTCGGACTGCACCCGGAACTTCTCGACCTGATCGAGCCCGACCGACGTGCCGAACAGGCCGGTGGCCATCACGACGAGCAGCGCGCCGCCGCCCACGAGGCTGACGACCGGGCGCTTCGACACGTGCGAGGCGATCGAGCGCCACGCGCTGCGGCGCTGGCGGATCTGTCCGGGGCGCGGCACGAACGGCCAGAACACGCGACGACCGCACACCGCGAGGAACGGAGGCAGTACGAACAGCACTGCGAGAAGCGCGATCACAAGACCTATCGCCGCGGGGATCCCGAGGCCGCGCGTCATCGGGATCGTCGCGAAGATCAGCGTGATCAGCGCGAGCACCACCGTGACGTTCGACGCGAGGATGGCCGGCACCGACTTCCGCCACGCGACGCTGAGCGCGCGCCGGTCGTCGTCGGTGTTCTGCAGCTCCTCGCGGTATCGCGAGATCAGCAGCAGCGCGTAGTTCGCGCCCGCGCCGAAGACGAGCACGCTGATGATGCCGGCGTCGAACCCGAATCCCCACGCGGATCCCACCGCGGCGGTGACCCGCCCGGCGAGTCCGTCAGCGAGGGCGATCACGATGAGCGGGATCAGCCACAGCACCGGCGAGCGGTACGTGATGATGAGCAGGATCGCGACGATCAGGATCGTCACGAGCAGCAGGGTGAAGTCGGCCCCGTCGAACGCAGATGCGACGTCGGCGCCGAACGCCGGCCCTCCCGTCACCTGCAGCGTGAGCCCGTCCGGGGCGTTGTCTGCGATGTCGGCGCGCAGCGCCTTGACGACCTCGGCCGTCTCGGTGTTGTCGGCGCCGACCGTGATCGGCGTGATGAGCACCGCGGCCTTGCCGTCGTCGCTGACCGCGGGCCCGGAGACGTCGTCCGACGCCTGTTCGTCGAGCACCGGGATCAGGCCCTCGAGCGCGGTCAGGTCCGCGCTCGTCAGGTCCCCGCCGTCGTCGCGCGCGGCGACCACGAGCACGGGCTGCACGTCCGAATCGGGGAACTGATCCATCAGCTCGGTCACCGCGCTCGCTTCGGATGCCGCCGGGGCCTGCCCGGTGCGCGAAGGCGCCTCGGCGCTGCCGAAGATACCGAACAGCGCGACCATGAGAAGGACCCCGAGGCCGAGCGAAATCCACGCGCCGCGGCGCGAGGTCAATCGGTCGGACAAGCGCGACCGCACACGTGTTTCTGTCATACCTACGACTTCACCAGCCGGCGCGTCGCGGGTCATCGCGTACGAGGCTGATCCTCGTGTCAATCGAATGGTTGATGGGGGTGAACGGATACGTGACGGATGTCATGCCCGGACGTGCGCTGCGACACTTCTGACCGCCATGAGCCCCGCGTAGCGTTGGCCCAGAACACCCCCGCACGATCTACGGAGCTGATCGAATGGCACGCAAGGCCCAGCCCGGTGACGGCCACGAGCTCACGCGCTACCGCTGGTGGCAGCTGTTCTCGCGCTCGCTGTTCCACCTGCGCCTGCGCGGGGTGGGCGGCGGCTCGAGCGTCTGGTCGATCGACGTGCGGCACGGCGGCGACTCCGATGGCGTGGTGTGGGCGATGCTCTACGCCGACGGGCGCAACCAGGCGCGGTCCAAGATGCCCGCGGCGTTCGTCGTTCCGGGCGGCACCATCCAGGTCGCCGCCAGCGGCTACGGGATGAAGCGCTGCCGATTCGTCGGCGACGATGGCGGGATCCGGCGGCTCACGCCCGATCCGGCATCGGCCGAGGGGCGCCGCGCGCAGCTGGAGCGCAGCCGCCCGGGCCTCAGCCGCGCGATCGGCGCACTCTCCGTGGTGATCCTCATCGCGGGGCTCGTGCTCGGCGTGCCCCAGATCGTCGAGGACATCACGCGGATCCCTCCGGTCGCCGACGTGATCGGAACGTTCGTCAGTCCGATCCGCCTGCCGTTCGGTGTGAACATCGCGCTGCTGCTCGCGACGCTCGCGGCGAGCACCGAGCGCGCGCTGCGGCTGCGCTACAACTGGATCCTCGACGGCGGCGCGTTCGATGGCGACTTCTAGCCGACGGCGTCCTCGAGCTCCTCGACGATGACCGCGTCGCCGACGTCCGCGCGCGCGAGGATTCCGTCGGGGTCGACGAAGTACACCTCTCGACCCTCGTCGATCAGACGGCGTGAGCCCTCGAGGATGAGTCGCAGCGCCACGGCGTCGAGCGAGAAGACCAGCGCGACGTCGAAGACGACGCGCGCCTCGTCGATGCCGCTCTCCTCGATGTCGCGCACGATGCGCTCCGCGCCAGCGAAGCGGATCCCGCCCTGCAGCCGGAGCACCCGCGTCGGGCCGCGCTCGCCGTCGTGCACGCGATTCGAGCGCACGACCGAACTCGCCGCCGACGGAATCTCCATCACGTGCAGCCCCATGTCGGACGAGAAGCGCTCGAAGAGCGAGACGCCGCGAACACTGTGCCCGTGCTCGTCCAGGCGCGGCGAGAAGGTAGCGATGCCGACCTGTCCGGGAAGGGCGCCGATGAGTCCGCCGCCCACGCCGCTCTTCGCGGGGATCCCGACCTGCGTCGCCCAGTCGCCCGCCGCGTCGTACATGCCGCAGGTGAACATCACGCTCAGCACGTGGCGCACGATCTCGCCGCTGACGACCTGTTCGTTCGTGAGCGGGTTGACGCCGCGATTCGCGAGCGTCGCCGCCATCATCGCCAGGTCGCGCGTCGTGACGACGACGGCGCACTGGCGGACGTAGCCAGCGACCACCTTCCGCGGATCCTCGGTCAAGACGTCGCGGCTGCGCAGCATGTGCGCGATCGCGAGATTGCGGTGGGCGGTCTCCATCTCGGACGAGTACACGCGCTCGTCGATCGTGAGCTCGCGACCGGCGAACGCCGACAGTCCCTGGCGCACGCGCTCGCCGCGATCCTCGGGCTCCGAGTTCCACGACCCGATCAGCGACTGCACTGTGAGGGCCCCGGCGTTGATCATGGGGTTGAGCGGACGGCCCGTGTCGTGCTCGAGGGAGACCTCGTTGAACGCCTCGCCGGACGGCTCGACCCCGACCTTGTCGAGCACGGCGTCGAACCCTCGATCGGCGAGGGCGAGCGCGTAGACGAACGGTTTCGAGATCGATTGGATCGTGAACTCGACGTCGCTGTCGCCCGAGCCGTACACCTCGCCGTCGATCGTGGCGACGACGGCGGCGAGGCTCTCGGGGTTCGCCCCCGCGAGCTCGGGAATGTACTGCGCGGTCTGTCCGGAGGTGTCCGGCTCCACGCGGAAGAGAGCATCGGCCAGGTAGTCGGTGACGATCGAGCGCATCCGTCCTCCTTGTCGTCGGTCAGGCGAGTGTAGCGTGTGCTCTATGAGCACCGTTGAGAAGGCCAGCGCCCTGAAGGCCCTGCACGAAGCCCCTGAGATCCTCCGCGTCGTCAACGTCTGGGACGCGATCAGCGCCCGCACCGTCGCGGATCTGCCCGGCACGCGCGCGATCGCCACCGCCGGGCACTCGATCGCCGCGAGCCACGGGTTCGCCGACGGCGAGATCCCGCTCGACCTCGCGCTCGCGGCCGTCGCCCGCATCGTCGAGGCGACCGATCTGCCCGTGACCGCGGACCTCGATGCCGGCTTCGGCGACCCGGGCGAGACCGTGCGCCGCGCGATCGGCGTCGGCGTCGTCGGTGCGAACGTCGAGGATCGACTCGTGCCGCTTCCCGAAGCCGTCGCGAATGTCGAGGACATCGTGTGCGTCGCGGAGCAGGAGGGCGTCGCGTTCCAGCTCAACGCCCGCACCGATGCGATCGTCCGCGGCGGTGATCGCCCGCTCGCCGAGAGCCTGGACGACGCGATCGAGCGCGGGCGCGCTTTCCTTGCGGCCGGCGCGAGCACGGTGTTCGTTCCCGGAGTGCTCGATCGGGAGGCCACGGAGCGCCTCGTCTCGGGCCTCGGTGAGCGCACCCTCAGCGTGATCGGTCTGCCCGGTGCGCTGACGGCCGCCGAATACGAAGCGCTCGGCGTCGCCCGCATCTCCTACGGCCCGACCACCCAGCGCGTCGCGCTCCGCGCACTGCGCGACCTCGCTGAGGATCTGTACGACGGCGGCGTGATCCCGACGGACACTCCGGCGCTGAACTGACGGGAATGCACAACTAAAAAAACCCTGGGTGACCAGGGTTTTTTAGTGGAGCTAAGGGGATTCGAACCCCTGACCTTCTCATTGCGAACGAGACGCGCTACCAACTGCGCCATAGCCCCTAACAACTCGGACTACGTTACCAGAGCGTTCGGGAGGGGGAAAATCGCGTCAGCCCGCGGCGCGCCGCGTGAGCAGATCGCGCACGTGCTGCTCGATCTCGGCGTCATCGCTCGCGGCCGGGGCGAGGGGAATCGGCGCCTGTCGCTCGATGATCCGCTCCCTCGCGGCCTCCTCGCGGGCCGCGCGGCGAAGGTCATCGCGCACCCTCGCGGCCGAGACCTCGCTCGAGGCGCGGGATCCGGCCGTCGCCGTGAGCGGCGCCGGAAGCGGACGGGGCGTCCACCCGCGATCCTCCGGATTCAGCAGCACGGACGGGCTGCGCTCGCTGCGCTCCTCGGATCCGGATTCGACGGGAACGATGCGGCGAGCGCGCGCGGCGACCGCCGACATCTGCTTGAGTGCCACGAGGCCCGCGATCGCGACGGCGGCGCCGACGGCGATCCAGATCCACTGCGCGAACGCGAGCAGCTGCCATACGCCGACACCGACGGTCGCGATTCCGACGAGCAGCGTGAGCGTTGCGGTGAGGCGCCCGCGACGACGCGCGGCCGCCTGGCGGGCACGCGGATCCGCCTGCATCGCCGCGACCTTCTGGCGCTGCTCCTCCGCCTCGATCGCGCGCGTGACGCGCGCCGCCTCGGCATCCTGGCGCGACCGTTCGAGCTTCGCCTCGTTCTCGCTGCGGCGCCGCTCGACCTCGGCGCGGTCGTACTCCTCGCGGAGACGGTCGTCCTCGGCCTCGAGCCGCTTCACCAGCCGGTGCTGCTTCGCGATCTCGCGGCGCGACAGCTCGACCCGCACCTCGTCGGGCGCTTCGCTCGATTCGGCGAGCACGCGCAGCGCCTGGTTGAGGCGGACCGCGTTGCGCTCGGCCGCGCTGTACCGCATGCGCGCGTGCCAGGTCGGCAGGAGGTAGACCAGCCACAGCAGGACGACGACCAGTACGATCGCGCCGCCGCCGAGAATCTGCCCACCCATGGCCTAAACGGTAAGCGACGGGCGGCGCGATGCTCGGCGGCGCTCCGCGTGTCCTAGAACAACTGACGCATATTGGTCTTGGCGAGGTCGATGAGCTCGTCGCCCTTCCCCGACAGCACCGTGCGGATCGCGTAGAGCGTGAAGCCCTTCGCCTGCTCGAGCGTGATGTTCGGCGGCATCGACAGCTCCTGCCGCTCGGTCATCACGTCGAGCACGGCCGGTCCGTCGTGCGCGAGGAACTCCTCGACCGCCGCCGGCAGGTCGGCCGACGTCTCCACGCGGATCCCCTTGATGCCGACCGCCTCCGCCACCTTCGAGAAGTCGGGGTTGTCGAGCCCCGTGGCGAAGGTGACGAAACCCGCCGCCTTCATCTCGAGCTCGACGAAGTTCAGCGACGAGTTGTCGAACACGACCGTTTTGACGTTCAGCCCGTTCTGGGTGAGGGTGATGAGCTCGCCGAGCAGCATCGCGAGCCCGCCGTCGCCCGCCATCGCAATGACCTGGCGCGAGCGGTCCTGCGCCTGCGCGCCGACCGCCTGCGAGACGGCGTTCGCCATGGATCCGTGGGTGAAGGATCCGATCATGCGCCGACGGCCGTTCATCGTCAGGTACCGCGCCGCCCACACGGTCGGCGACCCGACGTCGGGGATGAAGATCGCGTCGGGATCCGCGTGATCGTCGATGAGCTTCGCCAGGTACTGCGGGTGGATCGTGCGCTTGGACGGCGTCGCGAGATCATCGAGGTCCTTCCGGGTGCGCTGGTAGTGCTTGACCGCCGCCTTGAGGTGGGACGACTTCTTCGTCGCGCCGAGCCGCGGAAGCAGCTCGCTGATCGTCTCGGCCGCTCCCCCGACGAGCCCCACGTCGACATGCGTGCGCCGGCCGATCTGCTCGCCGCGGATATCGACCTGGATCACCGTCGCGTCGTCCGGGAAGAACTGCTGATAGGGGAAGTCGGTGCCGAGCATCAGAAGCGTGTCGCACTCGCGCATCGCGTGATAGCCCGAGGCGACGCCGATGAGGCCGGTCATGCCGACGTCGTACGGGTTGTCGTACGCGACGAATTCCTTGCCCCGCATGGCGTGCACGATCGGCGCCTGCAGCTTCTCCGCGATCGCGATGAGCTCGTCGTGCGCGCCGGCAACGCCCGCCCCGGCGAGGATCGTGACCTTCTTCGCGGCGTTGAGGGCATCGGCCGCGCGAACGAGCTGAGACTCGGCCGGGATCACGCGCGAGGGGTACGCGCGGATCTCCTCCGCCGCCGCCTTGACGTCGGCGAGCGCGATGTCGCCGGGGATCACGAGCACCGCGACTCCGCGCTTCTCGATCGCCTCGCGCATCGCGATCCGCAGCATGCGCGGCATCTGGTCGGGCGAGGAGACGTGCTCGGCGTACACGCTGCACTCGCGGAACAGCTCCTGCGGGTGCGTCTCCTGGAAGTAGCCGGATCCGATCTCGTCGGTCGGGATGTGCGCCGCGATCGCGAGCACGGGAACGCGCGAACGCTGCGCGTCGAACAGGCCGTTGATCAGATGCAGGTTACCGGGCCCGCAGCTGCCGGCGCAGACCGCCAGCTCGCCCGTGAGGGCCGCCTCGGCGCTCGCCGCGAAGGCCGCGGCCTCCTCGTGCCGAACGTGCACCCACTCGATGTCGTCCGTGACGCGCAGTGCGTCGGTGAATCCGTTCAGCGAATCGCCGGGGAGGCCGTACACGCGCCTCACCCCGCTCGCGTGCAGCGTATCGACGATGTTCTGGGCGAGCGTGGGCATTGGGCGTCCTTTCTTCGGCGCGGGCGTGCGCTGATTCCGAGCCTACGCCGACGGCACGGATCCCACGCCGGTGGGCACGTTTCCTGACGTCCAGCGCCGGAGCACACCCTGCGGCACGTCCTCGCGCGTCAGCGCGAAGGCATGGTGATCGCGCCACGCGCCGTCGATGTGGATGTACTTCGGCCGGTAGCCCTCGTACCGGAACCCGAGCTTCTCCACGACGCGGAGGCTCGGCTTGTTCTCGGGGCGGATGCAGATCTCGACGCGGTGCAGGCGCAATCGCTCGAAGCACATGTCGGTCGCGAGCGCGACCGAGGTGGGCGTGACCCCGTGCCCCGCGAAGCGCTCGGAGACCCAGTAGCCGATCGTTGCCGTCGACAGGGATCCGCGCGCGATGCCCCATACGTTCAGCTGACCGGCGACCTCGCCGCCGAGCTCCATGACGAACGGCACCCCGGATCCGTCGCGATACTGCTGCAGCAGGCGACGCACCGAGATGCGCATGTCGAGCGGCACGGCGCCGTCGGGGTTCGTCGCCTCCCAGGGCGAGAGCCAGCGCCGGTTCGTCGCGAGCTCCTCCTGCAAGTCTCGCGCGTCCTTGGAACGAATGAGCCGGATGGACACGGCTCCGTGAGAACTCTCGAGCGTGTCCATCCGGCGTTCTCCTGTGACGAGAAGGTGAAGCTACAGCGTTGCGGCGAAGTCCTTGATCCACGGGCGCAGGTCGGGCCCGAGGTCATCGCGGTCGCTGGCGAGCTGCACGATCGCCTTGATGTAGTCGAGTTTATCGCCCGTGTCGTACCGGCGGCCGCGGAAGATCACGCCGTACACGTCGACGTCGCTGTCGCTCGTCGCGATCTCCTTGAGCGCGTCGGTGAGCTGGATCTCGTTGCCCTTGCCCGGCTCGGTGTGCTCGAGAACGTCGAAGATCTCGGGCGTGAGGAGGTAGCGGCCGATGATCGCGAGGTTCGACGGCGCATCCTCCTTCGCGGGCTTCTCGACGAGGTCGAGCACCTTCACGACGTCCGGGTCGTCGGTCGCCTCGACCGACGCGCAGCCGTACATGCTGATCTGGTCGGGGTCGACCTCCATGAGGGCGACCACCATGGCCTTGCGCCCCTCGTTGACCTCGATCATCTTCGGCAGCAGCGGGTCGCGCTCGTCGATGAGGTCATCGCCGAGCATGACCACGAACGGGCTGTCGCCCACGTGCTGCTTCGCACGGAAGACGGCGTGGCCGAGGCCCTTCGGCTCGCCCTGGCGCAGCAGGTGCACGTCGGCGAGGTCGCTCGACTGGCGCACGCGACCGAGCTTCGAGTCGTCGCCCTTCGCCGTCAGCTTCTCCTCGAGCTCCGGCACGGAGTCGAAGTGGTTGGCAATCGCGTTCTTGTTGCGACCGATGATCATCAGCACGTCGCGGATGCCCGCCGCGACAGCTTCCTCCACCACGTACTGAATGGCGGGCTTGTCGACGACCGGGAGCATCTCCTTGGGAGTGGCCTTCGTCGCCGGCAGGAAGCGGGTACCGAGACCCGCAACCGGCATCACGGCTTTGATCTTCGCAGGTTCCATCACATCACCATAAGCGACCACCGCGGAATTTCACGGATCCGTTTACCGTGGATCCTATGACAGCGGACGACCGCGCCGACAAGAGCGACCTCCGACGGCAGATCCGACGGCGTCGCGCGGCGCTCTCGGACGCCGAGCGCGCGGCCGCGAACGACGCCATCGCACGCCGCGCGGGCGCACTCGTCGCGCGCGCGGGCGCGCGCACGATCGCGTGCTATCTGTCCGGATCCGCGGAGCCGCCCACGCGCGCCCTGCTCGCCCGGGCGTCAGCCGAGGGGATCCGCGTACTGCTGCCGATCAGCGGCCCCGCGGGGGTGCTCGATTGGGGTCTCGACGGGGCCGGCGAACAGATGAACAGCATGGGCGTTCCCGAGACATTGGCGCAGCCGCTCGGCCCGGACGCCCTCGCTGACGCCGACCTCATCTTCGCGCCCGCGGCTGCCGTCGATACCGCGGGGCACCGGCTCGGCTGGGGAGCCGGGTACTACGACCGCGCGCTCGCGCGCCTTGACTCCCGGCCTCCTGTATACGCGGTGCTCTATGATCTGGATGTGCTCGCTCATGTTCCCCATGAGCATCACGACGTGCCGGTCTCGGGTGCCGTGACCCCGACGCGCACGCTGACGTTCGAACGCTGAGAGGCCCATATGCCCACGTATTCATATGCCTGCAAGACCTGCGGGCACGCCTTCGACGCCGTTCAGTCGTTCTCCGAGGCGTCGCTGACGGCGTGCCCCGAGTGCGGCGGCGCCCTGCGCAAGCAGTACGGGTCGATCGGCGTGACGTTCAACGGCTCGGGCTTCTACCGCACCGACTCGCGCGCGTCTGCTAGCACGTCGACGTCCGACAGTGCATCATCTACTTCAGCGGCACCGTCCGCTGGGGCGACGAGCACCTCGTCGTCCGCCTGACTTATCTGGGGGAAACGGACATGTTCCAAGGTTTCAAAGACTTCGTGATGCGCGGCAACGTCGTCGAACTGGCAGTTGCTGTCGTCATCGGCGGTGCGTTCGGCGCGATCGTCACGGCATTCGTCGACTACATCGTCAACCCGCTGATCGGCGCGTTCGTGCCCACGGGCGACCTCGCCGCCTGGACCATCACGATTCCGGGCATCGTCACCGACGCCGAGCTCGGCATCGGTGGAATCATCTCGGCGGCCATCAACTTCCTCGCCATCGCGCTCGTGGTCTACCTCGCACTCGTGCTGCCGATGAACAAGATGGCCGAGCGCCGCGCCGCGAAGCTGCCCCCCGAGGTCGCCGCCGCGACCCCCGAGGAGCTGCTCGTCGAGATCCGCGACCTGCTGGCCGCGCAGAACAACTCCGCCCGGTAGCAACCGGCCTCGACAAACCCCCGCGCTAGCTGTAGTGCGGGGGTTTTTCGCGCCTCAGACGCGCCACGACCGGATCCGTCGTCTCAGGCTCCGGCTCGTCGTCGCGCAGGGTCGCCTCGGCGTCCGAGTCGTCGAGGGTGCCCTCGACGCGAGTCAGGCGCGCGCGCCGGGCTCCGGGGATCCGCTCGACATGCTGACGCTCGTCGCCCGTCATGGCAGCAGCGGCGCGGTGTCCTCGTCGATGCGGGGCACGTCCGATCCGATGCCAAGCACCGCGGCCACCCGCTCGGCGACGGCCCGGGGGTCGCTGTAGAGGTCGAACGCGTGCACGCGCACGTAGTGCCAACCGAGCCGGCGCAGCACCTGCGGGCGCAGGCGCAGCGACTCGCGCAGCGATTCGCCCCGCGACTCCGGGTCGGATTCGACGACGACGGCCTTGCCGTTGGCCTGTGCCACGAGCGGCAGCAGGCCGCGGTAGTCGACCTCGACGGCGGCGCCCATGCGGCGCAGCTCGCGGGCGAGCGCGCGCGACATCGGATCCGCCTCGTCCTCGCGGCGCGACGACTTCGTGCGCTCCTCGTACGAGCGCAGGATCCCCATGAGAAGGGCCGCACCGTTCGAGAAGCGGCCGTCGTCGATGTCGGGCGGGCGCACGCAGGACACCAGCACCATCGAGCGGCGCGCGCGCGTCATGCCGACCGTCAGCAGGCGATCGCCGTCGTCGCTCGACAGGTCGCCGAGGTCGCTGAGCACGCGGCCGTGGCGGGTCTTGCCGTAGCCGAGCGAGAAGATCACGCGGTCGCGGCTCTCGGCCACCGACTCCTCGAGCGTGAGCACCGCGAGCGGCTCTGCGGTCTCTCGGGCGATGAAGTCGGCCACGTCGCTGCGGCCCGCGAAGGCGCTCGTCACGGCCGTCCGCACGCGGTCGGCGTGCTTGCGGCTCGCGGTGATGACCATGAGCGATTCCTTGGGGCGGTTGATCGCGTGCTCGACGACGAGCGTCACGACGCGCTGCACCTCGGGGTCAGGGCTCTCGACAGCGCCCGTCTCAGGGTCCGGAGCACCGGATCCGCCCTCGACGAAGTCGACTGAGAGGCTGCCGCGGCCGAGGTAGGAACCGGCCCATGGCAGCGACACGATGTCGCCGCCGTAGAAGGCGTCGTTGACGAGGCTCACGAGGTCCTCGCCGCCGGCGCGGTAGCTGCGGGTCAGGGTCTCGACGGGCAGCAGCTCGGCGATGCGCTCGAACGCGCTGCGCGCGTCGTCGCGGTCGTCCGGCTCGACGATCGGGCGGGCCGTCGACACCTCGAAGGCGGTCGGTCGCTGCGTCACGGGGTCGCCGAACGCGACGACCTGCGAGGCGCGGCGGATCGCGGGCGCAACCTCGGCGACATCGAGCGCCGCCGAGTCGACGAGCATCACCGTGTCGAACCGCTCGGTATCGGGCAGCAGCGGCACGTCGTATGGCGAGGCGAGCCAGACCGGCGCGAGCGTGCGCATCAGCGACGGGGCCTCGGCGAACAGCTGAGCGGGGGTCGCCTCGCCGCGCATGAGCACGCGGCGCAGGCGATCGGATTCTTCGGGCTCGTCGACGATGCCGATCTTCCACTGCCCGGCGAGCTGCCAGGCGAGCATGGGGCCGGAGGCCGCAGCGTGCGCCTCGTCGACCATGCGGAAGTCCTTCTCGAGGCGGTCGACGACGCTCGTCGAGGCCCCGAGCAGCGAGGTGTCGGACTGCAGCACGTGTTCGAGGGCCGACTGCCACCAGGTGAACTCGAGCTCCTCCCCGACGCGCGCCTCGTCGACGTGGCGCTTGGAGAGCTCGGTGAGCAGCGGCGAGAGGCCGCGGGCGTCGAGCGACGCGCGCAGTTCGGCGCGCTCCACGATGTTCTCGAACACGTCGGATTCGGCGGCGAGGCCGGCGAGCGTGCGGATCAGGCGATCGATCGACAGCGAGGCGAGGCGCGTGCCGCGCCCCAGGGCGCTGTCGAGCGTCGTGAGGTCGCCCTCGACGCGCTCCCACTCGTCCTGCACCTCGGCGAGGCCGAGCGGAACCTCGGGCACCGCGACGCCGTCGACGAGCTTCTTCCACTGTGCGCGCTGGTGCTGGATCCGCGTGAGCGCGTCGTGCATGTCGCTCACGTGGCCGCCCGGGCGGACGAGCTCGCGCGAGAGGCGTTTGAGGCGGCGGCGCTGCGCGCCCGACATTCCGGCCGAATCGCGTCGGCTGCCGTGTGCCTTGATCATGTCGGAGAGCGGCTTCTCGAACGCGATCGGCTGGAATCTGTCGAGCGAGTCGCGGATACCGTGCAGCAGGCGCAGGTACTCGCCGAGCTCGTCGAGCGTCGCGAAGGCGCGCATGTGGGTCTGCGAGATCAGCGCATATCCGCGCTCGAGCAGCTCGGGAACGCCCGTGGAGTGCAGCCGGCCGGCGAGCGCGTGCGCCTCGCGGGCGTCCTCCGTGGCGTCGAAGGTCACGCCGTACCAGGGCGAGTCGTCCGGTCCGATGCGGAACTCACCGAGGCGCGCGGCCAGGGCCAACGTGCGGGCGGACTCGCTGCGGTCTCCGGCCAGGGTGCGCAGGGCGTCAGCGCCCAGGCGTGCGGTGGACGACGGCGGCACGGGGAGCGACGCGAGGCGCGTCAGCTCGCGGGTCATGTCGAGGACCGAGACCCCGAGATCCGGGCGCGGCTTCGCGAGCGCGTCGCGGTAGTCGCGCAGCACGCCGCGCAGCCGCACGAGCGCGTCGTCGACGTCGGTGACGTTCGGCTGCGCGGCCTTCTCGTTGCGGCCGATCGCGCGGATCAGGTCGCTGCGCAGCGCGGTCGGCGTGACGGCGAGGCCGTCGAGGTGGATCCCCCGCAGCCGGTGCGCGACGCCCTCGAGCGTCGAGCGTCGGGCGCTCACGACGAGCACGCGCTTGCCGGCGCGCACGAGCTCTCCGACGGCGTTGATGACGGTCTGCGTGCCGCCCGTTCCGGGCAGCGTGTGCACCGCGAGCGACTGTCCGGCGGCGATGCGGGCCAGGACGGCCTCCTGCTCGGCGTCGGCGTCGAGCAGCAGCGTGTCCGAGGCCGGCGAGCGGTCGTCGGGATCGGTCGGCATGGCGACCGGCCGCGTCTCCTGCACACGGCGCAGGTCGCTCTCATCGCCCTCGAGCGCCCCGAGGAGGGGGTGCTCGGCGGTCACGAGGTCGCGCGCCATCGGCCCGCCCACGTCGGCGAACACCGACACGACGAGGCGCGCCTTCACCGAGAAGTGGTCGATGTGCGTCGTCAGCGCGCGCAGGCGGTCGATGACCGGCTGGGGCTGGAACAGCCCGTCCTGGAAGGCGAGCTCGGCGAGAGCATCCCCGTCGATGACGATGCCGAGGTGCTCCCGGGCCGCCGTCAGCAGCTCGGGGTTGATCGTGAAGCCGCCGCTGAGCTTGAGCTCGAAGTCGGCGTGGTGGCGCCTGAGCCCGAGCGGGCGCAGGAGCACGGGTGCGGTGAACTCCTCGGATCCGACCCGCCACGAGGCGAGGCCGACGGCGAGGCGCACGGCGTCGATGCCGCGCGAGGTGCGCAGCTCGACGTTCTTCGCCGCGATCCGCTCGGCGGCGAGGCGAGCGCCGCGCAGCGCGACCTCATCGCGGAACAGGTTCGACAGCAGCGTCGAGCGGCCGGTGATGAACTGTGGCAGGCTCCCGGGGTGGGCCATCGTGATCTCGATGAACGACTCCGGGCCCTCGCGGTACTTCAGGAGGGTGGAATCACCACCGAGCCGACCGGCAGCATCCTGCAGATCGTCGATTGCGCCGAGGACGTCAGGATCCGGGTACTGCAGATCGCTCTGGCTCACGCCTTCCTCCGCTCCGGACAGCGCCGCTGATCCCTTGATACGCCACACACGCGCCAGGGTACGCGGGAAACAGTGCTTTTCTCGGCTGGGATCGCCGCGTCTCCACAATTCATCGCAGATATTCCGGCTGCCCGGGCAGCCCGCTCACATTTCGTGATTTCGCGGATCCGTCCACAATGCGCCGCTCGGCCGGAGCGGGGCGCGGTTCACCGCGCCAAGATGGGCGTATGAGCAACGAATTCATCGACACCGGCGTGGTCACCGGCGCCGACGGCCTGACCCGCCCGGCCTGGGCCGAGCAGAGCGACCTTCTGCGGGAGTATTACGACACGGAGTGGGGAATGCCCGTGCGCGACGAGCACGGCGTGTTCGAGAGGCTGAGCCTCGAGGCGTTCCAGTCGGGCCTCAGCTGGGCGACAGTGCTGCGCAAGAGGCCGACCTTCCGCGCGGCGTTCGCCGAGTTCGATCCGGATGCCGTCGCGGCGTTCGGCGACGACGACGTCGCGCGTCTGCTCGACGACGCCGGCATCATCCGCAACCGCGCGAAGATCCTTGCGACGATCGACAACGCGCGGGCGACGGTGGCACTCAGATCAGACGGGACCGACCTCGCCGAGTTCGTGTGGAGCTTCCAGCCCGCCGAGACCCCGGCGCCGGTGACGCCGTCCGACGTTCCGAGCTCGAGCGAGGAGTCGGTCGCGCTGTCGAAGGAGCTGAAGGCGCGCGGGTTCCGGTGGGTCGGCCCGACGACGATGTTCGCGCTGATGGAGGCCATCGGCATCGTCGACACGCATCTCCTGGCCAGCCACCGGCGCGCGACGAGCGGCGTGTGGCGATAACAGCCGCACGCCGCTCGTCGGGCTACTGATCGATCAGTGGTCGACCGCCTTTTCGGCTCCGTGGCCGGTGAGTGCGCGCACCTCCATTTCGGCGGCCTTCCTGGGATCCTCGTTCTTCGGCCCGATGAGCGAGCCGAGGAAGCCGAGCAGGAACCCGAGCGGAATCGACACGATGCCGGGGTTCTCGAGCGGGAACACCGCGATGTCGAGCTGCGGGAACACGCTCGTGTCGCCGCCGGAGAACACCGGCGAGAGCACGATCAGGATCACGGCGGCCGCGAGACCGCCGTACATGCTCATCACCGCTCCGGTGGTCGTGAATCGGCGCCAGAACAGCGAGTAGATGATCGTCGGCAGGTTGGCCGAGGCGGCCACGGCGAACGCCAGCGCCACGAGGAACGCGACATTCTGACCCTGGACCCCGATGCCGCCGATGATGGCGAGCGCACCGACGACGAGCGTCGTGATGCGCGCGACCCTCACCTCGCCCGGCCCCGAGACCTTCCCCTTCTTGATCACGTTCGCGTAGATATCGTGCGCGAACGATGCCGACGCCGTGATCGTGAGGCCCGCGACCACCGCGAGGATCGTCGCGAAGGCGACTGCCGAGATGAAGCCCATCAGGATGGGTCCGCCGAGCGCGTTCGCGAGCAGCGGCGCCGCCGAGTTCACACCACCGGGCGCCTCGAGGATCTGGTTCGGTCCGACGAGCGCACCCGCGCCGTACCCGAGCACGAGGCTCAGCAGGTAGAACAGGCCGATCAGCCAGATCGCCCAGGTGACCGAGCGCCTCGCTTCCTTGGCCGTGGGCACCGTGTAGAAGCGCATCAGGACGTGCGGCAGGCCCGCCGTTCCCAGCACGAGCGCAAGCCCGAGCGAGAGGAAGTCGACCGGGTTGGCGTACTTGAGCCCCGGGCCGAGGATCTTGTCGCCCTGGTCGGACGCCGCGACGGCCGCCTCGAGCAGCTGGTTGATGCTGAACCCGTGCATCGCGAGCACCCAGATCGTCATGACGAGGGCCCCGCCGATCAGCAGGAACGCCTTGACGATCTGCACCCAGGTCGTGCCCTTCATACCGCCGATGAGCACGTACAGCACCATGATCACGCCGACGACGACGATGACGATCGACTGGCCGATCTCGCCGTCGATGCCCATCAGCAGCGACACGAGCCCGCCTGCCCCGGCCATCTGCGCCAGGAGGTAGAAGAAGCAGACCACGAGCGTCGTGATGGCCGCGGCCATCCGCACGGGCGTCTGCTTGAGGCGGAACGACAGCACATCGGCCATCGTGAACTTTCCGGTGTTGCGCATCAGCTCGGCGACGAGCAGCAGCGCCACAAGCCACGCGACGAGGAATCCGATCGAGTAGAGGAACCCGTCGTATCCGTTGACCGCGATCGCCCCGACGATGCCGAGGAACGACGCCGCCGAGAGATAGTCGCCCGAGATCGCGAAGCCGTTCTGGGGGCCGGTGAACGAGCGTCCACCGGCGTAGTAGTCGGCCGCCGACTTATTGTTGCGGCTCGCGCGGATCACGATGAACATCGTGACGGCGACGAAGGCCGCGAAGATCGACATGTTGAGGACGGGGTTCGTCTCGACCGTGGTGACGGCCGCAACGATCGTGGACCCCGCCGATGTGAGCCATTCGCTCATGCGCCCGCCTCCTGCTTCTCAAGATCAGAGCGGATGTCCGCCGCGATCGGGTCCAGCTTCCGGTTCGCGAACGAGACGTAGACCATCGTGATGACGAAGGTCGTCACGAACTGTCCGAGCCCGAGCAGCAGGCCCACCGTCACGTCTCCCCAGACGCGGATCGCCATGAATTCGGGCGCCCAGCCTGCGAGCAGAACGTAGACGAAATACCAAACGAGGAAGAACACCGCCATCGGGAAGACGAACGAGCGGTGCGACTTCTTCAGCGTGCGGAACTGTTGCGAATTCTCGACCGCGACGAAGTCGATTCGCCGCGTCGATTCGGCATCGATATCGTTTTCTTTCATGTGGCCTCCTTGCCGCATGTCATGTACCCCATGACGCTACGAAGACGTAGCGTGTACCCGACACCCCCGAAAGTCAGTACTGCACGAGAAGCTGCAACGGAGCACACCCCTGGATACCTCGCGTCTCTTGACCCGCGCCGTCACGGAGTTCGCCCGACGGACCCACTTTCCTGTGGCATTCGGCGGCCTGCTCGACGACTCGGGCGTCGCGCGCGTGACGAACATCGTCGGCAATCGCACGACCGCGCTCCGCGGTCTGGCGGTCGCGCCCGATCGCGGGCTCGGCGGCCGCGCCCTCGCGGAGCTGCGCCCGCGCATGACCGGGGATTACGGCACGGCACGGCAGATCACGCACGACTATGACTCGTACGTCCTCGGCGAGGGAATCGGCACGCTCATCGCCGTGCCCGTGCTCGTCGACGGGCGGCCCCGCGGGATCCTCTACGGCGGCACGTGGGGCGTGTGGAACGTCGGCGGCGTGACCGCGGCACCCGCGGTGCAGGTCGCGGAGGATCTCGGGCGCGAGCTGAGCCGGAACGCGTCCGCGCTGCTGGAGACGCCGCCGGCCGCTCCGTCGCCCGCACTCTCGGCCCGCGCGACGGAGGAGCTGCGCGAGAGCTACGCCGAACTGCGCACGATCGCGGCCTCGATCGACGACGACGCGCTGCGTGAGCGCCTCGCGCGCGTCGAGCAGCGGCTCGCGGCGCTCACGGTCGCCGAGGAGCCCGTGGCGGACACGGCAGGGATCCGCTTGTCGCGCCGCGAGACCGACGTGCTCGCGTGCGCCGCGCTCGGATCGACGAACGGGCAGATCGCCGACCAGCTGGGACTGCGCGAGGGAACCGTCAAGGCGTACCTCGGAACGGCGATGTCGAAGCTCGACGCCTCCACGCGCCACGCGGCCGTCGCCGCTGCCCGTCGCCGTGGCCTGCTGCCGTAGGCGGATACGCCGTTCGGCCTCGGGGCGACGTATCCGCCTGGACGGCAGATGCGAAGCACGCCGACACACGCATATTCTGCGTGTGTCGTGCCCCCGACTGGATTCGAACCAGTGACACCCGCTTTAGGAGAGCGGTGCTCTATCCCCTGAGCTACGGGGGCGCACGCGCGAAGACGCGCCCACCCATCTTACGGGGAGGCGCGTCTTCTCAGGACTCAGCTCAGTTCGCGGCGTCGTACGCGTCGAGCACCGTCGCCGGCACCCGACCGCGGTCGCTCACGGTGTAGCCGTTCTCGCGGGCCCACTCGCGCACATGGGCGAGGTCACGGCTCGACGATGCGGTCGGGCGGGCGCGCTTCGCGGAAAGGCTGCCGACCGAACGACGACCCGCCGAGATGAACGGTGCGAGTGCTTCGCGAAGCTTTCGCGCATTCTCTTCCGTGAGATCGACTTCATATCCCTTGCCGTCGATGGAGAAATGAACGCTTTCACCCTCGCCCGGGTCGAGAAGAGTTCCGTCGATATCGTCGATGATCTGGTGAACGATTTTGCGTGCCATAACCGCCACCATATCCGATTATTCCTTTGAATTCACCCTCGATAGGCAATATCGATCGAGAGAACTCTTATGCGGCCATTTCGAGGTAAGGACCCCACGTAGGCTCCGCGCGCTCCGTTCCGCGCACGGTCCATGCGGTTCCGCGCGGCGTGCTGGGGCGGAACCTCAGCCGCCACCCCATTTCCTGCGGCGTGCGGTCGCTCTTGACGTTATTGCATTTCATGCACGCCGCGACGAGATTCTCCCAGCTCTGCGCGCCCCCGCGTGATCGCGGGTGCACGTGATCGATCGTGTTGGCCGGATGTCCGCAGTATGCGCAGCGATGCGCGTCGCGCCGCAGAACGCCGCGACGCGTGACCGGCACCTCTCGCGACATCGACACTCGAACATATCGAGTCAGGACGATGACGGCGGGTCTGTCGAACACGTCGGACGCGCTCCACACGGGCGCGTTCTCGTCACATTCGAGGATATTCGCCTTGTCATTCATCACAAGGACGATGGCGCGTTTGTATGAAACAATCGCGAGCGGCTCGAAGCCGGCATTCAATACCAGGGTGCGCACGTGAGGCGGCCTTTCTTCAGTTCCCGGATGGCTTCCGGGCTTTGTCGATGAGTGCCGCCCCAGAAAGTGTGGCGAGAGGACGAGAAAGGGCGCTGTCGAATAGACAGCGCCCCAGGACGGACCGCGAGATTCTCGCAGCCGTATTGCTCCGAATGCCGTAGGACATAACGACCGAGCGCATCCGTGGTTCGGATGCGTGGGCGTATCTCCATGGGCCTAGTCCTCTCGCGTGTCTTCCGAAGGCGACGCGATCAGGTTAGCGCATCCGACACGCCCGGGGAACTTCTTCCGGGTGAACATCGTGCATCGCACGAAAACGGCCCGCGACGCGTTAGCGCTACGGGCCGTTGTTCGACGTCGATCAGATCGGCAGGTTGCCGACCGGGTCGACGATCGCGCCGTTGATGCGCAGCTCGATGTGAAGGTGGTGGGCGGTCGAACGGCCGGTCGAACCGACGTATCCGATCATCTGTCCCTGTGTGACGGTCGCGCCGACCTCTACCTGGCGCGAGCCGGGGCTCATGTGGCCGTACAGCGTGGTCGTGCCGTCGCCGTGGTCGATCGCGATCGTGTTGCCCCAACCGCCGACGACCTCGCCGGAGGTGATGACCGTACCGGCCTTGGCCGCGTAGATCGGCACCGTGTAGTCGGCCTGGCTCGTGGTCACCATGTCGGAACCTTCGTGGCCACTGCCGACGGAGCGGCTGATGTAATAGCCGGCACCTCCGAGCGGATTGATCCACGATCCGTCCGTCGCGGCCGGAGCCGCCGGGGCGGGTTCGGCCGGTGCGGCTGCCGCCGCGGGCGCTTCCTGCGGCGCCGCAGCGGGGGATCCCTGAGCCGGAGCGGCCTGCTGCTGCGCCTGCTGCGCGGCAGCGGCCTCCTCCTGCTGAGCCTGCTGCTCCTTCGCACGCACGAGCGCCTTGCGCTCGGCGTCGATCTGCGAGATCTCGTCGGCCGTGCGGGCGGAGTAGCTCGTCGAGGTCAGGTCGGCCGACGCGAGGTCGCCGCTCGAGGAGAACGCCTGCGACTCGCTGGATGCCTCATCCCAGGTGCTCGCCTCCGCGTTCGCGGCGGGGGTCTGCGTTGCGGCGTAGGCCGGGATCGCGACGCCGGCGACGAGCGCACACACGGCGACCATCGTGCCGAGCCCGCGGGCGGGCGTCATGCGCCGCTTCGACGATGACCGGCGCGACGAACGCTGCGCCAGACGAACGTCCTTGCGCGCGGCGGCGAGGGCCTGCCGACTGCTGAGAACTGGGGTGGAGGGGTCAGAAGCGTCGCTCCGAGTGACCTCGTGCGAAGCCGACTGAGTGTTATCCAAGATCCAAATCCTCCATTGCCGTATCTCTATACGGTAACGAAAGATAACGAATCTGTCACGTCGAGACAGGATCTTTCCCGAATGCGGATGTCCTACTCAGCTACGAGGAACACGTGGGCGGCCATCTCGATCGGCAGCTCGAGGGCGCCGTCGACCTCGTCGATCTGCACGAGGACGTAGCCCTCGTTGAACTCGAACGAGCCGTGCGCGCCCGGAACGACGCCGGCATCTCGCAGCTGCTGCAGCACCTCGGGATCGACCTGTACCGGCTCGGCGAGACGGCGGACGGTCCCCGTGATCGGGCCGCCCTCGGCCTCGAGCTTCTTGACGACGCACACGACTCCATCGTTGAACGACGTCGTGGCATCGATCTCGCCGATCTGGCTGAGTCCGGGGATGGGGTTGCCATAAGGCGACTCGTCGGGGTGACCGAGCAGCTCGACGAGGCGGCGCTCGACGAGCTCGCTCATCACGTGCTCCCAGCGGCAGGCCTCTTCGTGCACGTACGCCCAGTCGAGGCCGATCACGTCGCTGAGCAGGCGCTCCGCGAGGCGGTGCTTGCGCATCACGCCGATCGCCTTGCGGCGGCCCGACTCGGTGAGCACCAGTCGACGGTCGTCGCCCACGCGGATCAGCCCATCGCGATCCATGCGCCCGACGGTCTGCGAGACGGTGGGGCCGGAGTGTCCGAGCCGCTCGGAGATGCGCGCGCGCAACGGAACGATCCCCTCCTCCTCCAATTCGAGAACCGTGCGGAGGTACATCTCGGTGGTGTCGATGAGGTCGGCCATCACTGCTCCTTGTGCGCGAGAACGAACTCGACGCTCTTGACGAGCTGGCGCACGTCGTCGGGCTCGATCGATACGAACGTCGCCACGCGAAGCTGGTTGCGCCCGAGCTTGCGATAGGGCTCAGTATCGACGATGCCGTTGGCGCGCAGGGTCTTCGCGATCGCCGCCGCGTCGACGTCGTCCGCGAAGTCGATCGTCGCCACGACGGGCGAGCGGTGCGACGGATCCGTCACGAACGGCGTCGCGACGTCCGACGCCTCGGCCCAGTCGTACAGCACGCCCGACGATTCGCGCGTGCGGGCGTCGGCCCAGCTCAGCCCGCCGTTATCGAGGATCCACCCGAGCTGGCTGTCGAGCAGGTGCAGCGTCGTGACGGCCGGGGTGTTGTAGGTCTGGTTCTTCCGCGAGTTGTCGAGGGCGGTCGCGAGGTTGAGCGACTCGGGGATGTAGCGGCCCGATGCCGCGATCTTCTCGATGCGCGCGATCGCGGCCGGAGAGACGGCCGCGAGCCAGAGCCCGCCGTCGGAACCGAGGTTCTTCTGCGGGGCGAAGTAGTAGACGTCGGCCTGGGCCGCGTCGAAGTCGATGCCGCCCGCGGCGCTGGTCGCGTCGATGACCGTGAGGGCGCCGTCGTCGGCGACAACGCGCTCGACCGGCGCGTACGCACCCGTCGAGGTCTCGTTGTGCGGCCACGCGTAGAGGTCGATCCCGGCGACGGCCTCAGCGCGGGCGATCGTGCCCGGCTCGGCCTTTCGCACGTCGGGGGCCTCGAGCCAGGGGGCCTTCGCCGCCGTCGCGAACTTGCCGCCGAACTCGCCGAACGTGAGGTTCTGGCTGCGCTTCTCGATCAGTCCGAACGCGGCCGCGTCCCAGAACGCGGTGGATCCGCCGTTGCCGAGGATGATCTCGTACCCGTCGGGCAGGCGGAACAGCTCAGCGAGGCGCTCGCGCACGCTGCCGACGAGGTTCTTGACCGGCGCCTGGCGGTGCGATGTGCCGAGGAGAGCCCCCGCGGCGTCGGACAGCGCGGCCACCTGTGCACCGCGCACCTTCGACGGCCCGCAGCCGAATCGTCCGTCAGAGGGAAGAAGGTCGGCGGGGATCTGCAACGTCATGACCCCATTCTACGGGGCCGCGGGGGTACGGCTCACTCGTCGTCGTCGCGGTCCTCGTCGTGATCGTCATCGTGCGCGCTGTCGTCGAGTTCGTCGATGTCGACGCCGTCGACGTCGCCGGCGTGGAGGTAGTCCGACTCGTCGTCGTAGTCATCATCGTCATCGTCGTCGTCGCCCGCGTCGCCGTTCGACTCCTCGGCCGCCTTGATCTCGGCCTGATGCGCCTTGTACTCCTCGAGGCGCTGCGACCACGGCACCCACTCGGGCGCGAGCAGCGCGCCCTCGCCGGGCAGCAGCTCGGCCTCGAGCACCGTCGGCTCTTCGCCCTCGACGCGCGTCAGCGACACGGTCCAGAACCACCCGGGGTAGCCGAGCAGCTTCGACCGGAAGCGCAGGCTGACCACACCATCGTCCTCGACGGCGTAGTCGGCCGGGTCGCCGATGGTCTCCTCCGGCGTGATCTCTTTGAGCGCCGACAGCGCCAGCTCTTTCGCCTCGACGAGGCTCGGATCGAAGTCAGATGTCGATGTCATCAGCAACCTTTCGCAGCACCTTCGCGATCTTGCGGGCCTGGGCATCCGAGGGGTAGCGGCCGCGCCGGAGGTCGCCGCCCATGCCGTCGAGGACCCCGACGAGATCCTCGATGATGACGGCCATGTCGTCGGCGTTCTTGCGCTTCGCCTTCACGGCGCTCGGCGGCGCGTCGAGCAGGCGCACCGACAGCGCCGACGGGCCGCGGCTGCCGTCCGCGACGCCGAAGTCGACCCGCGATCCCTTGCGGACCGTGGTGCCCTCGGGGAGCGCGGTGCTGTGGAGGAACACGTCCTGTCCGTCATCTGACGCGATGAAGCCGAAGCCCTTCTCGTCGTCGTAGAACCTGACCTTGCCGGTGGGCATCGCAACCTCGCTGTGAACTGCCGTGAATGAAGAAGAGGGATCGAGCGATCCCCTGCCACCAGATTACCGTGCCCGGCCGCGTGGCGTATCGTTGTGACGATGACCAAAGATGACGGCGGCGCCCCTCCCGTGCGCCGCATCGACCGGATCCTGGCGTTCTCCTCGCTCGGGATCCTCGTGCTGTCGATCGTGTGCTTCTTCACGACGATCATCGCGACGGCGGTCGGCGTCACGGACTTCACCTCGCCGCTGTGGTACACGGTGTCGCTGCTTCAGATCGTCGGGCCGATCGTCGCGTTCCTCCTGCTGCTCGCCCTGCTGATCATGAGCTTCATCAGGCGGGGCCGGACCGGCCGAGCGTGACGCCCGCGTCCAGCACCGCACAGCGGATGATCGCGGAGCGCCTCGCCGCCGCCGCCGATCACGAGCTCTCGATGCTGTTCGCCGTGCACCGCATCTCGCCCGGCGCGAACCCCGCGACGTCGTGGCACGACCTGTTCGACGTCACCGAGACCTTCCTGCACGCGGATCACGTCGCGATGGCGCTCTCGCGCGCCGACCGCGACCTGCTCGCGGATCTGGCGTCCGGCACGCCGCGCCGCACCCTGACGCTGACGGACGACGCGGGCCTGGCGCTCCCGTCCGTCGCCGCGCGCCTCGCACAGGAGAACATCTCCCGCGCGGAGAGCTCCTCCCCCGTTTCCGCGGATCCCACAGCGGCCGCGCACGCGGCTGAACGGGCGTTCACGACGCTCACCGCGCTCGCGGACATCGTCATCGCGACGCTCACGAAGCCCCTTGTGCGCGTGGGATCCGGATCGCTCAGCGCGCTCGAGCGCCGTCGCCTCGCCGACGAGCGCGTGGCGGGATCGCCCGAAGAGGCCGACCTGCTCGTTCGGCTCGCGTCGGCGACGGGCCTGCTGCGCGCCCAGGACCGGCGGATCGGCGCGACCGACGACGGATCCGCGTGGGTGCGGCTCTCGACCGCCGAGCGCTGGGCGATGCTCGCGACGCGGCTGCGCGACGCCCTTCCGCGCGGACTGCGCGACGGCCGCGGCTGGATCGACACGAAGAGCTGGCCGGGCGCGTATCCGCTCGATCCGGCCTGGCCCGCCGAGGCGGAGACCTGGCTCGCGTTCGCCCGGCTCGTCGGGCTCATCGCCGATGCGCACGCGGAGCCGGCGTGGGCCGCCCCGATCCGGCGCGGCGAGGACCCGGATCCGGCGCCCCTCACCGCCCTGATGCCCGGCGAGGTCGACCGAGTTTTCCTGCAGAACGACCTCACGGCGATCAGCCCGGGGCTGCTCGAGCCCGCGCTCGATGTGCGACTGCGGGGGATGACGACGCGCGAGTCGCACGCTCAGGCGTCGGCGTACCGCTTCACCGAGGGATCCATCACTCGCGCGCTCAGCACGGGCGAAACGAGCGACGGCATGCGCGAGTTCCTCGCGGAGCTGTCGCTGACAGGGATCCCGCAGCCGCTCGAGTACCTGATCGGGCGCTCGGCCGACCGCCACGGGCTCGTGCGCGTGGCGGAGGATCCCGCGACGGGCCGCACCGTCGTGTCCAGCCCCGAGCGCGACCTGCTGCGCACGCTCGAGGTCGATCGCGCGATCGGCGGCCTCGGCCTCTCCGCCAGCGGCGATGCGCTGGTCTCCCGCGCGTCGCGCGACGTGGTGTTCTGGGCGCTCACCGATGCACGGTACCCCGCGATCGCGCTGAACGACGACGGATCCGTCGCCCACGCCGAGCGCCACGGCGTGGTCGCATCCGGCGACGACGATGACGCGTACGCGGGCCTGATCGCCCGGTTGCGCGACGCGCACGGCGAGGGATCCGACCGCGCCTGGCTCGAGCGCGAGCTCGACGCCGCGATCCGCGAGAAGACCGCACTCGTGGTCGCGATCCGGATGCCCGACGGATCCGAGCGCGAACTGACGCTCGAGCCGACCGGGCTCGGCGGCGGGCGCCTGCGCGGCCGCGACGCCGCGGCCGAGGTCGAGCGCACGCTGCCCGTCGGGCTGATCGCCTCGGTTCGGCCGCTCTGACCCCCGCGGGGCGCGTAGAATTGACAGCTATGTCTGACGGGCCTCTGATTGTGCAAAGCGACCGCACGGTGCTGCTCGAGGTCGCCCATCCCGATGCCGAGACCGCGCGCCACGAGCTCGCGGTCTTCGCGGAGTTGGAGCGCGCCCCCGAGCACATCCACACGTACCGCATCACGCGCCTCGGTCTGTGGAACGCGCGCGCCGCCGGCCACACGGCCGATGACATGCTTCAGACGCTCGACCGCTTCACGCGCTTTCCCGTGCCGCCGTCGGTGTCGACCGACCTGCGCGAGACCGTCGGACGATACGGACGCCTCACGATCGAGCGGAGCGACGAGGGCGAGCTGCTCCTGCGCTCGACGGATCGCGCGGTGATCGCGGAGGTGTCTCGCAACAAGCGGATCCAGAACCTGCTCGTCGGGCATCCGGATCCCGATAGTTTCGTCATCGACGCGTGGGCGCGCGGGCAGATCAAGCAGGAGCTGCTGAAGATCGGCTGGCCCGCCGAGGACCTCGCGGGCTACACACCGGGAACGCCGCACGAGATCGGGCTCGACGACGCCGATTGGCACCTGCGCCCCTACCAGCAGGAGGCCGTCGACACGTTCGCACGGGACGGATCCGGGGTCGTCGTGCTGCCCTGCGGCGCGGGCAAGACGCTCGTCGGCGCGGGCGCGATGGCGCAGACGAAGACGACGACGCTCGTGCTCGTGACGAACACCGTCTCCGCCCGGCAGTGGCGTGACGAACTGCTGAAGCGTACGACGCTGACGCCCGAAGAGATCGGCGAGTACTCAGGTCAGGTCAAGGAGATCAAGCCCGTCACGATCGCGACCTACCAGATCCTGACGGCGAAGCGGAAGGGCGAGTACGCGCACCTCGACGTGCTCAACGCCCTCGACTGGGGCCTCATCGTCTACGACGAGGTGCACCTGCTGCCGGCGCCGGTGTTCAAGCTGACGGCCGACCTGCAGGCGCGCCGCCGCCTCGGCCTGACCGCCACGCTCGTGCGCGAGGACGGCCGCGAGGGCGACGTGTTCAGCCTCATCGGCCCGAAGCGCTACGACGCGCCGTGGAAGCAGATCGAGCAGCAGGGATACATCTCCCCCGCCGCCTGTTACGAGGTGCGCGTGGATCTCCCCGCCGACGAGCGGCTCGAGTACGCCGCCGCGGCCGACGACCAGCGCTACCGGCTCGCCGCGACCGCACCGGCGAAGATCGACGCAGTGCGCGACATCGTCGCCCGCCATGACGGCGAGCAGGTCCTCGTGATCGGGCAGTACCTCGACCAGCTGCAGGAGCTCAGCGACGCGCTCGACGCGCCGCAGATCAACGGATCCACGCCCGTCGACGAGCGCGAGCAGCTCTTCCACGCGTTCCGCGACGGATCCGTGAAGCTGCTCGTCGTGTCGAAGGTCGCGAACTTCTCGATCGACCTCCCGGAGGCGTCCGTCGCGATCCAGGTCTCGGGTTCCTTCGGCTCGCGCCAGGAGGAGGCACAGAGGCTCGGGCGGCTGCTGCGCCCGAAGACGAACGGCCACACCGCGAGCTTCTACACGCTCATCGCGCGCGACACGGTCGACCAGGAGTTCGCGCAGAACCGCCAGCGGTTCCTCGCGGAGCAGGGGTACAGCTACACGATCCTGGATGCGGTGGAACAGGCGGCTTAGAGGCCTCCGCACCCATCGATTCCGCCCTTTGCGGCCGAAATCAACCACACCGGGTGCATTCATCGACATAATGGGGACATGACCGCACCGCGCATTCTCGTAGTCGACGACGAGCCCAATATCCGCGATCTCCTGTCCCAGAGCCTGCGATTCGCAGGATTCCAGGTCAGGACCGTCATCAACGGCGCCCAGACGATCTCCGCCGTGCTCGAGGAGGAGCCCGACCTGATCGTCCTCGACGTCATGCTTCCCGACATGAACGGGTTCAGCGTCACCAAGCGTCTCCGCGACGCGGGCTACACGGCCCCGATCATCTTCCTCACCGCCAAGGACGAGACGGAAGACAAGATCAAGGGCCTGAACGTCGGCGGCGACGACTACGTCACCAAGCCGTTCAGCCTCGACGAGATCGTCGCCCGGATCCAGGCCGTGCTGCGTCGCACGATGCAGTCGGAGGACGAGGAGTCCGTGATCCGCACGGGCGAGCTGACGATGGATCAGGACACGCACGACGTCTACGTCGGCGACACCGCGATCGATCTCAGCCCCACCGAGTTCAAGCTGCTGCGCTACCTCATGCTGAACCCGAACCGCGTGCTGAGTAAGGCGCAGATCCTCGACCACGTGTGGGAGTACGACTTCAACGGCGACGCCGGCATCGTCGAGAGCTACATCTCGTACCTGCGTCGCAAGATCGACCCGCACGCCACGGAGTCGCTGATCCAGACCAAGCGCGGCTTCGGCTACATGCTCAAGGTCGACAAGCTCTGAGCTGAGGACGTACCCTGGCCGCCCGAACTGACGCATTCACCCGGTGGTGGCGGCGCACCAGCCTGCGCGCGAAGATCACCGGGGTGACGGTCGGCGTGCTCGCGGTCGGGCTGCTCGCCGCGGGCATCGGATCCATGCAGGTGCTGCGCACCATGCTGCACAGCAACGTCGACACGAGCGTGCTGCAGCTGACGGGCACCGACGTCTTCGAGACGCTCTACGACGTCGTCGAGGACGAGGACACGGGGGCGGTCTCCCTCGCGCCGAAGAACCCCGAGCCGCGCACCGATTACATCGTCGCGATCTACAACACCGAGGGCACGCTGCAGTCGGTCGCGGGCGGCGACCAGGGCGGCGCGAGCGAGCCCATCCTCCCCACGACGCTGACGGTCGAGGACGCGTTCCTCAGCCAGGGGCACCCGTTCACGATCACGGCCCCCGGCGGATCCAGCTACCGCGCCGCCGTCTCGACGATCCAGATCGACGGATCCTCGTCGAGCACCCTGTACGCGCAGCTCGTCGCGCTGCCGCTGACCGACGCCGATTCGTTCATGACGACGTACATCGGCGTGTTCACGACGATGGCGATCCTGACGATCAGCGTCGGCGCGCTCGGCACGCGGTGGCTGATCACGCTCGCGTTCCGGCGGCTCACGCAGGTCGAGGACGTGGCCACGGCGATCGCGGACGGCGATTTTTCGCAGCGCATGACCGACATCGAGCCGCGCACCGAGGTCGGGCGGCTCAAGATCGCGATCAACACCATGCTCGATCGCGTGGACGAGTCGTTCTCCGAGCGCGACGAGACCGTCGAGAAGATGCGCCGATTCATCGGCGACGCCAGCCACGAGCTGCGCACGCCGCTCGTGAGCGTGCGCGGCTATGCCGAGCTGTACCGCATGGGCGCGATGCAGACGCCCGAGGACACGGCGCGCGCCATGGAGCGGATCGAGAAGGAAGCCAAGCGCATGAGCTCGCTCGTCGAGGATCTGCTGTCGCTGGCGCGTCTCGACGAGCGCCGGAAGATCGAGATCACCGACGTCGATCTTCGGAACGTCGCGCGCGATGCGGCGCTCGACCTGCGCGCCGCGAACCCCTCGCGACAGGTCGCGGTCAACGACACGACGTTCGAAGCGCTCACGGGCCCGATCACGATCGGCCTCGATCCCTCGCGCGCCTCGGCCGGCGTTCCCGTCGACGCCGAGGAGGAGGAACGGCCGGCAGCGCCCACGACCGGCCTCCTCGGGGTGCTGGGCGTCGGGGCGCGCGGCGGCCGCCGCCGCAAGCCCGCGACGCCGAAGATCGACTTCTCGCGCGCCGAGACGGGAAAGCCGGTCGACGTGCCGCCGATCGTCCGCGGGGCGGAGGAGTCGATCCAGCAGGTCATCGCGAACCTCCTCGGCAACGCCAGGCGGTACAGCGAGCCCGACGCACCGATCGAGCTCGAGGTCGGCATCGACGTGGCCAGGCAGATGGGTTGGATCGCGGTGGTCGATCACGGCGAAGGGATCCCCGCGGAGATCCGCGAGAAGATCTTCGAGCGCTTCTGGCGCGCGGATACGTCGCGCACCCGCGAGACGGGCGGATCCGGCCTCGGCCTTGCGATCGTCGCCTCGATCGTCGACCGGCTCGACGGCGCCGTCTCGGTCTTCGAGACGCCGGGCGGCGGTTCGACCTTCCAGGTCGCGTTCCCGCTCGCGCACCGTTCCTGAGGCGGAGTCAACGCGTTCACAATCGCGTTTCTCGCGAAGTTATCTGAGGATCGCTCCTTTCGGCGTGCGCGCCGTGCGCCCCCGCTCCTAACGTGGTGACACCAACCAGAAAGGGGCCGATCATGGCACAATTCACCGTCGACAGCGAATCCCTCATCGCCACGAAGTCGGAGGTCGCGGCAGGATCAGAACGCCTGCGAGGCGAGGTCGCGCTGATCATGGGGCGCGTACAGCAACTCGAGGGCGCCTGGCAGGGCGCGGCCTCGCAGGCGTTCCAGGGTCTCGCGGCCGAGTGGCAGGCGCTGCACCTGCAGGTCGAGGAGGCGCTGAACAACCTCGCGCACCGCCTCGAGCTCGCGGGCACCGGGTATCAGCAGGTCGAGCACGACGTCGCGAACATGTTCCGTTAGGACACAGGCCTCCCCCGAGAAAGAGAAGCGGCCCCTCCTCCCGCGAGGGGAGGAGGGGCCGCGACTGGTTACGACGGGATCAGAAGTCCATGCCGCCGCCGTCGGGGACGCCCGCACCCGCGGCCGGCTCCGGCTTGTCGGCAACGACGACCTCGGTCGTCAGGAACAGACCCGCGATCGACGCGGCGTTCTGCAGAGCCGAACGCGTGACCTTGGCGGGGTCGATGATGCCCGCCTCGAGCATGTCGACGTACTCGCCCGTGGCGGCGTTGAGGCCCTGGCCCGAGGGCAGCTCGGCAACACGCGCCGACACAACACCCGGCTCGAGGCCGGCGTTGAGGGCGATCTGCTTGAGCGGCGCCTCGATGGCGATGCGCACGATGCGCGCGCCCGTGGCCTCGTCACCGGAGAGCTCGAGACCATCGAACACCTTGGTCGCGGCCTGGATGAGCGCCACGCCACCACCGGGGACGATGCCCTCTTCGACGGCTGCCTTCGCGTTGCGAACGGCGTCCTCGATGCGGTGCTTGCGCTCCTTGAGCTCGACCTCGGTCGCCGCGCCCGCCTTGATGACGGCCACGCCGCCCGCGAGCTTCGCGAGGCGCTCCTGGAGCTTCTCGCGGTCGTAGTCGCTGTCGGTCGCGTCGATCTCGCGACGGATCTGGGTCACGCGACCCTCGATCTGCGCGGCCTCGCCGGCACCCTCGACGATCGTCGTCTCGTCCTTCGTGACGATGACCTTGCGGGCACGGCCGAGAAGCTCGAGGTCGGTGTTCTCGAGCTTGAGGCCCACCTCTTCGGTGATGACCTGTCCGCCCGTGAGGATCGCGATGTCCTGCAGCTGCGCCTTGCGGCGGTCGCCGAAGCCCGGCGCCTTGACGGCGACGGCCTTGAAGATGCCGCGGATCTTGTTGAGCACGAGAGTCGCAAGCGCCTCGCCCTCGACGTCCTCGGCGATGATGACGAGCTCCTTGCCCGCCTGCATGACCTTCTCGACGACGGGGAGAAGATCCTTGATGTTCGAGATCTTCTGGTTCGCGAGCAGGATGTAGGGGTCTTCGAAGACGGCTTCCTGGCGGTCGGCGTCGGTGACGAAGTACGGGTTCAGGTAGCCCTTGTCGAAGCGCATACCCTCGGTGAGCTCGAGCTCGGTGCCGAAGGCCTGAGCCTCCTCGACCGTGACGACGCCCTCCTTGCCGACCTTGTCGATGGCCTCCGCGATCAGCGCACCGATCTCGGGGTCAGCGGCCGAGATCGATGCCGTGGCAGCGATCTGGTCCTTGGTCTCGATCTCCTTGGAGCTCGCCTGCAGCTCAG
Organism: Microbacterium gubbeenense DSM 15944; assembly: GCF_000422745.1. Classification (GTDB taxonomy): domain Bacteria; phylum Actinomycetota; class Actinomycetes; order Actinomycetales; family Microbacteriaceae; genus Microbacterium; species Microbacterium gubbeenense. The sequence continues at coordinate 129,768 of NZ_AUGQ01000005.1, forward strand.
CCGTGACGGCCGCGACGGCCTTCTCGATGCCGCGCTTCAGGCTGACGGGGTCTGCACCGGCCGCGACGTTGCGCAGGCCCTCGCGGACCAGCGCCTGTGCGAGAACGGTAGCCGTGGTCGTGCCATCGCCGGCGACGTCGTCAGTCTTCTTGGCGACCTCCTTGACGAGCTCGGCACCGATCTTCTCGAAGGGGTCGTCGAGCTCGATCTCCTTGGCGATGGACACACCGTCGTTGGTGATCGTGGGAGCGCCCCACTTCTTCTCCAGCACGACGTTGCGGCCGCGCGGGCCGAGCGTCACCTTGACGGCATCGGCCAGCTGGTTGAGGCCGCGCTCGAGGCCACGACGGGCCTCCTCGTCGAAAGCGATCATCTTTGCCATGTGTTTCGTCCCTCCCGGACGTAAGCGTGTGAGCGTTAGCACTCAACGTTGTCGAGTGCTAATGCCATTCTGGCACTCGACCCCTACGAGTGCAAACGCCTGAGGCTCAGAACTCGTCGCCGACTCGATCGAGACCGACGATGACGGTCAGCCCGTTCTCGCTCATCTCGGCGTAGGAGTCGTCCTGCGTGACCTCGCTGATGCCGAGCGCGCCCGCGAGACCCCTCGCCGCCTGCTCGTCCTCGTCGCCGACGTACAGGACCCTCGTCGCGGCGACGTCGGACGCGTCGGAGTCGAGCGGGGCGACCGTGTCTTCGCTCCAGCCCGCGTCGACGATCTCCTGGCGCACGGCATCCGCCGCGGCCTGGTCGTCGGTTCCATTGAGGACGAGCACCGGGTAGCTGGTGTCGACCTCCGGCGCGGGGGACTCTGTGACCTCTTCGGAGGCGGTCGGCGGCGCCGGGAGCTCGAAGTCGCCAGTGTTCGACAGGGCGAGGAACGCGAGGATTCCGCCGCCGGTCAGAATGCCGACCGCGAGCAGCCACCACAGCAGCACGACGAGCCACCGGTGCCGCCCGCGCGGCGCGCGGTGGGCGCCGACGCGCTCCGGATCGCGAGGAACGTCGTCGAAGCGATCGCGCGGGTAGCTGGTCTGCGGCATCCTCGTCATCTTACTGGCACGGCTGGGTGCGCGATTAGCGCAGCATGCGAGCACGCCGAGCCGCCCGCGCCTCGCGCAGCCGCTCGAGGCGCCCGATCAGCATGGGCGAATGCGCACGCGCAGCCGGGTCGTCGACGAGACGCCCGAGCAGCTGGTAGAAGCGCGCCGGTTCGAGTCCGAGGCGCTCGCGGATGGCCTCTTCCTTGTCCGAGGTGTGCGACGGCCACTCGGATTCGAACGCGAGAATCGCGCGCGATTCATCCTCGAGCCCCGCGCGCTCGCGGGCGCGCCCCGCATCCGTCGTCGCCATGTCCTGAGCGTACATCCGAGCGCGCGGGTCCCCTCGATCACACGCCGTGGATCCAGGAGCCGAGCGGGTCCGCGGCGGCGATCGGACGCCCGTCGAGCGCGAGCACGAACCCCTCCCAGGCGTCCGCGTCGACGGCGGGATCCCAGGAGTCGTGCAGACTCGGCGCGTCGAGCGTGACCCACCGCGCGGGCAGCTCGCGGATCGTCTCGATGAGGCGCTCGCGCGCGTCGCGACGGAGGTGCGGCAGAACGCCCATCGTCGCGATCACCACCGTCGTGTCGTCCGGGACCTGCGCGACGAGATCGGCGAGCACGCCGGGCTCCGAGGCGTCACCGCGCACGATGAGCGGCGGATCGGCCGCGACCGCGTCGAGGGCCGCGTCCACACGGAGCGCGCGGTCGGTCTCGCCCGGCCAGACGAGGCCCGAGATCCACGCCCGGTCGCTCGGATCCTGCGCGTCGCGGGGCTCGACGTCGACGCCGGCCCGCCAGACGATGTCGGGCATGCGGCGCGGCACCCGCGCGCCGGTCAGCTCGGTGTCGAGCACCACGGATCCCTCGCCGAGCTCGGCGACCTGATCCTCCGTGCGGAACCGGTACGCGTACCGGTCCGGGAACAGGCACAGCCCCGCGGCCGCGCCCACCTCGATCAGCGCGATCGGACCGCGGATCCGGTCGAGCGCGACGAGGAGCGGCGCCGCGCGGAGAGGTTCGTTCGTCTGGGTCGTGCGGGCGGCGCACTCGGCGACGACGCGATCCGCGTTCTCCACGACGAACGACGCCCACGCGGCGTAGTCGCCCTCGGCGCCGAGCATGCGGGTGACGGCGAACACCACCGGGGGCTGCCGGTGCGGCGAGGAGAGGCCGGCGAGGATCTCGAGGATCCGCTCGTCGCCCGCAACGCCCGCCGCCCATTCGGCGTACAGCGCGCTGCGGCCCGGCGCTTCCTCACGGGCGAATCGGTCGTAACGGTCACGGACGTCGGCGATCGGATCCATCGCTCCAGTCTCGCGCACTCGGCACGCTGCCCGCTCCCCCGCGCGGGCGTATTCTGGAGGCATGGCATACGACGTCAAGAAAACCGAAGATGAGTGGCGCGAAGAGCTCACCCCCGAGCAGTTCGAGGTGCTGCGCGGCAAGGCGACCGAGCGCGCGTGGACGGGCGAACTGCTCGACGAGGAGCGCGCGGGCATCTACGCGTGTGCGGCCTGCGGCGCCGAGCTGTTCAAGAGCGGCACGAAGTTCGACTCTCACTGCGGGTGGCCGAGCTTCTACGAGTCGGTGCGACCCGACGCGGTCGAGCTGATCGAGGACAAGAGCCACGGCATGGATCGCACCGAGGTGCGCTGCGCGGCGTGCGGCGGCCACCTGGGCCACGTCTTCCCCGACGGCTTCGGCACGCCCACGGGCGACCGTTACTGCATGAACTCGCTATCGCTGAACTTCGCCCCCGACGAGGGCTGAGTCGCGAGCGTACGACAACGAGAACCGGCCACCCGCGCGAATGCGGGTGGCCGGTTCTCGTTGTGTCAGACGCGCTCGGCCGCAGCCGGCTCGCGCTCGTCCTCGTCTTCGTCCTCGTCCTCATCCTCGCTGGACGGGTCGTTGAGCATCGTTCCGGTGCGGAAGCCCCACGCGAGAGTCGCGATGACCGACAGAAGGAACCAGCTGTAGGTTCCGCTGATGCCCGCGGCAAAAGTCGTGAACACGACGGCCGCGCCGATGACGTATCCGGAGATCGAGCGACCGTCGCCGACGGTGAGGCGCAGGTGCTGGATCAGCATGGCTTCGGGCGCGACGGACTTCGCAGCGACGAGGGGGCACCAGAGCAGAGCGGCCACGGCGGCCAGGCGGATCGCGATCGCGAGGCGGGCGTGCATGCTCGACGCATCGGTGAACATCGTCAGGAAGTCGCCCACGAGCGAGAACACGCCGACGATGCCCGTGAAGGCGAACGTCACGATGACACCGATGACCGCGACGAAGCGGACCTGTTCCGGTCGTCGGCCCATCAACGAGATGTGCGCCGTCCGCGCAATGGCATCCGTGATCGCGTGCCCGAGTTGTTTCATCTCTGCCCCTCAGCAGGCGCGGGTGAGCGAGGTGCCCGGGTCCCACGCGTCGTGCTCTTCACCCTCGACGATATGACCCGTCACGATGCAGGAGACGGAGCCGGAAGATAACGATTTGACGTGTGTCGCGGCGGTCGGCAGATCCTTGCTCGCGGGTACGCGGGCAGTTCCCGGATATTGACGTTCGAGAGCGCCGCAGGAATCGTGGTGGATTTGCATTGCACATCACTCGGGAGGTCATTATGAAGCTCAAGCACAAGCTCGCCAGTGCTGCGGTTGCCATTGCACTCCTCGTCGGCGGCGGCGCCGCGACAGGCACTGCCGCGTTCGCTGCTCCCGACCGAGCAGCGGGAACCGGACCGCTGGCCTCACACGCGGCCTGTGTGGGTGGGACGGCAGTGCTGGCCGCGCAGGCCATCATGAGTGGCGGGACGAACATCGACAGGTCATGCGGCCGCGGTGGCGGCGACGATGACGGTCACCTCTGGTATGGCCTCGTCACCTGGGACGCATACTGAACCGATGAGAACGGGCGTGGCCTCGCATGAGGCCGCGCCCGCGGCGCCGAGAACCGTACGGTACGAAGTTCGTTAGTGTCGGGTCAATGGCAAGGGACCCGAGAAATTCGCTCTCCGCGGAGCGGATCGTGAGCGCGGCGCAACAGCTCGGCGAGATCTCGCTCCCCAGCCCCGAGAGGCTCCCGTCGTGATCGACGAGACCGGCAAGCACGCGGCGGCAGGGCCGGCGCTGGCCGTTTGCCTCGTTGCACCTGCGCTGTTCGTCTTCGACATCTCCTGGTTGGGCTGGCTGCTCGCGGCCGTGGCGCTCGTGCTGGCCTGGATCGTCGATCGGCGAACAGGGGTCGCGTCGTTCCGTCGAGGCGGCTCTCCCAGCCTGTTGCGCGACGTGTCGCTCATCGCCGTCGGGCTGCTGGTCGTCAGTTCGGTGCCCCTCGCCGCAGAACTCGACAACGCCGCCATGCTGCGATTCACGCTGGCGCTCGGCGGCGCCGTCGTCCTGCCGTATCTCGTATCCCGATTCCTGTACCGCGACCGCGCCATCCGGTTTCCTTGGCGGGCAGGCGGCCGTTGGCGGGCAGTGCAGTGGGTGTGGCTCGCGGCAGTCCTCGTGCTCGGCTGGCTGATCCTGCCGTTCTACTTCATCACCAGCGGCGCCTATCAGAACTGGCCCGTTGTCGACTCGGCCGACCTCATCACGCGGCTCTTCGTCGGCGTCGGTGCCGTCGGCATCTGGGACGAACTGTTCTTTATCTGCATCACGTTCGTGCTGTTGCGCCGGCACCTGCCGGATTGGGCGGCCAACGTGTTGCAGGCGATCGTGTTCGTGTCGTTCCTGTGGGAGCTCGGATACCGCGAATGGGCACCGGCGTTCACCATCCCGTTCGCGCTGCTGCAGGGCGTCATTTTCCTGCGCACCCGCTCACTCGGATACATCGTCACAGTGCATCTGCTGTTCGATGCCGTCGTGTTCGCCGCCCTCGTTCACGCCCACAACCCCGGCATGCTCGACGCAGTGTTCCTCGTGCCCTGACGCCGCCCCGAGCCTTCAAGGGAGCGCGGGGCTTCTGATGTGGTGCCGGCTGAGGGGTTCGAACCCACGACCCCCGCTTTACAAGAGCGGTGCTCTACCAACTGAGCTAAGCCGGCGTGACCCATGAATGGGCCGTAGACGATCCTACTGGGATTCCTCGTCGGTCGTGCCGCCGAAGTACTCCTCGCTCTGCAGCGTCAGGAGGAACTGTGTGAACTCCCCCGCGTCGGCGAGGGATCCGTCGTAGAGTTCGCCGTCGACGACGACGAGCGCGTCGCCGAGCTGCACGTCCTGCGTGCCGATGAGCGGTCCGTCGGACGCGCGATCCGTCGCCTCGCTCACCCAGGTCGCGTACTTGCGATCGATGATGCAGTTATTCACGCCTTCGGCGCCTGCGTCGAGCGCAATCTGACCCAGCTCTTCGTCCGTATAGCCCTCGGTCGAGAGCTCGGGCTGATCGGTGAGCAGCGCCTGGTTGACATCGCGGAACGACTCGGGAGCGCCGGAGACGACGCACATCACGGCGCCCGCCGCCCGCGTGGAATACTGACTGCCGTTCGACTGCCCGGCGAGCAACGACACCGGGTGGATGTCGAGCGTGACGACGCCCTCATCGAGGAGGTCGTAGATCTGCGGGAGGAGCTCGGTGCCGATGTCGCCTGATTCGGGCGACATGTAGTCGACGTACACATCGAGCTCGATCGGGTCGTCGACCGTCTCGGACCGCTCCCCCTCGGGCATGAGGCTGAGGACATCGATTCCGTCCTCGGAGGTGACGTTCTGCGGGGTGACCACGTCGCGCTCGAGTTCGGGCGCGACCGTGCGCCATACCCACCAGGCGGCGGCCGCGACGGCTGCGATGATCACGACGGTGATCACGATCCGCTTCGCGATCTTGCGTCCGTGAATGCGCGCGCTGACCTTCTTGGCCGTCGCGCGCACCTCGTCACGGCTCACGCTCGCGTCGTCGGTGTTCGAATCTTCGGTGCTCATCTGGCTGCCCCTCCTCAGTCCGCAGGGTATGGACGGCAACCCGCCGATCATAGTGAGACGCGCTGGGAATCGGCCCAGCACCTCCCCTGTGCAATACTGTGTGTGCGCCCAATGTCGGGCGTGCGGAGCGCGCGAGCGCATCGCTCATTCACAACGGATCGTCCGGCACGTACCTGCCGGTGAAGGAGAAACAGTCATGGCAACTGTGACGTTCGACAACGCCACCCGTGTTTACCCGGGCGGCACCCGCCCCGCGGTCGACAAGCTCAACCTCGAGATCGCTGACGGCGAGTTCCTCGTCCTCGTCGGCCCCTCCGGTTGCGGAAAGTCCACCTCGCTGCGCATGCTCGCGGGCCTCGAAGAGGTCAACGACGGCGCGATCCTCATCGGTGACCGCGACGTCACCGACGTTCCGCCGAAGGATCGCGACATCGCGATGGTCTTCCAGAACTACGCGCTGTACCCCCACATGACTGTTGCCGACAACATGGGCTTCGCGCTCAAGATCGCCGGCATCAACAAGGAGGAGCGCCGCAAGCGCGTCGAGGAGGCCGCCAAGCTTCTCGACCTCGTGCCCTACCTCGACCGCAAGCCGAAGGCGCTCTCCGGCGGACAGCGCCAGCGCGTCGCGATGGGTCGCGCGATCGTCCGCGAGCCGCAGGTGTTCCTCATGGACGAGCCGCTGTCGAACCTCGATGCCAAGCTGCGCGTGCAGACGCGTACGCAGATCGCGTCGCTGCAGCGTCGCCTCGGCACCACGACCGTCTACGTCACGCACGACCAGACCGAGGCGCTCACGATGGGCGACCGCATCGCTGTCCTCAAGGACGGCGTGCTGCAGCAGGTCGGCTCGCCCCGCGACCTGTACGAGACGCCGCAGAACGACTTCGTCGCGGGCTTCATCGGCTCGCCGGCGATGAACCTCTTCGCCGCCGACACCGTCGAAGGCGGCGTCAAGGTCGGCACGAAGGATGTGCCGGTGGAGCGCCAGGCTCTCGACCGCGCGACCGGCTCGCGGGTCACGATCGGCATCCGCCCCGAGGACTTCGTCGTCGTTCCGGACGCTGAGGGCGGCCTCCAGGTCACGGTGAAGCTCGTCGAGGAGCTCGGCTCGGACGGCTACCTCTACGGCGAGGCGACCATCGATGGCGAGCCCACCGAGATCGTCGTGCGCGTCGACGGCCGCTCGCACCCGATGGCGGGCGACGTCGTCACGATCTCGCCGATCGCCGGACGTCTGCACGTCTTCGACGCCGAGACCGGCCTGCGCCTCATCGACAAGGCGATCGCGTAGTCGTCAGACGCACGGAAAAGGGCGCCGCATCCTCAAGGGGATGCGGCGCCCTTCTGCGTTTCGTCAGGCCGCGCGCAGCGTCGAGATCTGATAGAGCGCGACCGACGCGGCGATGCCGGCGTTGAGCGACTCGGCCGCGTCCGAGATCGGAATCGACACGATCTGGTCGCACGTCTCGGTCACGAGGCGCGACAGGCCCTCGCCCTCGCTGCCGATCACGACGACGAGCGGGCGGTCCGACAGCTCGATGTTCGGCATCTCGACCTCGCCGCCGCCGTCGAGACCGAGCACGAACACGCCCTGCTTCTTGAGGTCCTTCAGCACCTGCGTGAGGTTCGGGGCCATCGCCACCGGGATCCGCGCCGCGGCGCCCGCGCTCGTCTTCCACGCGGCGGAGTTCAGGCCGGCCGAGCGACGCTGCGGGACGATGACGCCCTGCCCGCCGAACGCGGCCGTCGAGCGGATGATCGCGCCGAGGTTGCGCGGATCCGTCACGCCGTCGAGCGCGACGAGCAGCGGCGTCTGGCCGCGATCGATGATCTGCTCGAGCAGATCCTGCGGGTGCGCGTACTCGTACGGCGGAACCTTGAGCGCGACGCCCTGGTGCACGCCGTCGAAGCCCGCCATGCGGTCGAGCTCGGGGCGCGTGACCTCGAGCATCGGCAGGTTGTTCTTGTGCGCGAGCGTCAGCATCTCCTTGACGCGGTCGTCCATCTCGATCCGCTGCGCGATGTAGAGCGCCGTGGCGGGGATGTTCGTGCGCAGCGCCTCGAGCACGCTGTTGCGCCCCGTGACGTACTCGTTGTCGTCGTTCGGGCGGCGGCGCGGACCCTGCTGCTGACGCTTCGGGTGCTTCGCGGCGCTGCGCTCAGCGAGCTCCTTGCGCTTGTGCGCCTTGTGATAGGTGCGATCCTCGGCCTTCGGCGTCGGTCCGCGGCCCGTCAGGCTGCGCTTGTTCTTACCGCCCGACCCCTTGGTCGCGCTCTTCTTGCCCTTTGCCGCGCCGGGCCGTCCTGGCTTAGCCATCGATGCTCCAAATTGTTCCGTCGGGGGTGTCCTCGAGTGCGACGCCCGCGTCCGCGAACAGATCGCGGATCCTGTCTGCTGCCGCCCAGTCCTTCGCCGCACGTGCCTCGGCCCGCTGCGAGATGAGGGAACCGATGATCGTCGCGAGGGCCTGTGCGTCTGCGCCCCGCGCGGATCCGTTCGCCGCGAGCGGGAAGCCGAGCACGCCCATCATGCCCGATACGGCTGAGAACGCGCCGCGGATATCGGCGGATTCGCCGCGCTCCAGTGCGACGTTGCCCGCGCGCACCGTCTCGTGAACGACCGCGAGCGCCTGCGGAACGCCGAGGTCGTCGTCCATCGCATCGCGGAAGGCATCGGGAATGTTCGGTGGGGCGGATCCGACGGCGCGCTGGGCGCGCTGGGCGAAACCGTCGATTCGCTCGAGCGCTGCGGCCGCCTCGGCGATCGCCTGATCCGAGACATCGAGATTCGAGCGGTAGTGCGCCGCGGCGAGCGCGTAGCGAACGACGCGCGCCGGGTGGGCCTCGAGCAGGTCGCGAGCGAGCGTGAAGTTGCCGAGCGACTTCGACATCTTCTGCCCATCGACCGTGACGAGCCCGTTGTGCACCCAATACTGCGCGAACGGATCCCCCGCCGCCGCCGATTGCGCGAGCTCGTTCTCGTGGTGCGGGAAGCGCAGGTCGAGGCCGCCGCCGTGGATGTCGAAGGAGCCGCCGAGGTAGCGGTGCGACATCGCGGAGCACTCGATGTGCCAGCCCGGGCGACCCTCGCCCCACGGCGACGCCCAGCTCGCGTCGGCCGGTTCGCCCTCCTTGGCGGCCTTCCAGAGCGCGAAGTCGTGCGGATCCCTCTTGCCGCGCGGATCCGCGTCGGGGTCGGAATCCATCGCGTCGATGTCCTGATGCGTCAGCGTGCCGTACGCGGCCCAGGAGCGCACGTCGAAGTACACGTCTCCGTTGGATTCGTACGCGTGCCCGCGCTCGATCAGCCGCTCGATGAACTCGTGCATCTGCGGGATAGACGCGGTCGCGCGGGGCTCGTATGTGGGAGCGAGGATCCCGATCGCGTCGTTGACCGCGGTGAACTCGCGCTCCATGCGGTACGCGAGCGCCCACCACGGCTCGTCGGGAGTCGCGTTCTGCAGCACCTTGTCGTCGATGTCGGTGACGTTGCGCACGAAAGTGACGCGCCCGAATCGGTGCTCGAGCCAGCGGCGCAGCACGTCGAAGGCGAGCGCGGCGCGGAGGTGCCCGATGTGGGGGCCCGACTGCACCGTCGGCCCGCAGACGTACATCGTGACGTTCGTCTCGTCGATCGGGGTGAAGTCGCGCAGCGCCCGGGCGCGCGAGTCGTACAGCCGCATGCTCACCCTCCCAGCTTATCGGCGATGCCTCGCCGCGCTGTCGGGACGACGAGGGCCACGGCGAAGACCTGCACACCCTCTGCGCGGCCGGTGAAGCCGAGGCCGTCGGTCGTCGTCGCCGAGACTGAAACGGGGGCGCCGAGCGCCGCGGCGAGGGCCTGCTCGGCCTCCGTCCGGCGCGAGGAGAAGCGCGGGCGCGATGCCTGGATTTGCACTGAAACGTTGCCGACCGCCCAGCCCGCGGCGGCGAGGATCCGCACCGTCTCGCTGAGGAACGCATCGGCGTGCGCGCCCGCGAACTCGGGGCGGTCGGTACCGAAGTGCGTGCCGATGTCGCCGAGTCCGGCGGCGTTCAGCACCGCATCGACCATCGCGTGCGCCACGGCGTCGCCGTCCGAGTGCCCCGACAGCGCCTGCTCGCCCGGCCATTCGAGGCCCGCGAGCCACAGGGATCCGTCGCCGCCGTACGCGTGCACGTCGGTGCCGACGCCGACGCGCGGTTGCCGAGGGCCTGAGAATTCGGCGAGATGCTGACGATTTTCCGGATTCCGACCGGTGGCCGCCGAATTCTCAGGCGCTCGGCGAATCACCTCTCGCGCCCGCGCGAGATCGTCGGGCCTCGTGATCTTGAACCCGAGCTCCGACCCCGCCACACGGATCACGTCGTGCCCTGCATCGGCGACGAGCGCCGCGTCGTCGGTGAACTCCTCTGTCGCCCGCTCGTAGGCGGCGACCAGAACATCGCGCCGAAAACCCTGCGGCGTCTGCGCGGCCGCGAGCTCGGCCCGGTCGACGACGCCCGTGATCCGCGATCCGTCGACCCGCTTGATCGTGTCGATGACATCGAGCGCGGGGATCACGGCATGCCCGGTCTCGCGCACCACGCGCGCGACGCCGTCGATGACGTCGGGCGGGGTCAGCGCGCGTGCGGCATCGTGCACCAGCACGACCTTGACCGTCGGCCACACCCGCGACAGCCCCGCCGCCACCGAGTCCTGACGGTTGGCTCCGCCCGCGACGACCGTGACCCGGTCGCCCCGCTCCCCCGCCTCGGCGTGCGCGACGGCGAGCGCCTCACCCACGCGATCGGCCGGAGCGACGACAATCACCTGCATCGGATCTGCACGGAAGACGCCGCGCAGGCAGTGCGCGAGGATCGAGTACTCGTCGATACCGACGAACGCCTTCGGCGCCCCCGCGCCGAGGCGGATGCCGTTGCCCGCCGCAACGACGATGATCGCAGTGTCGATTCGTGTGGAAGTCACGGTAATAAACGTAGCCGCCCCGCACCATTGACGGTGCGGGGCGGCTACGACAGCGCTTTGGGATCAGCCCTCGGCGAGCTTCTGGTTCAGGAGCTCACCCGCTTCTTCCTCGCTGAAGTCCTTCGCAAGCGCGACCTCGGATTCGAGAACCTGACGAGCCTTCGCCAGCATGCGCTTCTCGCCTGCCGACAGGCCGCGGTCCTGGTCACGGCGCCAGAGGTCGCGGACGACCTCGCTCACCTTGATGACATCGCCCGAGGCGAGCTTCTCCAGGTTGGCCTTGTACCGGCGCGACCAGTTCGTGGGCTCTTCCGTGAACGGCGCCTTCAGCACGTCGTACACTTCCTGCAGCCCGCTCTCATCGATAACGTCGCGAACTCCGACGAGATCAATGTTGTCAGCAGGCACCTCGATGACGAGGCCTCCCTGCGTCACGTTGAGCTTGAGGTACGTTTTCTCCTCGCCCTTAATGACTCGTGTCTTAACTTCGGTGATGGTTGCGGCCCCATGATGGGGGTAAACGACAGTCTCGCCGACCTCAAAAAGCATATGGATTACGTCCTTCCCAGCGTTACCTAGTTTACCACAGCCGCATTTGTACTAGGATTCCGCTCCGTCGCCTCGTCGCGGCGTGCTTCGGGCACTCAGCGACAGCCGATAGGATGGACGCGCCCGCATTACGCGCGGCCCCGCACCATTCTGGAGGATCCGTGAAATCGCGCATCACCGCGTCCCTCGCCGCTGCCGGCCTCGTGCTCATGACCGCGACCGGTTGCAACATGGTCACGACTCAGGCCACGACGTTCGAATACACCGCCTCTGACGGTGTGAACCTTCCGTCGTTCGAGGGCCCCGGCCTCGAGGTGCGCAACGCCCTCGTCATCGCCGACCAGGACGGCGCGGAGGGCAACCTCATTGCGGTCCTCGCCAACACGAGCGACTCGGCGCAGACGCTGTCGGTCGACTGGGGCAACGGAGACGCATCGATCGATGTTCCCGCGGGCGAGACGGTCAGCCTCGGCGGCGCCGACGAGCCCGAGCGCATCTCGAGCCTCGACGCGATGCCCGGCTCGACCATCAGCATGTTCTTCCAGCCGGGCGATGCCGAGGCCGTGGAGATCGAGGTTCCGGTGCTGAACAACTGCCTCACCGAGTACGCCGCGCTCGCGCCGAATGACTCCGCCGACAACGCCGAGGCGTGCGCGCCGGTGGCCGAGGTCGAGCGGCACGGCGAGTAAGCCGGCCACAAAAAAGTGGGGATCCCGACGGGGATCCCCACTTTTTTGCGCTCAACCCTCGAAGCGGTAGCCGAGGCCGCGCACGGTGACGAGCATCTGCGGCGCGGAGGGCGCCTCCTCGATCCGCGAACGGATCCGCTTGATGTGCACGTCGAGCGTCTTGGTGTCGCCGAAGTAGTCAGATCCCCACACCCGGTCGATGAGCTGGCCGCGAGTCAGCACCCGCCCCGTGTTGCGCATCAGCAGCTCGAGGAGCTCGAACTCCTTGAGCGGCATATTGATCTGCTCGCCGTCGACCGCGATCGTGTGGCGATCGATGTCGAGAGTCACGCGCCCGCCCTCGAGCACGTGCTCCTCGAGGTCGCCTTCGCCCGCCGACGATCGCCGCAGCACGGCGCGCATGCGGGCGAGCAGCTCGCGCGACGAATACGGCTTCGTGACGTAGTCGTCGGCGCCGAGCTCCAGCCCGACGACGATATCCACTTCGCTGTCCTTCGCGGTCAGCATCACGATCGGCACCTGGCTCGTGGCGCGCACCTGGCGGCACACCTCGGTCCCGGGGATCCCGGGGAGCATCAGATCGAGCAGGATCACGTCGGCACCCTGCTCGCGGAACATGCGCAGCGCCTTTTCGCCGTCGTCCGCGATCTCGATCTCAAAGCCCTCCCGCTGCAGCAGGTACGCGAGCGGATCCGCGAGGTCGGGTTCATCTTCAACGAGCAGAACGCGCGTCATGCAAAATCTTCCTCTCCTTGCGCGCTCAGCTTCGCGGCGCGCCCGATCTTCGTCTTCTTCATCTTGATCGTCCCGGTCGGCGGCTCCGCGACGGGCAGGCGGATCGTGAAAGTCGATCCGCTCCCCTCTCGTGACCATAGCCGCACCTCGCCGTCGTGGCGATGGATCGCGTGCTTCACGATCGACAGCCCGAGCCCGGTTCCGCCGGTGTGGCGCGAGCGCGCCTGGTCCGCGCGGTAGAACCGCTCGAAGATGCGCCGCTGGTCGTCCTCCGAGATGCCGATCCCCTGGTCGGTGACGGCGATCTCGACGGCGCCGTCGTCTTCTTTCACGCCGATTCCGACGTGGGATCCCTCCGGCGAGTACGCGATCGCGTTGGAGACGAGGTTGCCGAGCGCCTCGATGAGCACGAGCATGTCGCCGCGCACATGGACCCCGCGGGCGCCGCGCGCGACCAGCTCGACGCCCGCGCCGTCGGCCGTCGTCTGGTGGGCCTCGACCGTGCGCGCGATGAGCTCGTCGACGGGAATGTCCGCCACGTTGATCAGGTCGTCCGTCGCCTGCAGCCGCGACAGGTTCATGATCCTGCTCGTCAGCTGCCCCAAGCGGCCGGCCTCGGCCGATACCCGACCGGAGAACCGGCGCACCTGCTCCGGGTCGTCGGCCGCGATCTCGAGCGCCTCAGCGAGCAGCGAGATCGCCCCGACCGGTGTCTTCAGCTCGTGGCTCGTGTTCTGGATGAAGTCCTGCCGCATCTGCTGCACGCGCTCCTGCGCGGAGATGTCGCGCACGAAGATGATGATGAGGCCCTGTCCGAGCTGCGCTCCGCGGGCGATGACAAGGCGCGACTCACGCGTCAGCCGACCCGCGCGGATCCGCATCGTCTGCCGCTCGCTCTTGCCCGTGACGCGCGCCTGCTTCATCAGTTCCCGCAGCTCGTCCTGCCCGATGCGCTGACCGACGCGCGCGCCGACCCACGTCGACGACAGCGACGTGGCGAGCACGTTGCCGGATGGATCCGTGATGATCGCGGCGTCCTCGAGCACATCGAGGATCGAGGTGACCTCATCCGGGATCCGCGGGTTCGCCTCCGCGATCGCCCGGGCCCGGATGCGCAGCGCGACGACGATCACGACCGTGAGGCCTGCGCCGATCACTATCCCCACGAAAAGGGCGAGAAGCAACGGGGACATGTCTCCAGAGTAAAGTCATCTGAGATGCCGCAACGGACGAATCCGCTGAATAGGGCATTCGCGCGGCCCGTTGTTCACGAAGGTTCCACCCGTCGTTAACCTGGGCTCGACAGAATTGACGTGACTGTGCGCGATGCTGATGCGTCACACGAATTCCCACGTCATGACCAGAAGGGCGCCCACAATGCGTGAAGTGTTCCACGACACCCTCGAAGAGATCCAGAGCCGACTCGTTGAGATCTCCGAGCTGGTGGCCGAGGCCATCGAGAAGGCGACCCAGGCGTTCGCCACGGGAGACGTCGCGCTCGCGGAGGAGGTCATCGCGAACGACATCACGATCGACGAGCTCGTGCTCACGACCGACGAGATCGCGATCGCGACGCTCGCGATGCAGCAGCCCGTCGCGCACGACCTGCGCGTGATCGTCAGCGCGCTGCGCGTCAGCGCGTCGCTCGAGCGCATGGGCGACCTCGCCGACCACATCGCTCAGCTCGTGCGCTCGCGCTACCCCGAGCGCGCGATTCCGCAGGGGCTGAAGTCGACGTTCAAGAAGATGGGCGTGCTCGATGTCGAGGTGGCGCGCACCCTGACGAAGCTGCTGCGCACGCAAGATCTGAAGTACGCGAACCACATCCGCGACACCGACGACGACATCGACGAACTGCACGCCTCGGTGTACGAGCGCGTGCTCGGCGAGTCGTTCAAGGGCGAGATCCCCCACGCGGTCGACGCGACGCTCGCGAGCCGCTACCACGAGCGCTTCGCCGACCACGCGGTCTCCGTCGCGAAGAAGGTGCAGTACCTCGCCACGGGCGACTGGTCGGGTGTCGACGACTCGCCCGAGATCGAGATCGTCGAGTAGGCAGACGAAAAGGCGGGTGGGATCAGCTGATCCCACCCGCCTTTCTACGTTGTTACTTCTTGCCCTGCGAGGCGACCGCGGCGGCGCCGGCAGCGGCGGCCTCGGGGTCGAGGTAGCGGCCGGGGCCGGTCGGGCGCATGTCGTCATCGAGCTCGTAGACGAGCGGGATCCCCGTGGGGATGTTCAGGCTCGCGATGTCTTCGTCGCTGATGCCGTCGAGGTGCTTCACGAGGCCGCGCAGCGAGTTGCCGTGCGCGGCGACGAGAACCGTCTTGCCCGCCTTCAGGTCGGGCACGATCTCGCTCTCCCAGTACGGCAGCATGCGATCGATCACGAGCGACAGCGACTCGGTCGCGGGCAGCTCGCCGTCGATGCCGACATAGCGCGGATCGTCCGTCTGGGCGAACTCATCGTCGGCCGCGATCTCGGGCGGCGGCACGTCGAACGAGCGACGCCACTCCATGAACTTCTCCTCGCCGAACTCCTCGAGGGTCTGCGCCTTGTCCTTGCCCTGCAGCGCGCCGTAGTGGCGCTCGTTGAGGCGCCACGAGCGCTTCACCGGAATCCACAGCCGGTCGGCCGAGTCGAGCGCGATGTTCGCGGTCTGGATCGCGCGGCTCAGGACCGAGGAGTGCAGCACGTCGGGCAGAACGCCCTGTTCGGCGAGCAGCTCGCCGCCGCGCTTCGCCTCGGCGCGCCCCTTCTCGGTGAGCCGCACATCGACCCATCCCGTGAAGAGGTTTCGTTCATTCCAGTCGCTCTGCCCGTGGCGGAGCAGGATCAGGGTGTGCGTCATGGGATCAGCTTACCGGGGCCGGTTTCGGCGGGCGGCATCGGATCGCGACGAGGTCGCCGTCGAGGGCCACCGCGCCTGCACCGTAAGGAATCACCGCCGTCGCGCCGCGCGAGATGGGCGCTCCGCCGAGCGTCCCGGATCCGTCGAGCACGACCAGCACGCTGAAGCCCGGGTCCAGCACGGAGCCGCCGCGCATCCGCTCCGCGCGGTAGAACGGATCCGCCGCGCGCGGCAGAAAGGATCCGTCCGCAACGCGGGATAGGAAAGATTCCGGATCCGCGCGCCGCGTATCGACGGCGCGAAGAGCCGTGTCCGGCGTCAGACCGAGCAGCGCCATCGCGCGATCGAGCGCGGGGAACGGGGCGTATTCGAGGATGATCGACAGGTCGACCGGCTCCTGCAGCTCGACGAGCATGATGTCCTCGCCGATCGAGTGCGGCGTGCCCGCCGGCACGTGCACGACGTCGCCGGCGCGCACCTCGACGTGGTTCATCGCCGCGAGCATGCCATCCGTGTCCTGCTGGTCGAACCAGTCGGCGAGCTCGGCCGCTGAGACGTCGCGATTCCAGCCGAGCCAGACATCGGCCGTGGCGCGCTCTCCCGTCGCGGTGATGATCCACGACTCGGTCTTGCCGCGCGCGACGCCGAGGTGCGCGGCGGCGAACGCGGCATCCGGGTGGGCGTGGTTGAACAGGCGCTCGCCCGTGTGCAACAGCTTGACGAGCAGCGCCGTGTCGGTGCCGAAGCGTGCGACGTGCTCCTCCCCCAGCCAGGCTTCGGGAGCCGCCGCGATCGCGTCGCGCAAGAGCTCGCCATCCGGCAGGTGGGAGAGCCCGACGATGTCGGATCCGAACGTGCACGTCGTCGACGCGACGAAGTCCTCGGGGGTGTGCGCATCGGCGGATCCCTCGCCGCGCAGTTCGCGGATGCCGGCCCCGCCGCGATAAGCGCGCGCAGGCGGCTGGTTCGGACCGAGCAGGATCGGTGCGAGCATCTGGTTCGTCATTGGTTCGTCTCCTGCTCGACGGAGGGTTCCCCGCGCTGTGCGAGCGCCCCGATCAGACCTCCGATGAACGTATCACCGAGTCCGATCGTCGTCGGGTGCGCTGCCTCGATCTGGAAGCCCGGCAGACAACGACCGAACTCACCGAGAAGGTGCTCGGCGTCACGCGCGAACGTCGTGCTCCCCGTTTGACGTGGCCCTGCGGTGATCCGCGTGATGTCGGCGGCCGTGACCGCGTCGCCGAATGCGTACCGTCCGGCGGCGGTCGCGTTGCCGGCATCGGCAGCGGCCGTCACAGAGTCGAGATCGGCAAGCCGCGCGGGCGTGGTCAGCACGATCGTCCAGTAGCGGGTATGCACCACGAGCGTCGGATCGGGAACCTGCGCGCGCAGCTCCTTCACAGCAGCAGTCGCTTCGTGTGCATCGAGGAGGTCGAACCTGCGCCCCAGCCGCGCTTGCAGCTCATCCTCATTGAGGCTGAAGACATCGGCGACTGGCCCGATCGCGTCGGAAACGGTGGGCTGGTGCGAACGGTCGTGGAATCCCGCGTCCTCGTAGACGACGAGGCCGTCGACGGGAATGCGCGAGCTGACGGCGCGGATCTCATCGAGCCGCGCGCGCAGCACCGCCGGGTCGTTGATCGTGTTGAACCCCGAGACGAGGAACACCCGAGCCGTCGCGACCCGATCGCCCAGCTCTCTGCTGAGCACGAGGTTCTCGGCGGGCGGGTCGTTCGCGACGATGACGCGGTTCGCCTCCGTAGCGATGAGTTCCGTCGCGCCCACCCGCGCGCCGTCGCCAGGGCGGAACTGGATGATGAGGTGCGGATCCAGCGTGTCGTCGGTCGCGCTCGTGATCGCTTCGCAGTCGGCAGGCAGCAATCGGCGCACGTTCTCGTCGGTGCTCACGAGGTGCAGCAGTGAGGGGATCCCGAGCCGTCTGAGCACGAGCGCCGCACGCACGCACGTGCCGCCGAGCGTGATCTCGCGGGGAAAACGGGCAGCGAACTGCTCGACGATCGCGGACGATTCCACGTGTCGTTCCCCGCCCTCTCCCGTCGCGAGGAACCCCAGCAGGGCGACGAGCAGCGACCGCTCGTCGGTGATCGGCACGCGGGGATCGATCTCGGAATCGTCGATCGAATACTCGACCACGAGCGCATCGATCACCGATCTGTCCCACTCGATCTCGTAATCGACGGTGCCCTGAAGCCCGAGAACGATCTCGCCAGGAGCGACGGTGCGAACGTCGCCCCCGACGGGAACGGTTGAGGTCATCAGTATGTCTCGCCCTTTCCTGTTCCGAACAGGTCGACCTTGTACGCGGCAGGGGTCCGATACAGATCGGCCTTGCCCGCTGCGCCGAACAGGTCGATCTTCTGCGAGGCGACCGCTTGCATCGCCTCGACCGCCGGAGGCATGATCGCGTCGGGCTCCCGCAGGCTGGTGTCCTGAAGCACCTCGCGCACCTTGTCGAAGAACGCGACCTTGATGTCGCTCGAGATGTTGATCTTGTTCACACCGCTGCGGGCCGCCTCGCCGATCTCGTCATCGGGGTTGTTCGATCCACCGTGCAGTACGAGAGGGATGCCGACCGCTGCCTTGATCTCGCGCAGCAGATCGAGCTTCAGTTTCGGGGTGATGTTCGAGGGATAGATGCCGTGACGCGTTCCGATGGCGACGGCGAGCGAGTCCACGCCCGTGCGCTCGACGAACGTGACAGCGTCAGACGGATCCGTGTAGATGATTCCGCCGTCGGCCGATTCCATTTTGCCGATGGTGCCCAGCTCGCCCTCGACCGAGACTCCGACCGCATGAGCGATCTCGACGGCGCGGCCGGTCTGCGCGATGTTCTCATCGAATGCCTCAGCCGAGGCATCGAGCATCACCGAGGTGAACCCGCCCTGGATCGCGGCAACCATCTGATCGGCCGTGGCGCCGTGGTCCCAGTGGATCGAGGCGGGAACCGGCGAACGGTGCAGCCGTTCGCGGATCGCGCGGAGGGTATCGAAGCCGAGGAGGTTGACCTCGTTCGGGTGAATGGCGATGATCACCGGCGAGTTCTTCTTCTCGCTGATCTCGATGAGTCCGTTGAACATGTGGTAATCCGCGACGTTGAACGCCGGGATCGCGAAGCTGTTCTGGTGGGCGACGTCGAGCAGGTCGTGTCCGGAAATGAGCACTGGATTTTCTCCTTTGAAGGGGTGGTTTTTCGTCAGCTTTTGACGGATCCGGTGGTGAGACCGCCGATGAAATAGCGCTGGAAGAAGAGGAACAGCACCAGGACGGGAACGCAGCCGACGACGCTCATCGCCATCATTTCGTTCCACTCGTACGAGTGCTGCCCCATGAGCAGCTGAATGCCGATCGGCACAGTGCGCATCTCAACGGTTCGCGTCAGCGTGAGGGCGAACAGGTATTCATTCCACGCGAGCATGAAGGTGTACATGCCGACAGAGACGATTCCCGGCGTCGCGACGGGCACAAGAATCCGCCAGAGGGCCGTCCAGCTGCCACCGCCGTCGACGCGCACGGCCTCGTCCAGCTCTCGCGGGAGGGAGTTGAAGTAGCCGGTCATCATGATGATCGCGTAGGGCAGCGTGAACACCATGTACGTGAGGATCAGCCCGGGATACGAGTCGTAGAGCCCCAGCAGCACGATCAACCCGAAGTACGGGATCAGAAGCGTAATCGGCGGGACGGCCTGCACGCTGATGATGACGACGTTGAGGATCTGTTTGCCGCGGAAGTCGAACCGGCTGAACGCATACGCGGTGAGGATTGCGACGAACAGCGTGCAGATGACGACCGACAGTGCGACGACGTAACTATTGAAGAAGAATCGCATCTTCTCGGGATCCGTGAAGATCGTCACGTACGCGTCGAGGCTGAAGGTCTCGGTGATCAGCCGCGGTGGGTTCTCGAAGATCTGCGTGTTCGATTTGAACGAACTCGACAGCATCCACAGAACCGGCAGACCCGCGAACAGCGCTCCCAGGAACAGGCCGACGACAGTGAGGATCTTCGCGGTGCGACGTCGGCCGCCCGGCGTGACGGGGCGGCGCTGTACGCGCTTCGTCGTCACGAGCGTCTGCGTCGAGACGGGTGCATCGGTGAGAGACATGCGTTACTCCTTCGCCCGCTGATGCCGCACGTACAGCACGGCGAGGATCATCGAGAGCACCAGCACGACGACGGCTGCCGTCGAAGCGGCACCGAACTCGTACTTCGTGAAGGCAAGTTTGTAGGTGTACGTGCTCACGAGCTCGGTCGCATCGATCGGACCGCCGCCCGTCGTCATCCAGATCAGCGCGAACTGCTGCGATGTCCAGATGAGATCGAGCAGCGACATGCTGATGATGACGGGCTTGAGGTTGGGAAGCGTCACAGCCGTGAATCGCTGCCACGCGTTCGCGCCGTCGACGCGCGCCGCCTCGTACAGATCAGCCGAGATCCCCTGCAGGCCCGCCAACAGGCTGACCATGAAGAAGGGGTAGCCCGCCCAGATATTGATGAAGGTGACGGTGCCGAGGGCGAGGGACGGGTCGCTCAGCCATTCCGTCGCGCCGACGCCGACGAACGAGAGCAGGTAGTTGATCACACCGTTCGGGTTCAGCAGCAACCGCCACAGCACGGCGACGATCGCGACCGTGAACAGCCACGGCAACACGTATATCGTGCGATAGATCGCCGTCGTCGACCGACTGACCAGAGGCGAGTTCAGAAGCAGCGCGAACACGAGCCCGATGACGAGGTGGGCCGCGACGCTCACGGTCGTGAAGATCAGGGTGTTCATGACGGAGGTGTAGAACCCCTTGTCCGTCAACAGATCGGCGTAGTGCGCGAGGCCGACGAACTCCGGGTTCGGGTTCGTGATGACGTTGTCGAACAGCGAATAGCCGATGACCGTCACGACCGGGATGACGAGGAGTACCCCGATGAGGATGACGGTGAGCCCGACGTAGAGGAACGGCTCAGTGCGCCGCACTCCCGGCGCGCCGGTTCTGTGTCGGCGAGAGGCGCCGCCGGGGGCGGGCGATGCCGCTCGCCCCCGGCGTTCAGAAACCATCGACATCGCTCAGAACTCCGCCGACCAGGATTCTTGCGTCGTGTCGAGCATCTCGTCGACCGTGAGGTTCCCCTCGAGCATCGACTGGAACTGCTCGTTCATCTGGCGCATCAGGTCTTCCGCGACGGGGAGTCCGGTGAACTCGTTCGCCGGGTACCCCGCCTGGTAGATGTCGAACGCCTGGGACATGAGCTCGTCGTCGTCGACGAAATCGGGCACCGAATCGAGGTTGCCCGGGAAGGCCTTCGCCATCGACGCGAGCTCGGCGTTCGCGTCTTCACTCATGAGGAACTCGAACAGCTTCCACGCCTCGGCCTTGTGCTCCGAGCTCTCCGAGACTCCGAGGCCCCACGAGGCGTAAGGAATGCCCCGCTTGCCGTCGTACCCGTCCTCTGCGGGAAGCGCGCTGATGCTGAACTCGAGGTCGGGGTTCGACTCCCGGATCATCGTGAGATGCGCGAGCGAGTCGACCATCATGCCGACACGGCCGTTCGTGAACTCCTCAACCATGTCCTGCTCCTTCATGGTGAAGGCGCCCGGCGCGAAGACTCCGTCCTGGTACAAATCGTCGAAGTACTCGATCGTCTCGGTCACGCCATCGTTGGTCAGGTCCGGCTTGCCGTCCTTCAGCATCGATCCGCCGGATGCCCACAGCCAGGACATGACTTGGTTCTGCACGCCGCTCGGAGTTTCGAGCGAGAGCGGCATGGCCGTTCCCGCCGCGTCGCCTGCCTCGGTGATCGCGCGCGCCGCATCGGCGAACTCGGTTCGGTTCGATGGCGGCGCATCGACGCCGGCATCGGCGAGGAGCGCGTCGTTCGTGTACAGGGGGTAGACGAAGTTGACGGCCGGAACCATATACGTGGAGCCGTCTACCTCAACCTGCGACGCGAGCTGGCTGTCGTCGTAATCGTGCTCGGTCATGAGCGCGGACAGATCGGCGATCGCGCCCTGCTTCGCAAAGTCGTTGACCCACGCTCCGTCGAGACCGACGACGTCGGGCATGGTGCCGGACGCAGCGCCCGTGACGAGCTGTTCCCGGGTGGACGCGTAGGGGCCGCTGAGCAGCTCGACCTTGATGCCCGGATTCTGCTCTTCGAATTGATCCATCAGGCCGCGCAGCGCACCGTCGGGCAGCTCGGGCTCCCACCACTGAGCGAGTTCGATCACGACGTTTCCATCGGCGTCGACGTCGCCTCCTCCACCGCCACCGCATCCGGTGAGAACAAGGGAGGCCGCAGCGATCGCCGACATCCCCGCAAAGATCTTCCGTTTGTGAGTCATGTGAGCTCCTTTGCCCATCCAGTGAATTGCAATAGTTTGCTACTAGTTGCTGTTTTTCGCCAGTCCTTGCATGAAACACCCTTGATCTCGGATTGTCAAGTAGGCTGAACGCGAAGACCGTGCATGTTACGGCAAGAAACAGCAATAATTTCATGGAGGGTTGCATGACCTCGCGAGAGACATCAGGAGACAGACGCAAGGACCGGCAACTTCCGGCAGGCCGCAAGGCAGACCTCGCCGCATACGTCGCCGCACACGGGCAGGTGACGGTCGCGGAGCTATCCGAAGAGTTCTCCGTATCGATCGATACCGTGCGGCGAGATCTCGACCGACTCAACGCTGAGGGCCGGCTGATTCGCACACACGGCGGCGCCGTGAGCAACGACCTGGGGACACCTCCCGACCAGGGCCTCGGAGTGCGCCTGCATATCCGCGTGGCGGAGAAGGATCAGATCGGCGCGGAGGCGGCGAAGCTCATCGCGGATGGCTCCGTCGTGTTCGTCAATGGCGGCACGACGGCTCTGGCCTTCGCGCGTCACCTGCGCGATCATCACGACCTCACGATCGCGACGAACAATGTCGTACTGCCAGCCGAGGTCTCACCCTCCGCGATTCGCGAGCTATTCCTGTTCGGCGGGTCCGTCAGGACAGTGACACAGGCGACGACCGGCCCCGTGAGCTTCCGACCGACCGCGGATGGGCCGGCGATGGATGTGCAGGCGGATACCGCCGTGATCGGCATCGGCGCGATCTCCACTGCGGGTTACAGCACGAGCAACCTCGGCGACTCGGCGATGATGGGCGAGATGATGAAGCACGCGAACACGGTGGTCGTGCTCGCCGACAGCTCGAAGTTCAACCATCGCCTCTTCGCCCGGATCGATGGCCTCGAAGCCGCCGACTGCCTCGTCACCGACGCCGCACCGACCGGCGAACTCGCAGAGGCGCTCGCGACGGCGGGCGTCGAAGTCATCGTCGCGGGTGGCAACTGACGCGACCCGCCTACGCTTGCGGCGGGTCGACCTGCTTGCGCCTCGACAGCCGCGTCAGGCGGGGGATGTCTGCGGCGCGGCCCGCGTCGGCCGGCACGATCGTCTCCTGCGCGGCGGGAATCCGCGTGTCGTCCGAGAGCACCGAAAGCGGGGCGTCGGCCGGGGTGCGGCGCGTGACGATCGCGAGCGCGATCGGGCCCAGCTCGTGGTGGCGGGCGGCCGAGGTGATCGTGCCGACCTCGCGGTCCTCGTCGAGCACGGCGTCGCCGCGGGACGGCAGGACCGACTCGGATCCATCGAGGTGCAGCATCACGAGGCGCCGCGGCGGGCGACCGAGGTTGTGCACCTTCGCCACGGTCTCCTGGCCGCGATAGCAGCCCTTGTTCAGGTGCACGGCGGTGCGCAGCCAGTCGAACTCGTGCGGGATCGCCTTCTCGTCGACCTCGGCGGCCCAGCGCGGGCGCCAGGCGGCGATGCGCAGGGCGTCCGCGGCGAGCGCGCCCGCGATCGGCAGGTCGGCGAGCTGATCCGCGTCCTCGACGATCGCCTCGGCCCACGCATACTCGGCACCGGGGTGCTCGGCGGCGTCCGCATACTGCCACCCTCCGGTGGTCACCTGCGCCCACGGATCCAGCCACACGACGGGAACGTCGGCCGGACGGATCGCCGCACCGACGATGCGATCGAACGCGTCGCCCCCGCGCATCGCGCCGACGACGAAAAGGTCATCGCGCACGCGGATCTCGACCTGCGCGCGGAAGCGCATCATCGTGAGCCACTTGGACAGCGGCGCGCTGTCGCCTGCGTCGACGATCAGCCACATGGCGGATCCGTCCTCGACGACGGCGGCCGCGTGCTCGACGTGCCCCTGCGGATCCAGCACGAGCAACTCGGTGCTCTCCCCCGCCTGCAACGACCCGACGGCCTGCGACGTGATCGAGTCGAGCCACGACTTGCGCTCGGGGCCCGCCACCTCGATGACCGCGCGGTCGGCGCGCGGGACGATGGCGGATCCGTCTTCAAGTCGTCGCTGCTCGATCGCGGGGTTGCCCGCGTGCTGGACCACCCCTGCGTCGTCCGCGATGAGATCTTCTCGAGAGAGCATCATGACACCTTCGCTAAGCGCGCGGACGCGTGTGAGGCGAGGCTCTGGCCGAGCGCCGCAATGTCCCAGGCCCACAGCAGGTGCCCGTCGACGAGCCCGTACAACCGGGTCGCCGCCGCATAGGCCTTCGCGCCGGCGGATCGCACGACCGCGTCGGTTCCGAGATCGATGCGCGGTCCCTTGACTTCGCCGACGTACAGTTCCTGCACGCCGTCCGAGTGGCTCAGCGCGACCTCGACGGGGAAACCGCCCTCGGGCGTGCGCAGGTGCTCGATGTCCTCGGCCGTGCGCTCCGGCTCCGCGGCGAGCGCCGGCAGGAGACCGGGTCCCGGGGCCGCGTCGTGCGCGGGCCTCGCGAGCCGCCAGAACCCCGATTCCGAGGTGAGCTGCTGCGCCGGTTTCTCGTCGGTTCCGAGCAGGGTCGCGGTCGCCGAGTAGTTCAGAAACGGGCCGCCGTCATGGCTGAAGCTCACGCGATGCGAGAACTCGCCCTCGTAGTGGGTGCCGGAAGCTCGGTAGTCGATGACGCCGGTGCCTTCCCAGACGCCGACGAGCCAGGACAGCGGCACGAGGTCGGCGGGGATGTCTGTGGGGATCTCGATCATGATGATCCCAGCGTATCCGGCGCACGACAAGCGAAGGCGGGATCATCCCACCTCACGCGGGGGTCGTTACTTCTGGCCGCGAAAAAGGTTGACGAGCACGGAGCCCGAGACGAAGGCGATGGCCAGACTCGCGAGACCGAGCAGGCCCACGAAGAACATCTCGAGCGCGAAGACGTCAACACCAGCGAGGAATTCGAGCATGCGTCTATGTTACCGCGTCGACGAGCGAGTCGATGACGTCGGGCGGGATGACGCGCATCTGCTCCCCGCGGATCCGATGGGCCGCGAGGTACCTCGACTGCACGGTCTTCACGCGCGCGGCGAAGTGCTCCGCCCAGCGGCCGTTCACGCGCTTGTCGGCCGGCAGCGCCGAATAGATCTCGACGACGACCCGCGACATCTGGTCCTCGTCGAACTCCCACGTGCGGCCGAGCCGCGCGATGACGATCGTCGCGACCTCCTCCGGCGTGTAGTCGGGGAACTCGATCCGCAGCGGGAAGCGCGAGGGCAGCCCCTCGTTCGCGTGCGTGAGCAGCTGATCCATGGCGTCGGTGTACCCCGCGAGGATCGTGACGAATCGGTCCTTGTCGTCAGTGAGGCGCGGAACGAGGGTCTCGAGCACGAGGGGCCCGTAGTCACGCGGGTTGTCCGGCCGATAGAGCTGGTAGGCCTCGTCGATGAACAGCACCCCGCCCATCGCCTCGTCGAGCACCTTGGTCACGTTGGCCTCGGTGCTGCCGATGTACTCGCCGATCAGTTTGGCGCGATCGGTGACCTTCACGGTCGCGTTCGGCAACAGCCCGAGCGCGTGGAACAGCCGCGCGACGAGCTTCGCGACCGTCGTCTTGCCCGTGCCCGGCCTCCCGGTGAACACCATGTGATACATCGGCCGCTCGATGTGGGGGTCGAGATCGCGCATGTCGCGGTCGACCTGCGCCTGCGCCATGAGGTCGCGCACCCAATCCTTCACCGGCTGAAGACCCGTGAGCGCATAGAGCTCCGCGAGGATCTGCTCGACCGCATCCGCGTCGTGCGACCCGCTGCTCGTGACCGCGAGGATCTCCTCGTCGGTGATCACGCTCGTGTCGATGTCGGCGGCGCGCTCCGGGCAGCGCTCGAGCTCGTCGACGACGCGATCGGCGAGCGCCGAGATCAGGTTCTCGTTGACGTTGCGCACCCAGCGCGCGTTGCCGCCGTCGTTGGTCTGGCGATAGTGCGAGGCGATCGCGCGCCGGTACAGATCCTCGTCGACGACGTACCCATCGCGCTCGATGTCGCGGAACCCGATCTCGGCGACCTCGTCGGGCGTGTAGTCCTCGAAGTGGAACCGGTTCGGCACGCGCGACGGCAGCCCCGGGTTCATGCGCAGCAGATCCTGCATGCGGTCGCCGTAGCCCGCGAACACGACCATGATCTCGTCGCGGTTCTCGTCCATGAAGTCGAGGATCGCCGTCACGGCCTCCTCGGCGAACTCGTTGTTGTTCCGCTGATAGAGGTCGTACGCCTCGTCGATGAGCAGCACGCCGCCGCGGGCGCGCTCGAGGACGCCGCCCGTGAGCTTCGCGGATCCGCCGAGGTTGTCCGAGACGAGGTCGCGCCGACCGACCCGCAGCACGTCGGGCTTCTGGATCGCCCCCGCCTGGAAAAGCGCCTCGCCGAGCAGCTTGGCGACCGTCGTCTTCCCCGTGCCGGGATTGCCGAGGAACATGCTGTGCATGGCCGCGTCGTTGACCGGCCGCCCCTGCTGTTTGAGCAGCTGGTTGAACTTCGCCTTGCGCACGAACGAACGGATCTGCGCCTTCACCGACGACAGCCCCGTGAGCCGATCGATCTCGGCGAGCGGATCCTCCGCCCCGGCCGTCGGGAGCGGCTCCGGAATCCCTGCTCCCGGTTCGCCCTCGTCAGTGCGGCCGGGAACCTGCACCTGCGTCTGTTCCCACCCGCCGAACACAACGTCCGACTCATCGTCGGCCTCGATCCGCACGTCCGCGTCGTCGCCGGCGACGACCTCGGCCACGCGAATCGTCCCCGAAGACGCGATGACGCCGACAGGGTCGACATCGTCGACCGCGAGCGTGGCCACACGGATCGCCCCGCCGCTCTCCGCGCACACGGCTTGCATCGGGTGCGGCGCGTTCTTCAGCACGACCGCATCGTCGGAGACGATCTCGCCGCCGCTGAGCGCGACCAAGCGGCCTGCGCCGCTGCCCGTGAGCGTCGCCCGCGCGCCGCTCTCGACGTGGACGTCGTTCACGTACGACTGGGTCGCCTCGAGGCGAGCGCCGTTCGTCACGCACACGCCGGTGGCCACCGACTCGCCGCGCACCTGACAGTCGGTCATCGTCACGACCCCGGCGCTGAGGAACACGCTGGGGTACGCGTTCGTCTCCTCGGCGTCGATCTCGACGCCCGTGAGCGTGATCGTGACGTCCTGTCCGATGTTGAACGCGTTCTGTCCGTCCGGCGCTTGGAGCGCGAGGTCGGACAGCGTCATGTTCATCCCCTCCGCGGCGGAGAAGCTCGCCCGAACGCGGGTCGCGTGCGCGCCCGCCCCGCGGAAGTGCGTCTCGAGCGGGAGCGTGCCCAGGTCGTACTCTCCGGCCTCGAGGACGACCGTGTCGCCCGTCATCAGCAGCGGACGCAGGTCATCGAACGGCTCTCCTGCGTGCCAGACCAGCTCCTTCGCCGGTCGCGCCACCGCGTTGCCGTCGGCATCGCGCTCGGTCGTGCGGGCCCCGCGCTCCGGCACGGTCACCTTCGCGAAGCCGCTGTGGATCACCTCGATCGCGCCGGACGGCTCGCCCGTGACCGCACCGAGCGTCAGCACGCTGTCCTCGAACAGGGCCTCGTGCACGCTCGCGATCGACACGAGGTGCTCGATCGTCACCACCGACTCCGCGGTCGCGACGATCGACCGCTTGCCGTCGGGCAGTCGCACCGTGAGCGTGCCGTCGGCGTCGACGCGCGCGGCGGATCCGGCGAAGATCGTCTGCGTCTCGACGTCGTGCAGCGACGCGCGGCCGCCCTCGACGCGCAGGCACGGCAGCGTCGACGTCCACGCGTGGAGCTCGGCGGCCTTCTCGATCACAACGCCCCGGGCGTCGTACTCCGAGACGACCGAGGTCTGGCTCATGAGCACGGCGCCGTCGCTCGCCCACACGCCCGGATACTTCCCCGAGGGCTCGGCGCGCACCGTCACGGTGTGCAGCTCGGCGCGCCCCGACGGCGTCGTCACCTGCAGGGCGTTGCTGTAGTTCGGAGCCTCCAGGGTCAGGTTGGACATGCGCGTCGTCTCGCGCGCCTCGATGCACGCGCGCAGGACGACCTTCGCGGGATCGCCCTCGCCGACCAGGTCGATGCCGATGAGCGCCGTGTGGGCGAGCTCGTGCACGCCCTCGGGCATGACGACGACATCGCCGCTCCGTGACGCGCCGAGCACATCGGCAAGATCTGATCCGGACGACGTCAGACGGACTCGACGTACTGGCACTCGCGCAACCCCCCGGTGGCTCGGACTCGACCGACCCACTCTATGGGACGCCCGGTCAGCCCGTGAACTCGGAGGGGAACACCGACAGCCCCGCGCCCACGACCGCGAACAGCCCGCCGACGACCGACACGATGCCGATCAGCAGGATGGCGCCGAGCGCGGCCGTCGAGAGACGGATGATGAACCCATCCGCGCGGCCGATGATGATCTGCACGACGAACGACACGATCACCGCGACGCCCGCGGCGGCCGGGAACCACTGCCACCATCCGCCGGGCGGGGCGAACGCCACCACGGCGAGCGCGAGCAGAAGAGCGACGCTCCACGGCAGGAGCAGCCCCTGGCTGCGCCGGATGCGCGCGATGGCACCGGAACGCGGCGTGTGCGACTGCGTCATGCGGATCCCTTCCATCGAGCGGACGAACTCATCTTGCCATTGTGCCCTGCGTGCTGGCCCGTGTGCTCAGCGCGCCGCCGGGTGTGCAATAAGATAACGACATCCCGAGAGGAATCACCGTGGCGCATCTGCTCGTCCTGAGCCCGTCCCCCGAGACGGACCCGCCTCTCGCCGCGCTCGGCCTCCTGAGCCATCGCGTCACACTGGTGCCCGCATCGGCCTCGCAGCTCATTGGCGCGCCGGACGCCGACGTGACCATCGTCGATGCGCGCGGCGACCTCGCCGCGGCGCGCTCGCTCTGCCGGATCCTCGACTCGACCGGCCACGGGTCCCCCGTTCTGCTCGTGACGACCGAGGGCGGCCTCGCGGCCGTCTCGCCGGAATGGAGCGTCGACGACGTCGTGCTCGCGGGCGCGGGGCCCGCCGAAGTGGACGCGCGCATCCGCCTGACCATGGGGCGAGCCGATTCCGCCTCCCCGTCGTCCTCGACGACCGTTGATACGTCCGGCATCACGATCGACGAGACGTCGTACTCGGCGAAGGTGCGCGGCAAGCCGCTCGATCTCACGTTCAAGGAGTTCCAGCTGCTCCACTTCCTCGCCTCGAACCCGTCGCGCGTCTTCAGCCGCGAGCAGCTGCTCAGCGAGGTGTGGGGATACGACTACTTCGGCGGCACGCGCACCGTCGACGTGCACGTGCGGCGGCTGCGGGCGAAGCTCGGCGATCACGACCACCTGATCGGCACGGTGCGCAACGTCGGATACCGCTTCAACGCCGCGGAAGAGCCGGGCGCCGCACCCGCGCGCTGACATTCGTTCACCCGCACGTTTCCTGCCGGTGCAAAGATAGAGCGCATGACCGACACTTCCATCGTCGATACCGGACTGGGCGACGCCGAGGACGACGACTTCGACGAGCTCATCGAAGCGGATGAGCCCGACCTGCCCGAGCACCGCTACATGGATCGTGAGCTGAGCTGGCTCGCCTTCAACCAACGCGTGCTCGAGCTCGCCGAGGATCCGAAGGTGCCGCTGCTCGAGCGCACGAACTTCCTCGCGATCTTCGCGAGCAACCTCGACGAGTTCTTCATGGTGCGCGTCGCCGGTCTCAAGCGCCGCATCGTCACTGGCCTCGCGGTGCCGTCGAACATCGGCACCGCCCCGCAGCGCGTGCTCGACGGGATCAGCCGCGATGCCCACGACCTGCAGGAGCGCCACGCCCGCGTGTGGAACGAGCAGGTGCGGCCGGCGCTCGCCGAGGAGAACATCGAGTTCTCGGAGCTGGACGATCTCTCCGACGACGAGCGCGCGGGCCTCTACGAGTACTTCCAGCAGCACATGTTCCCCGTGCTCATGCCGCTCGCCGTCGACCCCGCGCACCCGTTCCCGTACATCTCGGGGCTCTCGCTCAACCTCGCCGTGCGGATCCGCCACTCGCGCACCGGACGCGAGGAGTTCGCGCGCATCAAGGTGCCGCCGATGCTGCCGCGCGCCGTGCGCGTGCCGAACGCGGATCCCGACAGCAACCGCGTGCGCTTCGTGCACCTCGAGTCGCTCATCGCCGAGCACCTCGGCGACCTGTTCCCCGGCATGGAGATCCTCGAGCACCACGCGTTCCGCCTCACGCGCAACGAAGACATGGTGATCGAGGAGGACGAATCCGAGAACCTGATCCAGGCGCTCGAGGACGAGCTCCTGCGCCGCCGATTCGGCCCGCCGATCCGCCTCGAGGTCACCGAGGACATGGACGACGTGACGCTCGGGCTGCTGCTCGACGAGCTCGACATCTCGAAGCAGGAGGTCTACCGCCTGCCGGCGCCGCTCGACCTGCGCGCGCTCTACCAGCTCAGCAAGATCGACCGCCCGGATCTGAAGTACACCACGCACGTTCCGATCACGCCGCTCGCGTTCCGACCGACCGAGTCGGATTCGAAGCACTCCCGCGCGGACGTGTTCGGCGCGATCCGCCAGGGCGACGTCCTGGTGCACCACCCGTACGAATCGTTCGCGACGAGCGTGCAGGCGTTCCTCGAGCAGGCGGCACGGGATCCGCAGGTGCTCGCCATCAAGCAGACGCTGTACCGCACGTCGGGCGACAGCCCCATCGTGAAGGCGCTCATCGACGCGGCCGAGAACGGCAAGCAGGTGCTCGCGCTCGTCGAAGTGAAGGCGCGCTTCGACGAGGCGAACAACATCGAGTGGGCGCGGATCCTCGAGAAGTCGGGCGTGCACGTCGTGTATGGCCTTGTGGGGCTGAAGACGCACTGCAAGATCGCGTCGGTGATCCGCGAGGAGGGCGACCAGCTGCGCCACTACACGCACCTCGGCACGGGCAACTACAACCCCAAGACGAGCCGCATCTACGAGGACTTCGGGCTGTTCACGTGCGACCCGATCGTGGGCCGCGACGTGACGCGACTGTTCAACGAGCTCAGCGGCTACGCGATCGAGAAGAAGTTCAAGCGCCTCCTCACCGCTCCCCTGCACCTGCGCAAGGGCCTGATGAAGCTCATCGATCGGGAGAGCAGCTTCGCGGCCGCCGGCAAGCCGGCGCACGTGCGGATCAAGGTGAACTCGATGGTCGACGAGGAGATCATCGACGCGCTGTACCGCGCCTCGATCGCCGGGGTGAAGGTCGACGTGTGGGTGCGCGGCATCTGCAGCATGCGCGTGGATCTGCCGGGCGTCAGCGACAACATTCGGGTGCGCAGCGTGCTCGGCCGCTACCTCGAGCACTCGCGCATCTTCACGTTCGAGAACGGCGGATCGCCCGAGGTCTACATCGGCAGCGCCGACATGATGCACCGCAACCTCGATCGCCGGATCGAGGCCCTCGTGCAGGTCACGCGAGATCAGCACATCCGCGAGCTGACGGGCTACTTCGACCTCGCGATGGACGACGGCTCGTCCGCGTGGCAGCTCGGCGAGAACGGCGCGTGGACGCGGCACCACGTCGATGCCGACGGAAAACCGCTCATCGACGTGCAGGACAAGACGATGTCCCTCATCCATCGACGCCGGCAGAGCCGGCAGAAGAGGCGGTGACGATGGCGAACGGAACACGCGTCCTCGCGGCGGGCGGCGTCGTCTGGCGCCGCGAGGCGGACGAGCTGCAGCTCCTGCTCGTTCATCGCAAGAAGTTCCGTGACGTGTCGTTCCCGAAGGGCAAGCTCGACCCCGGCGAGACGTTCGCTGAGGCGGCCGTGCGCGAGATCGAGGAGGAGACCGGGATCCGCAGTGCGCTCGGCCCATCGCTCGGCGTCGTGACCTACCACCTCCCCTCCGGGCGCGAGAAGGTCGTCGAGTACTGGTCGGTGGGCGCGACGCCCGAGCAGATCGCCGCATCGACGTTCACGCCGAACAAGGAGATCGAGGCGCTCGAGTGGGTCGCGCTCGACGACGCGCGCGACCGGCTCAGCTACCCGGTCGATCGCGAGGTGCTCGCGGCGTTCGAGGAGCTGATCGATGCCGACGGCCTACACACGTTCCCGATCGTTCTCATGCGGCACGGCAAGGCCGGATCCGCGTCCGTCGATCACGAGCGCGAGCTCACGGAGCGCGGTCAGGAACAGGCCGATGCGGCCGTCGGCGCGCTCCGCGCGTTCGGCGTGCGCCGGATCCTCTCGTCGACCGCGCGTCGCTGCCAGCAGACCGTCGCGCCGCTCGCCGCGACCCTCGGGCGGCGCGTGCACGTGTCCGACGACATCAGCCAGGACGCGTTCGAGCGCGGCGAGGACGATCCGTCGACGATCATCGAGCGCCGGGTCGAGAAAGGCAAGCCGGCCCTCGTCTGCTCGCACGGACCCGTGCTGATCGGGCTCATGGAGTCGCTCGCGAAGGCCGCCGGAACGAAGGTGACGTCGGAGCTGCGCGCGGCGGCGTCGCTGTCGACCGGATCCTTCACCGTGGTGCACGTGAGCCGGTCCGGCGGAATCGTCGCGATCGAGACCCACGCACCGTTCGAGGAGCGCCGGCCCGCGTAAGGTAGTGGGGTGACTTCGAAGCCCCGTCTCTTCTCAGGAATGCAGCCGTCCGCCGATTCTCTCCAGATCGGCAACTACATCGGTGCGCTGATGCAGTGGCGCGGCATGCAGGACGACTTCGACTCGTTCTTCACGGTGGTCGACCTGCACGCGATCACCGTGCCACAGGATCCGCAGCAGCTGCGCGAGAAGACCCGCCGCACGGCCGCGCAGTACATCGCGGCCGGCATCGAGCCCGAGAAGTCGACGCTGTACGTGCAGTCGCAGGTTCCGGCGCATGCCGAGCTCGCGTGGATCCTCTCGACGATCACCGGCTTCGGCGAGGCCGGCCGCATGACGCAGTTCAAGGACAAGTCGCGCCGGTACGGCGACGACGCCACGAGCGTCGCCCTGTTCACGTATCCCGTGCTGATGGCGGCCGACATCCTGCTGTTCCAGGCCGAGTCGGTTCCCGTGGGCGACGACCAGAAGCAGCACGTTGAGCTGACGCGCACACTTGCGGCGCGCTTCAACTCGCGCTTCGGCGAGACGTTCACGGTGCCCGAGCCCGTAATCCAGGGCGAGACGGCGCGCATCTACGACCTGCAGGATCCGACCTCGAAGATGTCGAAGTCCGCCGAATCGCAGGCGGGCGTGCTGTACCTGCTCGACGACATCAACGTGACGGCGAAGAAGATTATGCGGGCGGTCACCGATTCGGAGGGCGTCGTGCGGTTCGACCGCGAGGCCAAGCCGGGCGTTTCGAACCTGCTGTCGATCTGCTCGGCGCTGACGGGGATCTCGATCGCGGCCCTCGAGGACGAGTACGCGGGCCGCGGCTATGGCGACTTCAAGAAGGGCGTGCGCGACGCGATCGTCGCCGAGTTCGAGCCCGTGCGCGCGCGTGCGCTCGAGCTGCTCGAGGATCCGGCAGAGCTCGATCGCGTGCTGACGGCGAACGCCGACCGCGCCTCCGAGGTCGCCGAGGTCACCCTCTCGGCCGTGTACGAGCGCGTCGGTCTGCTGCGCCGTGGGTGACCCGGTTCCGCTGACCACGCCCCGACTCGTTCTCACCGTCCCCGATGAGGGCGATGTCGACGCGATCTACGAGGCGTGCCAGGACCCGGATATCCAGCGCTACACGACGGTGCCGTCGCCGTATACGCGGGGGAACGCGGTCGACTTCGTCGGCCTCGTCGCCGATTGGTGGGACTCGGGCATCGAGCACGTGTGGGCGGTGCGCGCCTACGGCGAGCTTGCCGGAGTCGTGGGGTTGCACGGCATCAAGGACGGGGCGGCGGAGCTGGGATTCTGGACCGCGCCTTCGGCCCGCGGCAACGGATACATGACCGAAGCATCGGCGGCCGTGATCGACTTCGCGTTCGGCCCGATGCGACTCGAGCGCGTCGAATGGCGCGCGGTCGTCGGAAACGTCGCCTCGGCCCGCGTCGCGCAGAAGCTGGGGTTCCAGCTCGAGGGCACCCAGCGCAAGGCCCTCCCCGGCCACGGCATCGGCGGCGCCCACGGCCGGGCCGACGGCTGGGTCGCGGGCCTGCTGTCCACAGACCCCCGGGTGGAGCGGGTGTGGGCGGCACGTGCCGATGACCCCGTGTGACGGCGTGTGGGAATAGCGGGTCCCGAGTCAGGTTATGGTTTGTAGTGAACGTGCTCCGGGGTCGGTGAGAATCCGAACCGGCGGTGATAGTCCGCGACCCCCTCATCGAGGGGTTGATCCGGTGGGATTCCGGAACCGACGGTGATGCAGGGCGACCTGCGAGTCCGGATGGAAGGCGCACGGCAAGCCCCTGGTGGGCCTGTCTCGTGAACCCCGGCAGAACCGCAAAGGGGAATCGCGAATGGCCACCGACGTCGAGATCGCCGCGATGAGTCGCGCGCTGGAGCTCGCCGCGAAGGGCCCGCAGTCCCGCAACCCGCAGGTGGGCGCCGTCATCCTCTCCCCCGACGGATCCGTCCTCGCCGAGGGCTGGCATCGCGGTGCCGGCACCGCGCACGCGGAGGTCGACGCACTGACGAAGCTCGGCGGATCCGCCGTCGGCGCGACCGCCGTCGTCACGCTCGAGCCGTGCAATCACACGGGCCGCACGGGCCCCTGCGCCGAGGCGCTGCTCGATGCCGGCATCTCCCGCGTCGTGTTCGCCGTCGCGGATCCGGGCGAGCACTCCGGAGGCGGCGCCGCCGCGCTCCGCGCCGCCGGCGTCGATGTCGAGGACGGTGTGCTCGGCGACGAGGGACGCGCCCTGCTCGATGCCTGGCTCACCTCGCGTGCACTCGGCCGCCCGCACGTCACCGTCAAGTGGGCGCAGAGCCTCGACGGCCGCGCCGCCGCATCCGACGGGACGAGCAAGTGGATCACGGGCCCCGCCGCCCGATTCGACGTGCACCGTCGCCGCGCGGAGGCCGACGCGATCATCGTCGGCACCGGCACCGCGATCGCCGATGACCCCGCCCTGACCGCGCGCAACGACGACGGGCTCTTCCCGCACCAGCCCGTTCCGGTCGTGATCGGCGCCCGCGAGGTTCCCGCCGATGCGCTCCTCCGGCAGCATCCGCACGCCCCGCTCTTCTACACCAGCCACGACCTCACCGCGACCCTCGTCGACCTGCTCGACAAGGGCCTGCATCGCGTCTTCGTCGAGGGCGGGCCGACCCTCGCGAGCGCGTTCATCGCCGCGGGCTATGCGGATCGCCTGCTGACCTACGTCGCCCCCACTCTGCTCGGCGGTCCGCGCGCCGCCCTCACCGAGATGGGCGTCCGCACGATCACCGATCAGCGGCGCCTCGACATCGAGTCGATCGACCGTCTCGGCGACGACCTGCTGATCGTTTCCCACCCCAGACCCGAAAGCGAGTCGCACTGATGTTCACCGGAATCATCGAGGAGATCGGGCGGATCACCGCCGTCGAGCCATCGGGTGACGGCGTGCGCCTGACCATCCACGCGCCCACCGTCATCGAGGGGGTGCGCCACGGCGATTCGATCGCCGTCAGCGGCGTGTGCCTCACGGTCGTCGATTGGACCGACGAGGCGTTCACCGCCGATGTGATGAAGCAGACCCTGGACATGTCGACGCTCGACGGCGCGACGCCCGGGCGACACGTCAACGTCGAGCGCGCTCTCGCATCCGGCGGTCGCCTCGGCGGCCACATCGTGCAGGGACACATCGACGGCACAGGAGAGATCCTCGAGGTGCGCCCGGGCGACAAGTGGCAGGTCGTCCGCGTCGGCATCGCCGCCGACATCGCGCCGCTCGTCGTCGACAAGGGGTCCATCACCCTCGACGGCACGTCGCTCACGATCAGCGCCGTGAGCGCGCCCGGCGAAGCCTCGCCCTGGCTCGAGGTCTCCCTGATCCCCGAGACCCTGCGCGCCACCACCTTCGGCGAGCGACGCGCGAACGACCGCTTGAACCTCGAAACCGATATCCTCGCCCGCCACATCGAGCGCCTCGCCGCGTTCGCGAAGACCGAAGGACCCACCCGATGACTACGGATTCCCTTCCCCCGCTGTCCACCATCGATGACGCGCTCGACGCGCTCCGCGCGGGGCTCCCGGTGATCGTCGCCGACGATGCGGACCGCGAGAACGAGGGCGACCTGATCCTCTCGGCCGAGCTCGCCACACCGGAGCAGGTCGCGTGGATGGTGCGGTACACGTCGGGCTACCTGTGCGCGCCGATGCCGACGGAGTGGGCCGATCGCCTCGATCTGCCGCCGATGGTCGCGCGCAACGAAGATATGCGCGGAACGGCATACACCGTGTCGGTCGATGCCGCCGTCGGCGTGACGACCGGAATCAGCGCGAGCGACCGCGCCCGCACGCTGAACGTCCTGGCGGATCCCGCCTCGACCGCGCGCAGCGTGATCCGCCCCGGTCACATCCTGCCGCTGCGGGCGAAGGCCGGCGGCGTGCGCGAGCGCGCCGGGCACACGGAAGCGGCCGTCGACCTGATGCGCCTCGCCGGGCTCGCCCCGGTCGGCGTCATCGGCGAGATCGTGCAGGACGACGGCGAGATGATGCGCCTTCCGGGCCTGCTCGAGATGGGGCTCCGCGACGGCGTGCCCGTCATCACGATCGAAGACCTCGCGGCGCACCTGGAGGGCACGGATCCCGTCGCGCCGTCGCCCTCGGCGCTTCGCACCGTGAGCCTGCGCGCCGACACCCTCGTCCCCACCCGCCACGGTGACATGCGCTTCATGGCATACCGGGATCGCACGACCGGCGTCGATCACGTCGCGATCGTCTCCGGCGACATCACGGGCGCCGCGCCGCTCGTGCGCGTGCACTCCGAGTGCCTGACCGGCGAGGCGTTCGGATCCCTCAAGTGCGAGTGCGGCCCGCAGCTCGACGCGGCGCTCGAGCGCATCGCGAGGGACGGCGGGGTCGTCGTCTACATGCGCGGCCACGAGGGGCGCGGCATCGGCCTGATCAACAAGCTGCGCGCGTACGCGCTGCAGGAGCGCGGCTTCGACACCCTGGACGCGAACATCGAGCTCGGCCTGCCGGCCGATGCCCGCGACTACGCCGCAGCCGCGTCGATCCTCGCCGACCTCGGCGTCAGCGACCTGCGCCTGCTCACGAACAACACCGACAAGGTCGCCCAGCTGCGCGCGCTCGGAATCGATGTCGTCGAGCAGGTGCCGCTGATCGTCGGCGTCGGGCCCAACAACCACCAGTACCTGGAGACCAAGCGCGACCGCATGGGCCACATCATCGGCGAGGCCGAGCTGCAGGCCGCGGTCGCGAAGATGAACGAGGAGGCACAGGCGTGAGCGGTAGCGGACAGCCCCGGCAGGGCGGCGTCGATGCGACCGGCATCCGCGTGGTCGTCGTCGCCGGCACGTGGCACGCGAAGATCTCGGACGCGCTGCTCGCGGGTGCAGAGCGCATGCTTGAGCAGTCCGGCGCCGATTACCGCGTGGTGCGCGTCGCCGGTGCGTTCGAGCTGCCGGTCGTGTCGAAGGTCGCACTCGAGAAGGGCGCAGACGCGGTCGTGGCGCTCGGCATCATCATTCGCGGTGGCACCCCGCACTTCGAGTACATCTCCGCAGCGGCAACGGACGGCCTGACGCGCGTGGCGCTCGATACCGGCAAGCCCGTCGGGTTCGGCGTGCTCACGACCGACGACGAGGAGCAGGCGTTCGTGCGATCGGGACTCCCGGGGTCACGCGAGGACAAGGGATTCGAGGCCGCGGACGCCGCGGTGCGCGCCGTGCTCGCGCTCCGCACGCTGTAGACCGCCGCATTTTTCTACGTAGGGTAGAAGGCATGGAGATCCTGCACAGCATCGTCGTCATCATCCATCTCATCGGCTTCGCCACACTCTTCGGCGGATGGCTCGTCGAGGCGGTCGGCAAGCGCCGAATCACCAAAGTCATGCAGTGGGGTCTTGTGATCGCGCTGGTGGCGGGCCTCGCGCTCTCCGCGCCATGGGGCCTCGGCGATCCGAACTACGCCAAGATCGGCACCAAGCTCGTCGTCGTGATCATCGTCGGCGCGCTGCTCGGCATCGGCGGCGCCCGCCAGAAGCGGGGCGAGTCCGTCCCCGCTCCCCTGTTCTGGGGCATCGGGATCCTCACCCTGGTCAACGCCTGCATCGCGATTCTGTGGTGATGCCCAACACACGCATCGCGCATTGAGCATTATGCGCAGTTGAGCAGGTGCGCGGCGCCCGCGGATCCCGGTTTCTCTCGGGATCCGCGGGCGCCGCGCTCATTCTGTGCGAAATCGTCGTGTAATGTGTATGCGTTCGCCGGGAGAGCCCCGGCGTTTTTCGTGGTCTCGCACCACCGCGCGATACAAGGTCGTCCATGTCTTCTTCCTCTGCCACCACATCGAAGCCGCTGAACTCTCGCGGCCGCGTCATCACCGCCAGCCTCGTCGGCACGACGGTCGAGTTCTACGACTTCTATGCGTACGCGACCGCCGCGTCGCTCGTGTTCCCGCACCTGTTCTTCCCGTCGTTCAGTCAGACGGCCGGCCTGCTCTCGTCGTTCGCCGTGTTCGGCGCCGCGATGGTCGCCCGCCCCGTCGGCGCGATGGTGTTCGGGCACTTCGGCGACAAGTTCGGCCGCAAGTCGACGCTCGTCGCGTCGCTGCTCACGATGGGCATCGCGACGTTCCTCATCGGATTCCTGCCGACGTACGAGTCGATCGGACTCTGGGCCGCCCTGCTCCTGCTGATCCTTCGCCTCGCGCAGGGCTTCGCTCTCGGCGGCGAGTGGTCGGGCGCCGCGCTCGTCGCGACGGAGAACGCGCCGGCCGGCAAACGCGCTCTCTACGGAACCTTCCCGCAGCTGGGTGCGCCCATCGGCTTCATCATCGCGAACCTGCTGTTCCTCGTCATCAACTTCGCGCTTCCCGGCGAGGACGGCACGAGCAGCGACGCCTTCATGGCGTGGGGGTGGCGGATCCCGTTCTTCTTCTCCGCTTTCATGGTCGTCGTCGGCCTGTGGGTGCGCCTGAAGCTCGTCGAGTCCGACTCGTTCCAGAAGGCCGAGAAGAAGGGCGAGATCAAGAAGGCGCCGATCGGTTATGTGTTCCAGAAGTACTGGCGCCAGCTGATCCTCGGCACCTTCTTCATGCTCGCGACGTACG
This sequence comes from Microbacterium gubbeenense DSM 15944, assembly GCF_000422745.1. Lineage (GTDB taxonomy): Bacteria > Actinomycetota > Actinomycetes > Actinomycetales > Microbacteriaceae > Microbacterium > Microbacterium gubbeenense. The sequence goes on from NZ_AUGQ01000005.1 coordinate 169,032, forward strand.
TGCTGTTCTACCTGATGACGAACTTCACGCTGTCGTACGGCACGACCGCGACCGACGCCGACGTGCCCGGCCTCGGGTTCGGCCACACCGACTTCGTGCTGATGCAGATCTTCGGCGTCGTCTTCTTCGGTGCGTTCACTCTCGTGTCGGGTCCGTTGGCCGACGCGATCGGCCGCCGCAAGCTGCTGATCTGGGTCACGGTCGCGATCATCGTGCTCGGCTTCGTCTATTCGGTGTTCCTGCTGCCGCAGGACAGCGCCGCGTTCACGGGTGCCCTCGTGCAGACGTTCCTGATCTTCGGGTTCACGCTCATGGGCATGACGTTCGGCCCCATGGGCGCGCTTCTGCCGGAGCTGTTCCCGACGTCGGTGCGCTACACGGGATCCGCGATCGCGTACAACGTGTCGTCGATCCTCGGTGCGTCTGTGGCTCCGCTCATCGCGGTCGAGCTGTGGCGCATCGGAGGCGGCAACCCGTGGCTCGTCGGCATCTACATGTCGGGCGCGGGCGTGCTGACCCTCATCGCGCTGCTGATGGGCAAGGAGACGAAGGACGTCGACTTCGACGCCGAATGACCGCGGTGGCCGCACAGCGCCCTCACCACCGCGCGGGCGAGAATAGCAGACGATGACCGAACAACGCCGCCTCTCCCCCTTCGCTCGTCCGCGCAAGGACGATGGCCCGCGCGCCACGTTCCGACAGCTGCTGCCCTACATCCTGGAGCATCGCGGGATGATGATCGCCGTGGCGCTGCTGTCGGTCGTGGCCGCGCTGTTCACGCTCGTACAGCCGCTCATGATCGGTCAGGTGATCGAGCGGGTCGAGGGGCAGGATCCGCTCGGCTGGCTCATCGCGATGCTCGTCGTGTTCGTCCTGCTGCAGTCGGGCACGAGCGCCTACCAGCACTACCTGCTGCAGAAGACGGGCACGGCGGTCGTCTTCTCGAGCCGCCGCCAGCTCATCCGGCGCATCCTCCACCTGCCGATCAGCGAGTTCGACGCGCGCCGGACGGGCGACCTCGTCAGCCGCGTGGGCACCGACACGACGCTGCTGTACGCGGTGCTGACGCAGGGGCTCGCCGACTCGGTCGGCAACGTGCTCATCTTCGTCGGCGCGCTGATCGCGATGCTCGTGATCGACCCGATCCTGCTCCTGACGATCGCGGCGGTTCTGATCGTCGCGGTGGTGGCGGTCGTGGCGCTGTCGGGGCGGATCCGCTCTGCCACGTCCCGGCAGCAGGAGCGCGTGGGCGCGCTGGCGAGCGGCGTCGAGCGCGTGATCGGATCCATCCGCACCGTCCGCGCCGCGGGCGCGACCGCGCGCGAGCAGAAGGCCGTGACAGCGACCGCGCACAGCGCGTACCTCGCCGGCCTCGACGTGGCGCGCGCCTCGGCCTTCGTCGTGCCCGTCGCGGGGCTCGCGATGAACGTATCGCTGCTCGTGGTGCTCGGCGTCGGCGGCCTGCGCGTGGCGACCGGTGCCGTGTCGGTCGCGTCGCTGGTGACCTTCGCGATGTTCCTCTTCCTCATGATCATGCCGCTCGGCTCGGCGTTCGGCGCGCTCTCGAGCGTCGGCCAGGCGCTCGGCGCACTCGGCCGCATCCAGGAGGTGCTGGACCTCCCCGAGGAAGATGCCCACGACGCCCCCGACACAACGCAGTCCGTACCCTCGGAAGAGCACGACGTGACAACCCCGGCAGCCATCTCGTTCGACGAGGTCCGCTTCCGGTACCCGCAGAACGTCGTCGAGGCCCGGCAGAAGGCGGCGGCCGAACTGCAGAGCACCGCGGCCGACGCCCACCTCGCGCAGGACGTCGACCTGGCCGCCGATGACGACGTGCTGCGCGGCGTGAGCTTCGACGTCGAGGCCGGATCCCGCATCGCCCTCGTCGGGCCGTCCGGCGCCGGAAAATCCACCGTCCTGTCTCTCGTCGAGCGGTTCTACGACGCGACGGGCGGCACCATTCGCCTGCACGGCAACGACATTCAGAGCCTCCCCCGCGAGGCGCTGCGCGCGCGGTTCGGCTACGTCGAGCAGGACGCCCCGACGCTGGCCGGATCCCTCGCCGACAACCTGCGGCTCGCGTCGGCCGAGGCGAGCGACGACGAGTGCGACCGCGCGCTGCGCTCCGTGAACCTGGGCCACATCATCGACCGGGATCCGCGCGGCATCGACACCCCGGTCGGCGAGGACGGCGTGATGCTGTCCGGCGGCGAGCGCCAGCGCCTCGCGATCGCACGGGCACTGCTGTCGGCGCCGCCGATCCTGCTGCTCGACGAGTCGACGTCGTCGCTCGACGGACTGAACGAGCAGCGCATGCGCGAGGCGATCGATGCGGTGGCCGAGGGCCGCACGCTCATCGTCGTCGCCCACCGCCTGTCGACGGTCATCGACAGCGACAAGATCATCGTGCTGGATCGCGGCCGCGTCATCGGCCAGGGCACGCACGCCGAGCTCGTCGAGTCGACGCCGCTGTATCGCGAGCTCGCGCAGCATCAGCTGCTCGTGTGAGTGAAGCGGCCCGCCCCCGGATCGGTTCGGGTGCGGGCCGCTGATGCGAGGGCCGGTGTGCGGTCCGGGATCCTCACGAGCGAAGGTCGGCTGAGTGCGGTCAGCCCCTCTTCGCGGTCTGGAGACGGTCGCGCTGGGCGGCGAGCTGATCCGTCAGCTCGGCCGGCACGCGGCCGTCGAATGTCTTGAAGAATTCTTCCGTCAGGTCGGTCTCGGCGAGCCAGCTGTCGGGGTCGATGGCGAACAGCTCCGCGAGATCGGCGTCCGTGGTGTCGATGCCGTCGAGATTGAGCTCGGCGGGAACGCGGCCGATCGGCGTCTCCACGGCGTCCGCGGACCCCTCGAGGCGGCGCACGATCCACTCGATGACGCGCGAGTTCTCGGCGAAACCGGGCCACAGGAAGCGGCCGTCGTCGCCCTTGCGGAACCAGTTGACCTGGTAGATCGCGGGCAGTGCGGGCGCGCTCTGGCCCATCTCGATCCAGTGCCCGAAGTAGTCGGCCATGTTGTAGCCGCAGAACGGCATCATCGCGAAGGGATCGCGGCGCAGCTCGCCGACCGTGCCCTCGGCCGCGGCGGTGCGCTCGGAGGAGATCGTCGCGCCCATGAACGCGCCGTGGTTCCAGTCGAACGACTCGACGACGAGCGGAACGTTCGTCGCGCGGCGTCCGCCGAAGAGGATCACGTCGAGCGGCACGGCCTCCTCCCAGTCGTCTGAGATGGACGGGGCCTGCGCGGCCGAGACCGTGAAGCGGGAGTTGGGGTGCGCGGCGGGCCGGTCGGAGTCGGGCGTCCAGTCGTTGCCCTGCCAGTCGATGAGGTGGTCGGGAACCGTGTCGGTGAGGCCCTCCCACCACACGTCGCCGTCGTCGGTGAGGGCGACGTTCGTGAAGATCACGTTCTCGCGCAGCGACTCGACGGCGGTGATGTTCGTCGACTCGCCCGTTCCCGGCGCGACGCCGAAGAACCCGGCCTCGGGGTTGATGGCGTACAGGCGACCGTCGTTTCCGGGGCGGATCCATGCAATGTCGTCGCCGATCGTTTCGACCGTCCAGCCGCGGATCGACGGGCGCAGCATCGCGAGGTTCGTCTTGCCGCAGGCCGACGGGAACGCCGCCGCCACGTGGTAGGCGCGGCCCTCGGGCGAGACGACGCGGATGAGCAGCATGTGCTCGGCCATCCAGCCCTGGTCGCGGCCGAGTACCGATGCGATGCGCAGCGCGAAGCACTTCTTTGCGAGGATCGCGTTGCCGCCGTAGCCGGACCCGAAGCTGAAGACCTCGAGCGTGTCCGGGAAGTGCACGATGTACTTCTCGTCGTTCGACGGCCACGCCACATCGGCCTCGCCGAGCTCGAGCGGGTGACCGACCGAGTGCACCGTGCGCACCCACGGGGTGCCATCGGCGATCAGCTCGGTGATCTCGTCGCCGACGCGCGTCATGACCTCGACCGAGGCGACCGCGTACGGGCTGTCGGTGAGCTGCACGCCGAGCTGCGAGATCGGGCCGCCGACCTTGCCCATGGAGAACGGCACGACGAACATCGTGCGCCCCCGCATGGATCCGTCGAAGACGCCGTCGAGCGTCGCGCGCATCTCAGCGGGATCCGCCCAGTTGTTCGTGGGGCCCGCGTCGGTCTTGTGCTCAGACGCGATGAACGTGCGCGATTCGAGGCGAGCGACATCGCCGGCGCCGCTGCGGGCGAGGTAGCTGTTCGGGCGCTTGTCCTCGTTGAGCTTGATGAGCGTGCCCTGCGCGACCATGGATCCGAGGAGCGCCTGGCGCTCGGAATCCGACCCGTCGACCCAGTGGATCCGATCCGGCTTCGTGAGCGCGGCGATCTCGTTCACCCAGTCGACCAGCTCGTCGAATGCGGCAGTGCCGTACTCGGGCTGGGTGCCGTACTCCGCGAGGTGCGTGGGGTGTGCGAGGGTTGTCGGTTCAGCGATAGTCATCGTGCGCTCCTTTGAGAGATGGTCGGGACGGATCGAGGGAACTTCCTCTCACACATCAAGAATCCAACACACAACGGGATCCTTAGCACCATTTAGAGGGTTAAGAAATCTGATTCTTTAGATATGATGAAGGAATGACCTCCGCGAACACGTCCGCCGTCACGGATCCGAAGATCGAGCTGAAAACGCTGGGCCACCGGATTCGCCATCACCGCATTGAGCAGGGGTTCACGCTCGACGAACTCGGGGCGACCGTCGGCGTCGCAGGCAGCCAGCTGAGCCTGATCGAGAACGGCAAGCGCGAGCCGAAGCTGACGCTCTTGCAGGCCATCGCCGCCAGCACCGGCACGACCGTGAACGACCTCATCTCCTCGGAGCCGCCGAACCGGCGTGCGGCCCTCGAGATCGAGCTCGAGCGCGCGCAGCAGAGCTATTCGTTCATGCAGCTCGGCATCCCGCCGCTGAAGGTGACCAAGGGCCTCAGCGATGAGGCCCTCGAGACGGTGCTCGGCATGCACCACGAGCTGCAGCGCCGCGACCGCGAGGCGAACGCGACGCCCGAAGAGGCGCGCCGCGCCAACACTGAGCTGCGGATCCGCATGCGCGATCGCAACAATTACCTGCCCGATATCGAGAAGCTCGCGGAGGACCAGCTGCGCGCCTCGGGGCACACGCGCGGCGCACTGACGCACCGCACCGTGAGCCTCATGGCCGAGCGGCTGGGTTTCGAGCTCATCTACGCCGACGATCTCCCGAACTCCACGCGGTCGATCACGGATCTCGCGAACGGACGCATCTACCTGCCGCCGGCATCGATCCCGGGCGGGCACGGACTGCGCTCAATGGCGCTGCAGGCGATGGCGCACCGACTGCTCGGGCACACCCCGCCGACGTCGTATGCCGACTTTCTGCAGCAGCGACTCGAGATCAACTACTACGCGGCGTGCTGCCTGATTCCCGAGACCGCGGGCGTCGAGTTCCTGCAGCAGGCGAAGAAGGACCGCAACCTCGCGGTCGAGGACTTCCGCGATGCATTCGGCGTGACGCACGAGGCCGCGGGCATGCGGATGACGAACCTCCTGACCGAGCACCTCGGCATGCGCATGCACTTCATGCGCGTCGGAGCGGAGGGCCAGATCGAGCGCGTGTACGTCAACGACGGCCTGCCCGTGCCCGAGGACGTCACGGGTGCCGTCGAGGGGCAGATCCTGTGCCGACGCTTCTCGGCCCGCCGGGCGTTCGACCGGAAGAACCGCACGACCGAGTATTACCAGTACACCGACACGCCCGTCGGCACCTACTGGAGCGCGACGCAGACCGGATCCGCCGACCGCGGCGACTTCTCGATCACGGTCGGAGTGCCGTTCGACGACGCCCGATACTGGCGCGGTCGGGAGACCTCCGAGCGTGAGAACTCGACGTGCCCCGACGAGAACTGCTGCCGCCGCCCCGATCCCGAGGTGACGAGTCGCTGGGTGAACGACGCCTGGCCGAGTGCGCGCGTGCACACGCACATCTTCAGCCCGCTCCCCCGCGGCCGCTTTCCTGGCGTCGCGGAGAGCGACGTGTACGGCTTCCTCGAGCGCCACAACGGCTGACTGCCGTTCCCGGGTGCCCCGCAGTCGTTATGGGGCGTGAGAACGACCGTCAGGCGCTCGCGAGCGAGCGCTCCGCAGCCTCGACGACGTTCGTCATGAGCAGGGCGACCGTCATCGGGCCGACGCCGCCGGGGTTCGGAGAGACGTAGCCCGCAACCTCGACGGCCGCGGGATCCACGTCTCCGTAGACCTTGTTCTTGCCCGTCTCGGGGTCGGTCTCGCGCGTGACCCCGACGTCCAGGATCGCAGCGCCCGGCTTGACGTCTTCCGCCTTGATGAGGTGCTTCACGCCCGCCGATGCAACGATCACGTCGGCCTGGCGAAGGTACTGCCCCATGTCGACCGTGCCCGTGTGCACCTGCGTCACGGTCGCGTTGATCTCGCGGCGCGTCAGGAGCAGCCCGATCGATCGGCCGATCGTCACGCCGCGGCCGACGACGACGACGTGCTTGCCGTTCAGGTCGTAGCCGTTGCGCACGAGCAGCTCGATCACGCCGCGCGGCGTGCACGGCAGCGGCGTGTGGATCGGCGAGTTGACGTTGAGCACGAGTCGGCCGAGGTTGGTCGGGTGCAGGCCGTCAGCGTCCTTCGCCGGATCGATGCGCTCGAGCACCGCATCCGTGTCGATGTGCTTCGGCAACGGCAACTGCACGATGTACCCGTGACAGGTCGGATCCGCATTGAGCTCATCGATCAGCTGCTCGACCTCGACCTGAGTCGCGTCGGCGGGCAGCTCGCGCTGGATCGAGTTCATGCCCACCGCCTCGGACTGCCGATGCTTCATGCCGACGTACAGCTGCGACGCCGGATCCGCCCCCACGAGCACCGTGGCGATGCCCGGCGTCACGCCCTGCTCCTTGAGCGTGGCGACGCGCTCGGTCAGCTCGGCCTTGATGGTGGCCGAAGCGGCCTTTCCATCGAGGATCTGCGCGGTCATGCGGTGTAGCCCTGGCCTGCGCCCTCGAGCCCGGGGTACAGCGGGAACTTCTCGGCCAGCGCCGCGACGCGTGCGTTGAGCGCGGCGATGTCAGGGTTCGGCAGCAGCACGCTCGCGATGATGTCGGCGACCTCGGTGAACTCCTCGTCACCGAAGCCGCGCGTCGCGAGCGCGGGCGTGCCGATGCGAAGACCAGACGTGACCATCGGCGGGCGCGGGTCATTCGGCACCGAGTTGCGGTTCACCGTGATGCGGATCTCGTGCAGGAGGTCCTCGGCCTCCTTGCCGTTGATCGCGGCGTCGCGCAGGTCGACGAGCACGAGGTGCACGTCAGTGCCGCCCGAGCGCAGCGTGATGCCAGCGCCCGCGACATCGGCCTGGGTGAGGCGCTCGGCGAGGAGCTGGGCTCCGCGGACCGTGCGACGCTGGCGGTCGGCGAAGGCGTCGGTCGCGGCGAGCTTGAACGCGGTCGCCTTCGCGGCGATCACGTGCATGAGCGGACCGCCCTGTTGGCCAGGGAACACCGCGGAATTGATCTTCTTCGCGATGTCGGCGTCGTTCGAGAGGATGAACCCCGAACGCGGACCGCCGATCGTCTTGTGCACCGTCGACGAGACGACGTGCGCGTGCGGCACAGGGTTCGGGTGCACACCAGCGGCCACGAGGCCCGCGAAATGCGCCATGTCGACCCACAGGTACGCGCCGACCTCATCGGCGATCTTGCGGAACTCCGCGAAGTCGAGCTGGCGGGGGTACGCGGACCAGCCCGCGATGATGACCTTGGGCTTGTGCTCGTGCGCCAGTCGGCGCACCTCGTCCATGTCGACGAGCGAGGTCTCGGCGTCGACGCCGTACGCCACGATGTCGTAGAGGCGGCCCGAGAAGTTGATCTTCATGCCGTGGGTGAGGTGACCGCCGTGGTCGAGCGACAGGCCGAGCACGGTGTCGCCCTGGCGCGCCAGCGCGTGCAGCACGGCGGCGTTCGCCGATGCGCCCGAGTGCGGCTGAACGTTCGCGAACGCGGATCCGAACAGCGCCTTGGCGCGCTCGATCGCGAGGTTCTCCGCGACGTCGACCTCCTCGCAGCCGCCGTAGTAGCGGCGCCCGGGGTAGCCCTCGGCGTACTTGTTCGTCAGAACGGATCCCTGCGACTGCAGAACCGACACGGGAACGAAGTTCTCCGATGCGATCATCTCGAGGAAACCGCGCTGGCGGTCGAGCTCCCGCTGCAGAACCTCCGCGATCTCGGGGTCGACCTCGGCGAGGGGGGCGTTGAACAGCGAATCGGTCATGCGTGCTCCAGAACGGACGTGGCGGTTGTCGGATGATCGCTTCGGCCCAGGCGCGCGACCGAATACCGTTCAGTGTGTCGCTTCCCGGTGGTGACCCACCTCGTGCGCCAGTCGCGACGCCACCGATCATACCGTGCGCGCCTTGGCGAGAGCACCGGGCGGAGAAACGCCGCTGGGGCGGGGCGAGCTTCTCAGCTCACCCCGCCCCAGCGGGTTCGACTCTTAGGAGAGTCAGGCGCTCTTCACGCGACGGATCACGAGAAGCGTGATGCCGGCGAGGAGGATGACCGCGGCGCCACCGGCGAACGGTGCGACGACCGACGCGGTGTCAGCACCGGTCGGTGCGAGGCCACCGGGGCCAGGCGTCTCGGACGGAGCAGCCGTCGGAGCCTCAGTCGGCTCCTCACCGCCGCCGCCGCCAGCCGCTGCGACGACCTCGAAGCTGGCCGAGACCGAGCTGCTCGAGACGCCGTCGATCGACTGCGTGGCCTTCACCGTGTACGCACCCGGAACGAGCGCGTCGGACAGCTCAGCCATCCAGGATCCGCCATCGACCGTGGCCGAACCGCGTGCAACGACGCCATCCGCACCCTCGACGACGACCTTGACGTCGGCGCCGGCGATCGGCGACTCGCCGACGACTGCGGTGAGCTGACCCTCATCGAGGGTTGCGCCGTCCTGCGGCGTCACGAGCGTCGGAGCGCCCGGAACGACCTGGAACGAGACCCAGCGCGCCTCGGACGTGACGCCCGAGACCGACTGCGTCGCCCCGACCGTGTATGCACCGAAGCCGAGCTCGGTCGCGATCGACCAGTTGCCGTTCTCGTTCACCTTCGCGGTGCCCTCGGCGTCGCCCTGGAGCTCGACCGTGGCGCCCGGCATGCCGGTACCCGTGATCTCGGTCACGGCGCTCGTCGAGGAGGACTCGTTGCTCGGGCTGGTGATCGCGGGAGCGTCGACCTGGATCTGCGAGGTCTTGACCGTCTCGTTGACCTTGTCGGAGATGTTGAAGCCCTGCGTGGCCTGCAGCGTGATGTCGAACGAGCCGACCTCATCCGGAGCCGGGAACGAGAAGTTTCCGTTCTCGTCAGCCGGAACCGTTGCCTCGATGTCGCCCGAGATCGCCACGTCGGCGTTCGCGGGCGCGGTGCCCTCGAAGACGCCGCCGCGCTCGGCCGTAGCCGAGGTGATGGCCGGCTCGGCGATGTCGAGCATGACCTGGTAGTCGCCGGCGTTCTCGCGAATCACGTCAAGAGCGTGGGGGAGATCGGCGAACCATGCGGTCTCGTCGCCGGGCTGACCCGGGCCGGGGCTACCGCTGACCGTGCCCACGGCCGCGCCCGAATCGGTGATCACGGAACCACCCGAGTCGCCACCCTGCGAGAAGTCAAGGCTCGTGTCATCCGCGATGACCTGGAAGCCGTACACCGGGTACGCGTTGCCCTCATCGTCGCCGATGAGCTGCACGCCGCGCTCCTGGACGGTGCCCGCGTACGCGCCGCTGGTGCGGCCCGAGCGGAACAGGTGCTCACCGATCTGCGCCTCGGCGACGCTCGTTACCGGAACCGAATCGGCGGCGAGGTCGTCGTTCGCGGCCGCCTCGGCGCCCCACTTCGTCACGGTCGGAAGCAGCGTGAGGTCGGGGTTGATGTTATCGATGACCGCGATGTCGGTCGCAATATCAACGTTCGACGGCGGGTTCGCCGGGTCGATCGGCTGGGTGCCGGGCATGCCGAACTGGCTGAACCCGAATGTGCCGAGGCTCGCCATCAGGCTCGGCTGCGTGCCGCCCGACGCATCGTCACCCGAGGGTGCCGTCGTGAGCACGTTGGTGAAGTCGCCCACGCAGTGACCGGCGGTGAGCACGGCCGGCTTGCCCTCGGGCGACCAGGCGTTGAAGCCCACCGAGCAGACGCCCTGAGCGCTGTTCTCGTCGTAGCCCATCGCGATGCCCGCGCCGCCGACGACCTCGTTGGACGAGGTGGCCTGCATGATGGTGCCCTCGACAACCTTGACGCCAGCGAACTGCGCGGCAAGAGCGTTGGCCTGCGAGGTGACATCGGCACTCTTGGCGTTGGCCTGCATGCCGCCCGACCCGTCAGCGCTGTCGTCGACCTTGATGAAGATGTCGGTGCCGTTGGTGGTCACGCCGACAACGCCAGGAATGGCGAAGGCCTGCGGGGCCAGCTGGTCGACCGTGACGGTCGGGGCCGGCGCGTCATCCGCGGCGGCCGGTGCGACCATCAGGCCGCTCGCGGCCAGCGCCGCAGCGGCGCCGAACGCGCTCAGCGTGGCGCTCTTTTTGAATCGTGAATGCAAGGATCTCCCCCATGCAATCGTGGCGACGTTGTCGCGAGTTCGTAGTGGACTGCCTGTCGTGCCGAAGATTCAGTACATCTCCAGCGCAGACATAGCCTTGCCAGGGTACGTGCATAGGTCACGATTCAGCAACCTCCGGTGTTGTATTCACTCGACGCGAGCGACGTGTGCCGCGTGTTCCTCCAGATTCACTGGAGCGCGGAGCCAGTGTTGATGCCTGCCTTCGCCTCTGCGGGGACGCAATCCGAGAATTGGCTGATCAAGCTAAAGATCCTCTGCGACTTATCCACAAAGGTTGGCGCGATCACCGCGTGAGGTGCAGAATCGTGTGTGGCCTGAAAGCCGAAGGAGTGCCATGCCCCACCCACACGAAAGCGGCGTCGGCGACGTCGCAGACGTGTCGGACGTCGATCTCGTCCTGCGTTCTCGCTCGGGCGATACAGCAGCATTTCGCGCACTATGGGCACGCCACTACGGCGCCGGCATCGTTGCCGCGACAAGCATCACGACCGACATCGACGCCGATGATCTCGTGCAAGAGGCATACGCCAAAATCTTCCAGACCATCCGTCGGGGCGGCGGTCCGACGAGCTCCTTTCGCGCGTATCTGTTCACGACGATCCGTAGCACCGCGGCGGCCTGGGGACGCTCACGTGACAACCAAGCGCGAGACGAACTCGACGACGACGCGGACAGCGTGAATGAAGCCGCTGAGGCCTCTCTTGATCGCGGCATCACCCACACGGCCTTCCGCAGCCTTCCGACGCGATGGCAGGAAGCGCTCTGGTACAGCGAGATCGAACAGTTGACGACCCGCGAGATCGCCCCGCTGCTCGGGATGAAGGCGACCGCCGTCGCTCAGCTCGTCTCGCGCGCCCGCGAGGGCGTGCGCGGGGCGTGGCTCCAGGCGCAGCTCGCGACGGCTGAGGCCGGATCCGAGCACCGGTGGGCGATCGAGCACCTCAGCGCGCGTCGCCGCGGCCACATCGGATCCCGCGACCGCAAGAAGCTCGCGGCGCACATCGACGACTGCGCGCGGTGCAGCGTCGTCGCCGCCGAAGCGGACAGCATCGGCGGCCGCCTCGCGATGATCCTGTTGCCGCTCGCGATCGGCATCCCGGCCGCGAGCGCGTATCTCTTGGCGCTCGATCGCCGAGAGGTCGGGCAGATTGCGCTCATTCCGATGCCCGCGGCAGTCGTCGAAGGCGGTGCGGTGCTCGGCGGCGCCGTGCTCGCCGGGGGCTCCGCAGCGCACACGGGCCGCAGATCCGCTGCCTGGACCGTCGGCGGCCTCGTCACGGCGGGCGTCGCGGCGGCCGTCGTCGCTGCCCTCGTGATCGCCGGCGCCACAGCCACCCACTTGTCGACGCCGACGGCCAGCAGCGAATTCGGGTCAGGCGCACCTGGCTCCGCATCCATCGAAGCATCGGACGACCTCGCCGCGACCGAGGCCCCCGAGGCTCCGGTGACCGACACGAGATCAGACGACCAGGATCCAGAGAGCGCGGCGCTCGATATTGTCGGCGCGAGCGTCGTCAACGCGCGCGCACGAACGATCGCGATCAGTCTCCAGGGTGAGCCGGGCCGCTCGATCGGCGTGCACGCACCGGGGACGACGACGCCTGTCGGCGCGGGCGGCATCGGCATGCACCGTTCGACGGCGAGCGTGCGATCCATTGCGGGCCCCGAGCTGGGCGCCACGACCATCGACCCCAGTGGCGCCGCGACGATCACGATCGCGCTGACGCCGGATCAGGTGCGCGCCGACGTGGCCATCTCCGTGCAGTATCCAGGATCGGCCACTCCCCCCGCCAGCTCCGCGTTGTCGGGTCTGGGCGTGCTCGACGCCCTCCTCGCGGCGCTGGAGGCGGCTGAACCGACGACTCCCCCGGCCCCGTCGACTGCCCCGACGCCGTCGACCACCCCCGAGCCGGAGCCTGCTCCCGAGCCGACCCCTGAACCTGAGCCGACGGCCGCACCGCTTCCGCAGCCCGCGCCGGTGCCCCTCGAGACGCCGACGCCACTCACGACGCCGGAGCCGGAGCCCACGGCCACGCCTGAGCCGACACCCACACCGACGCCTGAGCCCACGGCAACACCTACACCGGCGCCGACCGTCGCGCCCGCCCCAGCGCCCGAGCCGGAGCCAACGGTGACGCCCACTCCGGAGCCGACGGCGACACCGTCAGAGACGCCGCGCCCCGTCGAAACTCCTGCGCCGCTCAAAACTCCGAGCCCGACGGCGAGCACGGCCCCAGCGCAGCCGCAGAAGCCAGCCCCGGAGAAGCCGAGTCCGGCGCCGCCTGCAGCACCTGAGTCAGTCGAGGCCACGCTCGCGGACGATGAAGTCCACGTGACGTGGACCGAGGTCGACGATGCCGAGTCCTACAAGGTGTACATCGGCACCGATGAAACGTTCGATGAGGCCGAAGAAGCCGGCGAACGCGACGTTGAAGAGTTCACGGCTGACATTCCCACCGAGCCTGGCAAGTACTTCTATTTCGTGACGGCTGTCACAGACGACGTGGAGAGCGCACCTGGGATCTGTGAATCGCCCCGGGTCTCGTGGAGGGTCTGATTCCCCGAGAGGATGATGACTATGCCAGCACCGAGGAAGTATCCGCCGGAGCTTCGTGAGCGTGCGATGCGGCTTGTTGCCGAGGCCAGGAAGGAAGATCCGGAGTTGTCGTTGAACGCGGCGGTGATCCGGATCGGGCAGCGTGTGGGCGTGAACGCCGATACGTTGCGTGGCTGGTGCAAGCAGGCCGCGATCGACGCTGGTGAACGCCCCGGGACCACGACGAACGAGACGCAGCGCATCAAAGCGCTCGAGGCCGAGGTGCGCGAGTTGAAGCGTGCCAACGAGATTTTGTTGGCGGCGTCCTCGTTCTTCGCGCGGGAGCTCGACCCGCGACTGCCGTGGTAGTTCAGTTCATCGACGATCATCGTGACCGGTTCGGGGTCGAGCCGATCTGCCGGGTGCTCACCGAGCATGCCGTGCCGATCGCCCCGTCCGGTTACTACGCGTTCAAGAAGCGTCCCCCGTCTGCCAGAGCGATCGCGGATGCGGAGCTGGTGGTCCAGATCGAGCGGGTGTTCTGGGACCGCAAGCTGGGCCGCGGGATCAGCGGCGCCCGGAAGGTCTGGCGGCTGCTCAAACGTGAGGGCATCGTCGTGGCCCGATGCACGGTCGAGCGACTCATGCGGCAGCAGGGGCTGCGTGGGATCCGCCGCGGAAAGCAGTTCATCACCACGAAAGGTGACGGTGCTGCTTTCCGTCCACCGGATCACGTGCAACGCTGCTTCCACGCGGACAGGCCGAACGAGCTCTGGGTGGTCGACTTCACCTATGTTCCGACGTGGTCGGGGATGGCGTTCACCGCGTTCGTGACCGACGTGTTCTCGCGACGAATCGTCGGGTGGCGGACCATGGACCGGATGCCCACCGACCTGCCGTTGGACGCGCTGGAGATGGCGCTCTGGGTTCGGGACCGGGCCGGCGAAGACGTCACCGGCGTCATTCAGCATTCGGACGCCGGAGCTCAATACACCGCTTTGCGCTACTCCGAACGGCTCGCGGACGTCGGGGCGATCGCCTCGATCGGGACCGTCGGCGACAGTTACGATAACGCCCTCGCCGAGACCGTCGTGGGTCTCTACAAGACCGAGTGCGTGAAGATCGACGGCCCGTTCCGGACCGCCGATGAGCTCGAACTCGCCACGCTCTCCTGGGTGCACTGGTTCAACGAGAACCGGCTGCACTCATCGATCGACTATCTCACACCCATCGAGAAGGAGAACGAGTACTACCGTGAGATCAACTCCCAGCGTCAGCCGGCGCTGGGAGAACTCGCCCTCCACTAAACCCGGGGCGATTCACTGTGACGAACCGGTCATCATCACAGAGCCGGTCGTGAGCCCGACCCCCACACCCACGTCCATTCCCTCACCCACGTCCACTCCGGACCCGACCCCGACGGCCACACCGGAGCCCGAACCGAGCGCGACGCCGACGCCGACACCAGAGCCCGCTCCGAGCCCGACACCGGATCCGAGCACGCCACAGGAACCTGCCCCGAGCCCGGGCACGCAGACGCCGGAACCAAGTACGCCCCAGACCCAGCGCCTGAAGAGCTTGAAGAGCCAGAGGCGACTGACGAACCGGCGACGCCCGGCGGCACGCCCGAGGATCCGCCAGCCGGGCAACAGCCCACCCCGATGGCTACGCGCGGCCCCGATACGATCCCCTCGCCGACACCGATGCCGGGCGCCAAGCTCAACTAGCCGCTGTGGTCCATCCCCGGGCGGTGAGCACTCCTCAACATGCCTGCAACCGCTCCGAGTTGCGGTCTTTAGAGCAGTTGGAGGCAGGTTCAGGAACCGACCCCCTCAACCTTCCCCCAACTGCTCCAAGTTGCGGCATATAGAGCAGTTACAGGCAGGTTCAGGAACCGGCCCACTCAACCTTCCCCCAACTGCTCCAATATCCAACTTTTAGAGCAGTTGCAGGCATCTTCAGGCCCCCGGAATGCACGAAGCCCCGCGGATCCGAACGGATCCGCGGGGCTTCGAAAGCAAGCAGCTGGTTACTTGACGGTAACCGAGGCGCCGGCCTCTTCGAGCTTCGCCTTGGCAGCCTCGGCAGCGTCCTTGGCAACGCCCTCGAGGACAGCCTTCGGGGCGCCGTCAACGAGGCCCTTCGCGTCGCCGAGACCGAGCGAGGTGAGCTCGCGGACAGCCTTGATGACCTGGATCTTCTTGTCGCCGGCACCCTCGAGGATGACGTCGAACTCGGTCTGCTCCTCGGCCTCTTCCGCGGCAGCGGCGGGCGCGCCAGCGGCAACAGCGGCAACGGGGGCAGCAGCGGTGACGTCGAACTTCTCCTCGAACGCCTTCACGAACTCGCTGAGCTCGATGAGCGTGAGCTCCTCGAACGCGCTGAGCAGCTCTTCAGTGCTGAGCTTCGCCATGATATTTCTCCTGTGTTTGTGAGGTAGGTAGGTGGTTTATGCGAACGCCGGCTATCAGCCCGCGTTCTCCTGCTTCTCGCGCAGCGCCTCGACGGTGCGAACCGTCTTGGCCGGCAGCGCCTGGAAGACGGCAGCAGCCTTCGACATCGAAGCCTTCATCATGCCCGCGACCTTCGACAGCAGAACCTCACGGCTCTCCAGGTCTGCAAGCTTGTTGACTTCCTCAGCCGAGAGCGGGGCACCATCGAAGTACCCGCCCTTGATCACGAGAAGAGGGTGTGCCTTGGCAAAGGTGCGCAGACCCTTCGCGACGGCGACAGGGTCACCGTGAACGAAAGCAAGTGCCGACGGACCCTGAAGGTTCTCGTCGAGCCCCTCGACCCCTGCCTTACCGGCAGCGATCTTGGTCAGCGTGTTCTTCACCACGGCGTATTCCGCATCCTGACGAATGCTGTCGCGGAGCTCCTTGAGCTCCTCGACCGTCAGGCCGCGGTATTCGGTGAGCAGAACGGCGGTCGAACTCTCGAACTTATTCGCGAGCTCGGCGACCGATGCTTCCTTCAGCGCCATGGCCACTCCTTGATACGTACGAGGTTCTTCACGGTGGTGAGGAACCGGCCGCGCCCACCTGCACACATGAAAAAAGCTCCGGCGCGAGGCGCACGGAGCTCAGAAACTCTCAGTACACCTGCGCGGGCCCCTGCTCAAGCAGTGCTTCGATCGGAAACCAGGGTTTCCAACGACCGGCGGTCTTCGGCTCCGACTAGCTTACGACACGCGCGGCGCTCGCGCCAACTCGCGTCACTGGGGATCCGCCGTCAGTCGATCAGCGCAAGCGCGCGATACGCATCCTGCGTCGCCGCGCGCAGCATCGCCTGCTCGCGCGGGCTCATGCCGTCCTGGTTGATGGATCCACCCGTGGTCATGCGGTACAGCTCGTCGATCAGAGACGTGGCCATGCCGACGAGGTTCGCGATCTCCTTGTCGTCGCGGTCGATCCACACGCACTTCGGCTCGTCGTGAATCGGGCTGAAGTCGCGGTGCTCCTCCCACGCGAACAGCGTGCGCTCGGCGCCGAGCACGTGTTGCTGCCACCAGACCTGGCGCAGGTACTGACGCGGAATCGTGCGCCACGGCTTGTTCGTCGTTTTGATCTCGCTCAGGATCACGTGTCCACTCGCGTCCTCGACCACCCCGTCGGGCGTCGCGAGATGGCGCCTCTCGATCTCCGCACGGAACAGCGCGCTCGAGGGCAGGATCCCGTGCTCCGCCTCCACCCACGCAGCGATCTCCGGCTCGCGTCGGCGCCCGTGATCGGTATAGGCATTGCCCGAGAATCCGCTCGGGCGCAGTTTCTGCTTCGCCGCCCGAAGGATCGACGCGGGCGTCGACAGATGCGCCACGTCGGTCGCCGTAATGCCCTGCGACCGCGCCCGGAGCCACTCCACGCGATCGCGCGAATCGGCCACGACGCGTGACTGGAGCTCCGGAGACATCATCAGATCCGACGATAGTCGACCCCCTCATGGATCCCAGCAAAGACACAGCACGATTGGTTGTCGGAGGTCAACCACAACGATATAGTTGACTGTACGCAACTTTCTCTGATCCTTCCTCGAAAGGAATAGCTTGACCTCGCCCAGCGAAAAGAAGGCCACCCGCCAGAAGCTCGAAGCGCTCTCCGGCCTCCTCTTGGCCATGTTCTGCTCGATGCTGTCGATGACGGTCGTCGGCTCGTCGATGCCGATCATCGTCGACGATCTCGGCGGCACGCAGACGCAGTACACCTGGGTCATCACGATGACCTTGCTCACGACCGCGATCTCCACCCCGATCTGGGGCAAGCTCGCTGATCTCGTGAACCGCAAGGTTCTGATGCTCACGGCGCTCGTGCTCTTCGTGCTGGCGTCGGCCGGAGCCGGGCTGTCGCAGTCGGCCGAGATGCTGATCTTCTTCCGCGCCCTGCAGGGCATCGGCGGCGGCGGGCTCCAAGCGCTCAGCCAGGTGCTGATGGCGGACATCCTGAGCCCGCGTGAGCGCGGCAAGTACATGGGCCTGTTCGCGGGCGTCATGTCGATCGGAACCGTCGGTGGCCCTCTGCTCGGCGGCTTCCTCACCGACACCATCAGTTGGCACTGGAACTTCTACGTCGGCGTTCCGCTCGGCATCGCGGCGTTCATCGTGCTCACCAAGACGCTCAAGATCCACCAGGCCAAGCCCGAGAAGGTACGGATCGACTACTTCGGCATCGTGCTGCTGTCGGTGGCCGCAGGCTTCCTGCTCGTGTGGATCTCGAACGTGCAGACGTACGGCTGGGCCAGCTGGGAGACGCTGTACATGGTCGGCATCGCGGTCGTCGCGACCGTCGGTTTCATCATCGTCGAGATGAAGGTCGCCGAGCCGCTCATTCCGATGACCCTGTTCCGCAACAAGACGTTCACGCTCGCTGTGCTCGCGTCGATCTCGATCGGCGTGTCGATGTTCGGAACGGCCGTTTACCTCGCGCAGTACATGCAGGTGTCCCGCGGATTCGGTCCCACCGAGGCCGGCCTCATGACGATCCCGATGGCGCTCGGAATGATGGGCGCGTCCGTCGTCATCGGACAGCTCGTCTCGCGCACCGGCAAGTGGAAGCGCTACGTCGTCACCGGCGGCGTGCTCATGGTCATCGGCACCTCGCTGCTGTCGACCCTGCAGTACGACACGTCGCTCGTGTTGGCAGGCGTGTTCATGTTCGTGCTCGGAGCCGGCACGGGCATGACGATGCAGAACCTCGTGCTCGTGGTGCAGAACTCGACCAACCCTCGCGAGATCGGCGTCGCGTCGAGCGGTGTGAACTTCTTCCGCTCGGTCGGCGGTACGGTCGGCGTCGCCGTGATGGGATCCGTGCTGGCCGCGAGCATGACGAACCTGTTCGACGATCGCAAGGGTGATATCGAGGCCGCGATCGCTCAGATCGCAACCACCGACCCCGCCGCCGCACAGGACATCGGCCAAACGCTCACGAGCGGCGGGCTGCCGCCGACGCGCGGCATGCCCGAGGCGATCGCCACGATCATCGAACAGGTGTCGGCGACGTCGATCTCGCACGCGTTCCTTGTAGGCGTGCCGCTCGCGCTGCTCAGCCTGATCGCCATCTGTTTCCTGCCGAACACGTCGCTCAACCGCAAGAACACCCAGGAACAGCTGAAGGCCGCGCAGGAGAAGGAAGCGTCGTCCGCCGTCGTCAGCGCCGCACCGGCGGAGCCTTCCGACGAGGCGTGGGACGAGGCCGAGCGCGAGCACCCGGGGTACAGCGAGGCCTGGGATGTGGCGCTCGCCTCAACCGGCGCGGTCAGACTGCCGGTACGCTCGGAGACTGAAGATGACGACGACGCACGCTGACTCCCCCGACGATCGCCTCGAGGCGATCCGATCTGTCGAGGGCGAATTCGTCAACATGGTGGGCCGCTTCCGGCGGCTCATCGTGCGGCGGGCCGATCGGCTCTCGCCCGGGCTGTTGCCGGGCACCTACAAAGTGTTCGTGACGATCTCGCAGTCGGGCCCCATTACAGCGACCGCGGTGGCGGAGCAGATGGTGCTCGACAAGGGTCATCTCAGTCGCGCCGTCTCCTCGCTCGAGGGCCTCGGTCTCGTCATGCGCACCCCGGATCCCGCCGACCGCCGCGCGCAGCTGCTCGAGGTGACGCCGGAGGGACGGGCGAAGTTCGATGAGATCCGCGACGACCCGAGCGAGCGCACGCTGCGCGACAAGCTCGCCGACTGGGATCTCGACGACATCGAGCGGCTCGCGGCGCTGCTGCATGCGTTGAACGACGAGAGCTGAGGGCGTCAGCCGTTCGCTGTACTGCTTAAGCTGCACGTTCCATTTCCGACCAAGGGTGGAATCGTGACGTCAGCGACGAGCCACGGAGAGACCCAATCTCCCGGACCAGTCAGACGAAGTGCAAATCTGGAGGAGCCACCGAGGAGGTTGCTCAGCAACCCGCCAGACACGACAGTCGTGTACCCACTCGGAGTACCAGTCGTGCTGTGAGAACCCAGCAGACCGCTGAGGATCGGATCAAGTACACCATCGATCTCCTGGCCGAATTCAATATTGTCGGCAGTGTATCCAGCCGTCCCTTCAGGGAGCCGCCAACGTATCGTGATCCGACCGCCGACGAGTAGTCTGTTCCGCGCGTCGCATTGGGGCGCAGCACCCCAAGGAATCGGCGTAGGCATAGTCGCCGCCGCGAACTGCGTCGCCCCCACCTCCGCGTCGGTCCAGCCCGCTTCGGTGTTCTCCGCGGACGGCGCGAGAGCAACGCCCGCGAGCATCGCGAAACCCGCGAGGCCGGCGAGCGTGCGCCGCAGGATTCGTGTTCGGCGCGCGCGGGTCATGATGCGCCCCCGTTCTGCCGCGCGGAGCGCACCAGGATCAGCGATGCGGTGCCGACCAGCAGCATGGCCCCGCCGCCGAGGAGCCAGGGTGAGGCCGACCAGCCGCCCGTCGGGGAGAGACCCGGGCCGGTTCCGACGCGCTCCCCCGCACCGATCGCGTAGACGCGCATTTGGGTGGTGTCCCCCGCGGATCCGCCGAGGACGCCGACCTGCAGGCGCAGGTTCGCGACGTCGGCCGCGTCGAACTCCTCGAGGGTGACCAGTTCTCCGTCGCGCGAGATCTCCCACGCCGCACGCAGGTCTTCCGCGCCGCCGGGGCAGGTCTCGCCCTGCCATTCCTCGAAGCACAGCGCCGCATCGACGACGAGCGGCGTCTCGCCGGCCGCGCTCATCGCGATGGTCAGCGTGCCGGGCTCGGGGGCGTCGGCGCTGATCTCGAGGTCCCATCTCATGCTCTCGCCGGGCGCCATCGCCGCTGCGCGATCCCAATCGGCGACGGAGACGAGGCGCACGTACTCGCCCTGGACGACTTCGGTCTCCGAGGCCGCAGACGCGGGCGCGGCGCACAGGACAACGCCGAGCACGCCGACCACAACGCCACCGCCGATCCGTCGCCTCATGATGCGTCTTCCTGCTTCGTCTCCCGCGGCCAGAACGCCCAGACAACCAGCACCGTCGCGGCGATGGTGATGCCGCCGAGCACCAACGGGTTGCTCATCGCCACGATCACCTGAGCCAAACCCGGCACCGAGAACAGCACGGTGCGCACCGTCTTCACGTCGTAGGGCGCCGGATCCTCGACGTCATTCGCATCGCCGCGCATCGTGATCACGCGCTCGTCCGCCGACGCGCCCGCCGCGACCGACGTGACCCGGTGCGTGATGGGAAGCTCCCCCGCGCGATCCACGGTGACGACATCCCCCACGGACACCGCAGCCGCATCGACCTGCTGCACCACCGCGACCGAACCGGCGGGAATCGTCGGTTCCATCGATCCCGTGCGGAACATGATCAGCGTGATGTTCGCCGTGTACGCGAGGATCACGAGCACGATGCAGATCAGTCCCGCTGCGGCTGCGAGCCACAGCAGCACCTCACCGACGACACCTCCGACGCGCGCGCGACGTCGCCCCGGCGCGGCGAGGGCCGCCGCCGGAACGTCGTCGGATGCCGCGCGATCGCGGAGTTCGCGTCGCGTCGTCGGTAGCGTCACCGGATCCGATCGGCCGTTCGCGCTACTCGACCGACTCCGCGTTCCACTGCCAGAGCACGCTTCCGGTCGCGCCCTGCACGAGCGAGTCGGTCGCCGTGACCTGCAGGCAGAGGTTGACGACGGGGGCGTCAGAGGTGATCGTCGTCGGCATAGCCGTGCCGCCGGCAAAGGCGGCCGCATCGCAACCGAACGAACCGGTGGCGACCGATGCGATCGTCAGCTGGCCGTCGGCAACGAGCGTGCCCGCGGCGTCCACCGGTGCGATCGATTCGAGCGTCGCGTCGGAGCTGGACCCCTCGATGCTCAGCGCGTACGCCTCGTACACGACGTCGCCGGGCGCGAGATTGTCGGCCCCCGTCTCGAAGGTGAGCTCTGCCGCGTCACCGGCTGCCGCGTGGTCCGTCCAGGTCGTACCGTCGACGGATCCCTGGAACACGAACGTGCCCGCACCGAAGTCGCCCCCGGCGAACTCGGAATCGTTCCAGTTGGCGAGCGTCACCGCCGCGCCGACACCGAGGACGAGCCCTCCCGCCAGTACCGCTAGGACCTTACGCCGATCAGCTGTTTTCGCCATGAGACGTCATCTCTTTCACTCGAGGGGGTGCGCGATGGACGAAGCGGTAGAGGACACCGCCATACCGGCACCTCACTACATCATCAGCTACTTCCCAGTTTTCTGCAACGACTTCCCGGGCAGTAACGGACAGGAAGGCCGACGCCCGCTCGGGTGCCGGCCTTCCTGGGGCGCGCGTCAGCTCGCGACGCGACGCTTCTCGAGGATCCTGTTCACGATCGACAGCCCGAGCACGACAACAAGTACGCCGTAGAGACCGATCGCGATCGGGCTCTGAACGAGCACCGCGAAGTCTCCGTTCGCGCTCATGGCCGCATCTCGCAGACTCGTCTCGGCCAGCGGGCCCAGCACCATGCCGATGATGAGGGGCGCGAGCGGGAAGTCGAGGGCTCGCATCAGGAATCCGACGATGCCGACGACCAGCAGCACCGCGAGATCGAACACCGACCCCGACGACGCGTAGATGCCCATTGCACAGAACACCGTGATTCCGGCGTACAGATATGGTCTCGGGATCAGCAGGAGCTTCGCCCACAGCATCGCGAACGGCAGGTTCAGGATCAGCAGCACCACCATGGCGATGAAGAAGCTCGCCAGCAACGACCACACCAGGTCGGGCGCCCGGTCGAACAGCAGCGGCCCGGGCTGCAGCCCATACTGCTGGAACGCCGCGAGCATGATCGCCGCGGTCGCCGAAATGGGCAGTCCGAGAGAGAGCAGCGCCCCCATGGCCATGCCCGTGGTCGAGTTGCCGGCAGCCTCCGGCGCGGCGAGGCCTCGGATCGCGCCCTTGCCGAACTGCGGGTCCTTGCGGCGCTTGTCGAGGCGCTTCTCCAGGCCGTACGCGAGGAACGTGGGGATCTCGGATCCGCCGGCCGGCACGACGCCGAAGGGCAGTCCGATCGCTGTGCCCCGGGCCCACGCGGGCGCCGCCTCGCGGAACTCGCGCTTCGACAGCCACGGCCGGCCCTTCGGACGCACGATCGCACCACCTTTCACGTGCCGCTCGAGGCAGGCGACGTAGATCACCTCACCGAGCGCAAGGATCGCGACCGTCACGGTCACCAGTGAGATCCCGTCGAACAGGAACGGGGATCCGGCCGTGAAGCGCTGCGCGCCCGAGACGCTGTCAATGCCGACGACGGCGATGCCGAGCCCGACGAACAACGAGGCGAGGCCCTTGACCGTGTCATCCGTCACGACCGTCGACGTCGCCGCGAACGCGAACACTGCGAGCGCGAAGAATTCTGCCGGCCCGAACTGCGTCGAGAAGTCCGCGAGCACGGGCGCGAGGAACACAACACCGACCGAGGCGACCATGCCGCCGATGAAGGCCCCGATCGCGGCGGTCGCGAGAGCCTTCGCGGCTCTGCCGTCGAGCGCCATCTTGTGCCCCTCGAACGTCGAGGCGATGGCGGACGCCTGGCCCGGCGTGTTCATCAGGATGCCCATGGTGGAGTCGCCGAACAGGCCGCCGAAGTAGACACCGGAGAACATGATGAACGCGGCCGTCGGATCGAGTGCGAAGGTCACGGGCAACAGCAGCGCGACCGCCATCGATGATCCGAGCCCCGGCATGACGCCCACCGCCGTGCCCAGCACACAGCCGATGAGCACCCACATCAGGTTCTGAAGGCTGAGTGCGCCGGCGAACCCCTCGCCGAGCAGTTGCAGAGTTTCCACGGTTCAGAACCCCCATCCGAGAATGCCCGAGGGCAGCGACATGCCGAGCAGCATGTCGAAAGCGATGTATGCCAACGAACTGGTCGTGAGCCCCACGACGAGGCTCATGAGATGCCGGCGCTCGCCGAAACCGCGTGCGATCGCCCAGAACAGCAGTCCCGCGGCGATGATCCAGCCGAGCAGCGGCAGCAGGACGATGAATGCGGCAAATCCCGCCACCACCCAGGCGAGCGAGCGCCAGTCGACGCCCGACCGCCGTGCCGTAGCGTCCTCCTCCTGACTCTTGTCGGTCTGTGCTTCACCGGATCCGCCCCGCTCGGCACGCAGCGCGCGCACGATGAGCAGCGCGGCGAACAGAGCGAGGCCCACCGCGATGATGGCGGGGAAGAACCCCGGCCCGGGAAAGGTCGTGCCGGGAGGGATATCCATCGTCACGATGCCGTACGTCAGATAGCCCGCGAACAGCAGGAGCAACGCCGGCATCACCAGGTCGCGCACGAGCGCGCGCCGCGCGAGGTCTACCCGCCGACCCATCGTCGCCGACAGCGCGGTGGCATTGTCCCGGAAGCTCATAGGCCCATCTCCTCGTACAGCCGCTCGATGCGCTCACGCTCGGAGGCGAGGAACTCGTCGAGTTCGTCGCCTGTGCGCACATTCACGGTCCAGTGATAGCGGTCGACGGCGTCGCGCCATTCGTCGGTCTCGGTCGAGGCGGCGATCAGCTCTTCGAGCTCGGCGATCTCAGCGTCCTCGAGCCCTTTCGGCGCCGACAGGCTGCGCCAGTTCGACAGGGTGACGTCGTAGCCCTGCTCTCGCGCGGTCGGGATGTCGATTCCCTCGACCGGCTCCTCCGCGACGAGCGCGAGCGCGCGGAGTCGACCCGACTCGATCTGGTCGATGTTGTCGGGATATCCGCCAGTCGCCGCGGCCGCGGTTCCATTCAGCAGCGCTTGGATCGCCTCACCACCGCCGTCCGACGAGATGTACGTCGTGTCGACGGGATCGATCCCAGCTGACAGGGCGAGGTCCGTGACGACGAGCTGATCGAAGGATCCGCCGCCCGTCCACGGCAGCCCCGCGGGGTCCGCTCGCCACGCCTCGACGAGATCGTCGAGCGTCTCGTACGGTGAGTCGGCCGGAACGACGATGACGTCATACTCTTCGAAGAGCACAGCGAGGTTCGTAACGTCGTCGAGCGTCTTGTCGGATCCGTACTGCACGGTGGCTGCGAGCAGGCCCGTTCCGCCGACGAGCAGGTTGTTCGCCCGCCCCTCGAGGGCCGTGACGTTGCTGAGCGCGATCGTGCCCCCGGCGCCGGGCATGTTCACGACCTGCACGTTGTTGACGAGTCCGTTCGCCTTCTGCGCCTGTTGCAGCTCGCGCGCGACGGTGTCCCACCCGCCGCCGGCCGCCGCCGGCGCGATGAGCGTCAGCGACGCACTGATGTTCTGGCCCGCTGCAGCCGACGCGATCGACCCGTACGACGCGATTCCGATCGCGACGATCGCGACCGACCCGCCGATCATGCGCCAGATCGACCGCCTTGCGCCTCTCCGGGCGCGCGCGTTCTTCGGCATAGCTTCACTCCTTCGTGCTGACGGCACTGTCGTAGATAACATGCATCAAGCGGCGCGCGCGTTCGAGCGCATGCGGGTTTGTGCTCATTGATGCACACGGATCAGATCCATAGGGAGGGACGGGCGATGGCCTGGTGGCGACGAACGCGCAGCGCGCGAGTGACGCTCTTGCTCCTTCCGACGCTGATCGTTCTCCTCTGCGTCGGCGGTACCGCGGCGATCGCCGTCTCCGTGCAGCGCGACAGCATCCGCGACGCGACCGCGGAGCGCGTCTCAGACGTCGCGTCGGGCCTCGCGGACCTCCAGCAGGTGCACGCGGCGCTCGTGGCCCCTGACGACTCCCCTGCCGCGGCCGCGCTGCAGCCGCTCGCGAGTCTCGTCGAGCGCGCGGCCGGTGTCGACTACGTCGTGGTCATGGACCTGGACGGAGTGCGCCTGACCCATCCGACCGCCGCCGAGCGCGGGCTGGTCGTGTCGACCGACAGCTCCGACGTGCTCGCGGGCGAACACGTTCTGGAGATGGACGACGGCACGATCGGACGCACGCTTCGTGCGAAGGCGCCGGTCATCGACTCGAACGGCGTCGTCATCGGTGCGATCTCGACCGGCATCCTCTCCTCGCGGATGTCGCAGGACTTCGAGGACGTCGTGCGTCAGCTGTTGCCGTGGACCGGCGGTGCACTCATCGCCGGTATGGTCGCGAGCACGGTGCTGACGACCTCGATCCGGCGCCGGCTGCGCCAGCACGACGAGGCGACGCGCGATCTCGAGAGCACGGCGCGGATGTCGCGTGCGCTGCGCGAGCAATCGCACGAGTT
The DNA here is from genome assembly GCF_000422745.1 of Microbacterium gubbeenense DSM 15944. Lineage (GTDB taxonomy): Bacteria > Actinomycetota > Actinomycetes > Actinomycetales > Microbacteriaceae > Microbacterium > Microbacterium gubbeenense. Next base: position 194,861 of record NZ_AUGQ01000005.1, read on the forward strand.
CGACACGCGCCTCCATGTGATCCGTGGACTCGTCGCGCATGGGGACAGCGCGGAGGCACTCGCATACATCGACCAGACGACCACCGTGCACGCCGCGCCTCAGGATTCGGAGTTCACGGGCCAGCCTCTGCTGCGCGCAACGATCGAGGCGCTCGGCGCCGAGCTCAGCGCGCTCGATTCCCGGCTGGAATCGGATGTCGACGTCGCGAGCGACGTCGATGATCAGGTGCTGCTCGTCGTCGCGAACCTCTGCCGCAACGCGGGTGAGGCAGGCGCCGCACGCGTGCGTCTGACTCTGCGAGAGTCCGACGGTCGATTCGTGGGGGTCGTCGACGACGATGGCCCGGGCATCGCACCCGAGACTGCGGCTCGGCTGTTCGCGCGGGGGTACACGACCAAGGCCGATCCTTCCGGCACCGGTCGGGGAATCGGCCTCGACATGGTGCGACGCGCGGTCGCTGCCCGCGGCGGATCGGTCGAGGTCTCCTCCCCCGAGTCGGGCGGCACGCGCTTCGCGTTCGACATGAAGGTCGGCCGATGACCCCCGCGCTCCGCGTGCTCATCGTTGACGACGATCCGCACGCACGCGCCCTGCACGCCCGTTTCGTCGCCGAGCTCGACGGCTTCACGGTCGCAGCGAACGTCGGTACGGGGATCGCGGCGATCGCGGTCGGCAGTCGCGAGGACATCGATCTCATCCTGCTCGATCTGCGCCTGCCCGACGTGAGCGGAATCGAGGTGCTGCACCGGATCCGCACTCAGAGCACATCGCCGCCCGACGTGATCGTGATCAGCTCCTCCCGCGATCAGATCACGGTGCGCCAGGCTCTCGCGGGTCGCGTCGCGGGCTACCTCATCAAGCCTTTCTCGCAGGAAGTGTTCGCCCACCGACTCGCTGTCTACCGGGACGAGCGGATCGCGCCCGATCCGTCGGAGCGCGATGAACAGCTCGCACAGAGCGAGGTGGATCGCCTGCTCGCTACGGGACGCGTGCGGGTATCGCCTCAGGCGGCGTATCCGAGCCCGCCGAAGGGCATCTCGGCTGTGACGCTCGAGCGCGTTCGGGCCTCGCTCGACCCCGTCGTTGCCGCCTCGGCGTCCGACATCGCCGAGCGCTGCGACATGTCGCGAGCGAGCGCGAGGCGCTATCTCGACCATCTCGTCGGAGAGGGCACTGTGGCGCGCTCGCACCGGTACGGCAAACGAGGCCGGCCCGAGGTGCTCTACCGCTTTGCGCCCGGTTCGTGAAACGCGAAGAACCCCCGGTGCGATGCGCCGGGGGTTCTTCGTATGACGGGTATCAGACCGCGAGGCCGCTCACGTCGAGCGGGATGCCCGGGCCGAACGTGGTCGACACGACACCCTTCTGGATGTAGCGTCCCTTCGCGCTCGACGGCTTGAGGCGCACGACCTCGTCGAGAGCTGCGGCGATGTTCGCGTCGAGCTTCTCGGCGTCGAACGATGCCTTGCCGACGATGAAGTGGAGGTTCGCGTGCTTGTCGACGCGGAACTCGATCTTGCCGCCCTTGATCTCCTCGACCGCCTTCGCCGGGTTCGGCGTCACGGTTCCGGTCTTCGGGTTCGGCATGAGGCCACGGGGACCGAGCACCTTACCGAGGCGACCGACCTGGCCCATGAGCTCCGGAACGGCAACAGCCGAGTCGAAGTCGGTCCAGCCGTCAGCGACGCGCTGGATGAGCTCGGCGCCGCCGACCTCGTCGGCACCGGCGGCGATGGCGGCCTCAGCCGCGTCGCCGGTCGCGAACACGATGACCTTGGCGGTCTTACCGGTGCCGTGCGGCAGCATGACGGTGCCGCGCACCATCTGGTCAGCCTTGCGCGGGTCGACCGCGAGCTTCAGCGCGACCTCGACGGTCGAGTTGAACTTCTTCGAGCCGAGCTCCTTCGCGAGAGTGACGGCCTCGGTGGGCGTGTAGAACTTGCCCTCTTCCACCTTTGCGGCGGCAGCGTTGTAAACCTTGGACTTAGCCATTATCTTCGATCCCCTCAGCCCTCAACCGTGATGCCCATGGAACGGGCAGTGCCGGCGATGATCTTCGACGCAGCCTCGAGGTCGTTCGCGTTCAGGTCGGCCTTCTTGGTCGTGGCGATCTCCTCGACCTGGGCCTTCGTGAGCTTGCCGACCTTGACGGTGTGGGGCGTGCCCGAACCGCTCTTGACGCCCGCTGCCTTCTTGATGAGCTCAGCGGCCGGCGGGGTCTTCAGGATGAACGTGAAGCTGCGGTCCTCGTAGACGGTGATCTCCACGGGGATGACGTTGCCGCGCTGCTGCTCGGTCGCCGCGTTGTACGCCTTGCAGAACTCCATGATGTTCACGCCGTGCTGACCGAGCGCGGGGCCGATCGGCGGGGCGGGGTTGGCCTGGCCGGCCTGGATCTGGAGCTTGATCAGCCCCGAGACCTTCTTCTTCGGTGCCATTGGGTTTCCTTTCGTCGAACACACGCCGAGTGCGTGTGCTCTCCCACACCCGAAGAGGTGTGGTGTCTATGGGCGCGTCGAAACGCGCAAACTCAAGAAGTATACGCCAAGCGGCGCTGAACAGACCCCGAGGGGGTCAGTTCATCTTGGAGACCTGGTCGAACGACAGCTCGACAGGCGTCTCGCGCTCGAACAGGGAGACGAGCACCGTGAGCTTGCCGCTCGCCGGGTTGATCTCGCTGATCGTGCCGGGAAGACCCGCGAACGAACCGTCCTTGATCGTGATCGTCTCGTTGACCTCGAAGTCGATCTCGGCGGCGATCGTGCGGCTCTGGTTGATGACCTTCGCCTTCTGGTCGCCCGCGGCAGCCTTCTCGGCCTCGCGCAGCTCGGCCAGCGGCTTGAGCATGTTGAACGCCTCTTCGAAGCGCAGCGGCGCGGGGTTGTGGGCGTTGCCCACGAATCCGGTGACGCCCGGCGTGTGGCGAACGACCGACCATGTGTCTTCGTTCAGCTCCATGCGCACGAGCACGTAGCCCGGCACGCGCACGCGCGTGACCATCTTGCGCTGGCCGTTCTTGATCTCGACGACATCTTCCATCGGAACTTCGATCTGGTAGATGTCTTCCTCGACCTCGAGCGTCGACTTGCGCTGCTCGATGTTGGCCTTGACCTTGCGCTCGAAGCCGGCGTACGAGTGGATGACGTACCACTTGCCCTCGAGCGTGCGCAACTCGGCGCGGAACTCGGCGTAGGGGTCTTCGTCCTCTTCGGCCGCGTCCGGTTCAGCCGCAGCGTCGTCTGCCGTGGCCTCGCCGTTCTCGGCGGCGTCGTCGTTCAGGACCTCGGCGGCCGCCTCTGCCTCAGCGGTCTCGTCGATGTTGAGTGCGTCGTTCACGATCGCGTCTGCCTCCGGGTCTGCGATAGAAATTTCTTCGCCGTCTGCGAGGCCTTCGCCGTCGACGTGCATCGCCCGGTTCTCGGCGGCGTCGCTGGCGTGTTCGTTACCTTCGAGGACGTTGCCGGTCTGGGCCTCGTCCTCTTCGCTCGATTGCTCGGCCGCGGGGGCCCAATCGGCGTCGTCGAGATGTTTCTCGGACACGGTTCTGCCTCTTTCGTCTTAGTTCGGGACGCCGAAGACGACGTCCACCACCATCTGGAAGACCGTATCGAGCCCGAGGATGAGCGCGATCATCACCACAACGAACCCGAGCACGACACTCGTAAACTTGACGAGCTCCTTGCGGGTCGGAGTGACGACCTTGCGGAGCTCTCCGATGACCTCACGGAAGAAGATCACGATCCGCGCAAAGAAGTTCGGCTTCTTGGCGGCGCTCGCGCCCCCCGCAGCGGCGGCCATGCCGCCCGCTCCACCCTCGGTCATTCGTCACCTTTCGTGAGTCAGCGTATTGCTGACGCGCAGGGCGGACAGGAATCGAACCTGCAACCTGCGGTTTTGGAGACCGCTGCTCTGCCAATTGAGCTACCGCCCTAGAGCCTGCCGGCCCGTGGTATTCACACCGCGTCCGCCTCCGTTGCACGGCGAAGGATGCAGTGAATAACTGCTCTAGAAAGCATACGGCATGCCGGGAGGGGGCGCGAACTCGCGCCCCCTCCCGCGCGTGCCACGTCTACGCGGTCGGCAGCAGCGTGTATTTCGTCGCGAGGTACTCGTGGATCCCCTCGAGCCCGCCCTCGCGGCCCATGCCCGACTGCTTCACGCCGCCGAACGGCGCCGCGGCGTTCGAGACGACGCCCGCGTTGAGCCCCATCATGCCCGTGTCGAGGCGCTCGATCATGCGGTGCCCTCGGGCCAGATCCTCGGTGAACACATAGGAGACGAGGCCGTACTCGGTGTCGTTCGCGATCTCGATCGCTTCCTCCTCGGTGCGGAACGTGATCACGGCGAACACCGGGCCGAAGATCTCCTCGTCCATGATCGCCGCGTCGCGGCTGAGGCCCGAGACCACGGTGGGCTCGAAGAAACTGCCGGGTCCGTCGATCCGCTTGCCGCCGTGCACGAGGGTGGCGCCCTTTGCGACCGCGTCCTCGACGAGATCCGAGGCCTTGTCGACGGCGTCGGAATCGATGAGCGGGCCGATCTGCACGCCGTCCTCGGTGCCGCGCCCGATCTGCATCGCCGCCACGCGCTCGGCGACCCTCTTCGTGAACTCGTCGGCGATGTCCTCGTGCACGATGATGCGGTTCGCCGCCGTGCAGGCCTGGCCGATGTTGCGGAACTTCGCCGCAAGGGCGCCCTCGACGGCTTTGTCGAGGTCGGCGTCTTCGAACACGACGAACGGGGCGTTGCCGCCGAGCTCCATCGAGACGCGCAGCACGTTCTCGGCGGCCTGCGCGATGAGGCGCTTGCCCACCGGGGTGGATCCGGTGAACGACAGCTTGCGCAGGCGGTCGTCGCCGATGATCGGCGCGGACACGCGGCTCGAGCTCGACGAGGTGACGACGTTGACGACGCCCTTCGGCACGCCCGCCTCCTCGAGGATCTGCACGAACAGCATCGTCGTCAGCGGCGTCAGCTGCGGGGGCTTGATCACGGTGGTGCAGCCCGCGGCGAGCGCCGGGGCGATCTTGCGCGTCGCCATCGCGAACGGGAAGTTCCACGGAGTGATGAAGAAGCACGGGCCGACGGGGCGCTGGGAGACGATCATCTGCCCCGTGCCCTCGGGGGTCGACCCGTACCGGCCCGAGATGCGCACGGCCTCTTCGCTGAACCAGCGCAGGAACTCGCCGCCGTATCCGACCTCGCCGAGCGACTCCGACACAGGCTTCCCCATCTCGAGCGTCATGACGAGCGCGAGGTCGTGCTTCCGCTCCTGCACGAGTTCCCATGCGCGGCGCAGGATCTCGCTGCGCCGGCGCGGGGCGGTCGCCGCCCACTCGGCCTGCGCATCGACGGCGGCGTCCAGAGCGCGCGTGGCGTCGTCGGCCGTCGCATCGGCGACCTGGGCGATCACCTCGTTCGTCGCGGGGTCGCGCACGTCGAGGGTCGCGCCGCCTGTGGCATCCACCCACTCGCCGGCGATGAACAGCTTGCCGGAGATCGTGCTCAGCAGCGCGCGTTCGACATCATTCATGGAGTCGTTCCCTTCGTCGGGGCGGTCGCCGGTCGACAGCGACGGCGAGAATGGATCACGCGGACGTGCTCACGTATCGAGAATACGAACGGTTCGGCCGCGCGGTATCGTTCATGACGTCTAATCTTCGCCGTTGAATTAGACACCTTGGAGGAACGATGCCCGAACCCACGCTCGGTGCGCTGCTCGAGCGGCGCGATCTGCACCTCCGCCTCGTCACCACCGTCCCCCGCGCTCGCCTCGATGCCGAGCTCAGGTGGGTGCACAGTTCGGACCTGCCGGATCCGTCTCCGTTCCTCGACGACCACGTCGCTCTGCTCACCACTGGATCGCAGTTCGACCGCACGAGCGCTGACGAGTACGTCGACCGCCTTGTCTCCCGCGGCGTGCAGGCACTCGGATTCGGAATCGGGGTCGTCACCGCGAGGATCCCTGCCGACCTCGCCATTGCCTGCGAACGCGCCGGGCTGCCGCTGTTCGAGGTGCCGTATCGCACGCCGTTCCTCGCGGTCTCGCGCGCCTGTGCCGACGCCGCGGCGGCTCACGCGTTCGCCCGGCGCAGCTGGGCGCTCTCGGCGCAGCGATCGGTCTCGCTTGCGGCGCTGCGCGACGATCCGCTGCCCGCGGCGATCGGCGAGCTCGCTCGCCAGCTCGGCGCGTGGGTCGGGCTGTTCGACGCCGGCGGCGATGTCGCGGTCGCGCGCCCCGACGACCTCCCCGCCGCGGCGAGCGCCCAGCTCGCTCATGCCGTCAGCGGCATGCTCGACGCCGGCGTGCCCTCGGCCGACACTCTCTCCGCGGGCGGATCCGATTTCCAGGTGCAGACGCTCGGCCGCGGAGGTGCGCTGCGCGGTGCGCTGGCGATCCGCGGAACCGACGTCGACCAGGAGGCGCGCGCGGTCATCACCACTGTCGTGGCGATGGCGGGGTTCGCACTCGAACGCGCCTCCGACCTCGCCTCCGGGCACGCGGCGCTGCGCGCCGGAGTGCTGCGCGCGCTCACGGGTGGCGACGTTGAACTCGCCCGCTCCATAGCCGTTGCGGCATGGGGCTCCTTGCCTGCCGAGCCCGTGCGTGCAGGGGTGGTCTCGGGACGTGAGGTTGATCTTGTCGACTATCTCGAGGCGCGCGCCAGCCACGCGCCGGGCTCGATCTTCTTCGCGCCGGACGGCGACCGCACGGTGATCCTGCTGGGTCCGGGCGAGGATGCGCCGGAGCCCGTCTGGACGCGGTTCGGTGCGCCGGTCGGCCTCTCGCGTCCGACCACCTACGCGCGCCTCGGCGCCGCGATCGACGAGGCGCGCGCGGCCGTGCCGTCAGCGGGCGTCGCGACGTACTCCCCCGGATCTGCAGACCTGTTCCGGTCGGCGGGCCCCGACCAGCTCGCCGCCGCCCGCGCGCTGCTCGAACCCCTGCGGCTCGCCGGCGGATCCCTCGACGAGCACCTGCGCGCCTGGCTCGATCACGATGCGTCGAACGACCGCACGGCGGAGGCGCTCGGCATTCACCGCCATACGGTGCGCGCGCACATCTTGCGGGCGGGGGAACTGCTCGACCTCGACCTGTCGTCGTTCGCAGGACGGGCGAGCGCCTGGACCGCACTGCGCGTGTGCAGCGAGTGACGAGCGGGGTGTCGCCTCTCGACAGCGGGGCCGCGTACCCCTTGTGGGCGGCGACACGCGACGAATCGCCCCGCGATCGTTACGCTGAGACGGTGACTGAACGCGCATCGCTGTCCCAGAAGATCTCCGCCATCGCCGAGTCGGCGACCCTCAAGGTCGACGCCAAGGCGAAGGCCCTGAAGGCCGAGGGCCGCCCCGTCATCTCCTACGCGGCCGGCGAGCCCGATTTCGCGACCCCCGCGCACGTGGTCGACGCCGCGCGCGCCGCGCTCGACGATCCCGCGAACTTCCGCTACTCCCCCGCCGCGGGCCTGCCGGCCCTGAAGAAGGCGATCGTCGACAAGACCCTGCGCGATTCGGGCCTTGCGGTCGAGCCGAACCAGGTCGTCGTCACCAACGGCGGCAAGCAGGCCGTGTACCAGGCGTTCCAGGTCATCCTGAACCCGGGCGACGAGGTGCTGCTGCCCTCGCCGTACTGGACGACGTACCCTGAGGCGATCCAGCTCGCCGACGGCGCCCCCGTCGCGGTGTTCGCCGGCGCCGACCAGGACTACAAGGTCACGGTCGACCAGCTCGAGGCCGCGCGCACCGAGAAGACCAAGGCGCTCGTGTTCGTCTCGCCGTCGAACCCCACCGGATCCGTGTACACGCCCGAGGAGACCGAGCGGATCGCGCGCTGGGCGCTCGAGCACGGCGTGTGGATCCTTACGGACGAGATCTACCAGAACCTCACGTACGACGGCATGCGCGCCGTATCGATCGTCGAGGCGGTTCCCGAGGTCGCCGGCCAGACGATCCTGCTCAACGGCGTCGCGAAGACGTACGCCATGACGGGGTGGCGCGTCGGCTGGATGGTCGGCCCCGCGCCCGCGATGAAGGCCGCCGCGAACCTGCAGTCGCACCTCACGAGCAACGTCAACAACATCGCGCAGCACGCCGCGATCGCCGCGCTCACCGGCCCGCAGGATGCCGCCGAGGAGTTCCGCGAGGCCTTCGACCGCCGCCGCACGCTCATGGTCGACGAGCTGTCGAAGATCGACGGCGTGAACGTGCCGGTGCCGAAGGGCGCGTTCTACGTGTACCCCGACGTGCGCGGGCTGCTCGGCCGCGAGTGGAAGGGCCGCCGGATCGAGACGACGCTCGAGCTCGCCGACCTCATCCTCGACGAGGTCGAGGTCGCGGTCGTGCCGGGCGAGGCCTTCGGCCCGAGCGGCTACCTGCGCCTCAGCTACGCCCTCGGCGACGACCAGCTGCTCGAGGGGATCCGCCGGCTGCAGGCGCTGTTCGCGTAGGGCCCTAGAGCTCGACCCCGACGAAGACCGGTTCGGGATTCAGCTCGATGCCGTACTCGGCGGCGACGCGGGTGCGCACGAACCGGGCCAGCTCCGCGATCTCCTCGGCGCTCGCGCCGCCGCGGTTCGTCAGCGCGAGCGTGTGCTTGGTCGACAGGCTCGCGCGCGAACCCGGCAGCGCGAACCCCTTCGGCAGCCCCGAGTTCTCGATCAGCCACGCCGCGCTGACCTTCACGAGGGCGGGCTGCGGCACGATCGGCGCGACCTGGCCGTCCCACGTCGCGAGGTCGAACACCTGCTCCTGCTCGACCTCGGGCTCGAGGGGGTACGTCGGGCACCCGTCGGGAAGCGCGCGCGCGATGTCGTCGGACACGATGGGATTGTTGAAGAAGCTGCCGGCGCTGCGGGTATCGGCGTCGTCGGGGTCGAGCACCATGCCCTTCGCCCGGCGGATCTGCAGCACGCGCTCGCGCACGTCCGCCAGCGCGACGGCCTCATCGGCGGCGAGGCCGAGCGCGCTGCGGATGCGCGCATCGGCGACGGGCCGCGGCTCCGTGCCGACCACGCGCAGGTCGAGGGTGACCCCCACGATGACCGCGCTGCGCTCCGGCACGGACCCGTAGTGGCGCTTGAGGTCGGACGTGCGCGGCCCGAGCCCGAGATCGCCGGCGGGAACCGTGACGATCTCGGAGGATCCCTCGTCGATCAGGTCGACCGACACGAGCGTCTGCACGATCTCCTGGCCGTACGCGCCGACGTTCTGGATCGGGGCAGCCCCCGCGGTTCCGGGGATGCCGCTCATCGCTTCGACGCCCTGTAGGCCCTGCGAGACGGCCCACGCGACGAAGTCGTCCCAGTTCTGGCCGGCCTCGATCGCGACCCGCTGGTATCCGTCTGCCGCGCCGTCGACCGGCGCGTGACCGCCCGTGAGAATGCGGATCACGGTGCCGTCGAACTCCTCGTCGCCGACGAGCAGATTGGATCCGCCGCCGAGCACGAACCACTCCTCACCCCAGACGTCCTGGAGCGCCGCGAGCAGTTCGTCGCGCGTGCGGACGTCGACCATGCGCGCGGGCTCGGCCCCCACACCGATCGTCGTCAGATCGGCGAGCCTCACGCCACCACCACGACGGCCTGGGCCTTGCCGAAGACCTTGTCTGAGCCGGTTGTGACGGCCAGGTCGATGCGCGCCGTGCCGTCGTCGTTCACGGCGCCGACCTTCGCGACGTACGTCACCTCGGCGCCCTCGTCGGCGTCGACCAGGACCGGCTTCGTGAACCGCACGACGTACGAGCGGATCAGCGCGGTGTCGCCGATCCACTCGCCGAGGATCGAGGATCCGATGCCCATCGTGAGCATGCCGTGGGCGAGAACGCCCGGCAGACCGACGCGCTGGGCGACGTCGTCGCGGTAGTGGATCGGGTTGAAGTCGCCCGACGCGCCCGCGTACCGGACGAGGGATTCGCGGCTGAGGTGCACGGTCTTCTCGGCGACGACGTCGCCCTTGGCGAGAGTGATCACTCGTTCTCCGATCCGATGAGCAGGGTCGACGTCGCGGTGAGCACGAGCCCGCCGTCGGCGTCGGTGACGTCGGTTTCGCTCGTGACCATCGCACCGGATCCCATGGCGCGCACGCGCGTGACGCGCAGTTGGCCGGTGAGCTCGTCGCCGGCGACGATCGGGCGCTGGTACGCGAACTGCTGGTCGGTGTGCAGGGCGCGCTCGAGAACGATGCCCGAGGTGGGATCGTTCAGCAGCTGCTGCAGGGTCTGATCCGCGATGACCATCGCGAAGGTCGGCGGCGCGACGACGTCGGCGTAGCCGGCCGCGCGGGCCGCGTCGACGTCGGTGTGCTGCGGCGCGGTGGCGAAGACCGCACGCGCGAACTCGCGCACCTTCTCGCGCCCGACCAGGTAAACGGGGGTCGGGGGGAACGTGCGCTCTAAGAGGTCCGGGTTCACACTCACCCCTCGATCCTACGAGCTGCGGCGCCCCCGGATCGCTTTGAGGGCCATCTGCACGCCGATGACGACGAGGAACGCGATGAACAGAAGGTTCGCGGTCGACGGATCGAGCAGGGCGGCGACGAGCGCGCCGAGCGGGGTCGTGAGGAGGGTCGCGGCCGCGACGGCACCGGCCGCGACGAAGTCGATGTTGCCGTTCTTCGCGTTGCGCAGCGCGCCGGAGATCGTGGTGGGGATCATCATGAGCAGCGATGTGCCCTTCGCGACGAGGTCGCTCGTGCCGAACAGCACGATGAGCACGGGGACGACGATCACGCCGCCGCCGACACCGATGAGGCCCGACAGGATCCCCGTGACGACGCCGATCCCGACGAGGGCGACGGCGAGCCAGGCGTCGAGCGGCACGCCCGCGCCGCGCTCGGGGACGACGAGGAACAGCGTCACGATCATCACGGCGATGAAGCCGACGAAGATCCAGCGGACGACGGTTTCGCGGATCACGTGCAGCAGGTGCGCGCCGATCTGCGCGCCCGCGATGCCGCCCGCGGCGAGCAGGAGGCCGGCGATCCAGTCGACCTCGTCCTGGGCGGCGTAGGCGATGACGCCGATCGCGGCGGTGACGACGATCGAGGCGCCGGAGGTGCCGGAGGCGATCTTCTGCGAGAACAGCGCGAACGTGACCAGCAGCGGAACGATCACGGTGCCGCCGCCGACGCCGAACAGTCCCGACATGAAGCCGGAGACCAGGCCGATGACGACGAATGTCAGGATCGCGCGCGGGCCACGGGCACGAACGGCGTTCATCACCTGATCACCCTACCGGCCCGCGGCCCGTGCCCCCGACCTCGGCCGGAGACACGGGCGCGGGTCAGCCCGCGGAGAAGGTGACGTTGCCCGCCGCCACCTCGACGTCGATCGTGCGCCGGGCATCGTTCGCCTCTTGGAGATTCGAGTCGACGCTGCCGGCAGACCTGTCGATGGTCATCCGGTACGGCACATCGGGCACCTGCATCTCGACGGATCCCGCCGAGACATCGAGGTCGATCGCCTCGGGGGCATCGCCGCCGCGGAAGTCGCCGTACAGCCCGCCGGCCGACACCTGAAGGGTCACGGTGCGCAGGTCGGCGAGCTCGATGATGCTGCGCCCGGCCGACATGTCGCCTTCGAGGGACGTCGCCGTGCCCTCGAGCTCGATCTCGCCCGCGCTCAGCTCGTAGACGACCTCGCCGAGCGTCCCGTCGACCGCGAGCGAGCCCGCCGACACGTCGAGGTCGGCGTCGATGCCCTCGAGCGATTCCGGCAGCACGAGCGTGGCGCGCTGTTCGCCTCCCCAGTTGAAGAACCCGAACCACTGCTGCTGCGGCGACGAGACGACGAGATCGTCGCCGTCGCGCTCGAAGGTCCACTCGCCCCGGGTCGATTCGTAGTCGAGGCGGGCCTCGGATCCGCTGCCGAAGGCGACGTCCACGTCGCCGGCGCCGACGTCGACCTTCAGCGAGGAGACCCCGTTGACGGGAAGCGTTGCGGATCCGGACCCGCCCGTGGCGGAGAACATCGTGGATCCGATCGCGCCGATCGCGGTGGTCGCGCCACCGAGCAGCAGGATTCCGCCGCCGAGCACGCCTATTGTGATCGCGAGCGCGCGCGTGCCGGAGCGGGTCGTGCTCGATTGCTGGGGCGGGGCCCCTTCCGGGGTGGGAGGAGCGGGCGGTGCGAGCGTGTCGTTCGTCATCGGTTCATTCCGTTCTGGTGCGACGTCGGCCCGACGGGGGCCTGCGGTGCGGTGGCATCGATATGGGCGAGCACGGCGAGCACGCGGCGGTTGCCGGTGGCGTCCTGCTCGAGGCCGAGCTTCGAGAAGATCGACGTGATGTGCTTTTCGACGGCGCCCTCACTGACGAAGAGGATCCGTGAGATCGCACCGTTGGACTTCCCCTCCGCGATGAGGGCGAGCACGGCGCGCTCGCGCTCCGTGAGCCGGGAGATCTGCTCGTCGCGAGAGCGCCTCGTGAGCAGCTGCGCGACGACCTCGGGGTCGAGCACCGTGGCGCCCTCGCGGATCCGCTCGATCGATTCGAGGAACTCGGCGACGTCGGTGACGCGGTCCTTCAGCAGGTAGCCGATCGCTCCGCCCGGCTGGGCGATGAGGTCGGCCGCGTAGCGCTCCTCGACGTACTGCGAGAACACGAGCACGGCGAGCGACGGATCCTGCCCGCGGAGGGCGATCGCCGCGCGGAGGCCCTCGTCGGTGAACGTCGGCGGCAGGCGCACGTCGACGATCGCGAGGTCGGGGTCGAGATCCGCGGCCTCGTTGAGAGCGCGCGAGGCGTCGGGCAGGGCGGCGACCACCTCGTGGCCGGCGTCGGCGAGGAGCCGCACGAGGCCCTCGCGGAGCAGGACGGAATCTTCGACGATCAGGATGCGCATGGCACGCTCACTTCCAGGGAGGTCGGGCCGCCCGTGGGGCTGTCGAGCCGCGCGGTGCCGCCGATGGCGGTGATTCGATTCTGGATGCCGTCGAGGCCGCCGCCGGGGAGCACGCGCGCCCCGCCGATGCCGTTGTCCTCGACGCGGGCCCACAGCTCGCCGCCGTCGGGGCGGCCGCGCACCGTGACGCGTGCCTCGGTGGCGCGGGAGTGCTTGGCGGCGTTCGTGAGCGACTCGGCGATCGCGAAGTACACGGCGGCCTCGGCGTCGCGGCCGGCCCGGGTGGGCATGCGCACGTCGAGCGAGACGGGGATGTGGGACCTGCTCGCGACGGCGCTGAGCGCCGCGTCGAGCCCGCGGTCGTCGAGGACGGACGCGTGGATCCCGCGCGCCAGCTGGCGCAGCTCGGTGATCGCGGCCTTCGTCGACGTGTGCGCCTCGGCGACGAGCGCCTTGGCGGCGTGCGGATCCGTGTCGATCTTCTGCTGCGCGAGGCCGAGCGTCATGCCCACGGAGACCAGGCGGGGCTGGACGCCGTCGTGCAGGTCGCGCTCGATGCGGGTGCGCTCGACGTCGCTCGCGCGGATCGCGTCGGCGCGCTGCGTGGACGCGTCGCGCGCGGCGGCGGCCAGCTGGGCCTCGCGGATCGGGGCGATCAGCACGCGGGCGAGCACGCCGTGCAGCATCGCGAGGCCGACGAGCCCGGCGAGCGAGAGGATCGCGACAACGATGCCGACCGCAGGGGCGACGGCGACGCTGTAGGTGAAGCCGATCATCTCCACGACCCCGCCCGATGCGTACAGCGGCGAGAACGCGATGGCGATCGCCTGGACGATGGCGGTGGCGAGGAAGAACGCGATCCAGCCGAGCACGGTCGCGATCGCGAGGTGGGCGACGGCGCGCCACATGCCGCCGTCGACGAACTGCAGCCAAACGGTGTGGAGGAAGCCGGAGAAGCCGCGCTTCGGCGAGCGCCGGGCGCGCAGCATCGGCATGCCGAAGCCGTACAGCCCCTCGACGCGAGCCGTCTCGAGGTAGGCCGCGCCGAAGAGGACGTAGACGAAGCCGAGGAGGAACAGTGCGCCGATGCCGAGCACGAGAGCGAGGCCGAGGCCCGTCGCGAGCAGGATGGACAGGAGCGTGAACACCGCGGTTCCGTAGAAGCCGAGGAACACGAGGTGGGCGGCGGCGCCGAGCAGCCTCAGCGGCGTGTGCACGCGAGGCGTCGGCGCGGGTATCGAGGTCATGCTTCAAAGCTACGGAACCTCGGCCGCGAGCACAGCCGGGGCGACCACCGGAACGGGAGGGGGATATCCCCCGGGTGCTCTTTAGTCGCTATTCGCTAGTCGTTATTCGCTGCTTGTTACTCGCAGCCGATGCCGTCGCCGTCGCGGTCGAGGTGCTTGGCGTAGCCAGGATCTCCGACACGGATCGGCGCCGCGCCCGCTTCTCGGACGGCGGTGCAGTTCTCGTAGGAGACGTGCTCGGGCTGCTCTACCGGGGCGGGTTCTTCGACCGGAGCCGGGGGTTCCTCGACGGGTGCCGGGGGCTGCTCGACCGGGGCCGGGTGCTGCTCGACCGGCGCTGGGGCTCCCCCGCCGCCGGAGGCGAACGCGGGCTGGTCGGGGCAGGTCTCGAGCACGCGCTGCATGGCGTCGCGCTCGGCCGGCACGACCCAGAGGCCGTAGGCGGCCTTGGTCGAGACCTGGCGCGCGATGTACTCGCAGCGGAAGCCCTTGTTGCTCGGCAGCCACGAGGCCGCGTTGCTGTCGCTCTTCTGTCCGTTGGCGGATCCATCGGACGCCCGCAGGTTGACGGGATCGTTCGCGAGCGCGATCCGCTGCCCCTGCGACAGCTGCTGCGCGCCCGTGCGCCACGCGTCCTTGAGGGCGACCACGTGGTCGATCTGCACGAGGATCGACGTGTTCACGCCGCGCTGGAAGTCGATCTGCGCGCCCGTGTAGGGGTCGTCGAAGTGGCCGGTGAGCACGGTGCAGGATCCGTCGAGCGCGAGGTTCGTGAGGTCGCGCTGGAGGATGTCGTTGCGGGTGTCGCAGCCGTTGCCGTCGACGTCGATCCAGGACTCGCCGAAGTGGCCGACGCGGTCGTAGCCTGTGCCGGGCGCGGATCCCTTGACGGGGAGCGTCGCGAGGAGCGCGAGCGCGGTGCCGGACTCGGCGGTGATCTCCTCCGCGGGCGGCACCTGTGTGGGGGTCGGTGTCGGCGTCGGCGTGACGCTCGGTGTCGGGGTGGGCGTCGCGGTCGGCGCCTCGCTCGCGGTCGGTGTTGGGGCGGGACTGCTCGTCTCGGTGACCACCGGATCCGCCGCGGCAACGGGAGCATCATCCTCGGCATTGCTGCCGAGCAGCGCACCCGCGGGAATCGTGAGGACGATGGACGCGATCAGAGCACCCGTGGCCCAGCGCCGCGACGGGAGGTTGAGCGCGCCGGGACGATTCGTGATCAGCGTGAACAGCGCGCCGAGGAACGCGACGACGGCGACCGCGGAGAGCAGCCCGCCGAATCCCTCGGCGGCGATCATGATGACGAGCACGATCCCGATGGGGATCCACCACCCCCACCGCGGCACGAGGGGCGTGCGCGGCGAGGCGCTGTCGAGGGCGCGGCGAGACAAGGCGACTCCAGGGGAAGGTGCGGCCGCGTCGCGAGATTCGCCCTACGCGGGTACGCGGGCAGTATGCCACGCGACTCTATTCTGCCGGATAGAGGCTCGATCCCCCGCGCTTCGCGCGGTACAGCGCCTCGTCGGCTCGAGCGAACGCGGCCTCCAGCTCCTCACCGCGCTCGCGCTCGACGGTCCCTGCGCTCCAGCTGGTGGCCGCGACGACCGCGATACCAGCTAACCTGCGCATCGCTCTCCCCCGTGCGGCCGCGTCTCAGCTGACGCGCGAACCGGCCAAATGGTTCGTCGGCTGCCCCGTCGAGAGGGAGACCCACTCGAGAAGAACGTCGCGTCGCTCGAGAGATCGAGGGAGATTATGTAGCAGGAGCGGGGCTTGAACCCGCGACCTCACGATTATGAGTCGTGCGCTCTCACCAACTGAGCTACCCTGCCGCAGAACACTTTTCAATGTCCGAGCCCCGAGTCAGGATTGAACTGACGACCCCTTCCTTACCATGGAAGTGCTCTACCACTGAGCTATCGGGGCGTTGGCCCACAAGTGGGCAACCAGAAAATACTAACAAACCGAACGCTGGGGATCGAATCCGCGCCGACCGGGCGCGGCGCGACCCTTACTCTGCGGAGAAATCAGCTCCGAGCAGGTCGAGCTCCTGCTGCTGGACCTGCGCTTCCTCGTCGTCCGAGTAGTGCGTGCCCGCGTGCTCCGACAGCCAGGGCAGCGGATCCACGGCCGTGCCGTTGTACCGAATCTCGAAGTGCAGGTGCGCACCGTAGGAGCGACCGGTGTTGCCGGTGTTGCCGATGACGTCGCCGACCTCGACCTTCTGCCCCTCGACGACCTTCAGCGAACCGTACTGCATGTGCGCGTAGTGGCTCGTGACGGTCTTGCCGTCGATCACGTGATCGATGTACACGTTCACGCCGTATGCGCCACCCGCCTCGGTCGCGGTGCGCACCACGCCGTCGGCGATCGCCTGGATCGGTGCGCCCTCGCCCGGCGTGAAGTCGACGCCCTCGTGCATGCGGCCCCAGCGGAACCCGAACGGCGAGCTCATGCTCGTGCCCACCGCGAACGGGTACTGGATGTCGGCGCTCACGTCGTTCTGGAAGAACGCGCCCGAGGTGCTGATGCCGTCGGCCTGGCCGATCTTCGTGATCGTCGACGCCTCGTAGCCCTCGACGGGCGCCATCTCGGCCGCCTGGACGTCCTCGCCGGCGACGAAGCCCTGAAGCTGCGTCTTCGCGTCTGCACTGGCATCGACAATGGCCTCGTCCGCCGCGGCCGCCTCGGTCGCAACGGGCGACGGGGCGAAGAACGCCGCGGTGGCCATGGGGATCGACGTGCCGAACGCCATCAGCGCGACCGCTCCGACTGCCGTCACGGACGCCGCCGCGGCGACGAAGCGACGCACCGGCTTGTGGAACAGGCCGGGACGGGCCGGCTCGTCCGCGCGGCGACGAGCGGCGCGGCTCGGCTGCGGGGCCTGCACGGACTCGACGCGCTGCTGCTCGCCGGTGAAGTTCAAGGCTTCCGCAGCGGCCGCGAACGCGTCGCGCTGGGCGCGTGCTCCGGATCCTGCGGAAGGGACGTCCTGCGCGGCCTGCTGCTGGGTCCGCGACTGCTGCTCACGTCGTGCGCGACGGGTCGTCGCGCGCGCGGAGTCGTCTGACGCCACGGGCGTGACAGCCTCGGGCGTCTGGCGGTGAGAGGTCAAATTGAGCGCACTTTCGTCCTGCGGTCCGCATGCGGAGCGGGATAAGGGGGAGTGAGCGTTCCATTGCGGGGGAGCAAAGTAACGAACAGGTAACTAGGCTACGACATCTTTGCTGATAACGCCATTCAGGAACCGGCGTTTCAGTTGACGGAACGCACGCGATCCGCGATGCTCGCCGCCAGGTCGGCGTGGGCCGCGATCGTCATGCGCCGCCCAAACGGATCCTCGGGCAGTTCGACGACGGATCCGCCCGCTTCTGCGACGATCAGGCTGCCCGCCGCGAGATCCCACGACTTGAGGCCGCGCTCGAAATACGCATCCAGGCGACCCGCCGCGACGTAGCTGAGGTCGACGGCGGCGGCGCCGATCCGGCGGACGTCGCGCGCGAGCGGCATCACGGCTTGCATGGTGGCGATGTCGCCGGCGTGCGTGGCCGGGTCGTACCCGAGACCCGTGCCGATGAGCGCGCCGGCGGGGTACTCGCTCGCGACGTGCAGCCTGGACGTGCCCGACGCGCTCGCCACGCGGGATCCCTCGCCGCGCGCCGCGTCGAACGTCTCGCCGAGCGCCGGCACGTCGACGGCACCCGCGAGCGCCTCCCACGTCGCGAAGGTGACTCCCCCGCGCACCGCCGCGATACTCACGGCGTAAGACGGCATGCCCGACGCGTAGTTGACGGTGCCGTCGATCGGATCCACAACCCACGTGATCCCCGAACGACTCTCGGATGCCGTCGATTCCTCACCGAGGAATCCGTCATCCGGACGCTCGGCCTCGAGACGCGCGCGGATGAACGCCTCGACCTCGCGGTCGGCCTCCGTGACGATGTCGGCGAGCGTCGACTTGCTCGCGGCGATGCTGACGCCCTCGGCGCGGCGACGGCGGGCGAGATCCCCCGCTTCTCGGGCGATGTCACGGGCCAGGTCACGAAGATCGATTTCCACGTTCATGCGTCCACGCTACCCGCGGCCGCTACGGCGCCGGCGGAGCCGGATGCTGCGGACCGGGGTTCGGGTGGTGCGGGGCCTGGGCCGGCGGCGAGCCGAACGAGCGCGCTCCGGGCGACGGAACCCCCGTGCGCAGCGCGTCGAAGTCGGGTTGGCCGTCGGGCAGCATCGGCAGCGGCGTGACACCGTCGCGATACGTAGGCCACGGGAGCGTGCGGGCGGCTTCGACGTGCGCGGCCAACCGCTTCGGCCCGAACATCGCGGTGATGAGCGGAATCAGAGCCGTTCCCACCGCGCCGAGGATCGCGAGCGACACCATGATGCGGCCGTACATGTCGGGGTAGTCGAAGTACGTCGGCAACGTCAGCGGAACGAGCGCCATGAACAGCAGCGCGACGACGAACACGCTCGTGATCACGGTCAGCGTGCGGGTGAAACCCGTCACGTGACGGCGGTGCGCACGCCACACGATGCGCTGGTGCAGCACCGTGAGCTGCACGAACAGCACGATGAGGATGAAGAACCACACCTTCACGACCACGAACACGTTCTCGGCCGGCACCCAGATCAGCGTAAGCGCGCACAAGAGCACGAGCACCCACGACAGCATGCTGACGAGCACGAGCCACGAGGTGCGCCTGGGAGCGAGCTGCGCATCCATCAGCGACATTCCCGCGAACGCCGCCAGCGCGATGATCGTCAGGAACGCCTTCGGGATCACGTCGCCCTCGGGCGAGAGAAGCACCCAGAACACGCAGAGGATCGCCCCCGCGATGAGCGCCCCGATCGCGACCCACATGACGCCGCGCAGAAGCGGCGGGATCCCTGCTGATTCTTCGGGCGCAGCGGCCCCCGGAGTGTGCTGCGGATACGATGCGGTCATCTCTCCCCCTCGGATGAGTCTGATGTCCATATCCTGTCATCGAACGCATGCCTCGAACGGTACGAACGCACATCTGTGGATAACGAGGCACGCCCGGAGACCGGGATTTTTCTCACATGTTCGGTGTGGGTATGATGGTTAATCGCGCCTCCGGTCGGCTGAATAAGTTGGACGGGTGCGCACCTGGCAAGTTGCCCGAGCGGCCAAAGGGAGCTGACTGTAAATCAGCCGTCATCGACTTCACTGGTTCGAATCCAGTACTTGCCACAGAAGCCCCGGATCTTTGATCCGGGGCTTTCCGCATTCCTGAGCCGTCCTGCGACCGCTCCGTTTCCCGGGGCGGTTCAGGGCCCGGGAGCGCAGAAATGCCCCGCACCTCCCGGAGGAGGGGCGGGGCATTTCTCAGGCGGAACTAGCTGGCGAAGCCCTCGGCCTCGGCAGCTGCCGCGTCGCGGAAGTACACGTCGGCCTTGACCTGCGCGTAGCCGGGTGCGCCGGGCTCGTAGAACTTCTTGGTCGAGCTCTTGCCCTTGACCTCGAAGCCCTCCGGGGCGGATCCGTCTTCGTTCGGCTCGGCGGAACCGGCCGCGTCCGAAGCGGCGGCTTCCGCCGGCGCTGCGTCCTCAGCAGGAGCCTCCTCGACGGAAGCCTCCTCGACCGGGGCCTCCTCGACCGGAGCCTTCTCAGCCTTCGGAGCCGAGTCGGTCCTCTTGGCCTTCGGCGTCACGGGCTCGAGAACGAGCTCGATGACACCCATGGGGGCGTTGTCGCCCTTGCGGAAACCGACCTTGATGACGCGGGTGTAACCGCCCTGACGGTCGGCGACCAGCGGCGCGATCTCGGTGAAGAGAACGTGCACGGCTTCCTTGTTGCGAAGAACCGCCATGGCGCGACGGCGGGACGCGAGGTCGCCGCGCTTCGCGAACGTGACGAGGCGATCGGCAACCGGACGCAGGCGCTTGGCCTTCGACTCGGTCGTCTTGATCGACTTGTTGATGAACAGCGCCGATGCAAGGTTCGCGAGGATCAGGCGCTCGTGGGCGGCACCGCCACCGAGGCGGGCACCCTTCGTGGGCTTAGGCATGTCTCAATACTCCAGTATCGAAAGAGTCGGATGGATCAGAGCGTCTCGTCGTTCTCGTATCCGCCGTAGAAGTTCGACCCGTCGAAACCGGGCACCGAATCCTTCAACGACAGACCGAGCGAGATGAGCTTGTCGCGCACCTCGTCCACCGACTTCTGTCCGAAATTGCGGATGTTCATGAGCTGCGTCTCCGAGAGGGCGACGAGCTCGCTGACCGTGTTGATTCCCTCGCGCTTGAGGCAGTTGTACGAGCGAACCGACAGGTCAAGGTCCTCGATGGGCATCGAGAGCTCGTTCGAGAGCACCTCGGCGACGGGCGCCGGGCCGATCTCAATACCCTCAGCCTCTTCGTTCAGCTCGCGCGCCAGACCGAACAGCTCGACGAGCGTGCGTCCGGCCGACGCGACAGCGTCGCGGGGAAGGATGGAGGGCTTCGACTCGACGTCGAGCACGAGCTTGTCGAAGTCAGTGCGCTCGCCGGCACGCGTCGCCTCGACGCGGTAGGCGACCTTGACCACGGGCGAGTAGATCGAGTCGACCGGGATCTGGCCGGCCTCGGCGTACTCGTTGCGGTTCTGGCCCGCCGAGACGTAGCCGCGACCGCGCTCGATCGTGATCTCGAGCTCGAACTTCGCTTCCTCGTTGAGGGTCGCGATGACGAGCTCGGGGTTGTGGATCTCGACACCGGCCGGAGCCGAGATGTCGGCGGCCGTGACCTCGCCCGCGCCGGTCTTGCGCAGGTAAGCGGTGATCGGCTCGTCGCGCTCGCTCGACACGACGAGCTGCTTGACGTTCAGGATGATCTGGGTGACGTCCTCGACGACACCGGGGATCGTGCTGAACTCGTGCAGGACGCCGTCGATGCGAATGCTCGTGACCGCCGCGCCGGGGATCGACGACAGCAGGCTGCGACGCAGCGAGTTGCCGATCGTGTAGCCGAAGCCGGGCTCGAGCGGCTCGATGACGAAGCGGCTCCGGTACTCGGAGATCTTTTCCTCGGTCAGGGTAGGACGCTGTGCAATGAGCACTATGTGTTCCTTTCGATCAAGTGCCCGCTATATGACACTTGGTGAATGAGGTCTTGAATTGTGACTCCTGCGCGACGCGCAGTGGGAACGGCTTTTCGCCGGGGCGGGGCGACGGATCGCTCCGCCCCGGCGAGAGGCAGATCAGACGCGGCGGCGCTTCGGCGGACGGCAGCCGTTGTGCGCCTGCGGCGTGACGTCCGAGATCGAACCGACCTCGAGGCCTGCCGACTGCAGCGAACGGATCGCCGTCTCGCGACCCGAGCCCGGGCCCTTCACGAAGACGTCGACCTTCTTCACGCCGTGGTCCTGCGCCTGACGCGCGGCGGACTCGGCGGCCATGCCTGCGGCGTAGGGCGTCGACTTGCGCGAGCCCTTGAAGCCCACGCCACCCGACGAGGCCCAGCTGAGCACAGCGCCCGACGGGTCGGTGATCGAAACGATCGTGTTGTTGAACGTCGACTTGATGTGGGCCTGGCCCAGTGCGACGTTCTTCTTCTCTTTGCGGCGCGGCTTGCGCGCTGCGGACTTCGGTGTAGCCATGGTGTTCTCCTAAACCCCTACGCGCCTTAGCGTGCCTTCTTCTTACCTGCGACGGTGCGCTTCGGACCCTTGCGGCCACGAGCGTTGGTCTTCGTGCGCTGACCGCGCACGGGCAGGCCACGGCGGTGGCGGATACCCTGGTACGAACCGATCTCGACCTTGCGGCGGATGTCGGCAGCCACCTCGCGGCGGAGGTCACCCTCGACCTTGTAGTTTCCGTCGATCGCGTCGCGAAGCGCGATGAGCTGCTCGTCGGTCAGATCCTTGACGCGGATCGACTCGTCGATGCCCGTCGAAGAAAGGATCTCGACCGAGCGGGTGCGGCCGACACCGTAGATGTACGTGAGTGCGATCACCACGCGCTTATCGCGCGGGATGTCAACGCCGGCAAGACGTGCCATGCGGTTCTCCTGTGTGTTTGTGGAGGTATGGAGCAAGATCGGTGCCCGGGCCTCCGACCCGAGGTGTCCCCCGCTGATGCGGGTTCTGATCCTGCCGTGTGTGTTGAGTTATAAGCCTTGCGGCCCGTAACGTCAGCCCTGGCGCTGCTTGTGGCGCGGGTCAGCCTTGCAGATGACCATGACCACGCCGTGACGACGGATCGTCTTGCAGCTGCTGCAGATGCGCTTAACGCTGGGGTGAACCTTCATGATGTTCCTTCAGATCGCTGTCTTCGTGCCCGGATGGGCCGTTACTTCTCGGCCGAGCCGATCAGCGGTAGCGGTAGACGATTCGCCCTCGCGTGAGGTCGTACGGGCTGAGCGCCACGACGACACGATCCTCGGGAATGATGCGGATGTAGTTCTGCCGCATCTTGCCGGAGATCGTGGCAAGCACCTTGTGACCGTTCGTGAGCTCAACGCGGAACATCGCGTTGGGCAGCGACTCGGACACCGTGCCTTCGATTTCGATGACACCGTCTTTAGCCATATACTCGCTAACCTTCTGAGCAGACCGGCCGGTCTGCGGTAAATGGGGATCGGATCCGTCGAACGCGGAAACGCGCTCGACAAGACGCCAAAGATCAATACTAGACGACACGCCCAGGTCGATCAACCTGGGCGTGTCGCGCAGGTGGTATCAGTCGAGGTTCGCGACGATGTCGGCCTGGGCGTCGAAGCCGCCCTGCGGCGAGACGAACTCGTCGTTGACGAGCATCGTCGGCGTCGCGCGCCCCTGCATGCCCGGCATGATCGGCATCGCGTCGAGCTGCTCGGCCACGAAGTCGCGGTAGGTGCCGTCGGTGATGCAGCTCGCGGCACCCTCTGCCCCGGCCTGCTCCGCGTACTTCACGAGCTCGTCGTCGTCGAGACCCGTGGTCCCCTCGGCCGGCTGGTTCTTGAACAGCAGGTCCATGAACGGGAAGAACGCGTCACCGTTGTCTTCGGCCACGCAGTACGCCGCATTCGCCGAGCGCGAGGAGTACTCGGTGCCCTGCGACTGGTTGTCGAGCATGCCCATCGGGTGGATCTGGAGGGTGATCGTGCCGTCCGTGATGAGCTCCGACAGCGTGTCGTTGTACGCGTCGTGCGCCGGGTTGCAGATCGGGCACATGAAGTCGATGTACTCGGTGACCGTCTGGTCTCCGTCGCCCACCTCGATCGCGCCGGTCTCCTGATTGACGACGCCCGCCGCGGGGGCCGTCGCAGGCTCGGAGGCCTGCCGGTTCATCAGGTACACGACGATGCCGACGGCGACGACGGCGACGACCACGATGATCGAGACGACGATCGCGAAGACGCTCCGGTTCTTGGCTGCTGCTGCCATGGGGGTTCTCCTGGTTCAGGGGATGGGGGCCGGCGTGATGCCGAACGGCGCGAGGCCCTCTGCTCCCCCATCGGGCGAGGTGAGAACCCAGATACCACCAGCATGCACGGCAACGCTATGTTCCCAGTGTGCGCCGGAGGATCCGTCGACCGTCGTGATCGTCCAGTCGTCGTCCTCGACGCGGACCTCTTCGCTGCCGGCCGTCATCATGGGTTCGACGCAGATGCACAGGCCGGGCTTGATCTCGGCGCCGCGGCCGGGCGTCGCGTAGTGGAACAGCGTCGGCGGCTCGTGCATCGACCTGCCGATGCCGTGCCCGACGTAGTCGCGCAGGATCCCGGCAGGCTGGCCGGTCGAGGGAAGGGGATTCGACTCGATGTGATCCTGGATGACGGCGCCCACCTCGCCGAGGTGCGTGCGGGTCGCGAGCGCCGCGATGCCGGCCCACATGGATCCGCGGGTGACGTCGCTGAGCTCCTGTCGCTGCGCGACGAGCTCGGCATCGGATCCGCCCGGCACGATGAACGTGCGCGCGGAGTCGCCGTTCCAGCCCTCCGTGGTCTCCGCGCCGGCATCGATCGAGACGATGTCGCCGGGCTCGAGCACGCGGCCGCCGGGGATGCCGTGCACGACCTGGTCGTTGACCGACGCGCACACCGTGTGGCTGTACCCGTCGACCATCTGGAAGTTCGAGTGCGCGCCGCGCTCGCGGATCGTCTGCTCGGCGATCGCGTCGAGCTCGAGCGTCGTGATGCCCGGACGGATCGCGTCTGCGACCGCGTCGAGCGCGGCCGAGGTGATCAGGCCGGGCTCGACCATGCCCCGCAGTTGCGCGGGCTTCTTATAGATCGAGCGACGGAACATGCCTAGCGGATGAGGCTGCGTGCGTCGAGCGCGGCGAAGATGCGCTCGGTGACCTGCTCGAGGGTGCCGACGCCGTCGATGCGGTCGAGGACGCCGCGCTGGGCGTAGGTCTCGGCGATCGGCGCCGTCTCCGACTCGTAGATGTCGAGGCGGTGCGCCACGGCATCCTCGGTGTCGTCGCTGCGGCCCTCGATCTCGGCGCGACCGGTGATGCGCGCGACCGATTCGGCGCGCGGCACGTCGAGCAGGATCACGGCGTCGAGCGCCGCGCTGTGCGAGGCCAGGAAGTCATCGAGGTACGCGACCTGCGCGGCGTTGCGGGGGTATCCGTCGAGCAGGAACCCGCGCTCGATCGCGTCGGACTGCGAGAGGCGGTCGCTGACGATCTCGCCGGTCACGTCGTCGGGAACGAGATTGCCGGCGTCGGTGATCGCCTTCACCTTGAGGCCGAGCTCGGTGCCGCCCTTGATGTTCGCGCGGAAGATGTCGCCGGTCGAGACGACGGGAACGCCGTACGCCTCGGCGACGCGCTGTCCCTGCGTTCCTTTGCCCGAGCCCTGCGGGCCAACGATCAGCAGACGTGTCGTCATCGGAGGAGCCCTTCATAGTGGCGCTGCTGCAGCTGCGCGTCGATCTGCTTGACGGTCTCGAGACCCACACCGACCATGATGAGGATCGACGTGCCGCCGAACGGGAAGTTCTGGTTCGCCTGCACCGTAGACAGGGCGATGAGCGGGATGAGCGCGACGAGACCCAAGTAGATCGAGCCCGGGAATGTGATGCGCGAGATGACGAACCGCAGGTACTCAGCCGTCGGACGGCCGGCGCGAACGCCCGGCACGAATCCGCCGTACTTCTTCATGTTGTCGGCGACGTCATCCGGGTTGAACGTGATCTCGACGTAGAAGTACGTGAAGCCGATGATCAGCAGGAAGTACAGCGCCATGTACAGCGGGTGGTCGCCCGTCGTGAGGTAGTCGTTGATCCACACGACCCAGGCCGCGGGCGCGCTGCCGTCAGTGGGGGTGTTGAACTGCGAGATGAGCGCGGGCAGGTACAGCAGCGACGAGGCGAAGATCACGGGGATCACGCCCGCCATGTTGACCTTGATCGGAATGTACGTGCTCGTACCGCCGTAGGTGCGACGGCCGACCATGCGCTTGGCGTACTGGACGGGCACGCGGCGCTGCGACTGCTCGACGAACACGATGAGCGCGATGATCACGATGCCGATGAGGATGACGAGGGCGAAGATCTCGAAGCCGTTCGAGGCCCAGATCGCGCCGAGGGCGCCCGGGAACGACGCCGCGATCGACGTGAAGATGAGCAGCGACATGCCGTTGCCGATGCCGCGCTCGGTGACGAGCTCGGCCATCCACATGATGAGGCCGGTTCCGGCGGTCAGCGCGAGGATCATCATGGCCTGCGAGAGAACGCTGTCGTTCGTCAGCAGGTTGTCACAGGCGGCGACGCCGGTGTTCGCGCCGAAGAGCTGACCGGTGCGCGCGACGGTGATGAGCGTCGTCGACTGCAGCAGCGCGAGCGCGATCGTCAGGTAGCGCGTGTACTGCGTGAGCTTGGCCTGACCCGCCTGGCCTTCCTTCTGCAGCGTCTCGAAGTGCGGGATCACAACGCGCAACAGCTGCGTGATGATCGATGCCGTGATGTACGGCATCACGCCGAGCGCGAAGATGGACAGCTGCAGCAGCGCCCCACCCGAGAACAGGTTCACGAGCGACATGAGCCCGTCTGTTCCGGCCGTCTGCTCGAGGCAGAGCTGCACGTTCGGGTAGCTCACGAACGGCGCGGGAATGTGCGCGCCGAAGCGGTACAGGGCGATGATGCCGATCGTGAAGAGGATCTTCCGACGAAGGTCGGGGGTGCGGAAGATCCGCGCAATAGCGCTGAACAAGAGACTGCCTCCCAGAAACGGATGGAGCGCGAGAACGCACACCGTCCACCAGACTAACGGAAAAAGGGCCGGGAGCTGTTCGCTCCCGACCCTTTTCCGATCAAACGCGTTTCACGAACGCGTTACTTGACAGATCCGCCCGCTGCCTCGATCTTGGCCTTCGCCGAAGCGGAGACCTTGTCGACCGACACGTTCAGCGCCACGGCGATGTCGCCGTCGCCCAGAACCTTGACGAGCGAGTTCTTCCGCACGAGGCCGTTTTCCACGAGGACGTCGGCAGTGATGTCGCCGCCCTTGGGGAAGACCTCCGCGATGCGAGCCAGGTTCACAACCTGGTACTCGGTGCGGAACGGGTTCTTGAAGCCGCGAAGCTTCGGTGTGCGCATGTGCAACGGCATCTGGCCACCCTCGAAGCCGGGACGCACGGTGTTGCGAGCGCGCGTACCCTTCGTTCCGCGGCCGGCGGTCTTGCCCTTGGAGCCCTCACCGCGACCCTTACGGGTCTTCGCGGTGTTGGCGCCGGGGACCGGGCGGAGGTGGTGAGCCTTGAGCACGTCGGGGCGCTCGTTGTTCTCAGCCATCAGTCGATCTCCTCAACCTTGACGAGGTGAGCGACGGCGCGGACGTAGCCACGGGTCTGCAAGTCATCGGGGCGGACAACCGCGTCACCGATGCGCTTGAGACCGAGGCTGCGCAGCGTGTCACGCTGGTTCTGCTTCTCGCTCACCTTGGACTTGATCTGCGTAACCTTCAGACGCGCAGCCATCAGGCACCTGCCTTTGCCGACGCGGCGGAAACCTTCTCGGCCTCCGCGCGAACGATACGCGCAGGAGCGACCTGATCGAACTCGACACCGCGACGCGCGGCGACCGCACGGGGCTCCTCGAGCTGCTTCAGAGCCGCAACCGTCGCGTGGACGATGTTCAGCGTGTTCGACGAGCCGAGCGACTTCGACAGAACGTCGTGGACGCCTGCGCACTCGAGCACGGCGCGGACGGGACCACCGGCGATAACACCGGTACCGGCCGACGCGGGACGCAGCATGACAACGCCAGCTGCTTCCTCGCCCTGTACGGGGTGCGGGATCGACTTGTCGACGCGGGGAACGCGGAAGAAGTTCCGCTTCGCCTCTTCGACGCCCTTCGAGATCGCGAGGGGAACCTCACGAGCCTTGCCGTAGCCGACGCCCACCAGGCCGTCACCGTCGCCGACGACGACGAGAGCGGTGAAGCTGAAGCGACGACCACCCTTGACGACCTTCGACACGCGGTTGATCGTGACGACGCGCTCCAGGAACTGGCTGTCGTTTCCACGGCCGCCGTTGCGGTCGTTTCCACGACGGTCTCCGCGACCGCCGCGTCCGCCGCGGTCGTTGTTGCCGCCGCGACGCTCCTGACGCTGCTCGGTCTGCGCCGCCTCGGCGGGCGCCTGGCCGGCTGCTTCCGTGGTCACTTCGGTCTCCTTGTTGTCACTCACAGGCTCAACCCTCCTTCGCGGGCGCCATCGGCGATGGCCGCAACGCGACCGGCGTAGCGGTTGCCGCCACGGTCGAACACGACCGCCTCGATGCCCGCGGCCTTGGCGCGCTCGGCAACGAGCTCGCCGACGCGGCGAGCCTTTGCGGTCTTATCGGACTCGGCCGAGCGCAGCTCGGTCTCGAGGGTCGATGCGGAGGCCAGCGTGTGACCCTTTGCATCGTCGATCACCTGCACGAAGATGTGGCGCGCCGAACGCGTCACAACGAGACGGGGGCGCGCTGCGGATCCCACGACCTTCTTGCGAAGGCGAGTGTGGCGGCGTGTACGCGCTGCGGTCTTCGACTTCACAGCCATGATTACTTACCAGCCTTTCCGGCCTTGCGGCGCACCTGCTCGCCGGCGTAACGCACACCCTTGCCCTTGTACGGCTCGGGCTTGCGGATCTTGCGAATGTTCGCGGCGCACTCACCGACGGCCTGCTTCGAGATGCCGGTGACCGTGATCTTGTTGTTGCCCTCGACGGCGAGCTCGATGCCCTCCGGCGGGTCGACGACCACGGGATGCGAGAAGCCGAGCGCGAGCTCGAGGCTCTGGCCCTTCTTCTGCACGCGGTAGCCGGTTCCGACGATCTCAAGGCCCTTGGAGTAGCCCTGGCTCACGCCGATGATGTCGTTGTTGATGAGCGTGCGGGTCAGGCCGTGCAGTGCACGAGACTCACGCTCTTCGTTCGGCCGGGTGACGAGAACCTGGTTCTCCTCGACCTTGACCTCGATCGGGGCGGCGACAGCGAGCTTGAGCTCGCCCTTCGCACCCTTGACCGTGACGTCGCGGCCGGAGACGGAAACCGTCACGCCCGCGGGGATGTCAATGGGAAGCTTGCCAATGCGCGACATAGTCGATCACCACACGTAGGCGACAACTTCTCCGCCTACGCCCTTCTGCTCGGCCTGGCGGTCTGTGAGAAGACCGCTGGAGGTGGACAGGATGGCAACGCCGAGGCCACCGAGCACCTTGGGCAGCTCGGTCGACTTCGCGTACACGCGGAGTCCGGGCTTCGAAACGCGCTTGATGCCCGAGATCGAACGCTCGCGGTGCGTGCCGTACTTCAGCGTCAGCGTGAGCGTCTTGCCCACACGAGCGTCGGTCTCCTCGAAGGAGGCGATGTAGCCCTCCTGCTTGAGCATCGCTGCGATGTTCTTCTTGAGCTTGCTCGACGGCATCGACACCTCGTCATGGTGCGCCGAGTTCGCGTTGCGCAGACGGGTCAGCATATCTGCGACCGGGTCTGTCATGGTCATATTCGTATTCCTTTGTTCATGAGGTTTCGGCTGCCGTTACACGACAGACGACCTTCCACGACGTGGATAGCCAGTATCCGATTGTCCACTGTGATGCCGGGCCCGGCCAAACCGAGCCCGGCATCCTCAGCGTTTTCCCTGAGTGGAAGGATCCGCTCAGGCGTCCTTGACGAAGGGGAACCCGAGCTGCGTGAGCAGCGCGCGACCCTCGTCGTCGTTCTTCGCGGTGGTCACGATCGTGATGTCGAAACCACGCACACGGTCGATCCGGTCCTGGTCGATCTCGTGGAAGATCGACTGCTCCGTCACACCGAAGGTGTAGTTGCCGTTGCCGTCGAACTGCTTGCCCGAGAGGCCGCGGAAGTCGCGGATACGGGGAAGCGCGAGCGAGATCAGTCGGTCCAGGAACTCCCACGCGCGGTCACCACGGAGGGTGACGTGCGCGCCGATGGCCTGGCCCTCGCGCAGCTTGAACTGCGCGATCGACTTCTTCGCCTTGGTGACGACGGGCTTCTGACCGGTGATCGCGGTGAGGTCGGAAACCGCACCCTCGATCACCTTGCTGTCGCGGGCTGCCTCGCCGACGCCGGTGTTGACGACGACCTTCACGAGGCCCGGAATCTGCATGACGTTCTCGTAACCGAAATCGTCCTGCAGCTTCTGGCGGATCTCGCTGCGGTAGACCTGCTTCAGGCGCGGCTGGATTTTGCCAGTCTGCGCGGCACTATCAGTGCTCATCTGTTAACCCTTTACTTTCCCTTGGGGTCGGGGATGTCGCTGCCCGAGCCCTTGGCGACGCGCACGCGCACGGTCTTCTTGACGCCGTCCCGGACCTGCTCCTCGACGCGGTATCCCACGCGTGTCGGCTTCTTGGTCTCGGGGTCGACGATCGCGACGTTGGACGAGTGGATCGGGGCCTCGAGGGTCTCGATGCCACCGGTCTTCGTGCCGCGCTGCGTCTGACCGACGCGCGTGTGCTTGGTGATGTAGTTGACGCCCTCGACGACCACGCGGTTGCCGATGACCTCGAGCACCTTGCCCTGCTTGCCGCGGTCTCCGCCGCGAGCCTGGGTGGCGCCGGTGATGACCTGAACCAGGTCACCCTTCTTGATCTTCGCCATGAGTTACAGCACCTCCGGGGCAAGCGAGACGATCTTCATGAACTTGCGGTCACGCAGCTCACGACCGACCGGCCCGAAGATACGGGTGCCGCGCGGCTCCCCGTTGTTGTTGAGAAGGACGGCCGCGTTCTCATCGAACTTGATGTACGAGCCATCGTCGCGTCGCGTCTGCTTCTTCGTGCGGACGACGACCGCCTTGACGACGTCGCCCTTCTTGACGTTGCCGCCGGGGATCGCGTCCTTGACCGTCGCGACGATGGTGTCACCCACGCCCGCGTAACGGCGGGCAGAGCCACCGAGAACACGGATCGTGAGCAGCTCCTTCGCGCCGGAGTTGTCGGCGACCTTGAGGCGGGATTCGTTCTGAATCACTGGTTACTCCTTCAAGCGAGCCCGAAGGCTTACTTGGCCTTTTCGACGATTTCGACCAGACGCCAGCGCTTGGTCGCGCTGGTCGGACGGGTCTCGTGGATCACGACGAGGTCACCAATGCCGGCGGTGTTCTGCTCGTCATGGGCCTTCAGCTTCTTCGTGCGGCGGAGGACCTTGCCGTAAAGCGGGTGCTTCACGCGATCCTCGACCTCGACAACGATGGTCTTATCCATCTTGTCGCTCACGACGAAGCCGCGAACGGACTTGCGGTAACCGCGCTCTACGGCGGCGGTCTCCGTCTGCTTCTCGCTGGCCATCACTCAGCCTCTCCCTCGGCGACAGCGGCCTCGTCGGCCTTCTTCGCCTTGCTCTTCTTGGCCTTCTTCTCGACCGGAGCCGGCGTCGCACGGATCCCGAGCTCGCGCTCACGGATCACGGTGTAGAGCCGCGCGATGTCGCGCTTCACGGCGCGGATGCGACCGTGGCTCTCCAGCTGACCGGTAGCCGACTGGAAGCGCAGGTTGAACAGCTCTTCCTTGGCCTTGCCCAGCTCCTCGGCGAGGCGCTGGTCTTCGAACGTGTCGAGCTCGCTCGGGGCGAGCTCCTTGGTGCCGATCGCCATTACGCGTCGCCCTCCTCGCGCTTGATGATGCGTGCCTTGAGAGGCAGCTTGTGCATTGCCCGGGTCAGGGCGCCCTTCGCGAGCTCTTCGCTCACGCCGGCGACCTCGAACAGGACGCGGCCCGGCTTGACGTTGGCGACCCAGAACTCGGGTGAACCCTTACCGGAGCCCATGCGGACTTCGGCAGGCTTCTTGGTGAGCGGACGGTCCGGGAAGATGTTGATCCACACCTTGCCGCCGCGCTTGATGTGACGCGTCATGGCGATACGAGCCGCCTCGATCTGACGGTTCGTCACGTAGGCCGGGGTCATCGCCTGGATGCCGTATTCGCCGAACGACACCTTAGTGCCGCCCGTCGCCTGGCCACTGCGGCCGGGGCGGTGCTGCTTACGGAACTTAACCTTGCGGGGGATAAGCATTACGCCGATGCTCCTTCCGGTGCGCGGCCTGCAGCGCCAGCGTCGTTACGACGCGGGCCGCGGCGGCCACCACGATCGCCACCACGAGCAGGCTTCTTGTTGGCCTCCTCGCGAGCGAGCTCCTTGTTCGTGAGGTCACCCTTGTAGACCCAGACCTTCACGCCGATGCGGCCGAAGGTGGTCTTCGCCTCGTAGAAGCCGTAGTCGATGTTCGCGCGCAGCGTGTGCAGCGGCACACGACCCTCGCGGTAGAACTCCGTACGGCTCATCTCGGCGCCGCCGAGGCGGCCGGAGACCTGGATGCGGACGCCCTTGGCGCCGGCGCGCATGGCGCCCTGCAGTCCCTTGCGCATGGCGCGACGGAACGCAACGCGAGCAGCGAGCTGCTCGGCAACGCCCTGAGCGACGAGCTGAGCGTCGGCCTCGGGGTTCTTGACCTCGAGGATGTTCAGCTGGATCTGCTTCGCCGTGAGCTTCTCGAGCTCGGCACGGATGCGCTCGGCCTCCGCACCGCGGCGACCGATGACGATGCCCGGGCGCGCCGTGTGGATGTCCACGCGAACGCGGTCCTTGGTGCGCTCGAGATCGATGCGGCTCACGCCGGCACGGTCGAGGTTCTTCTGCAGCAGCTGGCGGATGCGGATGTCCTCCGCAACGTAGTCAGCGTAGCGCTGACCCGGCTTCGTCGAGTCGGCGAACCAACGGGACGTGTGGTCCGTCGTGATGCCGAGGCGGAAGCCGTAAGGGTTGATCTTCTGTCCCATTACTTGCTCGCCTTCTTGTTGCTACCCGCTGCCGCTTCGGCGGCCTCGGGCGTGGAGAGCACGACCGTGATGTGGCTCGTGCGCTTCTTGATCTGGTCAGCGCGACCCTGGGCGCGGGGACGGAAACGCTTGAGCGTCACTCCCTCGTCCACGAAAGCGTTCTTCACGAAGAGGTCGTCTTCGTTCAGCGCCTCACCGGCTGCGTCGGCCTTCACCTGCGCGTTGGCCTTTGCAGACTCAACGAGCTTGAAGATCGGCTCGGAAGCACCCTGTGCCGCGAACTTCAGGATGGCGAGGGCCTCGTCGGCCTGCTTCCCCTTGATGAGCGCGACAACACGACGGGCCTTCTGAGGGGTCACGCGGATGTGTCGCACGCGTGCGATTGACTCCACCATTACTCTCTCCTCTCAGCGTCGCCGCGTCAGCGGCGACGGCCCTTCTTGTCGTCCTTCACGTGGCCGCGGAAGGTGCGGGTGGGCGCGAACTCGCCCAGCTTGTGGCCGACCATCGACTCGGACACGAACACAGGAATGTGCTTGCGTCCGTCGTGCACGGCGATCGTGTGGCCGAGCATGGCCGGGACGATCATCGAACGACGAGACCAGGTCTTGATGACGTTCTTGGTTCCCGCCTCGTTCTGCGAGCTGACCTTGCGAAGCAGGTGCTCGTCGACGAAGGGGCCCTTCTTCAGACTGCGTGGCATCTTCTTGAACTCCTACTTGCGGTTCTTACCGGCGGGGCGACGACGCACGATGTACTTGTCGCTTTCACGGTTGGCGTGACGAGTGCGGCCTTCGACCTGGCCCCACGGGGTAACGGGGTTGCGTCCACCAGAGGTGCGACCCTCACCGCCACCGTGCGGGTGGTCGACCGGGTTCATCACGACACCGCGCACGGTCGGGCGAACGCCCTTCCAGCGCATACGGCCGGCCTTGCCCCAGTTGATGTTCGACTGCTCGGCGTTGCCGACCTCGCCGATCGTGGCGCGGCAGCGCGCGTCGACGTTGCGGACCTCGCCCGACGGCAGGCGGAGCTGCGCGTAGGGGCCGTCCTTGGCGACGAGGCGAACCGACGAGCCGGCGGAACGAGCCATCTTCGCACCGCCGCCGGGACGCAGCTCCACGTTGTGGAGAACGGTACCGGTGGGGATGTTGCGGAGGGGCAGGTTGTTGCCGGGCTTGATGTCGGCGCTGGGGCCGGACTCGATGACGTCGCCCTGCTTCAGCTTCGCCGGAGCGATGATGTAGCGCTTGGTGCCATCGAAGTAGTGCAGGAGCGCGATGCGAGCCGTACGGTTCGGGTCGTACTCGATGTGAGCAACCTTGGCGTTCACGCCGTCCTTGTCGGAGCGACGGAAGTCGATCACGCGGTACTGGCGCTTGTGGCCAC
The DNA here is from genome assembly GCF_000422745.1 of Microbacterium gubbeenense DSM 15944. Classification (GTDB taxonomy): domain Bacteria; phylum Actinomycetota; class Actinomycetes; order Actinomycetales; family Microbacteriaceae; genus Microbacterium; species Microbacterium gubbeenense. Next base: position 228,547 of record NZ_AUGQ01000005.1, read on the forward strand.
CACCGATGTGACGGGTCGTGATGCGGCCCTGGTTGTTACGGCCACCGGTCTTCGGCAGCGGACGGAGCAGCGACTTCTCGGGCGTCGATCGGGTGATCTCGGCGAAGTCTGCCACCGACGAGCCGCGGCGACCGGGGGTCGTGGGCTTGTAGTTGCGAATAGCCATATTCGTTTCCTAGTCCTTCCCAGCTATCAGGCGACAGCCGTGAAGATGTCGATGGTGCCCGACTTGAGCGTGACAATTGCGCGCTTGGTGTCCTTGCGCTTGCCAGTGCCGAAGCGGGTGCGGCGGGTCTTGCCCTGACGGTTCAGAGTGTTGACCGAAGCGACCGAGACACCGAAGATCTTCTCGATCGCGAGCTTGATCTCGGTCTTGTTGGCGCGGGTGTCCACGACGAACGTGTACTTGCCCTCGTCGATCAGGCCGTAGCTCTTCTCCGACACGACGGGCGCGAGGATGATGTCGCGCGGGTCCTTGTTGATCGCGGTCATGCCGAGACCTCCTTGGCGCCGGCCTTCTGCGCGATGAACGCGTCGATGGCGGCCTTGGTGAAGACGATGTCGTCGCTGCGGACGACGTCGTATGCGTTGAGCTGGTCGGAGACGATCGCGTGCACGTTGCCGAGGTTGCGGACGCTCAGGTAGCTCGTCTCCTCGTCGCGGCCGATCACGACGAGCGTGTTCTTGCCGGCGGTGAAGGTCGACAGGAACGACGCGGCGGCCTTGGTGGCCGGCTTGTCGGTGCCGAAGGTCTCCACAACGTGGATGCGCTGGCCGCGAAGACGGTCGCTGAGCAGACCCGCAAGGGCCGCCGCGATCATCTTCTTGGGGGTGCGCTGCGAGTAGTCGCGCGGCTTCGGGCCGTGGACGATGCCACCGCCGCGGTGCTCGGGCTGGCGGATCGAGCCCTGGCGTGCGCGGCCGGTGCCCTTCTGCTTGAACGGCTTCGCACCGGTACCGGAGACCTCACCGCGACGCTTGGTCGAGTGGGTGCCCTGGCGAGCCGCCGCGAGCTGCGCGACGACGACCTGGTGGATCAGCGGAACGTTCGTCTTGACGTCGAACACGTTCGCGGGAAGCTCGACCGTGCCGGTCTTCTTCCCGTCGGTGCCGAGAACGTCAATAACGAGAGTCGAGTCAGCCATCTAACTCAGGCCCCCTTCACTGCGTTGCGGACGTACACGACACGGCCGCGCGCACCGGGGACGGCGCCCTTGACGAGCAGCAGACCCTTCTCGGCGTCGACGGCGTGCACCGTGAGGTTGAGGACGGTCACGCGCTCGCCGCCCATGCGGCCGGCCATGCGCGTGCCCTTGAAGACTCGGCTCGGGGTCGCCGAGGCGCCGATCGAACCGGGCTTGCGGTGGTTGCGGTGTGCACCGTGCGAAGCCGGGGCGCCGGAGAAGTTGTGACGCTTCATGACACCGGCGAAGCCCTTGCCCTTGCTCGTGCCGACGACGTCGACGAGCTGGCCGGCCTCGAAAGTGCCCTCAGCGGTGATCTCCTGGCCGAGCGAGTAGTCCGCGGCGTCAGCCGTGCGGATCTCAGCGACCTTGCGGCGCGGCGTGACGCCGGCTGCCTGGAAGTGACCGGCGCTGGGCTGGTTCACCTTGCGCGGGTCGATCTCGCCCGCCGCGATCTGAACGGCGTTGTAGCCGTCCTTCTCGGGGGTGCGCACCTGTGTGACGACGTTCGGCGCGAGCTCGATCACCGTGACGGGGACCAGCTTGCCGTTCTCGTTCCACACCTGGGTCATGCCGACCTTCTTGCCGAGCATGCCCTTCGAAATCTTGTTGTTGATGTCAGCCATGTCGGACCTCAGAGCTTGATCTCGATGTTGACGTCGGCCGGCAGGTCCAGACGCATGAGCGAGTCGACCGCCTTCGGCGTCGGGTCGACGATGTCGATGAGGCGCTTGTGGGTGCGCTTCTCGAAGTGCTCGCGGCTGTCCTTGTACTTGTGGGGCGACCGGATGACCGTCACGATGTTCTTCTCCGTGGGGAGGGGCACCGGGCCCACGACCTGCGCACCTGCGCGGGTCACGGTGTCGACGATCTTGCGCGCCGACGTGTCGATGACCTCGTGGTCATACGACTTCAGGCGAATGCGGATCTTCTGTCCCGCCATTTGTCTGCTCACTCTCATTCAGCGTCGTACCTCGATGGGCATTGGACGCACGTGCCCTCCGGATACCCTTCGGGCTGGCACACGAGCTCCTCTTGCGAGGGGCCGCGCCATATTCATCTGTCAATCCCGCGGGCGCACCGAAGACCGTGAGCTCTGGGATGTGATCGTTTCCTCTGCCTGCGGCCCAGGTCTGTGCGCTTCGCGCCGCCTGTGCACTGCCAGTGCAGTGATTCGATGGGCGCATAGCGCAGCCACCGAAATGTGGAACCTGTCTATTCTGCCAGGCGTTCACCCCCCAAAGCAACCCGGGCGTGTCGCGCCGCGATCCGCACGATCACGCGGATCCGTCCGGTCGCCACGGCGTCTTCTCAGCTACCCGATCAGGGCCGTTTGTCGGGGGTCAAGATCTAGTCTTATGGGGTGACGAACGACGAGGGGAATTCTGCCGACGAAGCCGTCGGCGGCATGAAGGGCCCCGACGGGCCGCTCCTCAAACTCTTCAAGAACCGCGGGTTCGCCTTTCTCGTCGTCGGCGGCATCAACACGGGCATCGGATTCGTGTGGTTCATCCTGTTCTCGATGCTGTTCCGCACGATCGCACCGGGCGAGGCGTGGACGGTCTTCGTCGTCATCGCCTGCGCGCAGGTGACCTCGACGATCAGCGCCTTCTTCCTCTACCGCCGCCTCGTGTTCCGCGTGACGGGCCACGCCTGGCTCGACTTCTGGCGCTTCCAGCTGGTGTACCTGACGAGTTTTCTGCTGAATCTGCTTGTCGTTCCCCCGCTCAAGCTCTGGCTCGGGTGGGATGAGATCGTCGCCCAGTTCGCGTTCACGTTCGTGATCGCCGTGATCAGCTGGTTCGGACACAGCCAGTTCTCGTTCCGCCGCAGTGCAAAGGACACCCAATGACAGCGCCCGAACTCTCGGTCGTCGTGCCCGCGTTCCGCCAGGCGGGCGTGCTCGCCGAGACCATCCGATCGGTGCTCGCCCAGCACGAGGTCGATCTCGAGCTGATCGTCGCCGATCACTCCTCCGACGACGGCACCTACGAGGTCGCCCAGGCGTTCGAGGGCGACTCGCGGGTCACGGTGCTGCGCACGCACGCGGGCGGCGGCGCGGTCGCGAACTGGTCGGCCGTGACGAAGCGCGCGCGGGGCGAGTTCGTGAAGCTGCTGCCGGGCGACGACACGGTGCTTCCCGGATCCCTCGCCCGCCAGGTCGCGCTGCTGCGCGCGAACCCGGGCGCGACGCTCGTGGGCGGCCGGCGGCGCATCATCGATCAGAAGGGCCGCACGATTGCGAAGTCGCGCGGGCTGCAGGGCCTTTCGCCCGAGATGCCGGGCGGCGAGGCGGTGCGCGCGTCGGTGCTCAGTGGCACGAACCCGTTCGGCGAGCCGGGCGCGGTGATGATGCGCCGATCCGCGCTGGATCGGGCGGGCGGATGGCAGGGGCAGTGGTCGTACGCGATCGATGTGGCGACGTACTACGCGGTGCTGAAGTACGGATCCTTCGTGCGCGACGACGAGGTCGCCTCGACGTTCCGCGTCGGCGGCGGGCAGTGGTCCGTCGCGCTCGTCGACGAACAGGCGTCAGAGATGGCGCGGTTGTTCGCGCAGGCGCATCGCGATTTCGACGAGGTGTCCGAGGATGATGTGATCCGCGGATCCCGCAGGGCGCGGCGCCTCGCCTGGCAGCGCCGTATGGTCTATCGAGTGCTGAAGGTCGTGAAGCGATGAGGACGATCGCGTTCGTGCTGCCGATCTACAACGAGCAGGACAACATCCCGGTGCTGTACGAGCGGCTCACGGCCGTGGCCGCCTCGCTCGCCGACCGGTTCGCATGCGAGTTCGTCTTCGTCGACGACGGATCCCGCGACCGCTCGCTGCCGCTGCTGCGCGCGCTGCGCGAGAACGACGACCGGGTGTCGGTGTACGCGCTCGCGCGGAACAAGGGCCACCAGGTCGCGGTGACGGCAGGGCTCGACGTGGCCGACGCAGACGCGGTGATCGTGATGGACAGCGATCTGCAGGATCCGCCCGAGGTCGCGCACGCCCTGATCGAAGCGTGGGAGAACGGCGCAGACGTGGCCTACGCGAAGCGCCGCACCCGCAACGATGGGTTCTTCAAGCGCACATCGGCCGGCGTCTTTTACTGGGTGCTGTCGAAGATGGCGCGCATCGAGATCCCGCGCGACACCGGCGACTTCCGACTGCTCGACCACCGCGTCGTGGAGGAGCTGCGCCGATACCCCGAGCGCAACCGCTTCCTGCGCGGCATGGTCGCCGAGATCGGCTTCAGCCAGCAGGCCGTGGAGTTCGACCGCGACGCGCGGCACGCGGGCAAGACCGGATACCCGCTGAGCAAGATGGTCAAGCTCGCGGCCGACGGGATCATCGGGTTCAGCTCATTCCCGCTGCGCCTGATCAGCGGCATCGGACTCGTGCTCGCCGTGATCGCCGGCGTCTGGACGGTGTATCTCGCGATCTCACGATGGGTCGACCCGTCGTCATCGGTCGAGGGCTGGACGTTCCTCGCGGCCGGCATGTTCCTGCTCGGCGGAATCCAGATGCTGATGCTGGGCGTGCTCGGAAACTACATCGGGCGCATCTACGAAGAGGTGCAGGCCCGGCCGCTGTACGCCTTCTCCGTCGCGGAGCACGGGCCGCGGCGCTGACCCTGACTCGGGGTCACACCCGCTCGCGCCGCCGCACCACCCCGCGCGCGATGAGCCAGCCGGCCAGCACAAGCCACGCGAGCACGAAGGATCCGGCGAGCACCGGGAACGGCGGCGGCAGGAACCGCACCGTCACCTCGTCGCCTGCCTCGAGCCCCGCGACGTCGACGGTCAGCAGGTAGTCGCGCACGGGATCCGCGAGCTCCGCCCCCGAGACCGAGTACCCGGGGAAGGGCAATCGGCTGAGCGCGACGCGCGGATCCTCACCCACGGCGTCGACGGTGAACGTGACGCTCGTCTGGGTCTCCCCCGTCTCGGTCACGTCGGCGCCCTCGCCTGACCACACGACACCGCCGGCTGCGGGCAGCGGCTCATCGCGTTCGAATTGCCACATCCAGCCGCCGTCGTTGCCGAGGTGCCACCCCTCGGGCGCGGTCGGCTCTTTGTCGAACGAGTACTTCGCGACGAGGATCGTCGAGACGCTCAGCAGGTCGGCGACCGGAAGGTCCGTCTCTTCATCGTTGCTCCAGAGCGTCTCGAGCGCGCTCTTGCAGGTGAGGCCGCGGAGGTCGCTGCACAGGTCTGAGGCATACGCCGAGAACGGCAGCACCGTGTAGACGCTCGAGACGTTCGCGTCGCTGACGTACCAGAGGTTCGCCATCAGGCGCTCGTCCCAGCTCTCGGGGGTTCCGGCGCCCTTCATGTAGTTGCCGACGACGATCGCATCGCCCTCGACGTCGCCCAGCACGTCGCGCAACTCATCGGTGTCGGTGGGGGCGTTCACACTCGGCAGCGGCGATTCGCGCCACTGCATGAGCTGCGCGGCGCCGACGCCCATCGTCACGAGCATTGCGCAGGCGACGACGAACGCGGTCTTCTTCTCCCAGGAGGAGGCCCGACCGGGCACGAATGGGGTGTCCCTCGCCTGGGCGACGAGCACGACCACGATGACCGCGATGACCTGCAGGGCGGCGCCGAGCGCGATCGCCTTCCACGCCCACATCTCGCCGATCCACGAGACATATGCCATCGCGGCAATGAGCGCGACGGCGGCCCAGGCGCGCCCGCGCGAGATGCGCTCGGGGAACGCCTTGGTGGCGGCGACCGCGAACACGATCAGCACGGCGATGACGACGTACGGCATCATGCGCAGCGGCCAGCGGATCGCCCCGAGGTCGCTCGGCGCGATGATGAACGCGAGCGCGAACGCGCCGTAGATCCACACCGGCAGGAGCCGCTTAATGTTCGCGCGCGGGATCGGGAGGAACAGCGGCAGCAGCGGGAGGATCCAGGCGATGTAGACGAGCGGTCCCGACGTCATCGCGCCCTCGAACGACTGGATCGTCGCGACGGTGAGCGGCGAGGCCGAGGAGAACAGGTCGGAGATGTCGGCGTTGAGGAACCCGGTGTTCTCGTACGGCGCCTCGCTGCGCGTTGTGACGGCCGAGGTCATCATCGCGGGCAGGTACACGACGATCGTCCACAGCCCGCCCCACGCGCTCGCCGCGAGGGTGCGGAGAATGCGCACGCGGTCGCGCAGCACGATGTGGCGCACGAGGGTCTCGACGAGCAGCACGACCAGCACGATCACGCCGAAGACGTAGCCGAAGGTGACGAGCGTGAAACTCGTGATGACGAGCGGGATCGGCGACTTGCCGTGCTCGACCGCGCGCCGCAGGGTCCACCACACGAGAGGCAGCAGGCACGAGTCGAACAGGCCCGTCGACCAGGACGCGGCGTCCATGTACACGGTGAAACCGGCAGCCGGGGCAAGGGTCGCGGCGAGCGCGGCCCACGGGCGGGAGGCCCCGAACTCGCGGCAGATCAAGTACATGCCGATCGCAAAGATCGCGAGGAAGAGGATCTTCCAGGCCGTCACGTGGAGGGCGGCGTCGGGGGTGACATATGCCGTGAGCCCGATGAGCCAGGTGACGGGACTGAGAATCCCCCACTGCCCTTCGGCGAAGTAGTTGCCGCCCTGCCAGGCAGAGGGATCGAGAATCGGCAGCGTGCCGCGCGAGAGGTGCTCGCCGAGCGACCACCACTGGCCGAAGGATCCGCGCTCGGTGTCGTCGGCGAAGTAGAACCGCGGGTTCACAGCGACGCGCGACGCGGCGAGCGCGATCGTGAGGACGACCGAGATCAGGGGCCAGCGAAGCCGCCGCCAGAACGTGTCGCGCGCTGATGTCATGCGGCTGCCTCTCCCCGGAAAATCGACCTCCGCAAGGCTATCCTCCCGAGGCTCGCAACCCCTGCATGACACAATGGATCCTATGAAGGGCATCATCCTCGCCGGAGGCAGCGGAACGCGCCTCCACCCCATCACCCTCGGGGTGTCGAAGCAACTCGTTCCGGTGTACGACAAGCCGATGATCTACTACCCGTTGTCGACGCTGCTGCTCGCAGGAATCCGCGACGTGCTGGTCATCACGACCCCGCACGACGCGGCGGCGTTCGAGCGCCTGCTCGGCGACGGCAGCCAGTTCGGCATCTCGATCTCGTTCGCGCAGCAGGCCTCACCTGACGGGCTCGCTCAGGCGTTCACGATCGGTGCCGACTTCATCGGCGACGACTCGGTGGCGCTCGTGCTGGGCGACAACCTCCTGTACGGGCCGGGCCTCGGCACGCAGCTGCAGAACTTCTCGGATCTCGAGGGCGGTGCGATCTTCGCGTACGCGGTAGCGGATCCGTCGGCGTACGGCGTCGTCGACTTCGACGCGTCGGGCCGGGCGACGTCGCTCGAGGAGAAGCCTGCGGACCCGAAGAGCAAGTACGCCATTCCGGGTCTGTACTTCTACGACAACGACGTGATCGAGATCGCGCGGAACCTCGAACCGTCGCCGCGCGGCGAGTACGAGATCACTGACGTGAACCGGGTGTACCTCGAGCGCGGCTCTCTGCAGGTGCAGGTGCTCCCCCGCGGCACGGCGTGGCTCGACACGGGCAAGGTCGACGACCTGAGCGACGCGGGCAATTTCGTGCGCACGATGGAGCACCGCACCGGTCAGAAGATCGGCGCCCCCGAGGAGATCGCCTGGCGGCGCGGCTTCATCGATGACGATGGCCTGCGCTCGCGCGCCGAAAAGCTCGTAAAATCTGGCTACGGACAGTACCTGCTCTCGCTTCTGGAAGAAGGCCGCTGATGGCTCGTCTGCTCGTGACCGGCGGGGCCGGTTTCATCGGATCCAATTTCGTGCATCACGTGATCGAGAACACCGATCACACCGTGACGGTGCTCGACAAGCTCACGTACGCGGGCAACCGCGCCTCGCTCGCGGGGCTGCCGGAGGATCGAGTGGAGCTCGTCGTCGGCGATGTGGCGGATGCGCCACTCGTGAACGACCTGTTCTCGCGCCACGATGCGGTCGTGCACTATGCGGCCGAGTCGCACAACGACAACTCGCTCGATAACCCGCACCCGTTCTTGAAGACGAACGTGATCGGCACGTACACGCTGCTCGAGGCCGCGCGCCAGCACGATGTGCGCCTGCACCATATCTCGACCGACGAGGTGTACGGCGACCTCGCGCTCGACGACCCGCAGCGGTTCACCGAGACCACGGCGTACAACCCGTCGTCACCGTACTCCTCGACGAAGGCCGCATCGGACATGCTGGTGCGCGCATGGGTGCGCTCGTTCGGGGTGCGCGCGACGATCTCGAACTGCTCGAACAACTACGGCCCGTACCAGCACGTCGAGAAGTTCATCCCGCGCCAGATCACGAACGTGATCCGCGGGATCCGCCCGAAGCTGTACGGCACGGGACAGAACGTGCGCGATTGGATCCACGCCGACGACCACTCGTCGGCCGTGCTGACGATCCTCGATCGCGGGGTGATCGGCGAGACGTACCTGATCGGCGCCGACGGCGAAGAGAACAACCGCGACGTGGTCGAGACGATCCTGGAGCTGATGGGCGAGGATCGCTCGGAATACGACCTCGTGACCGACCGCGCTGGCCACGACCTGCGGTACGCGATCGACTCGACGCGCCTGCGCCGCGAGCTCGGCTGGGAACCGGCATTCACCAGCTTCCGCGAGGGCCTCGAATCAACGATCGCGTGGTACCGCGAGAACGAGGACTGGTGGGCGGGCGCCAAGGACGGCGTCGAGGCGTTCTACGCGTCGAAGGGTCAGTGATGGAGACCACGATCGACGGTCTTCTGCTGTTCGACCTCGACGTGCGCGGCGATAACCGCGGCTGGTTCAAGGAGAACTGGCAGCGAGAGAAGATGACGGCGGCGGGGCTGCCCGATTTCGGACCGGTGCAGAACAACATCTCGTTCAACGCGACGGCGGGCACGACGCGCGGCATCCACGCCGAGCCGTGGGACAAGTGGGTGTCGGTCGCGACGGGTCGCATTTTCGGCGCGTGGGTGGATCTGCGCGAGGGCGACGGCTTCGGGCGCGTGTTCACGGCCGAGATCGGCCCGGATCGCGCGATCTTCGTGCCGCGCGGGGTCGGCAACGCGTTCCAGGTGCTGGAGGACGGCACGGCGTACACGTATCTCGTGAACGACCACTGGTCGCCCGATGCGTCGTACTCGTTCCTGAACCTCGCAGACGAGACGGTCGCGATCGACTGGCCGATTTCGCTGGAGTCAGCCGAGCTCAGTGAGAAGGATCGGAACCACCCGCGGCTGGCCGACGTCACGCCGGTGCCGCCGCGCAAGATTCTGGTCGTGGGCGCGAACGGGCAGTTGGGCCGCGCGCTGCGTTCGGCGTACGAAGTCCGTTCGCACGTCGAGTTCGCGACGCGCGAGGATCTGGATCTGACCGCAGATCTGTCCGGCGCCCGTCGCTGGCGCGACTACGGTGCGATTATCAACGCGGGCGCGTACACGGCGGTGGATGCCGCCGAGACCGATCGCGCGGGCGCGTGGGCGGCGAATGCGACGGGCGTCGCGGCGCTCGCGCGCGTGGCGGCGTCGAACGGGATCACGCTGGTGCACGTGTCGAGCGACTACGTGTTCGACGGATCCGCGTCGTCGTACTCGGAGGACGACGCCGTATCTCCCGTGGGCGTGTACGGCCAGTCGAAGGCCGCAGGCGATATCGCGGCTGCCACGACCCCGCGGCATTACATCGTGCGCACGTCGTGGGTGATCGGCGAGGGCAACAATTTCGTCTCCACGATGGCGTCGCTCGCGTCGCGCGGGGTGGATCCGTCGGTCGTCGACGACCAGGTGGGCCGGCTGACGTTCACGAGCGAGATCGCTCGGGGCATCCGTCACCTGCTCGAGACAGGCGCGCCGTACGGCACATACAACCTCACGGGATCGGGTGCGCCTCGCTCGTGGTTCGAGATCGCGCGGCGAGTGTTCGAGCTGACGGGGCACGATCCGTCGCGCGTCTCTGCGGTGTCGACGGCCGAGTACTTCGCGGGGAAGACGGGCATCGCACCGCGCCCCGCGAACAGCGTGCTCGCCCTGGACAAGATCCAGGCGACGGGTTTCGTGCCGGCCGACGCCGATGAGTCGCTCGTGGACTATTTGCGGCAGTAGCTATCGCGCGTGGCCGCCATCGCGGCATGCTTACGCGAGGTCGCGGAGGTCAGAGCTCCCACAGCGACGCAACAGGCAGAGTCGCGAGGCGATCACCGAAGAACGCCCCCTTCTGCGCTGTGTTGAGCACGTACCCACCGACGAATCGGTCGCCGAGCCGGTCGCGCAGGCTGCGCAGCCCCTTGAAGTGTTCTGCCTTTGCCGTGCTGCCTGCCTTTACCTCGATTCCGATGATCGACCCGTCGCCGAGCTCGATAACGACGTCGACTTCGAGTCCGTCACGATCTCGATAGTGGAACAGCTCGAACTCTGCGTCGCTCCATGCTCGCTGACGCATAAGCTCCCCCACGACGAATCCTTCGAGGGCCGCCCCGATATGCGCGTTTCCGATCGGCACGAGCTGACCCTCGGATACACGCGCAAGCCGCAGCGCCAGCCCTGCGTCACCCACCACGACTTTCGCTCTGCCCACTTCGCGCGTTGTGAGGTTCGGCGTCCACGGACGCAGTCGCGTCGTGAGATACAGAATTTCGAGAAGCTCGAGGTATGACGTGACGGACGTCTCGGGGAGATTCGCGTCGCGCGCGATGCGCGTTTTGACGAGCTCTCCTGCGTTCGCCGCTGCAACGATGCGAAGAACGGATGAGATGCGGGACGGATCGACACGAGGCGCGAGATCGGCAATGTCGCGCCGCAAGAGTCGTTCGACATAACTGTCGAACCAGACGTTGCGCATGCGCTCCCCCAACGAACGCACTTCCGGATATCCCCCGCGAGCGATCGCCGCCGCGTACGTCGGTCGATCCCACGCGGTCTCCACTTGGGCCGCATCAATACCGGCGTTCGCGCGCGCGACGAAATCGTCGCGTTCGCCGCGTATCTCTCCCTGGCTCAGCGACCGCAACTCGATTGTGACCGCACGGCCAGCCAGGCTGTCAGGAGCACCAGGAAGGAGTAGAAGGTCGCTGGATCCTGTGAGAAGGTATCGTCCAGGTCGGCGGTCGCGATCGATGGAGGCCTTGATCGCGAGGATCAGACGTGGCGCGCGCTGAAGCTCATCAATCACCAGCGTGCCGGTCGAGTTCTGATCAACGAACGCTGCGGGATCGTCCTCGGCAGCTGCGCGCGAGACTTCGTCATCGAGGGTGACGAAACGCGCGTCCCGCGAGTCGGCGAGTTGCCGGGCGAATGTGCTTTTCCCGACCTGTCGTGCGCCCTGAATCGCAAGCGCCGGGAATGTGTCGATCGCTTCCTTCGCGAAGGTCATCGAGAACCGCTCCAGCAACTCGGTCATGCCACGATCATAGTGCCAACTCGCGGATTCGCGGAGCTTAAGTCGCGGATTCGCGACGTTCGACTCGCGGATTCGCGGACCTCAAGTCGCGGGCGCGCGGGGCTCATGACGCGGTGCTCGCGCGAACCTGTACGCCTGGTGTCCGCCGGATCGACGCACTGCGACAGAATTGCTCTCATGTCTCGCGCACAGCACCTTCTCGATGCCGTCTCGCTCAGCATCGACGAGATCGGGTTCGCCGCGCACGGGGTGCACGTGCGCGTGGGCGATGATGCGGCCCAGCGGCGCTTCACCGCGGAGGCTCGCGAGGAGATCCATTCGGTCGCCAAGGCCATCGCGGTGCTCGCGGTCGGGATCGCGCGTGACGAGGGGATCTTCGATCCGGACGCGATCGTCGCGCACGACTACACGACACGCGATCTGCTGACGATGACGACCGGTGTGGACTTCCCCTGGTCGCCGACGATGTTCGACGATCACGACGATGCGGCGCGGGAGTTCCTCTCGCGCCCGACGTCGGGCCGCTCGTTCCAGTACGCGAACTCCAGCACGTACACGGCGATGCGCCAGCTCGCGGCGGCCACGGGCGACGTGGAGGAGTGGCTGCGCCCGCGATTGTTCGACCCGCTCGGATGGCACGACGTGGAGTGGCGGCGCTGTCCGCGCGGGTTCGTGCTGGCCGGCGAGGGGCTCGCGCTGACAACGGACGAGATCGCGCGACTCGGCCTTCTGCTCCGCGACCGCGGGGTGTATAACGGGCGCCGCATCGTCGCGGGCGACTGGATCGATGGGATGCACTCCGGCTGGGTCTCGACCGGCGGTGAATCCGCGGGGTACGGCGGCTACGCGATGGGCGGTTGGCGAGGGCCGGGCGATGCGTGGCGGCTGCACGGCGCGGGCGGTCAGCTCGTGATCTTCGCGGGCGACGCGGTGATCACGATCACGGGCGACGACCACTTCCGCGCTGACGCCGTCACGGCGATGGCCGTCGCTGCCGCGAGCTGACCCGAGGTGTTCCATCGATCGCTGCGCCGTGGAATCATGGCGCGGACGATGTGAGAACACACAATCTGGGCTCAGTACTCCCGGAATGCCGGGGCTTGAGCGCGTTGCGTGGCCGCGGCCTGGCTATTTAACCCTTCACACCAGCTTGGGTATACCCGGAACCCACGCTTGCCGGGCAGCTTCCCTGAAACGACACCGAGTTCAGCAAGATGCGCGCCGGTGAACCGGAACACGCCGCGTCGGTCCTGCTGTTCCACGAAGACGAGCAGGCCCGCAGCGAGATCGTCATCGCCGAACGGGCTCGTCTCCCCTTCGGCATCCCGCTGCCAGAACGCGACGAAAGCGCCCGGCTTGGACGGGGTGTTCCGCGCAGTGCGGATGTGCCAGGTCTCGTTGCCGATCACGGCAATCCCTGACTCGTAATCGCTGTTCTGTGTCTCGGGGCTCACCTCAACAGGAAATCCCATCTCGGCGGAGTAGGCCTCGAACGCGTTGAATCGCACTCGGACACGCTACCTCAGAGGCCGAACTGCGATGAGCCCCTCGAACGCGAGCTCCCGCGGGGCGCCGATCGCGCGAGAATCGGCCCCTCCCCCCCCCCCCCTACGCCGCGGGGCGGAATCGTCGCGGAGGCGGATCGACATCGCCAAACGCGTATGCCAACGCCAACCTCGGCTCGAGAACCGTCGCCGCCCCGCCCGGTTTATGCAGCACGAACTCGTCTTTCCCGTCGCGGCTAATGCGCCAACCCGAGTGGTGCAGCTGCATGTGGTGGAACCGGCACAGCAGAATGCCCCGGTCGATGTCGGTGCGCCCACCCTCGGAGTACGGGTCGATATGGTGCGCCTCGCAGTACGAGGCTGGACGGTCGCACCCCTGCCACCGGCACCCGCCATCGCGCACCGATAGCGCCACCCGCTGACCTGGGGTGAACAGGCGCCGCTCACGCCCGACGTTGAGTGGATCCCCGCCCGCATCGGCCGTGACCGGCACCGTTCCCGTGTCGCACACGCGCTGATCGATATCCGGTTGCGGCAGCGAGACGAGACCATCCTCGGTGTACCCGCCCGCGCCGCCGGCGACGGTCACGACCCTCACGCCCGCCCGGCGCGTGCCGTGCACGACCTTCGCATCGGCGAGTGCACCTGCTCTGAGAAGGTCGGCCAACAAATCGTAGGAGAGCTGATCGAGTGAGCGCGGGTCCTCCACAAGCGCCTGCGCGACCTCCACCTCGGCGGCATCGACGAACCGTGGACCGCCGCGGCGTGGCCGTAGCGCCGAGTCGAAGATCGACCGGACCAGCGCATACCCATCGTCATCGAAACTGATCGACCCGCGGCGCCGCCCATCAGCATCGGTCCACGTACGAAACGAGCGCGCCTCGTACCGCTCGAGGAACCGCCGCTCGGCGCCGTCGGGGTCGAGACGATCACGAATCAACCGTGCCTCGTCACGCAGCTCTTCGACGGTGCGGTGTTCCGCCTCGTCCGCGAGCTGCCCCGCCGCGGCCGACCACGCATCACGCGTGTCGTCGTCGACAATCCCAGTCTCACCTGTGGGTGGTTCCCCGAGCCCGCGGCGAATCGCATCGCTCTGCGCGGACGACACCCGCCCGCGCATCAGCGCGTCGGCCAGCGGCGCATGCCAAGCCGGCACAACACGCACACAGAACGCACCCGCTCCGTCCGCGCCCGCCGCGCCGAGATCCGTCGCGGGGTCAGCCGTCTCCTCAGTGGCGTCGAGGACCGACTGGCCCACCCGGATCCGCTGCCGCGCCTCAGACTTCGACCCGCCGGTGATCACCTGCAGAAAATCAGCCGGAGAGCGGTGGCCGCGCACCTGCGCCATGCCTTCCTGCCCCGCTTCACGCGTCGAGCGCTCGGCCATAATGCCCGCCCCGACTGCCTCGATCCGGCCCAACCCGCGAACAGCAGCCGCAGCCGCCTCCAACGCCCGCACGAGCTGCTGATCGCTGAGCCCGCGCATCGTGCCCGTGAGGTCGTCAGCGCCCTCGCCGAGCAGATCGCCGAGGGACCCGACCTGCTCTCGGAGTTCGCTGAAAATGTCCATACCTGACTCAACCTCGAACCACTGACAAAACAAGCGCTGCCGAGAACCCCTCGTCCACCGACAGTTCTCAACACGTACGCGCCGGCAACTACTGCGGCGGGGCGCTTCCGTCGCCCTCTTCGAGCTGCTTGAGGCGCTCGAGCTTTCCCCACGGATAGACCGCGAGCCACACGATGGAAGCGATCGAAGCCCCCATGATCATCGATGCGGTGTCCATATCAATGACCCTACGGGTGCCGCGCCAGGAGGCGCTGTATCAGACAGGTCCCGCCCCACTGATCCTCCCGGCGACCCCCGGAAGCGCCTGAACGAACTCCGGTGGACCGACCACGGTGAACGGTACGTCAAAACGCAGAACCCACGAGATCAGTCCGGCCCACGACCACGAACCGACCCGCACGCGACACACCCGCTCTGATACCTGCTCCATCTCACCATCGCCGAGCCACGGCGCGATATCGACGGGGCGCAGGTGCAGCAGCACCTCGCCGTAACAGGGCCACTCGTCGGCCTCATCGGATCCTTTGGATCGCGCGGCGAGGAATGTTCGCGCGTCGCCCGTCGGGATCGGTCGACGCGCGAAGGGCGCTCCCGCGGGAGTTCTCGGGTTCATTCGGTCGAGGCGGTAGATCCGCCAGTCGCGCTTCTCCAGCTCCCAAGCGATCAGATACCAGCGGCCGTTGCGTGCCACGATCGCGTGCGGTTCAACGCGCCTCGGCATGCTGTCGTGGTCGTCGCCGTAGTCGAATCGGATCGTTCGCTGATCCCGAACGGCGGTCGTGATCGCTTCAAGCACTTTCGGGTCGACACGGTGCGGCCGCCACGTGTCGGCAAAACGGACGTTGTCGAGCCGGTGCCGCAGCCGCGGTGGCATGACCTGCCGCACGGTTGTCAGAGCGCGAGCGGCGGCCTCGTCGAGGTCGACTCCGGAAGATGAGACGCCCTGCAGTGCCACCGCGATGGCCATAGCCTGCTCGTCGTCGAAGAGGAGAGGCGGCAGCTCGGATCCTGCGGCCAGCCGGTAGCCGCCGTCCGGCCCCTTCACTGCCGTGATCGCGTATCCGAGTTCACGCAACCGGTCGACATCGCGTCTCACCGTGCGAGCAGTAACTTCCAGGCGCTCCGCCAGGAGCGGCCCCGGCCAGTCTCGACGGGCCTGCAGGAGCGACAACAGGGTCAGCAGCCGCGAAGTCGACGTCATGCGCCCCAATCTACGTGCAGTACAGGACAGAAAATGACCTATACGAATGGGAACGTGTTCACGTCGAGCCGCTGGGGCCGATCCTTTCGAAGGAGCAGACATGACCATTCAGACGACCACCCACCTCAATTTCCGCGGCGATGCACGCGCGGCGCTGGAGTTCTACGGATCAGTGTTCGGCGGCCATATCGCCATCAGCACCTACGCTGATTTCGGCATGCCTGCCGAGATCCCCGGCGCCGACAGGGTCGTGTTCGGCCTCGTCGTCGCTGAGAACGGCTTCCGCATCATGGGATACGACATCCCCGGCCAGACCGAGGGCACTCTTGCCGGCGGCGGATCGACCCGTCGCGAGAACAACACCACCGTCACCGACCAGGCGCTCTTCGTTTCGATCAGCTCGGATACCTTGGGCGGGCTGCAGGGTTACTGGGACGCCCTGGCCGCCGATGCCACCATCATCGAGCCGCTGGCGGCCTCGGCTTGGAGCCCCGGCTTCGGCATGCTCACCGACAAGTTCGGCGTTACCTGGAGCGTCACCGTCACCGCCGAGTGATGCCGCGGGCGGTGCGGATCCGCATGCTCCAATCCGCACCGCCGGCGACACCAAACGCGGTACCACTCGAACGATGTGCCGCTCGCCCTATGCGAACCCGCCCTGATCACTCCGATCCCACTCCTCCGCGTACCGCTCCTCCACGAGCGGCCACACGACCTCAACGCCTTCCTCGACCGACCCCACTCGCGAGGCAAGCTCTCCGAATAGCACGAACTCGTGCGGAATCACACGACCGGCCGCATCCCTCCGCCCGAGCGGATCCGCGAAGCGCAGCGCGACCGCGTCGCCCGCGCGCCGACACACATTCAACGCATCGTCCGCATCCGCGAACGCGTCGTCGTACGCGGGCAGCGGATCCGCCTGGCCGCCGTCGCAGAGGAAGCGGAAGCCCCAGCGCTTCCCGCGCGTGGCCCAGATGAAGCTCATCGCCGGCTCCGAATCAGCACGTGCGCCGCCTCTGCCTCATCGAGGTCGAGCTTGAACCGCGTCAGCGTCGCGCGCAGGTTCTCGTGCTTCGCGCGCGCCTCGGCGTTCGCCTTGCGCAGGGCGTCGCCGGCGAGCCGCGTGGACTCGTCGATCATGTCGGCGCTGAGCAGCTTCACGAGCAGCCCGACCGGGCCTCCCCGTCCGATGAACCGCCCGATCAGTGTGCCGGCGACGAGGCTGACCCCCGTGTTCAGGTGTTCGAGCACCTTGCCCGGCGCTTCCTTCTTCCGCGCCCAGCTCACGTGCCGCTCGAACGGCAGCATCGCCGAGATCGGCAGGATCAGCTCGACGCCCACCCGTTCGGTCACGACGATCTCGTGCGGATCGAATCGCGCCGACGACAGCAACATGAAGTCTTCGCCGACCGACAGCGCCTGATCCCCCTGAATGAGGCTGCCGATCGCCTCGCGCAACGCACCGATCTCGTCGCCCACCTTGGCGATGAGCATGTCGCGGAACGCGTACACGTCGGTGTCGGGCAGCAGATCGGCCTTCGACAGCCCCATCACCCAGATGCGCGGGAAGTCGATGAGTGGGCCGCTCTTGCTCAGCAGCCCGTCGCGCATTGAGAGGATCCCGTTGCGGAAGTTGCTGAGCAGCGACTTCAGGTAACGCTCTTCCTCGCCCGCGTTGTCGAGGAGCTTCTGTGCGTCGACGAGCAGAAAAGCGACGTCGGATCCGAGCAGCGAGCGGAACGTCTCCACGCGCCGCCGCGCTTCTTCCGGCCCGCTGACGGACTGCTCGAACCACTCGCCCGGGTAGTCGTGCCAGGTCAGCCGCAGCGCATCGAACGGCCGGGCCTTGCGCTCCTTGCGGCTCGGCGGTTCTTTCAGCTTCAGCGAGAACGAGTACGACGTCGCGGCGAAGTGCGTCTGCTGCGGCGGCGTGGCCGAGTCGCGCATGCCGAGATAGTTGCGGTGCAACCGCGTGCCCTGGCCGATGTCGTCGGCGACCACATTGAAGAGATTGCGCTTGCTGAATGCGGGTTCTTGCGTCGCCCCATAGAACGACGACAGCAGCACCGTCTTGCCGCTGCCGCTCTCGCCGAACACGGCGATCTGCTGTTCTAGGATTCTGCCTCGCTGCATGCGGCCATGCTATGCGACGGGCAAGACGGCGGATACGGCGGTGTCGCGCACATGGCATGATCAGCCATATGGCAGGATTCTGGGCTCGACTCTTCGGCAGGAACAACGACCCCCGTTCAACCGCCAACGCGGCCACCCCTGATTCGCCGCCTCCTCGGCGCACGGCTCAGAATCCCAACGACAACCTCGTCGAAGTGCGCCGCGGTGAGCGCTGGGAGGAGGTCGTCGAAGTCAGTGGCGAGGCGCAGTTCCGGCGCAGCTTCCAGAAGATTTTCATGACGCTTGGCCGGCCGGAGGGCGGAGTTACTTTTCAGGATGCGCGACTGATTCCGACTCGCAAGGGCATCATCGGGGTTCAGATTATGGGCGAGACGGTCGGCTACCTTGACGACGATGAGGACTTTTACGTCGCGACGGTGAAGCGCAGCCTTGCCCGCCTCGGCAAGGACGAGGTCGCAGTCATCCACGCGCGCATCTGGGCGATCGTTGATCAGGCCGGCTTGTGGCGGGCGCGGGTGTCGCTCGCTCACAACATCGGCGCGGGGTCGCGCGAGGAGGACTATCGCGAGAAGCGACTGACGAGTGAGCGATGGGAAGCGGAGCGAGCCGCGAAGGTCGCCGAGCAGGAGGCGGCCCGCGCGGAGCGTGCATCCGCTCGTGCGGCGAAGCAGAAGCTCGAGGCTGATGCGATCGCCGCGGGCTCATTCAACGGGGCCCATTGGTCTGAGCAGCAGCCGACCGCCATCATGCTTAAGGCCGAAGCGCGGACGGATGAGCTCGCCGCCCTGCTCGAGCAGTGCGTGGATGCCGCTGAGGCCGAGGCTAAGGTGCGTAACCTCGTGCCTGCACAATGGCCGACCGTTCAGCTCGGCATGATCTACCGCGAGCGTGGTGACTTTGCGGCCGAAGTTGCTCTGCTCGAGAGGTTCGTCGACGCGTGTGGCGATGAACCGACGCCGAAACGAATCGCGGGCAACCTTGCGAAAGCACACGTGGCGGCTTCCCAGTAGTGGCAGGGCGATAGCCTGTTGTCGAGGTTCCGGAAGTGACGTAGTACGCTGCTACGTCGAGCACTCCTCCGCGACATTGTGTGCCATCATCGCCACATGACCGATGCTGCGCTTCACGCGTCCGATTCATCCGAACAACGCGCTGCGGAGATCGCTATCATCGCGGCCGTTCGCGAGATCGTCGCAGTTCCACTCGCACCCGCACGGATCGCAATCGGTGAGGCACGCGTCGAGATCGACGGGGCGAGCGAGGACCGCTCCGTGCTCGTCGAGGCGTACGCACGCGTCGGTGCGCTTCGCGGCGGACAGCCGAAGAAGCTGGCCACCGACGCGTTTAAGCTTGCCTGGGCAGGCGAGAAGCTCGGCGCCCAGCGTCTCATCATCGCCATCGCCGGCGACGAGGCAGACGCCTACCTACGCCGTCCCGGTGCCTGGCTCACGGCCGCACTGCATGACGCCAAGATCGAGGTCATCCACGTGCCGCTCACCGCGGACATACGAGATTCGCTGAAGCAAGCTCAGGCTCGCCAATACCGCTGACGTTCGGCATTGGCTTCCGCGTCGTAATGCGGGAGGTTACCCGGCCCAGCCCGCCGAACCTTACGAGGTCGTATCCCCCGGCACCAGCGCCGCTTTGAATGTCTTGAAGAGGATGACCACGTCGCTCACGACGCTCCAGTTCTCGACGTACGAGAGGTCGAGACGCACGCTGTCGTCCCAGCTGAGCGAGGAGCGGCCGGAGACCTGCCAGAGGCCCGTCATGCCAGGCTTTACGAGGAATCGGCGGTGCACGTGATCTTCGTACTGCTCGACCTCGCGCTGGATCGGCGGGCGGGGGCCCACAAGGCTCATGGATCCGCCCAGCACGTTGAACAGCTGTGGCAGCTCGTCGAGCGAGTATTTGCGCAGCACGCGGCCCACGGGCGTGATGCGCGGGTCGTTCATCATCTTGAACTGCACCGTGTTGCCCGAATCCTGCATGTCGAGCAGCGACTGCAGCTTCGACTCGGCGTCGGGAATCATCGACCGGAACTTCCACATGCGGAATTCGCGACCGTGGCGCCCGATGCGCGGCTGCTTGTAGATGACGGGGCGGCCCGAGGTGATCATCACCAGCAGCGAGATGACCAGCAGCACCGGGCTGAGCAGCAGAAGGATCAGAAGGGAGCCGAAGAGATCCATCATCCGCTTCACGAATCGTTGCGCGGGCGAGAAGTTCGGCGTCTCGACGTGCATCAGCGGCAGACCCGAGACGGGGCGCGTGTGAATGCGTGGGCCGGCGATGTCGGTGATGCTCGGCGCGAGCACGAGGTGCTGCTTGCCTGCCTCGAGCGCCCAAGAAATCTGCTTCACGCGCTGTGGGCCGAGCTGATCCGTGCTCGTGATCACGACGGTGTCGGCCCCCGTGAGCTTGAGCGCGCTCTCGACCGAGTTGACGCCGCCGATGACGGGGATGTCGGCCCCAGTGAGGCCGCCCATCTCGCGAGCCGGGATGCATGCGCCCGCCACGACGTAGCCGGCGCCTTTACTGCGGCGCAGCTCTGCGGCAGTGTGCTCGACAGACCTTTCGGATCCGACGAGCAGCACTCGCGCGCTGTATTCGCCGCGCTTGCGCTTACGCCGCAGCCACACCCGCCACAGCGCACGCCCGGCTATCAGCAGAAGAAGGCCGACCGGAAGCGTGATGAGCAGGTAACCGCGCGACGCCTCGATCTTCAGCAGGAAGGCCGCAATCGCGATGAGGCCGAACACCATGACGCTCGAGTTGAAGATGCGCTGATATTCGTCGGATCCGACGCCGATCACCCTGCTCGAGCGCGTGTCGGCAACGGCGAGCGCGATCATCCATGCGACGACGATGACGCAGGAGAGCAACGTGTATGACGAAGCGCCCGGCCAGGTCTGCACCGGCATGGCCAGCTGTGTGTGCACGCCGAGCCAGCCGAGCTGTGTGCCGAAGACCACGCCCGCGATCACGATGAAATCAGTGATGCGGAGTGCACGCGAGTAGCGCTGACGCCAATTACGCGCAGCATTGGGCATTGCCATGCCCGACGGGATGGATCCCGTGTCAGTGCGCACGATGGCGGGGAAATCGGTCGAAGCGGCTCGGTGCGCACCCATGGCCACCGTCTCGACGACGCCGTTTACGACCTCCTCGGCCCCTGAACCGCGCGTTACCTCAGTCGTCAAGCGACTGCCTCCCCGTTACTGCCTCGTCATTAGCTCGAACGATCATACCGCACACCCCTCTACCTCATATGGGATCGCGCCACGCTCATGCGCTTTGCAGGCGTATCTTCGCGCCCCGCCCTAAACTGACGTGATGCAGAACTCTGATAATTCGGCCGCGATGAAGCGCTCGTGGTGGCGCCCGCGACTGAAGCCCACTCTGTGGACGATCGTCGGCCTTCTCGGGTTCTGCATCATCGTGATGGGCGTGAGTGCCGTGGTCGCAAAAATGTCGGTCGACTCGCTCATGGAAGATGCGCAGGCTCTCGTCGAAGACTTCGACGACGCGGACGCCACGGCGGCGCACGTCGACGACATGCGCGGAGCTGCCCAGAGGATACACATTGCGACGGCCCACCCGATCTGGCACGCGTCGGAGGTCCTGCCCGCCATCGGCGACGACCTACGCGCCGTGCGTCTGCTCGCCAGTGCAGCCGACACGCTGATTGCCGATGTCGCCGCCCCCTTGCTCGAGTTTGACCTCGCCTCGATCGGTCCGACCGACGGCGCGCTCAACGTCGACGCGGTGGCGCAGCTCGGTAAAGCGATCGAGGAGGCGGCACCGGTCGCCGAGGAGGCGCAGATCCGGCTGATCGCAGAGCATATCGAGACAGACGCACTACTGCCGCCTCTCCGTGGCCCCGTCGCGCAAGTATCCGACGGACTCAGCACCCTGACCGATTTGCTAAGGCGACTCGCAACCCTGTCTCCGCGAATGCCAGCAATGCTTGGCGCAGACGAACCACGCGACTACCTTGTACTTGTGCAGAATACCGCTGAGATGCGGACGCTTGGAGGCAATCCCGGAACGCTGCTCATGCTCACAGTGGACGACGGCCGCCTAGCGATCACTCAAGAAGCAAGTCATTACGACGTTAACTCCGGCCGCATAGAATCGATCGTCCCGCTCAACTCATCGACAGAAGCTCTGTACACAGACCGGCTCGGGAAATTCATCCAGGACGTCACAATGACTCCCGACTTTGCACAATCAGCTCACCTCGCGCGCGCGTTCTGGGCAGAGACCCTGGGAGATCCTGGTGACTCGGTGATCGCCATCGATCCCGTAATGCTTAGCTACCTATTGAAGGCTACGGGGCCAGTTGAGCTGCCCACGGGCGACACTCTCACATCAGATAACGCTGTCAAATTGCTACTCAACGACGTCTATTGGCGCTACCCAGGTGGAAGCCGTGAGTCAGCATTTCAGCAGGACGCCTTCTTCGCGGCGGCAGCAGCAGGAATCTTTGAAAGCCTCACGAATGCACAGGGTGGTGCGGGGGCGCTCATGTCGCAGCTCACGAAAGGATACGACGAGGGGCGTATCTTGTACGCCCCGACCGACCCGACCGAGTCGAAGGCGATCCAGGGCACACGCTTCGGTGGCCCTTTAACTGTCCAGGACAACGTTGAGTCGACGGTGCTCGGCGTCTTCGTGAATGACAACACCGAAGGCAAGCTCGATTACTACACGGACATGAGTGTCGACGTCGTAAGCGACGTGTGCCAGGCTGACGGCGAACCGGCCTTCACCGCGAAAGCAACGTACAATTACAACCTCTCGCCTGAGAGCGTCGAGGGATTGCCAATCTACATCTCAACCGGAGGTCACTTTCCTCGAGGCGTCAAATCGACCAACCTCGTGTTCTACGGTCCGGTAGGTAGTACGTTCGTCAGCGCGAAGCTCGACGGTGAAGACTTCGTACCCCAGGCCGGCACGAACGACCTCGGTCGCCAGGCGGTGCTCGTCAACTTCGAGAGCGACCCCTCCACAACGCACACTGTTGAGGTGACGTTCTCTGCGCCAGCCGACCAGAAGTATGGCCCGCTGGACGTGCGCACAACGCCCATGATTAAGGACGTACCGGTCACGATCGACTCCCCTGGCTGCGGGTAGCACGTGCCGGGCATCATCGTGCACGAGTGGATCGCGCCGGCGGGTGGATCCGAGAACGTCTTCGCCGCGATCGCCGAAGCGTTTCCCGACGCCGAACGCTGGTGCCTGTGGAACGACTCGAACCGCCTCGATCCTGTGCAAGAAACAGTGCTCGCCCGCACGCCGCTGCGCGGACACAAGGCGCTCGCTCTGCCCGTGATGCCGAGCGTCTGGCGGCACTTGCCGAAGCGTGACGCCGACTGGATTCTCACCAGCAGCCACCTGTTCGCTCACCACACACGCTTCGGCGGCCCCGCCCGCGACGCGCCCAAGCTCGTGTATGCGCACACGCCCGCGCGATACATTTGGGCGCCCAAACTCGATGTGCGCGGAAGTTCGTTTCCTGCGCGACTCGCCTCGAGTGCGCTGAAGCCCCTCGATCGCAAACGTGCGCAGGAGCCCGTGGCGATCGCCGCGAACAGCAAGTTTATCGCCCAGCGCATCGCGGATACGTGGGAGCGCGAGGCCGAGGTCATCTATCCGAACGTCGATGTCGCGCGCATCAGTGTCGAGCCGCAGCTGAGCACACGTGAGGAGGTCGACCTCGACGCGCTGCCCGAACAATACCTCTTAGGCTTCTCGCGGTTCGTGCCGTACAAGCGCCTCGACGCAGCGATCGATGCCGGACGCGTCTCTAACATTCCCGTCGTGCTTGCCGGCGGTGGTGACGACGAGCAGCGTCTGCGCGCCTATGCCGACCGCGTGCACCCGTGCAAGGTTCACTTCGTACTCAACCCATCCGATGCCCTGCTATCGGCGATTCTTCGCCGGGCCACGGCGCTCGTGTTCGCTCCGATCGAAGACTTCGGCATCATCCCCGTCGAAGCGATGGCCGCCGGAACGCCCGTGCTCGTGAACGCCACGGGCGGCGCGGTGGAGTCGGTCGTCGACGGCGTGACGGGCGCCCACGTCCATGATTGGTCGAGCGACTCAGAGCTGCGCGCCGCCGTGGGACGCGCTATCGCGAGCGATGCCGACGCATGCCGCGACCGTGCGAAGCTATTCGGCGCCGACGTCTTCGACCGCAAGATACGCGAGTTCGTCACGAGCCACACATGACGCCGCACGCCCAGGCCGTTGAACCCCGCGAGCGGCTCGCCTGGGTCGATGCCGCTCGCGCGCTCTGCGTGCTCGCCGTCGTCATCCTGCACGCGACGATCTCACTGCTCATGGTGTTCGAGCCCGACCCGCTCGATATGGCCTGGCGGCACATCGTCGACGCGATGACGCCGTTCCGCATGCCTGCGCTGTCGCTACTGAGCGGGATGCTGCTCTCGAGCCGCATCAGTGCCGGCTTCGGCGACCGCCGCGCTGTGGCTTCGATCGCGCTATCGGCATGGCTGTACATCGTGTGGCTTGCGGTCTTCCTCGTCGTCGCGCTGACAGTGGGCTCGTCGATCTGGCTCGGGCAGTTCGGCTTCGGGAAGCTCGGCGATTCTCTCGCTTCGTTCGTCGACCAGCTCGTACTGCCCCGCACGGTGCTCTGGTACGTCGCAGCTCTGGCGATCTGGAGTGCGATTCTTGCCGCGATCAGACGCGTACCGCCTGCGGCCGTGCTGATTGTGCTGTCGGCGCTCTCCATTGTGTCGTTCTCACTTCCGACCGACGGCGCCGAGCAGTACCCGAACATGATTCGATACTTCGTGTTCTTCGCGGTCGGTGTCTATGCGGCCGAAGAAATACGCAGCACGATCTTGAGATCTCCGTGGGCCACGGGGATTATCGCCGCGGGAGTGTTCGTCGCGACGACGCTTGCGGCGTCGTTCGGTCCTAACGAACGCGTCGACGACGTACTGTCGGTGCCTCGCGACGTCGCCGGGGCGCTGATCGTGATGGTACTCGCCGTTGCTCTCTGCCGCGTGCCGGGCGTCGGACGTGGGCTCGCTTGGGTCGGGCGCCGCACACTGCCGATCTACGTGATGCACGCGATCCTGCTCGATCTGCTCGTTATGGGTACGAGCTGGTGGGTGGACCTCTTCGAGTCGCGCTTCGCTCGCACGATCGCGCCGGTCGTCATCATGCTTGCGATCACGGCGGTCGCGGTGGCGGTCCATTGGCTCGCGCTGCGCACACCGGCGCATGTGCTGTTCGTGCTGCCAGTAGCGTGGAGACGACGCATTCTGAAGGAGCCGCGATGACCGAGATCTGGGTCGACACTCGCTGGGAAGGCCTACACGGCATCGGCCGCTACGCCCGCGAGGTGTGTTCGCGGCTCACGGTACCGTGGCGATCGCTGGGTCTCGCGGGATCCCCCGCCTCCCCGACGGGAGCACTCGCCCGTGTACCGTCTGGGCTGGTGTACTCCCCCGGGTACAACGCATTTCGCCGCGCGGAGCGGCAGGTGCTCACCGTGCACGACCTGATTCACCTCGAAACGCCTTGGCCCGGCCGAGCGAAGTACCTCGCGTATTACAACGCCATCGTGAAGCCGGTCCTCAAGCGCTCGGGCGTGGTCATTACGGTGTCCGAAACGTCACGCCGAGCCATCGCTGCGTGGCTCAACGACTCGTCAGTCGAAATCGTCAACGCCGGCCTCGGGGCCTCGCCTACCTTTCGCACGGATGTGATGCCGGCCGTCGCGAAAGACCCCTACTTGATGTACGTGGGCAACCTTCGCGAGCACAAGAACATCACGGTGGTGCTCGACGCGATGACGCGCGTGCCGTCGTCGCGCATGCGCCTGCTCATCCCGAGCAACGAGCACAGCGAAGCGAACCGCTTGTTCGCTGCTCGCGGGCTGTCCGAACGCGTGGAGCTACTTGCCGGCCTCAGCGACGAGGAGCTCGCGTCACATTACCGCGGTGCGGCCGCGACTGTGATGCCGTCGACGCTCGAGGGGTTCGGCCTGCCGGCGCTCGAGAGCGTCATGACGGGCACGCCGGTGCTCTACTGGCACGGTTGCTCGGCCGTCGCCGAGACGGTCGGTAAGCGCGGTCAGGCAATCGTAGGCGCGCACGATGTCGAAGAGTGGGGCGAGGCGATAGAGGATGCCCTTGCTGGTCCACAGCGCGTCGAGCCTCCGGCGCGCGCGTACGGCTGGAGCGCAACTGCGGCAATCGTGAACGATGTACTTGTGGCTCATAACGACTAGGCCGTGTTGCTAAACCTGTTTCGGTGGCTCTCGGGTGAGTCTTGATGCATGTCGAGTGATGTGATTTCTGATGAGGTGTGGGCCGTGATCGGTCCGATGTTGAACCGACCCAGGTTCTGTGCCGCTTCTATGCGGGGAGCGGCTCTCGGGTGAGGGCCGCGTAGTAGGTCGCCTCGTACTCGTTGGGGCTGACCATTCCGAGGCTACCGTGGAGTCGCCGGTGGTTGTACCAGTCGACCCAGCCGGCGGTCGCGAACTCGACGTCTGCGATGGTCTTGTACGGGCCGTCGTGGAACACGGTGGTGCCGATGCATTCGGCTTTGTAGACGCCGTTGATCGTCTCCATGAGGGCGTTGATGCTCCTATAGTTGTCAACTCGTGATTTCGCCGGTTCTCGGGTCGGTTTTGACGAGGTGGTAGACCTCGCGAATGACGTAGCGTTTGAGGCAGCGGATGATGTCGCGTTTGCTCTTGCCCTCGGCGGTGCGTCGGGCGACGTAAGCAAGCGTGGGCTCGTGGAATCGCATCCGGACGATCACGGTCCGATAGATCGCGGCGTTGAGTTGCCTGTGCCCTCCGTGGTTGATGCGGTGCTTTCCGCTGGTCATTCCCGAGCCGGTGGGGACGGGGCTGATGCCGGCGAGTTTTGCGAAGGCGGCTTCGCTCTTGATGCGTTCGGGGTTGTCTCCGGCGACGATGAGGATCTCCGCT
>NZ_AUGQ01000006.1 GCF_000422745.1 Microbacterium gubbeenense DSM 15944
GGTAGAGAACGGTCCGCCACCGTGCCTGATCCGGGCTGCCTTCGGCAACTTGGGAACCGAGATAAGGAAGCAGTCGCACTCGTCGAGCTGGTACCCACCCCACGACGCGACGCGGAGCTGCTCGCGAGCCAGTTCACGGTACGGGTGATCCCCGCTGCACAGAAGATCCAGCACCGTCTTCTCCTTCGCGGAGAAAGCACTCCCAACTGCGCGACCACGACTCATGTTCATCCCTCGAGGATACGGGGGCGGCATCGCTGGGTCTCGCTACCGCAGACATGGCACCTACGGCACGAAGACCTGACAGAGTAGGCGGGTGGTGCGTTTACCGGTTGAGACCGCCGATCCTTTTGGTGCTGGGAAGGTACGTATGCGTCATTGGAGTCGGGTGCGCGGCTCCCGTGACGCAAACGGATCCTCGTTGCGCTGGGAAGGTACGCACGCGTCACCGGAAGCCGCGCGGGCCGTCGTGACGCGACGGGATCCGCGTCGTCAGCGGCGAGGCGTGCGGCTCCGGTGTCGCAAACGGATCCTTTTGGCGCTGGGAAGGTACGTATCCGTCACCTGAGTCGGGTGCGTGGCGCTCCCGTTTCGCAAACGGATCCTCGTTGCGCCGGGAAGGTACGTGTGCGTCACCGGAAGCGGTACGCGCGGCGCTCCCGTGACGCAAACGGATCCTCGTCGCCCACGGAACCTACCTACCCGTCACCGGAAGCGGACACGCCGGAGGGCCGGTCCCTGCGCACAGGGCCGGCCCTCCGGGATCCAGGTCAGAACTGGTCGATTGCCGCGTTCAGGGTGGCGGACGGGCGCATCACGGCACGGGTCTTGGCCTCGTCGGAGCGGTAGTAGCCTCCGATGTCCGCGGGCTTGCCCTGTACCGCGAGAAGCTCGTCGACGATGACCTGCTCGTTGTTCGCGAGCGTCTCGGCGAGGGGACCGAAGGCCGCCGCGAGCTCGGCGTCGTCGGACGCGGCCAGCTCCTGGGCCCAGTACAGGCCGAGGTAGAAGTGCGAACCGCGGTTGTCGATCGTTCCGAGCTTGCGGCCCGGCGAGCGGTCGTTCTCGAGGAACGTCGCCGTCGCCTTGTCGAGCGTCACCGCGAGCGTCTGCGCGTTCTGGTTGTCGGTCGTCTGGGCGAGGTGCTCGAACGAGGCGGCCAGCGCGAAGAACTCGCCGAGCGAGTCCCAGCGCAGGTAGTCCTCGTCCACCAGCTGCTGGACGTGCTTCGGCGCGGATCCGCCGGCGCCCGTCTCGAACAGCCCGCCGCCCGCCATGAGCGGCACGATCGAGAGCATCTTCGCCGACGTGCCGACCTCGAGGATCGGGAACAGGTCGGTGTTGTAGTCGCGCAGCACGTTGCCCGTGACCGAGATCGTGTCGAGGCCCTGGCGGATGCGCTCGAACGAGACGCGGGTCGCCTCGGCCGGCGCGAGGATGCGCAGGTCGAGCCCATCGGTGTCGTGGTCGGCGAGGTACTCGTTCACCTTGGCGATGAGGTTCGCGTCGTGCGCACGGCTCTCGTCGAGCCAGAACACGGCCGGCGTACCCGAGAGGCGGGCTCGCGAGACGGCGAGCTTCACCCAATCGCGGATCGGCGCATCCTTCGTCTGGCATGCGCGCCAGATGTCGCCCCGCTCGACCGCGTGCTCGATCACCGTCTCGCCGGCGGCGGTGACGATGCGCACCGTGCCGTCGGCCGGGATCTCGAACGTCTTGTCGTGCGAGCCGTACTCCTCGGCCTTCTGCGCCATGAGGCCCACGTTCGGAACGGTGCCCATGGTGGCCGGGTCGAGCTTGCCGTTGGCCTTGCAGTCCTCGACGGCGGCGTCGTAGACGACGGCGTACGACGAGTCGGGGATGACGGCGAGCGTGTCCTGCTCGTCGCCCGCGGCGTTCCACATCTTGCCGCCGCCGCGGATCATCGCCGGCATCGAGGCGTCGATGATGACGTCGCTCGGCACGTGCAGGTTCGTGATGCCCTTGTCGGAGTTCACCATCGCGACCGCGGGGCCCTGCTCGAGCGCGAGATCGAACGCGGCACGGATCTCGGATCCGTTGTCGAGGGCACCGAGGCCCGCGTAGATCGCGCCCAGTCCGTCGTTCGCCGACAGGCCCGCCGCGGCGAGGTCGGATCCGTACTGCGCGAACACATCGGCGAAGAACGCTTTGACGACGTGCCCGAAGATGATGGGGTCGCTGACCTTCATCATCGTGGCCTTGAGGTGCGCCGAGAAGAGCACGTCCTCGGCCTTCGCCGCGGCGAGCTGCTCGGCGAGGAACTGATCGAGCGCCTTGGCGCTCATGAAGGTGCCGTCGATGACCTCGCCCGCGAGGACCGGCAACGACGGCTTCAGCACCGTGACGGATCCGTCCGACTCGACGAGCTCGATGCGCAGCGTGTCATCGGCGGGGGAGACCCACGACTTCTCGTTCGAGAAGAAGTCGTTGCCCGTCATGGTCGCGACGCGGGTCTTCGAGGAGGCACTCCAGTCGCCCATGCGGTGCGGGTGCGCCTTCGCGTACGCCTTCACCGCGCCGGGCGCGCGGCGGTCGCTGTTGCCCTGGCGCAGAACCGGGTTCACGGCGGATCCCTTGACCTTGTCGTACCGGCCCGCGATGTCCTTCTCGTCGTCGGTCTCGGGCGACTCGGGCAGGTTCGGCACGTCGTAGCCCGCGGCCTGGAGCTCTGCGATCGCGGCCTTCAGCTGCGGGGTCGATGCTGAGATGTTCGGCAGCTTGATGATGTTCGCCGACGGGTCGTTCGCGAGCTCGCCGAGCTCTGCGAGCGCGTCGCCGATGCGCTGCTCGTCGGTCAGGCGCTCCGGGAATTGCGCGAGGATGCGGCCCGCCAGCGAGATGTCGCGCGTCTCGAACTCGACGCCGGCCTTCGCCGCGTACGCCTCGATGATCGGGAGGAACGAGTACGTCGCGAGCAGCGGGGCCTCGTCAGTGTGGGTATAGATGATCTTGGACATACGTCGAGCCGCTCCAGGGTCAGTCGAAATGGGAGGATTCTCTCGACATCAAGATACCGGAGAGCGCGCGGTATGGCACAACGCTAGAGCGCGTCGATCAGGGCGCGCGCGAGCGGGGCGCTCATCGAGGTCGCCCACGTGGCCGTGACGTGACCCGCCGCATCGCGGTAGACGCGCACGCCGCCGATGATCCCGGGACAGAAGTCGTCGTCGCAGTACAACTGCGTGAGATCGACGACCGGCAGGTCGAGGGATCGCGCCGCCGCGGCGAGCGTGTGCGTGTCGGCGAGCGCCACATCGGCAGCAGTGCCGCATTCGCTGTCGGCGCTCGCGCCGAGCCTCGTCGTGCAGGCGATCGACTCTTCCGTCGGCAGCGGGTTGTCCTCGACGACGATGAGCTGGCTGCCGGCGTCGCGGATCTGGGCCATGATCGCCTCCTGCGAGGCCTGATCCTTGCCGAACTTGCGCGTCGACGTCGCCAGCACGACGTCGTAGTCGCCGGAGGTGAGCGCCTCGTTGATGGCCGGGCGGGCGACGTCGCAGTCGGTCACGACGTCGGTCACGAGCGTCAGCGCGCAACCGCGCCCGACGAACGTATCGAGCGACCAGCCGAGCCCCTCGAGCTGCGGCCAGAGCGCCGGGAGCATGCCCGCGGCGTGGCTGTCGCCGACGATCGCGACGCGGGTCGCATCGTCGGACTCGACGCCGAACGTGCAGGAGTTCAGCTCGGTGTCGCTCGCGTTGTAGCACTGGTACGCGCCGCCGGTGTCGTCGAGCAGATCCTCGGACGACGGTACGATCGGCGTGAGATCGGCCTCCGCGCACTCGTCGGGGTGGAGCGACGTGCCGGCGCCCCAGCAGTCGGTCGCGGGGTCGATCTGATCCTCGGTCGCGCCGGGGGTCGGCGCCGCGACCTCGGCGACCGGCCCCGTCGCCTGCTCGTCGCCGCGCACCACCGAGACGGCGGCGATGCCGGCGGTGCCGACCAGCACGACGACGGCGAGCGCGCTCGTGACGGGGATCCATGCGCGCGTGAGCCCGCGGATCCGCCCCTCGCGGCGCGCGAACCACGTCGCGCGCCTGGCCGGGTTCTCGATGAGGTGGTACGACAGGATCGACGCCGCGAACATCGCCACGAGAGCTGCGGCGTAGTACACGAGCGACCCCGCGGGGAGGATCGTCACGCCGAGGATCGCGATGGGGAAGTGCCAGAGGTACAGGCTGTAGGAG
Organism: Microbacterium gubbeenense DSM 15944; assembly: GCF_000422745.1. GTDB lineage: Bacteria > Actinomycetota > Actinomycetes > Actinomycetales > Microbacteriaceae > Microbacterium > Microbacterium gubbeenense. The sequence continues at coordinate 4,209 of NZ_AUGQ01000006.1, forward strand.
ATGTCGCCGATGTAGGTCGCGACGCGGTTCGACAGGATCCACGGATCGGTCCCCGCGGCGATCACGAGCGCCGTGCTGATCACCGGCAGCAGGCCGAGCGGCGCCGGCCACAACGGCGAGGACTCGGTGACGACGACGAGCGAGGCGGCGATGCCCGCGATGCCGACCCACGCGATCGCGCGCCGCCACCAGAGGCCGAGCGGAAGCGCGGGGAGGAAGGCGAGGACCGCTCCGATCCCGAGCTCCCACGCGCGCGAGAACGTGGAGAAGTATGCGAACGCGTGGTTCGCCTGCGTCTCGTACAGTGCCCACCCGAACGACGCCGCGGTGAGGAGCACGATCAGGGTACGGGTGAGGCGCCGCGCGCGCAGCGCCGACCAGCCGCGCGAGGCGGCGAACACGATGATCGCGAGCATGACCCATGGCCAGACGAGATAGAACTGCTCCTCGACCCCGAGCGACCAGAAGTGCTGCAGCGGCGACGGCGGCGTGCCCTGGGCGAAGTAGTCCACGCCCTCCGCGGCGAAGCGCCAGTTGCCGAGGAAGAACGCGCTGTAGAGCGCATCGATCCCGACCCCGATGCCGCCCTTCTTCCCGAGCAGCGCGACCGAGGCGATCGTCGTGGCGACGAGCACGACGACCGCGGCGGGCAGGATCCGCTTCGCGCGCCGCTCGTAGAACCTCCGGAACGAGATCGTCCCCGTGCGCCCCGACTCGCGCAGCAGGAGCCCCGTGATGAGGAAACCGCTGATGACGAAGAAGACGTCGACGCCGACGAAGCCGCCGGCAGGGACCTGGAACACATGGGCCGCGATGACGGCGAGCACCGCGACGGCGCGCAGCCCCTGGATGTCGCGCCGCTGGCGCGTGGAACCGCTCACGCGAGCGCCTTCGCGATCCGCTGCACCGACACCGTCTCGGCCGTGCCGAGCTGCTGGGCGTAGAGCCCCACGCGCAGCTCCTCGAGCAGCCATCGCGCGCGCACGAGGCGCTCATCCGCGTGCTCGGGCAGGGGGATCCGGCCGCCCGCGTCGGCGAACAGCGCCGCGGCCCGCTCGAACTCGGTCATGCGCGCCCGATCGCGGCCGGCGTGGTCGGCGAGCTGTTCGAGCCGCGCCGCGGCGGCCTGCAGGTAGCGCGGCAGATGCGCGAGGCGGTCGAGGCCCGTCAGCCGCACGAATCCGGGGTGGACGAGGCCCGCGAGCTGCCCCGAAACGTCGTTCAGCGCGCCGAGCAGCGACATCGAGTTCGCCTTCTTCATCGCGCGCTCGACGTCGCGCCACGCGACGAGGATCTTCGCTGCGAGCGACACGCCGGCGAAGACATCGTCGACCGATCCGGCCGTCACCTCGCGCCTCAGCGCGTCAAAGTCGGCGCGGGTGCGCACGGCGCCGCGGCGCGCGATCGCCCCGTCGATCACAGCGGCGCGCACGTCTTCGATCACGGCCTTCGGCGAGGGATACGGCGCGGCGGACAGTGCGAGCTTCTCCTGCGAGGACAGGTGCTCCTGGATGTAAGCGACGGGGGAGGGCACGGTGAGCAGCAGCAGTCGGCGCAGCCCCGCACTCGTCTGCCGCTCGGCGTCCTCCGCGGTCGCCTCGACCCGGATCGACACACTGGTGCGGTCGTCGACGATCGCCGGGTAGCCGCGCACCACGCCGCCCGCGACGGGCGTGTCGACCTCGGCCGGGAGCTCGTCGAAGCTCCAATCGTCGAGCCCGGTCCGCTCGATGCTCGGTGCGGCGGGCACCGCGGACGCGGCGCCCTTTCGCGGCCGCGGCGCGACCAGCTGTCGGGCGACCGAATCGCGCGACTTCGCGGACAGCCGGGACTGCAGACCCGCGAGGTCCCGAGAGCTGCCGGCGGCGCGGCCGCGGTGATCAACGGCGCGGAACGACATCGTGAGGTGCGCCGGAACGCGCGACATGTCGATGTCGTCGGCCGTCACGGGCTGGTTCGCCTGTCGCTGCACGAGGCGGGCGAGGGCCTGTGCGAGGCCCGTCTCGGGGCGGCCCGCGGTGTTCTCGGGGCCCGACTCCGCGAGGTCTGAGGCGAACGTCGCCGCCCAGTCGGCGGCGGGCACCACGTGCCGCCTCATCGCCTTCGGCAGCGCGCGCAGCATGGCCGTGATGAGCTCGTCGCGCAGCCCGGGCACCTGCCAGTCGAACCCGTCCGGTCTGATGGAGGCGAGAAGCGCGAGGGGAATCACGACCGTGACGCCGTCGTCGTCGGCGCCCGGCTCGAAGCGATAGGCGAGGCTCAGTGTCTGGTCGCCCTGGACCCACGTCGCAGGGAACTCCTTCGCGTCGGTGGTCGCCTCGCCCTCGACGAGGTCGGCCTCGCGCATCGTGAGCAGATCGGGGGTCGCGCGCAGAGCCTCGCGCCACCAGGCCTCGAAACTGCGCACGTCGAACACGTCGGGCGGGATCCGCGCGTCGTAGAACGTGAAAACGGCTTCGTCGCCCGCGAGGATGTCGCGGCGGCGCTCGCGCTCCTCGAGCTTCTCGAGGCGGCTTCTCAGCTCGGCGTTCTGCCGCAGGAACCGCGCGACGGGCTTCGCGAGGTGCGACGGATCCCAATCGCCCTCCGTCAGCGCGTGCTGCACGAACATCTCCCGCGCCGCGGCGCGGTCCACGCGCGCGAACTGGATGCGCCTGGTCGGCACGATCTCGACGCCGAACAGCGTCAGTTTCTCGTGGGCGACGGCGGCGCCGGAATCCTTCGACCAGTGCGGCTCGGAGACCTGGCGCTTCACGAGATCGCCGGCGAGCTCCTCCGCCCAGGCCACGTCGATCGCCGCGACCGTGCGCGCGAACAGACGGGAGGTCTCGACGAGCTCGGCCGCCATGACGGCCTTCGGGCGCGACTTCTTCAGCCCCGAGCCCGGGAAGATCGAGAACGAGATGCCCCGCGCCCCGCGGTAGGCCGCCGGCGCGGGCCGCTTCGAGCCGCGGTCCTTCTTCGCGTCGCGCTCGTCGAGCACCCCGATCTGGCTCAGGAGCCCCGCGAGCAGCGATTTATGGATCGCGTCGCCCTGCGGGTGGCCCGATTCCGGAGCCGCCTCGACGGGCACGGACTGCTTCTTCGGCGCATTGCGACGCGCATCGCCGCGCGCGTCGCGCCGGTCGTCGCGCGTCAGCGAGCGCAGCTGTCGGTTGACGTCGAACCACTCGCGTACGCGCACGTAGTTCAGGAAGTCCGAGCGCACCTCGCGCCGGAACGCGCTCGAACCGAGCTCCTTCTGCCGCTCGCGCAGGTGGTTCCAGAGGTTCAGCAGACTCAGGAAGTCGCTCGCGGGATCCCGGAACCGGGCGTGCGCCGCATCGGCCTTCTCACGCTGTTCCTCCGGCCGCTCTCGCACGTCCGGAATCGACATGCCCGAGACGATCGCCAGCACATCGTCGGTGACGCCCCGGCGCTGCGCCTCGATGAGCATGCGGGCGAAGCGCGGGTCGATCGGAAGGCGCGTGATCTGACGCCCGATCTTCGTCAGGCGGGGCGTGCCGCGTGTGAGCGTGATCGCGCCGAGCTCGGTCAGCAGATCGAACGCCGCTTTCACCCCGCGCGAGTCGGGGGGAGTGAGGAACGGGAACGCCTGCACGTCGCCGAAGCCGAGCGACAGCATCTGCAGCACGACCGAGGCGAGCGACGTGCGCAGCACCTCGGGGTCGGTGAACTCCGGGCGCTTCTGGAAGTCGTCGTGCCCGTACAGGCGGATCGCAATGCCGGCGCTGGTGCGGCCCGCGCGGCCCGAGCGCTGCTGTGCCGACGCCTGCGAGATCGCCTCGATCGGCAGACGCTGCACCTTCGCACGGCTCGCATAGCGCGAGATGCGGGCCGTTCCCGCGTCGATCACGTACTTGATTCCGGGCACCGTCAGCGAGGTCTCGGCGACGTTGGTCGCGAGGATCACGCGCCGCTTCAGGCCCGCGAGCGTCGACTTCTCGAACACCCGGTGCTGTTCGGCCGCGCTCAGGCGCCCGTAGAGGGGAAGCACCTCCGTCGGGCGAGCGGATCCGCCGAACGCGCCGCGCACGGCGTCCGCCGCGTCGCGGATCTCGGCCTCGCCGGGGAGGAACACGAGCACGTCGCCCGCGGGCTCGCGGTCGAGCTCCTTCAGCGCCTCGACGATCGCTGCGACCTCGTCGTCGGCGTCGTAGGCGCGCTCGTCGATGTCGGGGTCGGCGTTCTCTCCAGGATCAGCGAACGGCCGGTACCGGATCTCGACGGGGAACGTGCGGCCCGAGACCTCGATCACGGGGGCGGGTTCGCCGTTCTGATCGGCGAAGTGCCGCGCGAACGATTCGGGGTCGATCGTCGCCGAGGTGATGATCACCTTGAGGTCAGGGCGTTCGGGCAGCAGCCGCTTCAGGTACCCGAGCAGGAAATCGACGTTGAGGGAGCGCTCGTGAGCCTCGTCGATGATGATCGTGTCGTAGCGGCTCAGCAGCCGGTCGCGGTGGATCTCGTTCAGCAGGATCCCGTCCGTCATCAGCGTGACGAGCGTCGCGTTCGACACCTGATCGGTGAAGCGCACCTTGTAGCCGACCTCGGCGCCGAGGTCGACCTGCATCTCTTCGGCGACGCGCTCGGCGATCGTGCGCGCCGCGAGCCGGCGCGGCTGGGTGTGCGCGACCGACGTGCGCCCGAGCTCCAGCGCGATCTTCGGCAGCTGGGTGGTCTTGCCGGATCCCGTCGCCCCGGCGACCACGACGACCTGGTTCGCGCGGATCGCATCGGCGATCTCATCGCGAGCCCGGCTGACCGGCAGGTCGGAGGGAAAGGAGAGGACAGGCATGGCGTTTCAGTCTATGACGGGCCCGTCGCGCGAACGATCAGGGTGCCTAAGGTGGAGGCATGACTGTTCCCACTGTGAAGCTCAACTCCGGCTACGAGATCCCCCAGCTCGGCTTCGGCGTGTTCCTGGTTCCGCCCGAGGAGGCCGAGAAGGCCGTCAGCGAGGCCCTCGAGGTCGGCTACCGCCACATCGACACCGCCGCGATCTACCGGAACGAGGAGGGCGTCGGCGCGGCGCTCGAGAAGAGCGGCATCGCGCGCGATGAGCTCTTCATCACGACCAAGCTCTGGAACGACCGGCAGGCGGGCGACGAGCCGCACGCGGCGATCCGCGAGAGCCTCGACAAGCTGCGCCTCGACTACGTCGACCTCTACCTGACGCACTGGCCCGTGCCGCAACAGGACACCTACTCGAACGCGTGGCAGAAGCTCATCGAGATCCGCGACGCCGGACTGTCGCGCTCGATCGGCGTGTCGAACCACCTGCCCGAGCACCTCGACCGCATCGTCGCCGACACGGGCGTCGTACCGGCCATCGACCAGATCGAGCTGCACCCCGCCTACCAGCAGCAGAACGTGCTCGACTGGGCCGAGAAGAACGGCACGCGGATCGAGTCGTGGGGCCCGCTCGGTCAGGGCAAGTACCCGCTGTTCGAGAACCCGGCCGTCCAGGCGGCCGCCGAGGCGCACGACCGGTCGCCGGCGCAGGTCGTCATCCGCTGGCACCTGCAGCGCGGCATCATCGTGTTCCCGAAGTCGGTGAACCGTTCGCGCATCGAGCAGAACTTCGACGTGTTCGACTTCGAGCTGACCGCCGCCGAGGTCGACGCGATCACCGCGATCGACCCGCAGGACGGCTCGGGGCGCGTGGGAGGGCACCCGCTCGAGTCCAGGTGACCCGAAACGCGTGAGCGCCGTCCCTCGGGGCGGCGCTCACGCGTTTCTACAGGTACCAGCTGGGCAGCCAGAGGTGGGCCTTGTAGAGCCACTCGGGCTCGACCCAGCCCGTGCCGAACGGCAGGAAGAATATTCCGACGAGGAAGATCGCGGTCAGAGCGACCGTCGTGGCCGTGCCGGCCACGACACGGCGATCGGGATCCGGGTGGTCGCGGAGGCGCGAGGCGGTGACGACGACCGCGAGAATCACGAACGGCAGTACCGTGATCGCGTAGAACGTGAACATCGTGCGGCTCGGCAGCAGCAGCCACGGAATGTAGGTCGCGCAGATGCCGGCGAGCAGGAACCCATCGGTGCCGGAGATCGGGCGTTTGTTCGCGAGCGCGATGAAGATCCGCACCGCCAGCCACACGACGCACGCGATGCCCGCCCACCACAGCACCGGGTTCGGCAGGGCCGCCATGAGCCCGACCGCGCCGTCGTCGCCGTTCGTGCGCTCCATCAGCGTCGGGTTGAGCATCAGGATCCACTCGGCCGCGGGGCTCGCGTACGTGTGCCCCGCCGTAACGCTGCCGTGGAAGTCCAGCACCGTGCGGTGGTAGTTCCACAGCGCGACGAACGGATTCGTCGACGACTGCCGGTCGTAGCCGCCGTCGGTCGCGAACCAGCCCGTCCAGCCGACCAGGTACACGACCAGGGCCGGCGGCACGAGCAGCACGAACGATGCGGGTCCCTGGCGCCCGATCGCCGACTCGACCCACCGGTCCACCCCGGCGCGGCGGCGATCGATCGCGTCCATCACGACGATCGCGATGCCGAGCACCGCGAGCGCGTACAGCCCCGACCACTTCACGGCGGAGGCGAGACCGAGCACGCCGCCCGCCGCGATGATCCACGGGCGCCGCCACACGATCGGGCCCGCGATCCGGTCGGTGCCCGCGCGGATCCGCCGGACGGTGCCCGGGCGGTCGAGCAGCACGAACCAGAAGGCGAGCAGGATGAACAGCGCGAGCGAGGTGTCCAGCAGCGCGATGCGGCTCATCGCGACCGCGAGCGGGTCGATCGCGAGGAGCGCGGCGGCGACACCGGCGAGCCAGACGGATCCGGTCAGCCGCTTTGCGACGACGTGCAGCAGCGGCACGAGCAGCGTGCCCATGATCGCCGTGGCGATGCGCCAGCCGAACGGCCCTGTGCCGAACAGCGCCATACCGGCGCCGATGAGCCACTTGCCGACCGGCGGGTGCGCGACGAACGATCCCTCGGCGGAATAGCCGTCGACGTCGCCCGCCTCGAACGCGGCGTTCGGGTCGTCGCCCCACGTGCCCTCGTAGCCGAGGTTCCAGAGGCTCCATGCGTCCTTGACGTAGTAGGTCTCGTCGAAGATCAGGGTCGCGGGGCCGCCGACTCCCGCGATCCGGAGAATCGCGGCGACGAGCGTGATGCCGACAGCGAGGGCCCAAGCCAGGATGCGCGTGCCACGCGGGGTCATCGAGCGTTCGGTCACGTCGCCACTCTATTCTGAGTCGCATGATCATCCTGGCGGCAACCCCGATCGGCAATCTCGGCGACGCATCCCGGAGGCTCATCGAGGTGCTCGAAGCGGCGACCGTGGTCGCCGCTGAAGACACCCGCACGACACAGCGGCTGCTGCAGGCGCTGAATATCTCCAACCGGCCGCGCCTGATCCCGCTGCACGACCACAACGAGAAGCGCGTATCGGCGGATCTCGTCGCTCTAGCGCGCGACGAGGACCTCGTTGTGCTCTCCGATGCGGGCATGCCGACCGTGAGCGATCCGGGCTACGGCCTCGTCGCGGCGGCCGTGGAGGCCGGTGTCGAGGTCACCGCGATCCCCGGCCCGAGCGCGGTGCTGACCGCGCTGGCGATATCGGGCCTGCCGACCGATCGGTTCGCGTTCGAGGGGTTCGCGGCGCGCAAACAAGGGGAGCGGCGCCGGGCGTTCGACGCCGTCGCCGAGGATCCGCGCACGCTCGTGTTCTTCGAGGCGCCGACGCGCACGGAGCAGACGCTGCGCGATATGGCGCAGGTATTCGGCAACGACCGCCGCGGCGCCGTCTGCCGCGAGCTCACGAAGTTGTACGAGCAGGTCGTCAGAGGAACCCTTTCGGAGCTCGCGGACTGGGCCGCGGGCGGCGTGCGCGGCGAGGTCGTGCTCGTGGTGGCCGGCGCGCCGGACGTCGCGTGGACCCTCGAGAAGGCGCTCGCCGGGGTGCAGGCACGAGTGTCGGCCGGATCCCGTCTCAAGGACGCGACCCGCGAGGTCGCCGCCTCGTCCGGCATCTCCGCGCGCGACCTGTACGACGCGGCGGTCGCGGCGAAATAGGGGCGGTCGCTGCGAAGTTCGGCGGATCAGCCGAGCGATCCGTCCGCGCGGATCTCCGACCGCACGGAGCGCATGTGCTCGCGCGAGTGGTGTTCGGCCTCGTCGGCGTCGCCCCGAGCGATCGCGTCGGCGACCGCGCTGTGCTCCGCGACGGTGCCCGCAGCCGGCGTCGCGGGCGTCATCCCGAGGCGGGAGCGCCCCGTGAGGACCTCGCGGACGGGGTCGCACAGCGCCCGGAGCTGCGGGTTGCGGGACGCGCACAGCAGCAGCGAGTGGAACTCGACGTCGGCCTGCAGGAAATCGTCGGATGCGCCGAGGCCCCTATCACTGAGCTCGCGCAGGCGGTCGGCGAGGCGCCTCAGCTCGGCGCGCTGCGCGGGGGTCGCCCGGCCAGCCGCGAGCATCGCGGCCGTCGGTTCGACCGCGACCCGCAGCTCCATGAGCGCTTCCAGCTGCTGCTGGCGGAAGGGGCCCTGGAGATTCCACTCGATCACCTGCGGCGAGTTGGCCTCCCAGTCCTCGCGCGACTGCACCGTGATTCCGACGCGCCTTCGGCTGCGGACCATGCCGATGCTCTCGAGCACGCGCACGGCCTCGCGAACGACGGTGCGGGAGGCGTCGTGGTCGCGCTCGAGCTGCGCGAGCGTCAGAACAGATCCGGGTGGGACTTCGCCCGCAGCGATGCGCGCACCGAGCGTCGAGGTGATGTCCCCGTGCATGTCGCTCGCCATCGTGCACTCCTTCCGCCGGGTTCCATTCCCAGCGCAATGGTGTTACTTTATCTTGTCATAAGTAGTACTTTTAACGTGCGAGGGCATTGCCGTTCTCGTGCCGCATAACCACGTTCAATGGAGAATCCCATGACAGAAGAGTGGACTCAGACGCTCGGAGCCGGGCCGCTGCTGGCGATCGCCGCCGTGGCGGTCGTGGTCATCCTGTTCCTCGTGATCAAGGTGCGCCTGCACGCCTTCCTCACCCTCGTTCTCGTCTCGCTCCTGACGGCGCTCGCGACGGGACTGCCGCTCGGCAGCATCGTCGACACGCTGGTCGGCGACTTCGGCAAGACGCTCGGATCCGTCGCCCTGCTCATCGGGCTCGGCGCGATCCTCGGAAAGCTCATCGAATCGTCGGGCGGTGCGAAAGCCATCGCTGATCTGATGGTGCGCGTGTTCGGCGAGAAGCACGCGGCGCTTGCGCTCGGCGTGACGTCGCTGCTGCTCGGTTTCCCGATCTTCTTCGACGCAGGGCTCGTCGTCATGCTGCCGATCATCTTCGCGGTCGCGCGACGCCTCGGCGGCAACAACCTGCTGATCTTCGGGATCAGCGGTGCCGCGGCCTTCTCCGTGATGCACGTGTTCGTGCCGCCGCACCCCGGCCCGGTCGCCGCGACCGAGCTGTACGGCGCCAACCTCGGCATCGTGATGCTGCTCGGCATCGTCGTCGCGGTTCCGGCGTGGTACGTCTCGGGTCACCTCTGGGGCTCGTTCATCAACAAGCGCATCCCGCTCGCCGTGCCCGCGCTGTTCGGCACCGTTGATGAAGACCAGCCGAAGAAGGCGCCGCACACCGGCGTCGTCATCATGATCCTCCTCATTCCGATCCTGCTGATCCTTCTGAACACCGGCCTCGACGCCCTCGGATCCATCGGCGCGGTCGATAGATCCGCCGCGTGGGTGCAGGCGCTCGCACTCGTCGGCACCGCTCCCGTCGCCCTCCTCATCTCGGTCATCATCGCGCTGCTCGTGCTCGGCACAGCACGCGGCGAGAACGGCTCGGCGCTCGAAAAGCTCGTCGACGGCACGTTCGGCACGGTCGCATCGGTGATCCTCATCACGGGCGCCGGCGGAATGTTCGGTGGCGTGCTGCGTGCGTCCGGTATCGGCGACGCGCTCGCCGATACTCTCTCGGACCTCGGGCTGCCGATCATCGTGGCGGCCTACGTCATCGCTGTGCTCCTGCGCCTCGCACAGGGCTCCGCCACCGTCGCGCTCGTGACGACGGCCGGGCTTATGGCGCCGGCGGTCGCAGCGGGAGACTTCAGCGCGATCGACGTCGCGGCCATCACTCTCGCGACGGCCGCCGGTTCGGTCTTCGGCAGCCACGTGAACGACTCGGGCTTCTGGCTCGTCGGGCGCCTGATGAACATGGACGTCAAGACCACGCTGAAGGTCTGGACCGTTCAGCAGGCGATCGAATCGGTCGTCGGCTTCGCGATCGTTCTCGTCATCTACCTCGTGTTCTGACCGGCAAGGGGCACCAACGCACATGGCTCACGACGTCGTCATCGGCATCGATCTCGGCACGACCGCCACGAAGGTCGTTGCCTACCAGGCGGACGGCGCGGCCGTCGCCGAGGCCTCGAACGGATATCCGCTCGAGGAACCGTCACCCGGACGCGCGGAGCAGGATCCGCGCCTGATCCTCGACGCCATCTATCGCGGGCTCCGCGATGTGGTCGCCGAGATCGGCGCGGATCGGGTGCGGGGGCTGAGCTTCTCGAGCGCGATGCACAGCATCATGGCTCTCGACTCCGACCAAGAGCCGCTGACGCCCGTGCTCACGTGGGCCGATACGCGGGCGGAGGCCGAGGCTGAGATGCTGCGGCAGGGTGAGCGCGGGCTCGCCCTGCACCAGCGCACCGGCACCCCCGTGCATCCGATGTCGCCGCTCGTGAAGATCTCGTGGTTCCGCGCCCACGAGCCGGACTTGTTCGGGCGCGCCGCGATGTGGGTCGGCATCAAGGACTGGATCCTTGCACGTATGACGGGCGAGCTGGTGACGGATCACTCGCTCGCCTCGGCCATGGGCCTGATGGACATCCACCGTCTCGCTTGGGACGAGGAAGCCCTCGAGATCGCGGGCATCACAGCCGACCAGCTGCCGACGCTCGTGCCGACGCGGTACGTGTTGGAGGGGCTCTCTCCCGAGGCCGCCTCGGCGACCGGGATCGCGCGGGCGACGCCGGTCGTGGTCGGTGCCGGTGACGGACCCCTCGCGAACCTCGGCGTCGGCGCCGTGCACCCCGGCGTCGCCGCGTGCTCGGTGGGTACGAGCGGCGCCCTGCGCATCGCCGTCGACCGACCCGCGGTCGATTCGCGCGGCGGCGTGTTCTGCTACGCGCTCACCGAGGATCGCTGGGTGATCGGCGGCGCCATCAACAACGGCGGCGTCGTGCTCGACTGGGTCCGCAGCGAGCTCGCCTCAGGCGATGCGGGGCTGTCGACGGCGCAGCTGCTCGACGAGGCGATGACGGTTCCCGCGGGATCCGGCGGCCTCGTGATGCTGCCGTACCTGCTCGGCGAGCGCGCGCCCCGCTGGGGCGGCGTCGCCCGCGGAGCCTACGTCGGCCTCACCCGCTCCCACCGGCGCGCGCACCTCGTGCGCGCTGCCGTCGAGGGCGTCGCCCTGCAGCTGACGCTGGTCAAGGACGCGATGATCGAGGCGGGCTTCGAGATCGGCGAGATCCGGGCGACCGGCGGCGTGATGAAGCACGAGATGTGGCGCCAGACGCTCGCGAGCGCGTTCGGATCCGCGATCGGCTTCCCCGAGTCGTCCGAGGGATCCGGCTTCGGGGCGGCGCTGCTCGGCATGGAGGCGCTCGGAATGATCGAGTCGATCGACGTCGCCGCCGACATGGTGCCGATCGAGGGAACCACAGAACCGGTGCCCGCAGACGCGGCCGTGTACGCCGAGCTGCTGCCGGTCTTCGAGGAGCTCTACGACGTGCTGCTGCCGGCGAACGAGGCGCTGCAGCAGGTCGCGAGCCGATTGCCGCTCGCGCACTGATCGGTTTTGCCCGCCATCGGCGTCGCGGGGCGTCGGCGGTCGCCGACGGGGTGCATACTGTCCCGGTGCTCGCATCTCGTACGACCGCTCTCGTCACCGTCGCCGCCGTGCTGGCTGTCGGCCTCACCGCCTGTTCGCCTGCGGAGGGGCTCGATCAAGAGATCTCCGAGCTGACCTCGAAGATCGAGAACCGCTCGCTCGACGGCTTCGATGGGCCGGCCGAGGCGCTCGCCGAGTACGACGTCGAGGTGACCGCCAGCGATCCGGTGCTGGACGGAGAGACCGCCGCAGTCGATCTCGACCTCAGTTGGCACGTCGACGATGAGGTCTGGGAATACCAGGTGCCCGTCGACTTCGCGCGCGTCGAGGGCCAGTGGACGACCGACACGACGGCGTCGGACGTCGCGGGCGACCTCGATGAGGGCGAGACCATCGAGATCACGCGCGAGTATCCCGAGCGCGCGGACATCGTGGGCTCGGGCGGCGAGGAGATCGTGACCGAACGGCCGGTCTCGCGGTTCGGCCTCGACAAGAGCTGGATCACCCTCGCCGAGGTCGAAGGCTCCGCCTTCCGCATCGGGGAGGCACTGGGCATCGACGCGGACGAGTTCGCGGCGCGGGCCGTCGCGGCCGGCGAGGAGGCCTTCGTCGAGGCGATCGTGCTGCGCCCGGAGGCCAGCGACCGGGTCGACGCCGACTACTACGCGATCCCCGGCGCGCGGGCGGTCGACGACGTGATGCTGCTCGCCCCGACGCGCGTGTTCGCCCGCGACCTGCTGGGCACCGCGGGCGAGGCGACGGCCGAGCTCATCGAGGGGTCGGACGGCGACATTGCCCCGGGCGATCAGGTCGGCTTCTCGGGACTGCAGAAGGCATACGACGAGCGCCTGCGCGGAACTCCGAAGACGACCATTGAGGCCGTCGCGGGGGAGGAGCGCCGCACCCTCGTCGAGTGGGAGGCCGCAGCAGGGGATCCGCTCGAAACGACGCTCGACGTCGACCTGCAGAAGAAGGCGGATCGCGTGCTCGCGGGGACGAGCGGAACCGCGTCGATCGTCGCGATCCGGCCGTCGACGGGCGAGATCCTCGCGGCCGCGGACTCCGCCGAGCACGACGTGGCGAACGCGGCGACCGCGGGGCAGTACGCGCCCGGATCCACGTTCAAGATCGTCACCGCGCTCGCGCTGCTGCGCTCAGGGATGAGCCCCGACGACACCGTCGCCTGCAAGAAGACCCTCACGGTCGACGGCTTCGAGTTCCACAACGACCCCGGCTATCCCTCGGACATGACGGGCAAGATCACGCTGCGCGAGGCGATCGCCAATTCGTGCAACACGGCGATGATCGCCCTGCGCGACAAGATCGACGACGAGGCGCTCGCGGACGCCGCAGCCTCGCTCGGCCTCGACGCGGAGGCCGACCTCGGCGTTCCCGCGTTCCTCGGCGACGTGCCGACGCCCGAGAGCGAGACGGAGCGCGCGGCCGCGCTGATCGGTCAGGGCAAGGTGCTCGCGAGCCCCCTCGCCATGGCGACGGTCGCCGCGTCGGTCGCTGAGGGCGCGACCGTCACGCCCCACGTCGTCGTCGGCGAGGAGGGCGAGGCGGACTCCGGGGAGCCCGCGCCCGCGGAGACCGAAACGCCCTCCGCGCCCGCATCACCCTCCGCGACCGCCGCGCCGTCGGATCCCGCGCCGCTGTCGGCCGACGAGGCCGCCGCGCTGCGCGATATGATGCGCGCGGCCGTGACCGACGGATCCGCCTCGATCCTGTCGAAGATCGATCCGGCGGTCGCGGCCAAAACCGGCACGGCCGAGTACGGTGAGCCCGATTCGAAGGGCGCGTACCCGTCGCACGCGTGGCTGATCGCGACGCAGGGCGACCTCGCGGTCGCCGTGTTCGTGGCCAGAGGCAAGGGCGGCGCCGCGACGGCGGGCCCCCTCATGCGCGAGATGCTCGGCTGAGCACCGACGAAACATGCAGTCACACACGGCCTAGACTGGAGCGCGTGACTTCAGGCGGTTCGTTCTTCATCACCACGCCCATCTACTACCCGAGCGATGTGCCCCACATCGGCCACGGGTACACGACGGTGGCCGTCGACGCGCTCGCGCGGTGGCACCGCCAGTCGGGCGATGACACGTGGATGCTCACGGGCACCGACGAGCACGGCCAGAAGATGATGCGCGCCGCCGCTGCGAACGGCGTGAGCCCGCAGGAATGGGTCGACAAGCTCGTCGCCGAGGAATGGTCGCCGCTGCTTGAGACGCTCGACGTCGCGAACGACGACTTCATCCGCACGACGCAGGAGCGCCACGAGACCCGCGCGCAGAAGTTCTGGCAGTCGATCTACGACCGCGGCTACATCTACGCGGGCGAGTACGAGGCCCTGTACTGCGTCGGCTGCGAGGAGTTCAAGCCCGACGCCGAGATCGTCGAGGGCACGGGCGCGTTCGAGGGCCTCATGGTCTGCGCGATCCACTCGAAGCCGCTCGAGCTGCTGCACGAGAAGAACTACTTCTTCAAGCTCAGCGAGTTCTCCGACCAGCTGATCGAGCTCTACCGCAGCCAGCCCGACTTCGTGCGCCCCGAGTCGGCGAAGAACGAGGTCATCGCGTTCGTGCAGCAGGGGCTCAAGGACCTCTCGATCTCGCGCAGCGCGTTCGACTGGGGCATTCCGATCCCGTGGGACTCGTCGCACGTGCTGTACGTGTGGATCGATGCGCTGCTGAACTACGTCACGGGCGTCGGATACGGATCCGACGAAGAGGACTTCCAGCGGCGCTGGCCCGGCTACCACGTGGTCGGCAAGGACATCCTGCGCTTCCACGCCGTCATCTGGCCGGCCATGCTGATGGCCGCCGGCCTCGACGTACCCAGGGGCGTCTTCGCGCACGGCTGGCTGCTCGTCGGCGGCGAGAAGATGTCGAAGTCGAAGGCGACGGGCATCGCGCCGACGACGCTCGTCGACACGTTCGGATCCGACGCGTTCCGCTTCTACTTCCTCTCGGCGATCGCGTTCGGCCAGGACGGCTCGTTCTCCTGGGAGGACATGGCGGCCCGCTACCACGCCGAGCTCGCGAACGGCTTCGGCAACCTCGCCTCGCGGTCGATCGCGATGACGGCGAAATACTTCGACGGATCCGTTCCGGAGCCCGCGGAGTACACCGACGCCGACCGGGAGATCCAGAAGCTCGTCGCGGATGCCGCCGCGAACGCCGACGCCGCGATCGAGCGGTTCCGCATCGACCAGGCGATCAGCGAGGTCTGGACGATCGTCGACGCGCTCAACGGCTACATCACCGAGACCGAGCCGTGGGTGCTCGCGAAGGACGACGCGCAGCGCGATCGCCTCGCGACGGTCATCTACACCTGCCTCGAGGGGCTCCGCGCCCTTGCGGTGCTGCTCTCGCCGATCATGCCGGAATCGACGGCGAAGCTGTGGTCCGCGCTCGGAGGGGCCGGCGAGGTCGCAAAGCAGCCCGTCCGCGAGGCGGGCGCGTGGGGCCAGCTCGCGCCGGGGACGCAGACCTCGAAGCTCGCCCCGCTGTTCCCCCGCATCGAAGAGGACTGATGGCCAAGACGTACGTCGCGAAGCGGGAGACGAAGGGCCGCAAAGACCTGACCCACCCCGACGAGCCGGCGCCGCTCGTCGTGCCCGTCTACGACAACCACTGCCACCTCGACATCGACGACGGCGAGGATCCGCTGGGCCTCGCCGAGCAGCTCGCCCGCGCGGAGCGGGCCGGCGTCGCGGGCGTCGTGCAGGCGTCCGGCGACATCGAATCGTCGCGGTGGGCGGTCGCGGCCGCCGAGCGGGATCCGCGTGTTCTCGCGGCCGTGGCGATCCATCCGAACGACGCGCCGATCTACGCGGCGGAGGGGCGGCTCGACGAGGCGCTGTCGGTGATCGACGAGCTGGCCGCGCACCCGCGCACCCGCGCGATCGGCGAGACCGGACTCGACTACTTCCGCACGGGCGAGGACGGCCACGCCGTGCAGCGGGAATCGTTCGAGGCGCACATCGCTCTGGCGAAGAAGCACGGCATCGCCATGCAGATCCACGACCGCGACGCGCACCGCGACGTGCTCGACACTCTTGCTCGCGTGGGGGCGCCGGAGAAGACCGTCTTCCACTGCTTCTCGGGCGATGCCGACATGGCACGCGAGGCGGCGGATCGCGGGTACTGGCTGTCGTTCGCAGGCAACGTCACGTTCAAGAACGCGCAGAATCTGCGCGACGCCCTCGCCGTGACGCCGCGCGAGCGGGTCCTCGTGGAGACCGACGCGCCGTTCCTCACACCGATGCCGCACCGCGGCCGCCCGAACGCGCCGTACTTGGTGCCGCTCACGATGCGGTTCATGGTGGACGAGCTGGGCACCGACCTCGACGAGCTCTGCGCCCAGGTCGCCGCGAACACCCAAGAGGTCTACGGCGCCTTCGCCTGACCGGGTCGCAGGGAACTCCGCAGGCGGGGTGAGATGATTGCCGGCATGAGTTCCGTTCGCCTGTTGGGCGCCGCCGACATCCGCCGCCTGGCCGCAGACCTCGACGTCACACCGACGAAGAAGCTCGGGCAGAACTTCGTCGTCGACGCCAACACCGTGCGCAAGATCGTGCACGCCGCTCGCGTGACCGGCAACGACCGCGTCGTCGAGATCGGTCCGGGCCTCGGATCCCTGACGCTCGCGATCCTCGACGTCGGGGCGAGCGTCACGGCCGTCGAGATCGACCGCCGCCTCGCCGCGCGCCTCGCGCGGACGGCCGCGGAGCGGGGCGTGCCCGACGGCGCGCTGACCGTCATCGAGCACGACGCCATGACGGTGACCGAACTGCCGGGCGACCCGAACGTGCTCGTCGCGAACCTGCCGTACAACATCTCGGTCCCCGTGCTGCTGCACTTCATGGAGATGTTCCCCGGCCTCGGCCGCGGCGTGGTCATGGTGCAGGCCGAGGTCGGCGAGCGCCTCGCCGCCGGTCCCGGCTCGAAGATCTACGGCGCGCCGAGCGCGAAGGCCGCCTGGTACGGATCCTGGCGACTCGCCGGAACCGTGTCGCGCCAGGTGTTCTGGCCGGTTCCGAACGTCGACAGCGTGCTCGTCGGCTTCGAGCGCGCGGATCAGCCGATGGGGACCGAAGAGGACCGCCGCGAGACGTTCCGCATCATCGATCTCGCCTTCCAGCAGCGCCGCAAGATGCTGCGCCAGGCGCTCGCGCGTGAGCTGGGCGGATCAGCGGCGGCGAGCGAGCTGCTCGAGGCGGCGGGCGTGGCACCGACGGCGCGCGGCGAGGAGCTCGAGGTCGCCGCGTTCCTGCGCATTGCACACGCCGTGCGCGCCGCCCGGTAATCTGAAGGCGTGACCGAATCCCCCCGCTTCCACTCCCGCCCCCTCGCTGATCTCAACCGCCCGTACGCGGCGGCCGATGACCGCTACGACGCGTTCGAGTATCGCCAGGTAGGCGCGTCGGGGCTGTTCCTGCCGCCGATCTCGCTCGGCCTGTGGTGGAACTTCGGTGACAACATCCCGATGGACAACCAGCGCGCTCTGCTGCGCCACGCGTTCGATCGGGGCATCACGCACTTCGACCTCGCCAACAACTACGGCCCGCCGTACGGATCCGCCGAGAAGAACTTCGGACGCATCTTCCGCGAGGACTTCGCCCCGTACCGCGATGAGCTCATCATCTCGTCGAAGGCCGGCTACGACATGTGGCGCGGGCCGTACGGCGACTGGGCCTCGCGCAAGTACCTCATCGCGAGCGCCGAGGAGTCGCTGCGGTCGATGAACCTCGACTACGTCGACGTGTTCTACTCGCACCGGCCCGATCCGGTCACCCCGATCGAGGAGACGATCGGGGCCCTCGACACGCTTGTGAAGCAGGGCAAGGCGCTGTACGTGGGCATCTCGTCGTACTCCGCCGAGCAGACCATCGCAGCGAAGGCCGTTGCCCGCAGCCTCGGCACGCCGCTCGTGATCCACCAGCCGTCGTACTCGATCATCAACCGCTGGATCGAGGACGGCCTGACGGACGCGCTGCGCCAGGAGGGCATGGGCGCGATCGCGTTCGTGCCGCTCGCGCAGGGCGTGCTGACGAACAAGTACCTCGGCGAGGGCGAGGCGGATCGCGCGCAGCAGCGCGGATCCCTCGGCGGAAAGCGCGTGACGGACGAGGCGCGCGAGCAGCTGCGCACGCTCGATGCGATCGCGTCCGATCGCGGTCAGACGCTCGCGCAGATGGCGCTGCAGTGGGTCCTGCGCGACGGCGTCGTCACGAGCGCGCTGATCGGCGCGAGCCGGCCCGACCAGATCGACGAGAACGTGCGCGCGCTCGAGGGAGCGGCCTTCACCGCCGCGGAGAGCGACGCCATCGACCGCGCGGCCGAGCTGATCGGCGACGATTTCTGGGCCTCTGAGTGACGCTCGTCGAAGAGTTCCCCGACGTTCGGGTGCGCGCGCCGGCGAAGATCAACGTCTTTCTGGCGGCAGGGCCGCGCGCCGATGACGGGTACCACGAGCTCGCGACCGCGTTCCAGGCGGTGAGCCTGTTCGAGGACATCATCGCGAGCCACTCCGACGGCTTCTCGCTGTCGATCACGGGGCCGATCGATACGTCGAGCGTGCCCACCGACGATTCGAACCTCGCGCTCAGGGCCGCGAGGTTGCTCGCCGAGCACACCGAGTACGGCGGCGGGGTGCACATCGACATCCGCAAGGAGGTCCCGGTCGCCGGCGGCATGGCGGGCGGATCCGCCGACGCGGCGGCCGCGCTCGTCGCGTGCGATGTCCTGTGGGGCACGGGACTGTCGATGCGCGAGCTGCAGGCTCTCGGATCCCGGCTCGGAGCCGACGTGCCGTTCGCGCTCATGGGCGGCACCGCGATCGGCACGGGGCGCGGCGACGTGCTGAACCCGGCGCTCGCGCGGGGCCGATTCGAGTGGGTCATCGTTCCGAACGCGCTCGGCCTGTCGACGCCGGACGTGTACCGCGAGTTCGATCGGCAGGACGACTCGCCGGCGGCCCCCGCCGTTCCGAGCGAGGTGCTGCACGCACTGCGGGCAGGCGATGCGCGCATGCTCGCTGAAGCCCTGCACAACGACCTCCAGGCACCGGCTCTGCGGCTGCGCCCCGATCTCGCCGCCGTGCTCGAGTACGGCGAGACGAACGGCGCGCTGGCCGGAATCGTCTCCGGATCCGGACCCACCCTCGCGTTCCTCGCGGAGAACCGCATCGAGGCGCGCTCGCTGCAGCAGAGCCTCGAGCGAGCGGGCCACGAGGCGCTCACGGTCTACGGCCCCGTTCACGGCGCGCGCGTGGTCTGATGGACCTCAACAGCGACGTCGGCGAATCCTTCGGCGAGTGGCCGATGGGCGACGACGCTGCGATGTTCCGGCACGTCACGAGCGCGAACATCGCCTGCGGTTTCCACGCGGGGGACCCGTCGGGCATCGCCCGCACCTGCCGCGCGGCCGTCGACGCCGGCGTCGCGATCGGCGCGCACGTCGGCTACCGGGATCTCGTGGGCTTCGGCAGGCGCTTCATCGACTGCTCCGAGTCGGAGCTCGCCGATGATGTCGCCTACCAGATCGGCGCGCTCCAGGCTCTCGCCCGTCGCGAGGGCGGCGAGGTCCGATACGTGAAGCCGCATGGCGCGCTGTACAACGCGATCGTCCACCACGAAGCGCACGTGCGGGCGGTCGTCGAGGCCGTGGCGTCGGTGGATCCGAACCTCGCGCTGCTCCATCTGCCCGGATCCGTCGCGCTCGACACCGCTCGCACGCGCGGGATCCGCGGTGTCCGCGAGGCGTTCGCCGACCGTGCGTATCTGCCGAACGGGCGGCTCGTGCCGCGCACGGAGACCGGCGCGGTGCTCCGGGATCCGGAGGCCGTGGCCAGCCGTATGGCGAGGTTCGCGAGTGACGGGGTGATCGAGGCGATCGATGGATCTGATGTCCGGATCGATGCCGAGAGCATCTGCCTGCACGGCGATACTCCGGGCGCAGTCGCGCTCGCTGCGACCGTGCGCGAGAGGCTCGAGACTGCCGGAATCGAGCTGCGGAGCTTCGTATGAACCCGCGCGTGCGCTGGGTGGGGGAGCGCGCGTTTCTGGTCGAGTTCGCCTCTCTCGACGACGTGCTGGCGTTTCAGGTGCGGGTCACTGCGGATCCGATCGCCCAGACGGATCAGGTCGCGGCCGCGCGGACGGTGCTCCTCACGTTCGCGACGGCCCGCCAGGCGCGGCGCGCGGCGACCCGCGTCGGCGAGGTCGAGCTCACACCGATTCCGAACATCGACCGGCGCACCGAAATCATCGACGTCATCTACGACGGCGCGGATCTCGTGGAGGTGGCCTCCCACACGGGCCTATCGGAAGAGGCCGTCGTCGCTGCCCACACGACCTCGACCTGGACGGCGGCCTTCGGCGGATTCGCACCCGGGTTCGCGTATCTGGTGGGCGGCGATCCGAGACTTCAGGTGTCGCGCAGGGAGAGCCCGCGCACGGCTGTACCCGCGGGATCCGTTGCGCTGGCGGGCGAGTTCTCTGCCGTGTATCCGCGTTCGTCCCCGGGCGGCTGGCGGCTCATCGGTCGAACCACGGCGACGATGTGGGACATCGATCGCAGCCCGCCCGCGCTGCTCGCACCGGGAGATCTCGTGCGGTTCCGCGCCGTGCGCGAGCGGATCACGGCGGCCGCCGTTGCGGGAACGCAGGTGCCCGACGCGAGGGCCGCGACCACCGCGGCGCTTCGGATCCTCGCGCCCGGGCCGATGTCGCTCGTGGAGGATCTCGGACGTCCCGGACGTGCGTATCTCGGTGTGACGGCATCGGGCGCGGCCGATACCGCATCGGCGCGGCTCGCGAACCGTCTGGTCGGGAACGGGCGCGCCGCCGCGGTCGTCGAGACTCTCGGCGGCCTGTCGGTGCGCGCCGAGATCAACGTGATCCTCGCGCTTACGGGCGCGGACGCCCGCGCGGAGCTGCGCCGCGCCCTGCCAGCCGAATCAGACGACGACGGCGGACCCCGGGACGAGCTCGTCGAGCCCGGTCGCACTCTGCCGCGCAACCGCGTGCCCGTCCGGATTCCCGCTGGCACGCCCGTCCTCCTCCGTGCGGGCGATGACCTCGCACTCGGATTCCCTGATACCGGGCTCCGCGCGTATATCGCAGTGCGCGGTGGGATCGCGGCGCCTGACGCTCTCGGCAGTCGCGCCCGCGACACCCTGAGCGGCATCGGCCCGGACCCGCTGCGTGCGGGCGAGGTGCTCGAGATCGGCTCGTCGGCCGTGACCTCCGTGGAGGAGCCCAGCGCCGAAGCGCCGCTCGCAGGGGGCGATACCGCCGCCCTGCGCGTGCGCGTCGGTCCGCGTGATGATTGGTTCGTGTCCGACGAGATCGCACACTTCTTCGATACCGTGTGGGTCGTCAGCTCCGAGACCGACCGCGTCGGCACGCGCCTCACCCCCGCGGACGGGACTCGTCCGCTTCGTCCTCGCACAGGAGACCTCCCGAGCGAAGGCACTGTAAGGGGAGCGCTGCAGGTGCCGCCGTCGGGCGAACCTGTACTTTTCGGCCCGGACCACCCCGTCACCGGCGGCTATCCGGTGATCGGCGTCGTTGCGGATGCCGACCTGCCGCTCGCGGCACAGCTGCGCCCCGGCACGCGGGTGCGCTTCGTTCGAAGCTGACAGCCGCGCGGCGGACCACGCAGCACGACCGAGAGCTCGCGCGATGCGAGAACGCGCCGGTCACCTCGCAGCCCGTTCTCAGCGCGTGCGCATCGCGCTTCAGAGCAATGGTGCAGTGATTGATCGAGGTGGCGGCGCAGCCGCGGTTCGGCGGCGGACCTTCTCCCGCTCAGTGCGCTTGGTGCGGATCGGACGGTAGATCTGCCGTCGGTCGACCCACCCCGGCGCCTTCACGAGGGGCACGCCATCGCGCATGCGGATGCCCCACCCGGAGCCTTCGAGGTTGTGGTGGTGATTCCAACACAGCAGCACGCCGTTATCGGTGTGGGTCTCGCCGCCGTGAGCGTGCTCGTCCACGTGGTGGATCTCGCACCACCCAGCCGGAATCGAACAGCCGGGGATGATGCATCCGCCGTCGCGGGTGGCGATGGCTCGGCGCTGGTGAGTGTTGAACAGGCGCTCGCGGTTGCCGATCTGAACGATGCGACCGTTGCGGTCGAAAACCATTTTCTGAACCGCACCCGTGCAGACGATGCGGTGGGCAAGGCGTGCAGGTGCGGCGACGTCCACGCCGTCGACATCGACGATGCCGCCGTCGAGATCGCTGATCGTCGTCGTGACGACGAGTGTCGGGGCCGCGCCGCCGAGCGAGGGGCATCGGCTGAGCGCGCGGCCGCCTGCACGATCGAACCGAGCACGTCATGGTTTCGCTGGATCGCGGTGCGCGGGTCATCGTACTTCTCGTCGCCGTTCCACGGCGTGCTCTGGTCGGTGCCCGGCTCGGGCGTTCCGGGCGCGAACAGCGTTCGGGAACCGGCGTAGGCGTCGAAGAGGCGCTGAATACCCGCGGCGACCTCGGGAATGAGATCGCCGCGAACGGGGACGAGTCCGTTCCTCGCGCGGCCGAGCGAGAAACCGCGACGTCGCGCCTGCCAATCGTCGTCGGGTTCGACGCCATCGCGGGTGAGGAACTCGATCCACACCTGCGCGAGCGTGCGGTATTCGTCGAACGTGGATGGAAGCGCATCATCACATTCGGACGCGGACTCGGCGCCGGTGAGCCCCGCAACAGTTGCGCCGATGATCTCGCGCTCGGCTGTGCGCTTCTCGTCGGGGTCGATGTGGTGCGTCTTGGAAGCGTGATCCAGTTCGTCGGTGAGGTGTCGCGCGATGTCGATGCCGATGGCGCCGTCGCGGAATGCCTGCGCGACGATGGGATACCGGGTCGTGGATTCGCCCGTCATGAGGTGATGACGGTCGCGCGTGCGGCGGTCGAGGCGCACGCGCGACCGCAGCTCGGGCACCGACGCGCGGGTCGTGCGCTCGAGCAGTTCGGTGGCGTTGCGGCAGCCGAATGCGATCGCGAGGCGATCATCGCCCACGCGGTCGCCGTCGAGGGGATCGGAGCGCACGTCGACCTCGCCCGCGACGCGGACCTTCAGCGCATCCACCTGGCGCACGAGCGCCTCGACCTCTTCCACGGCAGAGACGAGATCGGCGTCGGAGAGCGAGGAGATCTCGCCGGTGAGTCCCGCGACCAGAGGCGTCGCATCCGCGACCCGCCGACGCACACCGCGCGCGATCTGCGGGGAATCCGACGTCGTTGCCATACCCTTATTTTAGAATAAAGATACGAGCAGAGCAAGAAGAGTTTAGAACTAATGTTCTATAAACAGGAGTGCCCCGATCACTCCCGCAGATGCTCGCGCAGGGTGTCTCCGGCGTAGCGCGTGCGGAAGATTCCGCGACGCTGAAGCTCCGGCACGACGCCGTCGACGAACTCCTCGAACGACGAGTGGTACAGCGCGGGCATCACGATGAAACCGTCGGCGGCCCCACTGCGAAACAGGTGCTCGAGCTGGTCGGCAACCGACTCGGCCGACCCCACGAACTGCGGGTGCAGCTGGTTCATCGACTGTTCGATGGCGAGGTCCGCCACCGTGTAGCGGCGACGCGCACTCACCGACGCGAGCATGTCTTCGAACCCGACGCTGCCGGTTGCCCCGCGATGCGCGGCGAGCACCTCGACCGCCGCGGCGCGAGGATCGAGCGGTTCCGCCGCATGAAGCAGGCGCCCGAGCTTCACCAGCGCATCCTCGAGCGAGATCTGCGACCGCAGCCGAGCGAGCTTCTCGGCGGCATCAGCGTCGGTCCACCCGACGATCGGCTGCATGCCCTGCAGCACGCGAATGCTGTTCTTGTCGCGTCCGTGGTCACGCGCCGCCCGCTCGTGGACCTCGGTGCGGAAGTCGCGCATCTGCTCCTCGGAGTCGCCGATCGCGAAGATCACCTCGGCCCATCGGGCGGCGAAATCGCGTCCTCTCGACGACGAGCCCGCCTGCATGAGCACGGGGTGCCCCTGAGGGCTCGGTGGCAGAGTGAGCGGCCCACGGGACAGGGGGTCCTCGCCCTCGCGCGCGGGAACGCGATGCACTTTCGCGGGATCCGCGAACCGTCGCCCATCGCGATCGAGCACCAGCCCGTCCGGATTCCAGCTGCGCCACAGGTCGCGCACCGTGCCCACGACGCGGTCGGCGACGTCGTACCGGTCGACCGGGTTCGCGATGGATTCCCGACCCATGTTGCGCGCCTCGGCGTCGGTCGTCGACGTGACGATGTTCCACGCCGCGCGGCCGCCGGAGAGGTGATCGACCGTCAGCAGCTGCCGCGCGATCGTGTATGGCGGCACGAAGCTCGTCGACAGGGTCGCGCCGAGCCCGATGCGGCTGGTGGCGCCGGCGACGAGCGAGATGGTCGCGATGGGATCCAGGTAGATGCTTCCCTTGCCGCCCGTGAGGAGCGTCGTATCGTACGACCCGTCCGCCGCCTCGGGAACCGCCAGCGCGTCCGCGAAGAAGATCATGTCGAACAGGCCCCGCTCGAGCGTGCGGCCCAGGTCGGTGTAGAAGCTCGCGCGCAGCCAGTCGGCGCGGCCGAGCGGATTGCGCCAGTTCTCGGCATACTGGCTCGTCGGCGGATTGACCATCCCCACCAGGTGCATCCGGCGCATCATCGCGTCGTTCATCGCTGCGTCGGACTGTTGATCGACACCGTGACGTGCGTCGTCACGTGCTGCACCGTGCGCCCCACCCCGATCCACGCATTCGCGACGGTCTCGAGCACCTCGGCGAGATCGCCGTCGAGCCGTGTCGCGAAGTGATCCGAGGAGGTGAACACGCCCGACCTCCTCGCCTGCTCGATGGCCGCGTAGATCGCGCCCATGTGGTCGCCGCCCGCGCCCCCGTCGAGGAGCGGATACAGCGACCAGTGCGCGCCCGCCGTAACCCCCGTGGGCTCCAACCGCACCGGATCCGCGCCCAGCGCCGCGACGCCGGGCGGCAGCTCGCACTGCAGTTCGCCGGGGCAGCCGCGCGAGAGCAGGATGCTCGCCGACAGGTGCGCGTCCGACGCCGCGGCGGCGGCGATCGTGTCGCGCAGGAAGCGCAGGATGTCGCTCTCGGATCCGCCGACGAACGTGGAGACGTCGTCGGTCTTCACCGTGAGGCCGCTGGCATCCGCCGCGTCGAGCGCGCCCACGATGATGCGAACGTAGTCGGATTCGTACACCGAGAGGGTCAGGCGTGCGCCGACCCCGTACTGCTGCGGGGTCATCGGAGGGGACGGGTGCGTCGAGGTCATGACGACACACACTAGCGGCAGCCGGTACGCTGTTCGCAACACGGGAGTCCGGTGAGCCGGGCTGAGAGGAAGGTCACCAACCTTCGACCGTCGAACCTGATCTGGATCATGCCAGCGCAGGGAGGCATCTCTGATAACCCGTGCCCACCTCGAAAGGGCACACCCATGCAAGAGAACATTTCCATTCGTCGACCCCTCGGCGCGGCATCCGTCGCCGCCGTCGGTGCGCTCATCCTCGGCGGCTGTTCCGCGCAGGCGAACTCGAGCGACGCACCGGATCCGCGCGACGAGGTCACCTTCGCGCTCGACTGGGCGCCCAACACCAACCACATCGGCGTCTACGTGGCCGACGCGCTCGGCTACTTCGCCGACGCCGGCCTGGACGTCGAGATCCTCCCGTACGCGTCGACCGCGGTGCCCGACCTCGTGTCGGCGGGCGCGGCCGATTTCGGATCCGCGGGCCAAGCGGGCGTGCAGCTCGCCCGATCCGCCGGGCGCGACGTCGTCTCCGTGTTCCAGGTGACGCAGACCGACACCGGCCAGGTCGTCTTTCTGGGCGACCGCGACGACATCACCCGGCCCGCCGACCTCGATGGGCTCGTCTTCGGGGGCTTCGGATCGCCGCTCTACAGCGCCCTCGCTCGAGCGGTCGCCGTCGACGACGACGGCACGGGCGAGTTCGAGGAGGTCGTGCTCGACACGGGCGCGTACGAGGCGCTCAGCCAGGGGCGCATCGACTTCACCCTCTCGGTGTCGACCTGGGAGGACATCCAGACCGAGCTCGACGGCCACCCGTACGCATCGTTCCGGTACCAGGACTTCGGGGTGCCCGACGTGCAGTCGACCGGCATCGTCTCGAGCGATGCGTTCCTCGAGAACAACCCCGACGAGGCCCGAGCGTTCGTGGGCGCCGTCCAGCGCGGCTACGCCTACGCCGCCGAGAACCCGGACGATGCCGCCGACCTCCTGATCGAGGCCAACCCCGACACGCTCGGCGAGGCCGACGAACTCGTGACGCGCAGCACACGGCTGCTCGCGGAGCGCTACTTCGTCGCCGACGGCGTGGAGATCGGCGAAGCGGTGCCCGAGAAGTGGGAGGAGTTCGGCGCGTTCCTGATCGAGAACGGCGTCGTCACCGACGGATCCGGTGAGACGCTCACCGAGGCGCCCGACTGGTCCGCGTACTACACCAATGATTTCCTCGGGTAGCCCGTGCGTCACCTGCGCAACGCAGCCGCGACCGTTGTTCCTCCGCTCATCGCCGCCGCTGTGCTCCTGATGGTGTGGCAGACCGTGTCGGCCACGGGCATCGTCGACCCGAGCGTTCTTCCGGCGCCGTCGCACGTCGCAGGCCAGGGCATCGGCCAATGGGACGTACTGATCAGGCACACGGCGCCCACGCTCGCGGCGACGGTTCTGGGTTTCATCCTGTCGATCACGGTGGCGTTCGTCGTCGCCTCCGCCCTGGACTTCTCCGGCACCCTGCGCGGAGCGATCCTGCCGCTGCTGATCGTCGGCCAGACCCTGCCCCTCATCGCGCTCGCCCCTCTCGTGGTGCTGTGGTTCGGCTTCGGGCTGCTGCCCAAGGTGCTGCTGGTCGCGTTCGTGACGTTCTTCCCCATGGTCGTCGGCCTCATGCGCGGTTTCGCGTCCGCCGATTCCGACGCCCAGTATCTGTTGCGCTCGATGGGGGCGGGGCGCGTGCGGGTGTTCCGCACAATCCGTCTGCCTGCGTCCATGCCGTCCTTCTTCTCGGCGCTGCGCATCTCGATCACCTACGCGGTGGTCGGCGCGGTGTTCGCGGAGTACGCGGGGGCCGTATCCGGGCTCGGCGTGTACATGCAGTCGGCGAAGAACGTCTTCCGCACCGACCTCGTGCTGGCCGCCGTGGCCGTGAGCTCGGTCCTCACCCTCCTGCTCTATCTGCTCGTCGTCCTGATCGAGCGCGCGGCGCTGCCCTGGCACCGGATCGACGTGGGGGAGCGCACATGATGTCCGGGCTCGACCTCACCGACGTTCGAAAGGGGTTCGGCGGCGCGCCCGTTCTCGACGGCGTCTCGCTCTCGGTGGCGCCCGGCGAGATCGTGAGCCTCATCGGGCCCTCCGGCAGCGGCAAGTCGACCCTGCTCAGCCTGCTGACCGGCGCGCTCGCCCCCGAATCCGGACGCATGCTGTTCGACGGCGCGCCCATGACCGGGCGCGCGCGCCCGGTCGCCTACATGCCGCAGCGGGATGCGCTGCTGCCGTGGCGCCGCGCCCTCGACAATGCCGCGGTGGGATTGGAAGTCGCCGGCGTCAGGCGGCGAGAGGCGCGGCAGCAGGCCGACGCCCTCTTCGACACGTTCGGCCTCCAGGGCACCCAGGATCGCTACCCCCGGCAGCTGTCGGGCGGCATGCGCCAGCGCGTGTCGCTTCTGCGCACCGTCGTCCAGAAGAAGCCGCTGCTCCTGCTCGACGAACCCTTCGGCGCGCTCGACGCCATCACCCGCGACGACCTGCAAATGTGGCTGCTGAACATCTGGGCGGTGCACCGCTGGAGCATTCTGCTCGTGACCCACGACATCCGCGAGGCCATTCGGCTCTCCGACCGCGTGCACGTGCTGTCGAGCCGCCCCGGACGGCTCGTCGGCGAGGTGCAGGTCAGTCGCGACATCCCGCGCGACGACCGGTTCTTCGCCGACCCGCGCATCGCGCCGCTCGAGGGTCGGCTGCACGACATGCTTCGGGCCGGGTCACACCGCGACTGAGCGCGGGATCACGACGGGCTACTCCGCGTCGGGCATCTCGATCTCGATCGACGTCACCGATGCCGGCTCGGCCAGCCCGAGTATGTCGGTCGCCGGGGGATCCGCGAGGAACTCCGCGGGGTCATCGCGATTGAGCGGTTCGCCGGGGATTGCCATCGAACCGAGGTGCTGGTCGCGCTGCTGGCTGAAGAGTCCCATCCGACCATTGTGCACCCGCAGCGGCGGCCGGGCGCGGGTGCGCGTCAGCCCAGCAGCTCGCCGAGCTCGAGCCAGCGCTCCTCGAGTGAATCGGACTCGTCGCGCAGCGTCTGAAGGTCGGCATTCAGCTTCTGCAGTCCGTCGAAGTCACCCTGGTCGTGCGCGGCCATCTTCGCGTGGACATTCTTCGTCTCGCGCTCGATCTTCTCGAGCCGGCGCTCGATCGACGCGAGCTCCTTCTCGGCGGACCGCTTGTCGGATCCCGTCAGCCCCGGCGCTTCGGCCGCTGCGCTCGCCGACGCTGCGGGCGCATCGCCCTGCGCGCGCAGCCTCAGGTACTCATCGACGCCGCCCGGCACGTGCCGGAGCTTCCCGCCCAGGATCGCGTACTGCTGATCCGTGATGCGTTCGAGCAGATAGCGGTCGTGGCTGACGACGATGAGGGTGCCGGGCCACGAGTCGAGCAGGTCCTCCATCGCGGCGAGCATGTCGGAGTCGACGTCGTTCGTCGGCTCGTCGAGCACGATGACATTGGGCTCGCTGAGCAGCAGGAGGAGCAGCTGCAGGCGGCGCTTCTGCCCTCCGGAGAGCTCATCGACGCGCGCGGAGAGGTGCTCGCGCGCGAAACCGAGCCGCTCGAGCAGCTGCGCCGGCGAGAGATCCTTGCCGTCGATGTTGAACGTCGTCTTCTCGCGCCCGAGCACCTCGCGCACCCGATCGGATCCGATGGTGGCGAGCTGAGAGAACTGCTGATCGAGCATGCCGAGCTTCACCGTCTTGCCGCGCTTGACGCGGCCCGACGTCGGCTCGAGCACGCCCGCGACGAGGTTCAGGAGGGTCGTCTTCCCGGTGCCGTTCGCACCGAGGATGCCGGTGCGCTCGCCGGGGCCGATGCGCCAGGTGACATCGCGAAGGATCTCGCGGTCGCCGAACGAGACGCCCGCCTCGAGCACGTCGATGACGTCCTTGCCGAGGCGCGCGACGGCCATCTGCTTGAGCTCGATCGGATTCCGTACGGGCGGAATGTCCGCGATGAGCTCGTTCGCCGCCTCGATGCGGAACTTCGGTTTCGCGGTGCGGGCGGGCGCGCCGCGGCGCAGCCATGCGAGCTCCTTGCGCATCATGTTCTGGCGCTTGGACTCGGTCGCGGCCGCGATGCGATCGCGCTCGACGCGCTGCAGGACGTAGGCGGCGTAGCCTCCCTCGAAGGGCTCGACGATCTGGTCGTGCACCTCCCAGGTCTTCGTGCAGATCTCGTCGAGGAACCACCGGTCGTGCGTGATCACGATCAGCCCGCCCGCATTCTTCGACCAGCGGTTCTTGAGGTGGCCGGCGAGCCACGAGATTCCCTCGACGTCGAGGTGGTTGGTGGGCTCGTCGAGCGCGACCAGGTCCCAGTCGCCGATCAGCAGCGCCGCGAGCGCGACGCGTCGGCGCTGCCCGCCGGAGAGGTCGCGGATCTTCGCGTCCCACGGCACGTCGGCCGCGAGCCCCGCGATGACGTCGCGGATCCGCGCGTCGCCCGCCCACTCGTGCTCGTCGAGATCGCCGACGATCGCCGCTCTCACGGTGCCGTCGGGGTCGAGGTCGTCGCCCTGGGTGAGCACACCGAAGCGCACGCCGCCGCGGCGCGTGACGCGGCCGGACTGCGGCGCGAGGGTGCCCGCGAGCATCGCGAGCAGGCTCGATTTCCCATCGCCGTTCTTCCCGACGATGCCGATGCGATCGCCCTCGTCAATCCCGAGCGTGATGGAGTCGAAGACGATGCGTGTCGGGTATTCGAGGTGCAGGGCCTCGGCCCCGAGAAGATGTGCCATATCCGTCCCAGCCTACGCGGCCGCGCGGTCAGTCGAGCGACACGAGGAGGTGCCGCAGAAGAGTGCTCAGCCGCTTCTGATCCGGGGCGGTCATGCCGCCCAGCAGTTCCGACTCGGCGTCGATGAGGCGCGTGATGGCGGCATCGACCCGCGTGCGTCCCGCGTGCGTGAGCGTGACGAGCGCGCCGCGGCGGTCGGACGGATCCGTCGCGCGCTCGACGAGGCCGCGCTGCTTGAGGCGGTCGATGCGGTTGGTCATCGTGCCGCTCGAGACGAGGGTCTGCTGCAGCAGCTGCTTGGGGCTCAGGCGGTACGGGTCTCCGGCGCGGCGCAGGGCCGAGAGCACGTCCCATTCCCACGGCTCGATGTCGGTGCGCCGGAACGCCTCGCGGCGGGCGCGATCGAGGTGGTGCGAGAGCCGGTCGACTCGCGACAGCACCGCCATGGGGGAGAAATCGAGGTCGGGGCGCTCGGAGCCCCAGGCGCCGACGATGCGGTCGACCTCGTCCTGTTCGGAGACCATCATCCGATTATCGCCCAGTCGGCATCACTCGGTCGGCCGTGACAAGATGGAAGTGCGGCCGAACGGCCGTGGTCCGCCATGGTGTAATGGCAGCACGACAGCCTTTGGAGCTGTTAAGTCCAGGTTCGAGTCCTGGTGGCGGAGCGTGAGTGAGCACAACCTAGCAATTGTGATTCTGGCGGCGGGTCAGGGCACCCGCATGAAGTCGGCCACGCCCAAGGTCCTGCACCGGCTCGGGGGGCGCACGCTGCTCGGGCACGTGCTGCGCAGCGCCGAGTCGCTCGGCGCCGACCTCGTGCGCGTGGTCGTGCGCCACGAGCGAGAACAGGTGGCCGCGTCGCTCGACGATTACCCGGGCGCGATCGCCGTCGATCAGGACGAGGTGCCCGGCACGGGGCGCGCCGTTCAGGTCGGCCTGCACGCGCTTCCCAGCGACTTCGAAGGCGATGTGCTCGTGCTCTCGGGCGACGTTCCGCTGATCGAGGTCGAGACCTTCCAGGCGATGCTTTCGGAGCACCGTGCGCGCGGCGCCGCGGCGACGCTGCTCGGCGCGCACCTCGCGGATCCGAGCGGCTACGGGCGCGTCATCCGCGGATCCGACGGCATGGTCGAGCGGATCGTCGAGCAGAAGGACGCCACGCCCGAGGAGACGGTGGTGACCGAGATCAACCCCGGCGTCTACGTGTTCCGCGCGCCCGCGCTGCGCGGCGCGCTGGAGCAGGTCGGCACCGACAACGCGCAGGGCGAGATGTACCTCACCGACGTGATCGGGATCCTGCGCCGCGGCGGCGATACCATCGCGGGCGTCACGGCCCCCGACGCGGGTGTCGCACTCGGCGTGAACGACCGCGTGCAGCTCGGCGAGGCCGCGCGGATCCTGAACCAGCGCGTCGTGCGCCGCTGGCAGCTGGCCGGCGTGACCATCCAAGATCCCGCCACGACGTGGATCGACGACACGGCGACGCTCGCGCAGGACGTGACGGTTCTGCCGAACACGCACATCCTCGGCGCGACGTCGGTCTCCGCCGGCGCCACGATCGGTCCGGACACCTCGCTCGTCGACACGGAGGTCGGGGAGAACGCCACAGTTCGCCGCAGCGACGCGACCCTCGCGGTCATCGGGCGCGGCGTCAACGTGGGCCCCTGGGCGTATCTGCGCGCCGGTGCCGAGCTCGCGGAGGGCGCGAAGGCCGGCACGTTCGTCGAGATCAAGAACTCCACGGTGGGCGCGGGCAGCAAGGTGCCGCACCTGTCGTACGTCGGCGACGCCGAGATCGGTGAGGGCGTCAACCTCGGTGCCGGCGCCATCACAGCGAACTACGACGACATCGCGAAGCACCGCACGGTCGTCGGCGACCATGTGAAGACGGGCTCGCATACCGTCATGATCGCCCCCGTTACACTGGGTGCTGGCGCGAAGACGGGAGCAGGTGCGGTGGTCCGAAAGGATGTTCCGCCCGGGGCCCTCGCGATGAGCGTGGCACCCCAGCGAAATCTTCCGGGGTGGGTTGAGAAACACAGGTCGGGAACGGCGGCGGCCGATGCGGCCGTCGAGGCTCAGGGTTCGGAGAAGCAAGCCGATGGCGAGTAAGAACAAAACGGTCGAGCTCGATCTTGCCCGGGGCATCGCTCCCGGCAGGGAGCAGAAGACGCGCAAGCGCATGGTGGTCGTGACCGGCAGGTCGCACCCCGAGCTCGCGGCCGACATCGCGTGCCACCTCGGCATCGAGCTGGCGCCGACGGAGCACCGCACGTTCGCGTCCGGCGAGATCTACACGCGCTTCTCGGTCTCGATGCGCGGAACCGACGTGTTCCTCGTGCAGTCGTTCGGAGACAACATCAATGAGGATCTCATGGAGATGCTCATCATGCTCGACGCGCTGAAGCGGGCATCGGCGAAGCGTGTCACGGTCGTCGTGCCGTACTACCCGTACTCGCGCCAGGACAAGAAGGGCCGCGGTCGCGAGCCGATCTCGGCGCGCCTGATCACCGACCTCATCGCGACGGCGGGCGCCGACCGCATCATGAGTGTCGACCTGCACGCCTCCCAGATCCAGGGCTTCTTCAACGGTCCGGTCGACCACCTCTTCGCGAAGCCGGTTCTGGAGAGCCACTTCATCGAGACGCTCTCGGAGGAGGAGCGCGAGACGCTCACGGTCGTCTCGCCCGACATGGGCCGCGTGCGCGTCGCCGACACGTGGAGCGACTCGCTCGGCGCGCCGCTCGCGATCATCCACAAGCGGCGCGATCCGAAGGTGGCCAACCAGGTCTCGGTGCACGAGATCGTCGGATCCGTCGAGGGGCGCACCTGCCTCCTCGTCGACGACATGATCGACACCGCTGGAACGATCGTCAAGGCCGCTCAGGCGCTGAAGGCGAACGGCGCCAAGAAGATCATCGTCGCCGCGACCCACGCGATCTTCAGCGATCCCGCGGCGGAGCGCCTGCAGGATCCGGCCGTGGATCGCGTCGTCGTGACCGACACCGTGCCGGTGCCCGAGCACCGCCGGTTCGAGGGCCTCACCGTGCTGTCGGCGGCCCCGCTCCTCGCGCGCGCCATCCAGGAAGTGTCCGAGGACGGCTCCGTCACGAGCATGTTCGACGGCGCCGCGTAATAGAGACCGCTGGCGCGCCTCACAGGAAGTACATAGCTCGCACCATAGCCGATCCATAGAAAACGGCGCACAATGGGCTCATGACGAACCCTGCGCCCGGATCAGCACTCACCCGCCCCGATGGCACGCCCGTGCGTGTGCTCGTGGTCGACGACGAGCAGATGCTCACCGATCTGCTCTCGATGGCGCTGCGCATGGAGGGGTGGGACGTGCGCACCGCGGCCAGCGGGTTCGAGGCGCTCGACGCGGTCAAGGAGTACTCGCCGGACGCGCTCGTGCTCGACATCATGATGCCCGACCTCGACGGCATGAGCGTGCTGCAGCGCCTGCGCCAGCAGCAGAACATGGTGCCGGTGCTCTTCCTGACCGCGAAGGACGCCGTGTCCGACCGCGTCGCGGGCCTGACCGCGGGCGGCGACGACTACGTCACCAAGCCCTTCAGCCTCGAAGAGGTCGTCGCCCGGCTGCGCGCGCTCATGCGCCGGGCCGGAACGGCGCTCGCGGCCGAGCCCGAGCCGATCCTGCACGTCGGCGAGCTGAGCCTCAACGAGGACAGCCACGAGGTGCTCCGCGCGGGCGAGGAGATCGAGCTCACGGCCACGGAGTTCGAGCTGCTGCGGTTCCTGATGCGCAATCCGCGTCGCGTGGTGTCGAAGGCGCAGATCCTCGACCGCGTCTGGAACTATGACTTCGGCGGCAAATCGAGTGTCGTCGAGCTGTACATCTCGTACCTGCGGAAGAAGATCGACGCTGGTCGTGACCCGCTCATCCACACGGTTCGCGGCGTCGGCTACATGATCAAGGCCCCGCAGTGACGAACGGCCTGCCTCCGCGCGGGCCGGCGCCGCAGGCGGGCAGGCCGCGCATGACGCTGCAGGGCCGGCTGATGATCACGATCTTCGCGATCGTCGCCGCGATTATGCTCGTGATCTCGCTCGTGACCGGCGTCGTGCTGAGCAACGTGCTGAACGGGCAGGCGGATGCGCGCGCGAACGAGGCGCTCACGAACCTCAAGAACGAGTTCGGCATCGGCATGCTCGACGGAACGGCCAAGGATCAGCTGCAGGCCGCGCAGGCCGCGCCCGGCACGCTGCTCGTCATCGTGAGCCCGTTCACGGGAACCACGGGCGCGGTCGTCGGCACCGACTACGAGCGGTACGCCCTGAACGAATCCCAGATGGAACGCATCCTCGAGGCCACAAAGACGAGCGCGTCGTCGCCGCTGACCACCGTCACGATCCCCGGGATCGGAGGGTTCCGGGTCGGGGCGATCGCCCCGCGCGGATCAGGCGAGACGATCGGCGTGTTCGGCCTGTCGACCGCGGGGGAGAGCGCGACCCTTCGTCAGATGCTGTGGGCGATCGGCTTCGCCACGATCGGCGGAATGCTGCTGCTCGGCATCGCCACGTCGGCCGTGATCCGGTCCGGGCTGCGCCCGCTCCGGAGCGTGGCGCACACGGCGCAACGGGTCGCACAGCAGCGGCTCGACCAGGGTGACGTGTCGATCGCCGAGCGCGTGCCGCCGGCCCTCGCGGATCCGGGAACCGAGGTCGGTCAGGTCGGATCGGCCCTCAACACGCTCCTCGATCACGTCGAGGATTCGCTCTCGGCGCGCCAGCGCAACGAGGAGACGATGCGGGCGTTCGTCGCCGACGCGAGTCACGAGCTGCGCACGCCGCTGTCGTCGATCCGCGGATACAGCGAGCTGTCGCTGCGCGACGGCACCCTGAGCGAGACCAGCCGCCAGTCGCTGCAGAGGATCGAGGCGCAGTCGCAGCGCATGACGGGCCTCGTCGAGGACCTGCTTCTGCTCGCGCGCCTCGACGAGGGCAAGGAACTCGTCTACGACATGGTCGACGTGAACCAGCTGGTCGTCGACGCGGTGGCCGACCAGGCGATCGCCGGCATGGAGCACGACTGGGGCGCCGACGTGGGGGAGGACCCGGTTCTCGTCGCCGGCGACCGCGCGCGGCTGACGCAGGTCGTGACGAACCTTCTCGCGAACGCGCGCACGCACACGCCGAACGGCACGTCCGTGACCGTCGCGGTGCGCACCGAGGGCGAGGGATCCGCGACGCGCGCGGTCCTGACGGTCACCGACACGGGGCCCGGAATCGATCCGACCCTGCAGGAGAAGCTGTTCACGCGCTTCATGCGCGCCGACGCCTCTCGTGCCCGGAAGACCGGCGGATCCGGCCTCGGCCTGTCGATCGCCAAGGCGATCGTCGAGGCGCACCACGGAACCATCTCGATGCAGAGCCGCCCCGGCGAGACGACCTTCACGGTCGAGCTCCCGGCGAAGCCCGCAGCGACGTAAGAACGGGTGAGGTCCGGGGGATCAGCCCCGGACCTCACCCGCTCGTTCAGCCGAACGTCAGTGCGTGTCCTCGGCCTCGATCTCGGTGCGGTCGCCCGACCACAGCGTGTGGAAGGTGCCTTCCTTGTCGATGCGCTTGTACGTGTGCGCGCCGAAGAAGTCGCGCTGACCCTGCACCAGGGCCGCCGGCAGGCGGTCGGCGCGCAGGCCGTCGTAGTACGCGAGCGACGAGCTGAAGGCCGGCGAGGGGATCCCCGCCTGCGTCGCGGCGACGACGACGCGGCGCCAGGCGGCCTGGCCGTCGGTGAGCGCTGCGGCGAAGTACGGCGCGGTCGCGAGGACCGGCAGGTCGGGCGCGTCGACGTAGGCGTCGGCGATGCGGTTGAGGAACTGAGCGCGGATGATGCACCCGGCGCGCCAGATCTTCGACACGGCACTCAGGTCGATCGTCCAGTCGTACTCGGCGGCGCCGGCGCGGATCTCGTCGAATCCCTGCGAGTAGGCGATGATCTTCGAGGCGAACAGCGCGAGGCGCACGTCCTCGATGAAAGCGTCGACGTCGGCGACCTCGAAGGCCTCGTCGGGGCCGGGAAGGGACGCCGCGACGGCGCGCTGCTCGGGATGCGACGACAGCGACCGGGCGAAGGTCGCCTCGGCGATGCCGGATACGGGAACGCCGAGCGAGAGCGCGGTCTGCACGGTCCAGGCGCCGGTGCCCTTGGCGCCGGCCTGGTCGAGGATGACGTCGACGAGCGGCTTGCCGGTCTCGGCGTCGACCTGGCGCAACACCTCGGCGGTGATCTCGATCAGGTACGACTCGAGCTCGCCCTTGTTCCATTCGGCGAACACATCAGCGATCTCGGCCGGGGTCTTGCCCGTGCCGCGACGGATGAGGTCGTAGGCCTCGGCGATCAGCTGCATATCGGCGTACTCGATGCCGTTGTGCACCATCTTCACGAAATGCCCGGCGCCGTCGTGCCCGATGTGGGTCACGCACGGCTCGCCCTCGGCGACGGCGGCGATCGACTTGAGGATCGGACCGAGCGTCACCCACGACTCGTCGGATCCGCCCGGCATGATCGACGGGCCGAGCAGCGCGCCCTCCTCGCCGCCGGAGATCCCGGCGCCGACGAAGTTGATGCCCGTCTCGCGGACGGCCTTCTCTCGGCGGATCGTGTCGGGGAAGTAGGCGTTGCCGCCGTCGACGATGATGTCGCCCGGTTCGAAGACCTTGACGAGCTCGTCGATCACGGCGTCCGTGCCGCGGCCGGCCTTGACCATGATGATCGCGGTTCGGGGCTTGGACAGGCTCGCGGCGAAGTCCTCGTACGAGAACGCCGGAGCGAAGCCCGCCTCCGGATGCTCGACGACCAGGGCGTCGGTCTTCTCGCGGCTGCGGTTGTAGACCGCGACCTTGTTGCCCTCGCGACTGGCGAGGTTGCGGGCGAGGTTCGAGCCCATGACGGCGAGGCCCACGACCCCGATGTTGGCGACAGCTGCGTTCACGCACGTCTCCTTAAGAGAGGAATTCACGATGGGATTCCAGCCTACTCTGACGGCCGCGCGGCGAACGTCCCTACTTGTCGTACGACGAGCCCCGGCCGAGGGCGTACATCGCGCCGATGCCGGTGATGGCGGACACGACCGCGAGAGCTCCGATGATGAGTTCGAGGATGTGCGAGGCGTCCATGAGGTGCGGCTCCAGAGTCGTAGCGGGGAAGCGGCGGCGAGTACGCACGCGCGGTGTCGATCCTATCCGAGGGATCGGGTATCATGAGAATCGACCTCGGCGAGGGGGGCCGCATGCGGCCGCCGTTATCGACGCGGTGATGCGGGCTGGCAACGGTCTCCTCACGCAGTGCGTTCGAGTCGAGAGAACTTACCCACATCCGCGGCCGTCACCCCGCCGCGCACATCACAGGAGTGAACATGAGCGACGAGAACAAGCTCTCAGCAGAGTCCCGCACCGAGTTCGGCAAGGGCTTCGCCCGCCGCCTGCGCGCCGCGGGCAAGATCCCCGCCGTCGTGTACGGCCACGGATCCGACGTCCAGCACGTCGCGCTGCCGGCGCACGAGACGGGCCTGATCGTCCGCTACGCGAACGCGATCATCCGCCTCGAGATCGATAACGGCGCGCAGCAGGTCGTCTTCGTGAAGGACGTCCAGCGCGACCCCGTACGCAGCATCATCGAGCACATCGACCTCGTCACGATCAAGACCGGCGAGAAGATGGAGGTCGAGGTTCCCCTCCTCACTGAGGGCGAGTCGTTCTCCGGCACCTACGTCACGCACAGCACGACGACGGTCCGCGTGCTCGTCGACGCGCTCCACATCCCCGAGCACGTCACCGTGTCCGTGGAGGGTCTCGAGGACGGCGCGCAGCTGTACGCGAAGGACGTCGTTCTGTCGGGGGGCGCCGAGCTCGCGGACGACCCGGAGCTGCACCTGCTCTCGGTCACAGCGAACGCGACGTCCGACGAGGACGACGAGGACGGCGCCGAGGCAGCATCTTCTGCGGAGGCCGCCGAGTAAGCATTCGGTATCGTTCGAGGGGTGCGGCGCGAGCCGCACCCCTCGTCTCGTTCTAAGGGATCCTGCGCATGATCGACACCTGGCTCATCATGGGACTCGGCAATCCGGGCCCGCGATACGAGCGCACGCGCCACAACGTCGGGCAGCTCGTCGTCGACGAGATCGCGCGGCGCCGTGACGAGCGCTGGAAGCAGCACAAGGCCGGCGCGCGCGTGGCCGAGACGAGGCTGGGCCCGGGCGGGTCGAAGCTCGTCCTCGTGAAGTCGAACGGATTCATGAACACGTCGGGCGGTCCGGCCTCCGCGCTCGCGAAGTTCTACTCGATCGCGCCCGACCGCGTCATCGCGATCCACGATGAGCTCGACATCCCCTTCGACTCCCTGAAGCTGAAGGTCGGCGGCGGTCACGGCGGCCACAACGGGATCCGCGACATCGCGAAGGCGCTCGACACGCCCGACTTCGCGCGCGTCCGCGTCGGGATCGGGCGTCCGCCCGGCCGGCAGGATCCCGCGGACTGGGTGCTCAGCGACTTCTCGCCGACTGAGCGCAAGACGCTCCCGATCCTCGTCGGCGATGCCGCTGACGCCGCCGAGCTGATCGTGTCGGACGGCCTCACCGCCGCGCAGCAGAAGGTGCACGCGCCGTGCTGACGCCCGATCAGCCGAAGAACGGCAGATTGCCGAGCAGCCCCGCGAGAAGAGCCTCCGGCATGAACGCCAGGAGGATCATCCAGCCGATGCTGGCGGTCACGATCGCGGCGATGCCCCACGCCCGCCCCCTGTTCACGGCGGTCGCGACGATTCCCTGAACGAGGCTCCACACCGCGATCAGCGCATGCACGAGCCAGGCCGCGACGAGGATCACGACGGCGATGACGGCGCGCCCGAGCGTGTCCCAGAGCTGGGTCGACGTCTCCTGGACGAGATCCGGGTAATCGCTGATGCGCACGAGGCGGCCGAGCGCGAAACCCGCGGCCCAGATCCCGATGGCCCCGAGCAGCAGCGCCGATACGGATGCGATGAACGCGACGATGCCGAGGGCGCGGCGGGGTCGGGGTCTGGTGGGAACGCTCACCGCACCACATTATCCGTAGAATCATCGGGTGAGTCTTACCGGGATCCTGCGCGCCCTCGACGCCTCCGAATCGTTCCGCGAGGCGTTCGCCGTCACCTCGGTCGATTCCGACGTGTCCCTCGTCGATGGGCTCGATGCCCCGGGCCTGGCCGCCCTCCTGGAGCGGAGGAAGGCATCGGGGCAGCCCGCCGTGCTGTTCGTCATCGCCCCGACGAGCCGGCGCGCCGAGGCCATCGCGTCGTCGATCGGCGCCCTCGTGCCCGATGCGGAGGTGCGGGGCCTGCCCGCCTGGGAGACGCTGCCGCACGAGCGGCTGAGCCCGAGCCCGGAGACCGTCGGCCGGCGGCTGGAGACGCTGCGCGCGCTGACCGCGTGGACCGGCGAGCGGCCGCTCGTCGTGACGGCCTCGATCCGCGCGGCGATCCAGCCGATCGTGCGCGGCCTCGGCGAGGCGGATCCGATCTCGCTCGTCGTCGGCGGGCGGGACCTGTGGCTCGAGGAGGTCACGGAGCGGCTCGTCGAGCTCGCCTATCACCGCGTCGACATGGTCTCCCGGCGCGGCGACTTCGCCGTGCGCGGCGGGATCCTCGACGTCTTCCCGCCGACCGCGGCCCACCCGCTGCGCGTGGAGTTCTTCGGCGACGAGGTCGATCAGATCCGGGAGTTCTCGGTCGCCGATCAGCGCAGCGTGCCGGGCGAGATCCAGCGCGTCGACCTGATTCCGAGCCGCGAGCTGCTGCTCACCGCCGATGTGCGCCAGCGCGCCCGCGAGCTCGAGGGTGCGTATCCGGGCATCGCCCAGATCCTCGAGAAGATGGCCGAGGGCATCCCCGCCGAGGGCATGGAGTCGCTGTCGAGCCTCGTCGCGGGGCCGCTCATCTCGATCGCCGACTACCTGCCCCGCGGCGCGAGCGTCGGGCTCGTGGATCCGGAGCGCGCGGTGTCGCGCGCCGTGAGCCTGCGCGAGACGAACGCCGAGTTCCTCGAGGCGG
Source organism: Microbacterium gubbeenense DSM 15944 (assembly GCF_000422745.1). Lineage (GTDB taxonomy): Bacteria > Actinomycetota > Actinomycetes > Actinomycetales > Microbacteriaceae > Microbacterium > Microbacterium gubbeenense. The sequence goes on from NZ_AUGQ01000006.1 coordinate 44,170, forward strand.
CGTGGAGCACCGCGACGGCGGGAGGATCCGCCCCGGTCGACCTGTCGACGGGCGGCTTCTTCACGCTCGAGGACCTGAGGTCGGCGGTGCGCGACGCGGGCGGCGTGTGGTGGAGCCTCAGCCCGTTCGACAGCGGCATGGCCGAGATCGAGGCCGAGCTCGGCGACGCCGTATCGGCCGATTCCGCCGAGCGGGTCGCGGGAGATGCGATCCCCTCATTCCAGGGCAACGTCGAGGGCGCGACCGCATACGTGGCGGGCCTCGTGCACGACGGGTGGTCGGTCGTGCTCGCGGCGGCGGGATCCGGCCTCGTCGATCGTGCGCGCGACGTGCTCAGCGAGCTGGGCGTCGCCGCGCGCATCGTCGAGGACCTCGACGCCGCGCCGGAGCCCGGCGTCGTCACCCTCGTGAAGGCCGAGATCGAGCGCGGGTTCGCCGTGCCCGGCGCGAAGCTCGCGGTGCTCACCGAGTCCGAGTTCTACGGCCGCGGCGTCGGCGGCGGACAGCAGGGGCCGAAGAAGCTCGCGTCGCGCCGCCGCAACGTCGTGGATCCGCTGCAGCTGAAGGCCGGAGACCCCGTCGTGCACGCGACGCACGGCATCGGACGCTTCGTCGAGATGCAGCAGCGCGAGGTGTCCTCGGGAGGACGAAACGCGACCAAGTCGCTGCGCGACTACGTCGTGATCGAGTACGCGCCGTCGAAGCGCGGATACCCGGGGGACAAGCTGCTCGTCCCCACCGACCAGCTCGATCTGCTGTCGAAGTACGTCGGCGGCGAGAGCCCCCAGCTGTCGAAGATGGGCGGATCCGACTGGTCGCAGGCGAAGAAGAAGGCGCGCCGCGCCGTGCGCGACATCGCCATCGAGCTCGTGAAGCTCTACTCAGCGCGCATGGCGTCGAAGGGCCACGCGTTCGGGCCGGATACGCCCTGGCAGCGCGAGCTCGAGGAGGCGTTTCCATTCGCGGAGACGCCCGACCAGCTGCAGACCATCGACGAGATCAAGCGCGACATGGAGCGGGAGATCCCGATGGATCGCCTGCTGTCGGGAGACGTCGGCTTCGGCAAGACCGAGGTCGCCGTGCGCGCGGCGTTCAAGGCGATCCAGGACGGCAAGCAGGTCGCGATGCTCGTGCCGACGACGCTGCTGGTCAAGCAGCACCTCGAGACGTTCGCGGATCGGTTCGCGGGCTTCCCCGTCACCGTCAAGGCGCTCAGCCGCTTCCAGACCGACAAACAGGCGAAGGAGACCGTTGCGGGCCTCGCCGACGGAACGGTCGACATGGTGATCGGAACCCACCGGATCCTCACCCAGAGCATCGCGTTCAAGGACCTCGGCCTGCTGATCGTCGACGAGGAGCAGCGGTTCGGCGTCGAGCACAAGGAGGCGCTGAAGAAGCTCAAGACGAACGTCGATATCCTCGCGATGAGCGCCACGCCGATCCCGCGCACGCTCGAGATGGCCGTCACGGGGATCCGCGAGATGTCGACGCTCGCCACGCCGCCCGAGGAGCGGCACCCGATCCTGTCGTACGTGGGGCCGTCCAACGACAAGCAGGTCGCCGCGGCGATCCGGCGCGAGATGCTGCGCGAAGGGCAGGTGTTCTACGTGCACAACCGCGTGACGAGCATCCAGCGCGTGGCGAAGCACCTCGCCGAGCTCGTGCCCGAAGCGCGCATCGCGGTCGCGCACGGCAAGATGAGCGAGAACCAGCTCGAGCAGGTCGTCGACGACTTCTGGGAGCGCAAGTTCGACGTGCTCGTGTGCACGACGATCATCGAGACCGGAATCGACATCCAGAACGCGAACACCATCGTCATCGACCGCGCCGACAAATACGGGCTCGCCCAGCTGCACCAGCTGCGCGGGCGCGTGGGGCGAGGCCGCGAGCGCGCGTACGCGTACTTCGTGTACGACGAGGGCAAGCCGCTGTCGGAGACGGCGGCGGACCGCCTCGAGACGATCGCCGTGCACAACGACCTCGGCAGCGGCATCCAGGTCGCGATGAAGGATCTCGAGATCCGCGGCGCCGGCAACCTGCTCGGGGCCGAGCAGGCCGGGCACATCGAGGGCGTCGGCTTCGACCTGTACCTGCGCATGATCGGTGAGGCGGTGAGCGAGTTCCGCGGCGAGACGGCCGATGGTCCGGTCGAGCTGCGCCTCGAGCTGCCCATCGAGGCGCGGATCCCCGACGACTACATCGACAGCGAACGTCTGCGGCTCGAGGCGTACCAGAAGCTGTCCGCCGCCGCGACAGCCGCCGCCGCGCAGGACGCGATCGATCTCGTCATCGAGGAGCTGACCGACCGATACGGCGAACCGCCCGCGGAGGTTTCGGGACTCGTCGAGGTCGCGCGCCTGCGTCGACGCGCCGCGCTGTCACAGCTGTCCGACGTCGTCGCGATGGGCAAGAACCTGCGAATTGCGCCCGCGCATCTGCCCGATTCGATGCAGGTGCGCCTGAAGCGGCTTCACCCCGGATCGAAGCTGCTCTCGGGCGGCGATGCGCTGGTCGTGCCGCTGCCGACCGCGGGCGGCGAGCTCGTCACAGGATCCGGTCTCATCGCGTGGGTGCGTCAGTTGCTGGACGCGCTGTTCCCGCTCGCTGAGTAGAATGGAATCTGGTGTGCCGGGAAGTCTGGTCGGCGTCGCGGATCGCCTGATCCGCGAGATGTGTCGACTCGAAAGGCAACGATGAAGCTTCTTCGTTCTGAAAGATTTCCCGCGTTCCTCCTGCTCGGAGCCGCCGCGCTCGGGCTGATCATCGCGAACCTGCCGTTCGGCGGCGAGGTGATCTCGTGGAGCCACACCGAGTTCGGCGTTCCGGGCCTCGAACTGTCGATCTCGCACTGGGTCGCCGACCTGCTGCTCGCGGTGTTCTTCTTCGGCGTCGCGGTCGAGCTGCAGTTCGAACTGACCCGCGGGCAGCTGAACAGCGTCGCCAAGGCGATCCGCCCGGCGATCGCGGCTGTCGGCGGCGTCATCGTGCCGATCATCGTCTTCCTGATGATCGCGGGACGGGGGGACGCTTCGGCGGGTTGGCCGATTCCGACCGCGACCGACATCGCCTTCGCCCTCGGTGTGCTGGCGATGTTCGGCAAGGGCCTGCCCAAGGGCGTGCGCGTCTTCCTGCTCGCTCTCGCGATCATCGACGACATCGTCGGCATCGTCTTCATCGCGGTGCTGTTCGCCACCGACCTCGACTTCGGCATGATGCTCGCGGGCATCGCGTGTGTGGCTGTGTTCGCGATCGTCAGTCGCTTGGACATTCCGACAGCGATCCGCCTGCCGCTGCTGATCGTGCTCGCGATCGCCGCGTGGGTGTTCGTGTTCCACTCCGGTGTCCACGCGACCATCGCGGGCGTCGCGCTCGGCCTCGTGATCCGTCAGGACGTCGGCATGAGCGCGAGGCACGCGCTCGAGCCGTGGATCAACGCGCTGATCCTGCCGATCTTCGCGTTCTTCTCGGCGCTCGTCATGATCCCTCAGGTCTCGATCGATGAGCTCTCGCCGGCGCTGTGGGCGATCGTCGTCGCTCTGCCGGTCGGCAAGCTCATCGGCATCACCCTGTTCGGCTGGCTGGCGCAGTTCGTCGGACGCGGCGAGCGGCTGCCGATCGGCGACATCCTCCCCGCGGCCGCGCTCGGCGGCATCGGCTTCACGGTGTCGCTGCTGCTGTCGAGGCTGGCGTACTCGGACGCGACGATCGCGGACGAGGCGGTGCTCGGCGTGCTGATCGGCTCCCTCGCCTCGCTGATCCTCTCGGCGATCGTCGTGCCGCTGCGCGCCCGGCACCACCGCCGCCTCGCGGCGACCGCCTGACACCCACTTTTCTTCATTTCTGGCACGTTTCTCCCTCGATTTGACGCATGAAAAGTGCCAGAAATGAGGAATAGTGGAGGGGTGATGGAGCCAGGAGACGAGCTGCGGCGGGTTGCCGATGTCATGGAGCAGGTGCATCGGCGCTGCGTGTGGTCCCGCGAGATGACGCACGAGAAGCTCGTCCCGTACCTCACCGAGGAAGCCGCGGAGGTGATCGACGCGGTCGAATCCGGATCCGCGGACGACCTGCGCGAGGAGCTCGGCGACCTGCTCTGGCAGGTGCTGTTCCACTCGGCGGTGGCGGAGGACTTCGCGATCGATGATGTCGCCGCAGGGCTGGCCGACAAGATGATCCGCCGGCATCCGCACGTCTTCGCGGGGGAGGACGCGGCCACTCCCGAGCGCGTGCTCGACCTGTGGAACGCGGCGAAGCGCGACGAGAAGCGCTCGCGCACCTCGGTGCTCGACGGCGTGCCGGCCGCGATGCCGGCGCTCGCCCTCGCGCAGAAGGTGCTCGGCAAGGGCGAGAAGGTCGGAGTGGGCCTCGAGCTGGTGGAGGCGATCCAGGCCGTCGAAGCCCTCGAGCAGGCGGACCAAGAGGCGCTCCTGCCCGAGACCGAGGAGGAGCTCGGCGACACGATCCTCGGGCTCGTCGCGCTGGCCCGCGCTCGAGGCTGGGACGCGGAGCGGGCGTTGCGCGGGCGCGTGCGCGCGTTCGCGGGCGAGGTGCGCGAGGCCGAGCAGGGCTCACGGGCCGCGCGGTCCGGTAGGGGATAATGGATCCCCTATGGCAACTGTGAACCCGCCGCGCGGAATGCGCGATTTCCTCCCCGCAGACAAGGCCCGCCGCGAGCGCGTGCTCTCCGTCATCCGCGAGCGATACCGCGCGCACGGCTTCGACGAGATTGAGACTCCGGTCATGGAGGAGTACGGCCGGCTGCATGCGGGCATGGGCGGCGACAACGAGAAGCTGGCGTTCAACATCATGAAGCGCGGCATCTCGGCCGACGCGCTCGCGACGACGACCGACCCCGCGGATCTCGCCGACCTCGGGCTGCGCTACGACCTCACTGTGCCGCTGTCGCGCTTCTACGCCTCGCACCGCGCCGAGCTGCCCACGGTCTTCCGCGCCCTGCAGATCGCGCCCGTGTGGCGGGCGGAGCGCCCGCAGAAGGGGCGGTACCGCCAGTTCATGCAGTGCGACATCGACATCATGAACGATGCGTCGAGCCGTGCGGAGGTCGAACTGATCACGGCCACGCTCGACGTGCTCGACGCGCTCGGTCTCGCCGGCGCGCACGTGCGCATCAACGATCGCCGCGCGCTCGATGCGATGCTCGATGTCTTCGGGTTCCCCGAGGCCGAGCGCCCGGGCGTGCTCATCACGATCGACAAGCTCGACAAGATCGGGCCCACCGGTGTCGCGGCCGAGCTGCGCGAGCGCGGCGCCGCAGACGCAGCGGTCGGCGCCCTGGAGGCGTTCTTGGCGGGGCTCGAGGCGCCCGCCGGATCCTTCGGTCCCGAGCAGATCCGCGCCCTCCTCCCCGAGGGGATCCCGGGCGAGATCGTGGATCACCTCGTCGGCGTGGGCGAGGCGGTCTCGGCTGCGCGCGGCGACGCCCCGCTCGTGTTCGACCCGTTCCTCGTGCGCGGCATGGGCTACTACACCGGCACGATCTTCGAGATCGCGCACCCCGACGTGACGTACTCGCTCGGCGGCGGCGGACGATACGACGGCATGATCGGCCGCTTCCTCGGACAGGACGTGCCGGCCGTCGGATTCTCGATCGGCTTCGAGCGCATCGTCGACCTCGTCGCGATCGCTGAGGCCGAGGGAGCCCGCGCTGTCGTGCTCGTGCACGACAAGGACGTGCCGGTCGCGGAGCTGCTCGCCCACAAGGCGCGCCTCGTCTCCGACGGCGCGCGCGTGAGGCTCGAGCGCCGGCCGAGGAACCTCAAGGGCGTGCTCGAGCGCGCGCAGGCAGACGGCTACACGTCGTTCGCGACCGTCGCAGCGGGTCAGCACGACCTCGATTTCAAGCCCCTCCGCTGAGCGCCGCGTGAAGTCGCAGGCCCGGCTGATCCGCCTGATCATCGTCTGGCTGCCGATGGCGGCCGTCACGGCGGTGGTCGTCGCCGAGATCGTCGCCCTGCCCTTCCTGCCCGCGCGCGTCGTGATCCACTGGTCGGTGGCCGGCGAACCCGACGGCTGGGGGCCGGCGTGGGGCACGATCGGCGTCACGGCCGCGATCGGCTACGGTTCCACGGCGCTGTTCGCAGCGGTCGGGCTGTTCGATCTCCGGTCGGTGAACGACAGGCCGAGGCCGCGCTTCGTTGCGGCGACGACCTGGTTCGTCGTCGGATCCTGCGTGCTCGTGCTCGGCGCGACGTTCATCGGGCAGATCGGGAAGCCGGAGGCACCAGCCGGAACGGCGATGCTCGTCGCGATCGCGACCGGAGCGTCCTTCGCGAGCCTCGCGAGCACGCTCCTGCCGTCGTCGCGCCGTGACCGCTCGGATCCCGAGGGAGACGACCTGCGGCAGTGGAGCGCCACGACGGCCGCCGGGCGATACGGGCTGCAGGGGGCGATCACCGCCGGCCTCGTCGCAGCCCTCGCGATCGCGGCTCACGCTCTCGCGATGCTGGAGCAGCCCGCATGGATCGTCGCAGCGACGCTGCTCATCGTGCACGCAGCCGCCGCGCCCGCCGCGCTCGTCGTGCAGGTGCGGATCGACGCGCGAGGGGTCCTCGTGCGCTCGCCGATCGGAATTCCTCGGGTCAGCATCCCGCTGACCGATATCGCGGATGCTGACCTCATCGAGGTGGATCCGGCGGTCGAGATCGGGAAGACCGGCTGGAACGCGCGCTCGGTCGGACCGCAGGCGGGCGTCGCGATCCGAGCCGGCGAAGGCATCCGGATCCGCCGCGCGGACGGATCGCGCTTCGTCGTTGCGACCGACGATGCCGCTGCCGGCCTCGTCGTGCTGCGCGCGCAGCTCGCGGCCGAGCGAACCGCGCACGTGAGCACCGGCCCGACAGAGAGGACCCGTCCATGACAGACGCGCTGCTCGAGACCAGGAAGCGAGCCCGTCGCGCATTCGCGATCCGGTGCCTCTGGATCCCGATGGCGGCGTTCGTCGGCATCGCGGCGGTGCAGCTTTCGCTGATGCCGCTTCTCCCCGACGTCGTCGCGACGCACTGGGGCCTCTCCGGCACGGGGGACGGGTTCGGTCCGTCCTGGACCTATCCGCTCATGACGATCGGCATCGGCGGCGGAATCACGGCACTGATCGCGGGCATCGCGCTGGCTGAGGTGAAGAGCCCGGCGCAGCGCACGCAGTACCGCTTCCTCGGGGTCGTGATCGGTGCGGAAACGGGGTTCCTCGGCTCGGCGATGCTCGGTCTCGTGATCGTGCAGGTCGGGGTCGACGATGCGTCGGACGCGCCGGATTCCCTCGGGATCATGATCCTCTCGCTCATCGTCGGGGCCGTGCTCGGCACGATCTATCTGCTCATGATCGAAGAGCCGCCGGCGGCGGACGCCGCAGAGCAGGATCCGCTGCCGTTGACGGGCGCGCAGCCGGGAGTGTGGACCCGTTCGGTGCGGATGTCGCGCGCGGGGGCGGTCACCCTCGGCGCGCTCGTCGGGGGCACGACGCTCGCCGTGCTCGCGCTGTGCTTCGACGCGGTGAGGCGCACGGGGAGCATTCCGTTCGCGCTCTGGGGAACGCTCGCGCTGATGCTCGTCGTCTCGGTGCTGTCGCTGTCGATGCTGCGCTTCGATGTGCGCATCGACGACGCGGGGCTCACGGTGCGCGCACCGCTCGGGTGGCCGCGGGTGCGCATCGCCGCCGGCTCGATCACCGCGGTGCGGATCGTTGAAGTCAGTCCGATGGCGGAGTTCGGCGGTTGGGGGTGGCGCTTCGGGGCGAACGGTCAGGGCTTCGTACTGCGGGCGGGGGAGGGGATCCGCGTCGCGCGCGTCGGCGGGAGCGACCTGACGATCACCGTGGACGACGCCGCGACCGCGGTCGCTCTGCTTCGCCGCGGCATGGCGAGATACTGAAGCCCCCAGGGGTCGTCGAGCCCGGCGCAAGCCGGACACTCGGAGAACCTCCGGTGAACGGCTGCGCGCCGCGCCGCACCGCACGACGCCGCCCCGATACGCTCCCCAACCATGACGTCAGGATTCGTACGCCGGTTGGGACTCTCGGACGCGGTCGCGATCGGCCTGGGATCCATGATCGGCGCGGGCGCGTTCGCCGTGTGGCAGCCGGCGATCGAAGCGGCGGGGAGCGGGGTGCTGATCGGGCTCGTGCTCGCGGCGGTCGTGGCGTTCTGCAACGCGACATCGACGGCGCAGCTCGCCGCAGTCCACCCGGTCGCGGGAGGAGTGTACGCCTACGGCAACGCAGAGCTGGGGGCGTGGTGGGGGTACCTCGCCGGGTGGTGCTTCGTCGTCGGCAAGATCGCGAGCTGCGCGGCCATGGCGCTGACCTTCGCATCGTACGCGGCCCCCGGGTTCGAGCGGCCGGCCGCGATCGGCGCCGTAGTGCTGCTCACGATCGTGAACCTCCTCGGCGTCACGCGCACGGCGAGCGCTGCGAAGATCATCGTCGTGATCGTGCTGCTAGTGCTCGTCTTCGTCGCGGTGTCGGGACTCGTCGGATCCACGGGCGAGCACGCATCGATCGGTGAGGGCCTGTTCGACGGCGGGTGGTACGGGATCCTGCAGTCGGCGGGACTGATCTTCTTCGCGTTCGCCGGGTACGCGCGCATCGCGACGATGGGCGAGGAGGTGAGGGATCCGGCGCGGACGATCCCGCGTGCCATCGTCTTCGCGCTCGCCGGCGCGGTCGTGGTCTACGCCGTGCTTGCGGTCACGGTGCTGCAGGCGCTCGGACCCGCGCCGCACGTCTCCGCGACGCCGCTCGCCGACGTCGTTGCGGCATCCGGGTGGGACTGGGGCGCGCCGGTCGTCCGCGTCGGGGCGGCCTGCGCCGCGCTCGGCGCGCTGCTCGCGCTCATCGCCGGCATCGGGCGCACGAGCCTCGCGATGGCGCGCGGGGGAGACCTGCCGGGATTCTTCTCGCGGATCCATCCGCGTATGCGCGTGCCGCACCGGGCGGAGATCGCGGTCGCGGCCGTCGTGATCGCGATCCTTCTCGTCGCCGACCTGCGCGGCGCGATCGGCGTCAGCTCGTTCGGGGTGCTGCTGTACTACTTCGTGGCGAACCTCGCGGCGCTGCGTCAGGGAAAGACGGTGCGCCGGTACCCGCAGTGGCTGCAGGTCGCGGGCGCGATCGGGTGCGCGGGCCTGGCCGCACTGCTGCCGTGGCCGTCGGTCGTGGCGGGAGCGGCCGTGGTCGCGATCGGCGTCGTGATCCGCGGTGCCCGGCTCATCGCAGAGCGCCGCAGCCTCTGAGACCCACCGTGTCCCACGTGATGCGCGAAAGCGGCAGTCGATCCCGCATCAATCGGGACACGGTCCGGAGGGCTCACGCCAGCGTCACGATGCGGGCCGTCGGATCCGGGGCCTCGTCCCAGAGGCCGGCCATGCCCGCGGCGACGTCGTCGACGACATCCGCGAGCTGATTCACCCGGAAGATGGTGCAGCCGCCGGCCTGCGGACGGTCGGCGTCGCGAGCCGATATCGAGAATCCGTGCGCCATCGCCTGGATCCACGCCTCGATCGCTGCCTTGACGGCCGCGTAGTTCGCACCGCCCGCGAGGGGACGGGCCACCTGCACCGACGAGACGACGGCGACGCGTGCGGCCGGCGATGCCTCGAGCAGCGGCCACGCCGCGCGGCACGCGTGGCGCACCGCCGTCAGGGCATCCGACAGCGCCTGCCAGTCCTCGTCGCTCTGACCAGGGATCCCGCCGCCGCCGCGCCACCCGCCGACCAGCGGGATCAGCCCATCGAGGGGTCCGAGGCCGCCGACGGCGTCGTCCACGGCCGCGGCGTGCGTGAGATCGACCTCGACCGCGTCGAACCCCGCGTCGGCGAAGCGCGCCAACCGCACCGGGCTCCTCCCGGCCACGACGACGCGCGCCCCGCGACCGCGGAGGGCGTGCGCGATCGCCCACCCGGCGTCGGATGTGCCGCCCGCGAGCAGCACGCGGCGATCGGTGAGTGTGCGCGCATCGGTCATAGCGCCCATCCTCTCGCACGATCGACCGCCCGCTGCCGGAATGACGCACGACGGGGTTCGCCCTAGACTGAGGGAGGGCCTCCCGGTCCGCCCATGCCCACCTTCTCAAGGAGTACATCCGTGGCACAGATCGAAGCAGTTGGCGCACGCGAGATTCTCGACTCGCGAGGCAACCCCACCGTCGAGGTGGAGGTCCTCCTCGAAGACGGCATCGTGCAGCGGGCGGCCGTGCCGTCCGGCGCCTCGACCGGCGCGTTCGAAGCGTACGAGCTCCGTGACGGCGACGCCTCGCGCTACGGCGGCAAGGGCGTCACGAAGGCCGTCGAGTCGGTCATCGACGAGCTCGGCCCGGCGATCGAGGGCCTCGACGCGAGCGACCAGCGCCTGGTCGACCAGGTGCTGAACGAGGTCGACGGCACCGACAACAAGAAGCGCGTCGGCGCGAACGCCATCCTCGGCGTGAGCCTGGCCGTCGCGAAGGCCGCGGCCGACAGCGCCGACCTGCCGCTGTACCGCTACGTCGGCGGCGCGAACGCGCACGTGCTCCCGGTGCCGGCCCTCAACGTCATCAACGGCGGCGAGCACGCCGACAACGGCATCGACATGCAGGAGTTCTTCCTCGTGCCGCACGGCGCCGACTCGTTCGCCGAGTCGCTGCGCTGGGGCGCCGAGACCTACCAGGTGCTCAAGAAGGAGCTGCTCGCGGGCGGCTTCGCGACGGGCCTCGGCGACGAGGGCGGCTTCGCTCCCGACCTGCCGAGCAACCGCGCGGCGCTCGACTTCCTGATGTCCGCCATCGAGAAGGCCGGCTTCACGCCAGGCACCGATATTGCGGTGGGCCTCGACGTCGCCTCGACCGAGTTCTTCTCGGACGGCAAGTACACCTTCGAGGGCAAGCAGTGGTCGGCCGAGCAGCTCACCGGCTACTACGAGGAGCTCCTCGCGAACTTCCCGCTCGTGACGATCGAGGACGCGCTCGCCGAGGACGACTGGGACGGCTGGCAGGCCCTCACCGAGCGCATCGGCAACAAGGTGCAGCTCGTCGGCGACGACCTCTTCGTCACCAACCCTGAGCGCCTGAAGACGGGAATCGACCGCGGCATCGCGAACTCGCTGCTCGTCAAGGTAAACCAGATCGGCACGCTCACGGAGACGCTCGACGCCGTCTCGATGGCGCACTCGGCGAACTACACGGCGATGATGTCGCACCGCTCGGGCGAGACCGAAGACGTGACGATCGCCGACCTCGCGGTCGCCGTGAACTGCGGTCAGATCAAGTCCGGCGCGCCCGCTCGCAGCGACCGGGTCGCGAAGTACAATCAGCTTCTGCGCATCGAAGAGGAGCTCGGCGACGCGGCGACGTTCGCGGGCCGCGGCGCCTACCCGCGCTTCAAGGGCTGATCGCACGCACGTATTCACGAGAGGGGGAGTCGCATGGCACGTAACGCGGCTCCCTCCTCTCGTTCCCGCGCGCAGCTGAACGCACGCGAGTGGCTGAGCGGGATCCGCCTGTCGGGCTTCGCCGTGATCATGCTCGGCCTGGTCATCATGGGGGCGTTCATCCTCGTGCCGTCGGCGAGCTCATACATCGACATGCGCCAGCAGGTCGCACAGGCCCAGGCGGGCGTCGCGCTCACCGAGGACGAGATCGCCGACCTCGAGCGCGAGCGCGACCGGTGGCGCGATCCGGCCTTCATCACGAGCGAGGCGCGCGAGCGGCTGTACTACGTCAAGCCCGGTGAGATCGTCTACCTCATCGAGGACGATGTCGAGCGCGACGACGAGGCAGAACCGGATCCCGTCGGCGCTGACGTCGAGGAGGCCGACAGCGACTGGATGAGCACGATGCTCTCGTCGGTCGTGAACGCCGGCCTGGCGCAGCAGGGAACTTCCGAAGACTCGGCGCTGTTCCGATGAGAATCCCAGAGCTTCCCCGGTAACCTCAACGCGTGAGCACACCTCCGTTCGAACCCGTCAGCGCGGCCGATATTCGCGTCGTGAGCGCGCAGCTGGGGCGCGAGGCGCGCGGCGTCGTCGGGATCTCCGCGCGCTGCACGTGCGGCAACCCGACGGTCGTCTCGACCGCGCCGCGTCTGCCGCAGGGAACGCCGTTCCCGACCTTCTACTACCTCACCCATCCCGCCGCGACGGCCGAGATGTCCCGCCTCGAGGCCGGGCAGATGATGGTCGAGCTCAATGAGCTGCTCGCGAGCGACGAAGAGGTGCGCATGCAGTACGCGCGGGCGCACGAGGCGTTCCTGGCCGACCGGGCGCAGTACGGCGATGCGGAGGAGATCCGGAACATCTCCGCCGGCGGCATGCCGACGCGCGTGAAGTGCCTCCACGCCCTCGCCGGCCACGCCCTTGCGGCCGGCCCGGGCGTCAACCCGATCGGCGACCTCGCGCTCGAGCGCTCGGCATGGTCGCCGGATCGCTGCGAGTGCGACGATCCGGGCGCCGCCCTGAGAGGCGACGCCGAGGGGATCCCCGCGGGATGACACGATCCGCGCGTCGCCGATCCGGTGCGGTCCTCGCCGCGCTCGCGGTGGCGTATGCGCTGATCGCGCTGCCGCAGGCATCCTTCGCGGCGACGGACGACGACGAGGCACCCGAGCCCACTTCATCCGCGACGCCCAGCCCGACGCCCACGCCAACCCCGACGCCGGATCCCGTGCGGTCGGCCGAGTACTGGCTCGAGGAGTACGGAATCGCCGAGGCATGGGAGACCACGCGCGGCGAGGGCACGACCATCGCGGTCATCGACAGCGGCGTCGCGAGCGACATCGACGAGCTCGACGGCGCGGTCACCGGCGGCGCCGACATGTCGGGTGTGGGATCCGACGATGGCCGCACTCCGCTCGGCAGCGACGTGCACACCCGCAGCCACGGTACGTGGGTGGCGTCTCTTGCGGCTGCCCGCGGCACGGGGGAGGACGAGGGCATGATCGGGGTCGCCCCGGCCGCGAACATCCTGTCAGTGTCGATCGGGTTCCAATCCGTCAGCGAGGTGCCCTTCGACCAGCAGGTCGCCGACGCGATGAAGTGGTCGGTCGACAACAGTGCCGACATCATCAATCTGTCGTTCACGACGAACCAGACGGCCTGGGGCACGATCTGGGACGAGGCGTTCCTGTACGCGCTCGAACACGACGTGCTGGTCGTCGTCGCGGCGGGCAACCGCGCAGGCGGCACCGAGGTGGTCGGCGCGCCCGCGACGATCCCCGAGGCGCTCGTCGTGGGCGGCGTGGATCCGTCTGGCCGCGCGAGCGACGCCGCCTCCACGCAGGGCGTGTCGATCGGCGTGTCCGGGCCGAGCGAGAAGCTGCTCGGCATCGGGCCGAGCGGGGAGATCGACGAGTGGAGCGGCACGAGCGGCGCGGCACCGATCATCTCGGGCGTGGCCGCGCTCGTGAAGTCGGCGCATCCGGACATCGACGTGAACAATCTCATCAATCGGATCGTGCGATCGGCCGACCGCGCTCCGGACCAGGACGGTGCGCGCGACCCCAGCTACGGGTTCGGGATCATCGACGCCGCGGGAGCGGTGTCGTCGAGCATCGGAGCGGTGTCGTCGAATCCCGTGAGCGACATCACGCTCAAGGAATGGATCCGTCTGAACCGCAGCACCGGATCCACGGGGCAGCTCGAGTCCGGCACGCAGCCGACTCCCGCGCCCGTCGAGCTTCCCGCGCTGCCGCCGCGCGATGCGCCCGTCGAGGCGTCGAACCCGTACCTGCCCTCGCCCGAGAGCCTCCGCGAGGTCACCCTGCCGTTATTCGCCCTCACAGCCGCTGGTAGTCTTGTTCTGCTCGGCGTCTTGGTCGTGTCCCGTCGTCTGCGCTCGCTTCGTGCCGAGCGCGATTCGGGTTCCTGATATTTTCAAGGAGATTTTCTTCCGTGCCTAAGATTCTTATCGTCGGCGGCGGATACGCGGGCTTCTATACCGCGTGGAAGCTCGAGAAGCACCTGCGCCGCGGCGAGGCCGAGGTCGTTGTCGTCGACCCGCTGCCGTACATGACGTACCTCCCGTTCCTCCCGGAGGTCGCCTCGGGAAACATCGAGCCCCGCCACGCGGTCGTCTCGCTCCGTCGCCACCTGAAGCGCACGCGCGTCATCAACGCCCGCGTCACGAACATCGATCACGCGAACAAGACGGCGACGATCTCGCCCGAGGGCGGCGAGGACTGGCAGTACGACTACGACCAGATCGTCGTCACGGCAGGATCCGTCTCGCGCACCTTCCCGATCGCGGGCATCGCCGACAATGCGATCGGCCTCAAGTCGATCGAGGAGGCCGTCGCCGCGCGCGACACCCTCGTGCGCAACTTCGAGCGCGCCGCGAGCCTTCCGGTCGGCAGTGAGCTCCGCAAGCGCCTGCTGACGGTCATCGTCGTGGGCGGCGGTTTCGCCGGCATCGAGACGCTCGGCGAGCTGCGGTCGGCCGCGAACGCGCTGCTCGGCCAGTTCCCGGACATCTCGTACGACGAGACTCAGTTCCACCTCATCGAGGCGATGGGTCGGATCATGCCCGAGGTGTCGCTTCCGACGAGCGAGAAGGTCCTGAAGGATCTCGCACAGCGCGGCGCGCACGTGCACCTCGACACCCAGGTCGCGGACGCGACCGACGGCGTCGTGAAGACGAACACGGGCGAGGAGTACCCGTCGGGGCTCATCATCTGGACCGCCGGTGTCATGGCGAACCCGAAGGTCGTGAACGGCAGCGACCTGCCGCGCGAGCAGCGCGGCCGCATCACGACGCAGGCCGACCTCCGGGTCGTCGATGCCGAGGGCAACCTCGTCGAGGGTGCATGGGCCGCCGGCGACGTCGCGGCCGTGCCCGACAAGACGGGCGGCCTGCCCGATGGCACCTGCGTGCCCAACGCGCAGCACGCCGTGCGCCAGGCCAAGCAGCTCGCGAAGAACATGGTCGCCGTTATCCGCGGCGAGGATCCGGTCGATTATTACCACAAGAACCTCGGCGCGGTCGCGGGCCTCGGCCTGTACCACGGCGCGTTCCAGTCCGGGAAGTTCGCGCTGACGGGCTTCTTCGCCTGGCTCGCGCACCGCGGATACCACGGCCTCGCGATGCCGACGTGGGAGCGCAAGTGGCGCGTGATCTGGGGATGGGTGCACAACTTCTTCCTCGGCCGCGACCAGGTGCAGATCAGCAAGGTGCAGGAGCCGCGCGCCTTCTTCGAGGAGTACGCCTCGCGGCCGAAGCCGAAGGCAGACTGACGCGAAAGAAGGGCGCTCCGATCACGGAGCGCCCTTTTTCTCCCCCCATAGCCCAACCGGCAGAGGCAGCGGACTTAAAATCCGTTCAGTGTGGGTTCGAATCCCACTGGGGGGACCGATCTACCCGCCGGGTCTCAGGCCGGCGCGGCATACTCTCTGGAATGGAGAACGACGTCGCGGCCGCACCGCCCGAGGGGCGCGGCTCGTGGACCCGTCTCGCGCGCGGCCAGCGGATCCTCGCCCCGCGTGAGGGGATCTCCGCGGCGCGATTGCGCGCGCCCGGCGGCAAGGAGACGCACGCCGCCCAACACGATCCCGTTCCCCGCACCGTGCGCGAGTGGCTCGAGACGATCATCATCCCGCGCGCGGTGCGGAGCGAGCGGACGCTCGCAGGCATCACGCCGGAGTTCTTCATCTCTGAGGGCGCCCTGACCGACCAGGACGGCCACAGGGTCGGCCTCGACGACGCCGTGATCCCGGGCGGGTTCTACGCCTTCCACAAGCCGGTGCCGCCCGAGCCCCGCGTGCCGTTCGAGATCGCGATCGTCCACGAGGACGAAGACCTGCTGATCGTCGACAAGCCGCACTTCCTCGCCTCGACGCCGAACGGCGTCTTCCAGCGCGAGTGCGTCGTGACCCGCATGCGCCTCGAGCGCGGCGAGGACGACATCGTCGCGATGCACCGGCTCGACCGCGTCACCGGCGGCCTGCTCGCGCTCTCGCGCCGGCCGGCCACGCGCGGAAAGTACCAGGTCCTGTTCCAGGAGAAGCGGATCCGGAAGACGTATCGCGCGCTCGCGCGGCTGCCGGTCGGATGGCGGGCGGGGGATCCTCTGCCGCTCGGGCTGGAGTCGGGCGAAGAGCGCGAGCGCCGCAGCCGCCTGCAGAAGATCGACGGAGAGCGGCCCGTTCGCGAGGTCGTGGGGGAGCCGAACGCGCACACGTCGATCAGATTCGTGAGGGCTCACGGCACAGCCGGCGAATTCGAGCTCACGCCGCACACGGGAAAGACCCACCAGCTGCGGGTGCACATGAACGGCCTCGGCATGCCACTGGTCGGTGACCCGGTGTATCCCCGGGATATCGAACCGGATCCATACGACTTCTCGGATCCGTTGCAGCTGCTGGCGACGACGCTCGCATTCGACGATCCGCTGACGGGCGGAGAGCGAGTGTTTGAAACGTGCATGACGCTCGCGCGGTAGCTGTTCTCGAGTGAACGGCGGTTATGGCCGCACGTCGAAATGACCGGCTCTCGCTCTCGTACGTCAGAGGGGGCCGCCGAAGCGACCCCTTCTGACGTACGAACGAGCGATCAGTGCACCGGGACCGACTCCTGGTCGTCGGCGGGCTTCTTGATGAAGAACGCCAGCACGACCGCGACGACCGCGATGCATGCGCCGACGAGGAAAGCAGACTGTGCGCCCACGGCTCCTGCCGATGCGGGATCCGTGCCATCGGCGACGCCCGCGTGCAGACCTGACGAGTAGATCCCGATCAACAGGGCGGTGCCGGCGGCGCCCGCGACCTGCTGCAGGGTATTGAGCGCGGCGGAGCCGTGCGAGTAGAGGTGGCGCTTCAGCGACCCGAGCGACGAGGAGAACAGCGGTGTGAACGAGCCCGCGAGGCCGAGCGACATCGCGACCTGGACGGCAGTGACGAGCGCGATCGGCGTCTCCGGCGTCAGCGTCGCAAACGTGAACAGTGCGCCCGCGATGAGGAGCGTGCCCGGAACGAGCAGGACCTTGGGGCCGTACGCGTCGTAGATGCGGCCCATGAGCGGACCGAGGATTCCCATGAGGAGCGCGCCCGGAAGCAGTACGAGGCCGGACTGCGTCGCTTCGAGCCCCGACACCTTCTGCAGCACGAGGGGCAGCATCGACAGCGTGCCGAACATCGCGAACGCGACGACGGTCATGATCGCGACCGCAACGACGAAGTTCTTCGAGCGGAACACGCGCATGTCGAGCAGCGCGTCATCCTTCTTCTGCAGCGCGATCTGGCGCCAGACGAATACAGCGAGCGCGACGATTCCCGTCACCAGCAGCGCGATCGGCAGGACGCCGAGGTCCGTCGAGGCCTCGGCCCCCTCGCCGCCGCCGAGCTGGCTGAGTGCGAACACGAGGCCGCCGAAACCGAGCGCGGACAGGATGATCGACAGCACATCGATCGGGGCGTGCGTCGTCACTCCGAGATTCGTCATCCATTTCGCGCCGATCAGCAGTGCGACGATCGCGATCGGCAGGATGATCGCGAAGATCATGCGCCAGCCGAAATGATCGAGGATGATGCCCGACAGCGTCGGGCCGATCGCCGGGGCGAGCGAGATGACGAGGCCGACGCGGCCCATCATCCGGCCGCGGGAGTGTGCGGGAACGACGTTCATCATCGTCGTCATGAGCAGCGGCATCATGATTCCCGTGCCGGCGGCCTGCACGATGCGGCCGATGAGCAGCATCGTGAATCCGGGGGCGACGAGGCAGATGAGAGTTCCGAGCGCGAACGACATCATCGCGGCGAGGAACACCTGACGCGTAGTGAAGCGCTGCAGCAGGAAGCCGGTCGTGGGGATCACGACGGCCATCGTGAGCATGAATCCGCTCGTGAACCACTGGCCCTGTTCTTCGGGGATGCCGAGGGTCTTGTTCAGCTCGGGGATGGCGATCGCCATCGTCGTCTCGTTGAGAATCGCGACGAAAGCGGCGACGAGCAGCAGCCAGATCACCCGCATTCCTGCAGGGTCGATCGCGTCGTGGGAGGCGGGCTGGGCCCGCATGGATCCGGTGTCTGTCGTCACGAGGTGTGCTCCAGCAGAAGGGTATGAGCTGTCTCGGGCCAGGAGCGTGCAGAAGCTCCCCGTAGACAGACGATTCAGTTTAACGATGAGATCGGTGTGATGTATTCCCGCTCTCGTGAGAATTCTCCGAGTGTTCGCGCGCCATAGGCTAGCCGGATGAGTATGGGACGGCCGATGGGCGGCGGGCGCGGGATGCGCCCGATCGACGAATCCGCGCAGCGGAAGGCGAACGCCGCCGCGCCGCGCGTTCCCGACCTCGGGAAGCGGATCGTCGCGCTGTTCCGGCCGTATCGGCGTCGGGTCGCGATGACGGCGCTGCTCGTGGTCGTCGGCGCCGGACTCGGCGTGATCCCGCCCCTCGTGATCCAGCGGGTCTTCGACGAGGCCCTGTTCCCACCCTCGGGCGAGGTCGACCTCAGCCTGCTCGGCCTGCTCGTCGGCCTCATGATCGTGTTGTACGTGCTGGCGGCGGGCACGCAGGTCGTGCAAACCTGGCTGACGTCGAGCGTCGGCAACCGGGTCGCGGGCGACCTGCGCGTGCGCATGTTCGACCACCTGCAGAACATGGAGCTGGCGTTCTTCACCCGCACCAAGACGGGCGTGATCCAGTCGAGGCTGCAGAACGACGTCGGCGGCGTCTCGGGCGTGCTCACGAGCACCGTGACGAGCATCCTCGGAAACGCCGTCACGGTGATCGCCTCGATCGTCGCGATGGTCCTGATCGACTGGCGCCTGACGATCATCTCGCTCGTGATGACGCCCGTGCTCGTCATCGTCCAGCGCCGCGTCGGCCAGGTGCGGGCGCGGATCGCGAGCGAGACGCAGCAATCGCTGTCGGAGCTGACCTCGATCACCCAGGAGACGCTGAGCGTGTCGGGCATCCTGCTGTCGAAGTCATTCAACCGCCAGCGCACCGAGTCGGCGCGGTACTCGGCCGAGAACGCCAACCAGATCCGGCTCCAGGTGCGCCAGACGATGAGTGGGCAGGGCTTCTTCGCGATCGTCAGCGTGCTCATGAGCTCGGTTCCCGCGGTCATCTATCTCGCCGCCGGGTTCCTCATCGACGGCGCGGCCGGATCCATCACCGCGGGCGCGATCGTCGCGTTCACGACGGTGCAGGCACGGGTATCGATGCCGCTCGTGAGCCTGATGCGGGTCGCGCTGGAGCTGCAGACGTCGCAGGCGCTGTTCGCGCGGATCTTCGAGTACCTCGACCTCGTGCCCGCGATCGCCGACCTCGACGATGCGGCCGACGTCGACGTCGATGGCGAATCGGATCAGGTGGGGCGCATCGAGTTCCGCGACGTCACGTTCCGGTACCCGGATGCGGCGCCCGATTCGACGCCGACGCTCGATCGCGTGTCGTTCGTTGCCGAGCCGGGCACGAACGTCGCGTTCGTCGGTCCGAGCGGCGCGGGCAAGACGACGATCCTCTATCTGACGCCGCGCATGTACGAGGCCTCAGCGGGCGAGGTGCTGTTCGCCGGGCGCGACGTGCGCGAGCTGAGCATGGGATCGATCATCGATCACGTCGGCATCGTCAGCCAGGAGACGTACCTGTTCCACGCCACGATCCGCGAGAACCTGCGCTACGCCAAGCCCGACGCGACCGACGACGAGATCGAGCGCGCGTGCCGCGGGGCGAACATCCACGAGCGCGTGATGAGCTTCGAGGGCGGGTACGACACCGTCGTCGGCGAGCGCGGGTATCGCCTGTCGGGCGGGGAGAAGCAGCGGATCGCGATCGCGCGCGTGCTGTTGAAGGATCCGCCGGTGCTGCTGCTCGACGAGGCGACCAGCGCGCTCGACACCGTGAGCGAGCGCGTCGTGCAGGAGGCGATCGAGCAGGCCGCGCGCGGGCGCACGACGATCACGATCGCTCACCGACTGTCGACCGTGGTCGGCGCCGACAAGATCTACGTGCTCGACGCCGGACGGATCGTCGAGCAGGGCACGCACGCGGAGCTGATGCGCCTGGACGGCTTCTACGCGACGCTCGCGACGCAGCAGGAGCCGGGTCAGAGCGGGCCGGGATCGGCGAAGTCGACCTCGGCGTTGTAGCGGAAGATGCGGGCCGGACGGTGCGGGCCCGTGCGGAAGTCCTCGGTCGGCACGAGCGCTTCAGATCCTTCGAGGAGCCGCCGGAAGTTCGACGGGTCGAGGCGCTTGCCGAGCACCGTCTCGTACACGCTGCGCAGCTCGGCGAGCGTGAACTCGTCGGGGAGCAGCGCGGCGGCGATGCGGCTGTAGCCCGCCTTGTTCCGCAACCGCCAGACGGCGTATTCGATGATCGAGCGGTGATCGAACGCGAGGTCCGGCAGAGCCTCGACGGGGAACCACTCGACGTTCTCGGGCGATCCGGCGGCGGCCCGCTGGGCCTCGACGAGGTCGCTGCGCAGCAGCGCCCAGTACACGACCGAGACGACGCGCGCTGAGGCGTTGTCGAACGTGTAGAGCTGCTCGAGCCAGCTCGGAGCGAGTCCGGTCGTCGCCGCGAGCGTGCGGCCCGCGGCTGTCTCGAGGCCCTCCGCGTCGCCGAGCCACCCGCCGGGAAGGGCCCACTGGTCGAGGAACGGCTCGCGCGTGCGCCTCACGAGCGGGATCATCAGCTCGTCGCGGTCGGTCCCGGCGCGCACCGAGAAGATCGCGGCCTGGACGGCGATCCGCGGCGGATCATTCGTGGCGACAGTCACGCACTAGACCCTACCGACCGCGTGCCGGAAGATTCGCGTGGGCCGCCGCTGCGAGCGCGCGGGCGACGTCGTCGAGGTCGTCGCTGCGCGCCGAGAGTGAGAAGCGGATCGCCGTTCGGGCCTCATCCTCGTCGCTTCCGAGGGCGAGGAGCACATGCGAGGCGTCTTCGCTCGCGGCGGAGCACGCGGATCCGCTCGATGCCAGCACCCCGCGGCGCTCGAGGTCGGTCAGGACCGCCTCGCCGTTGATGCCCTCGATCGTGAAGCTGGCGATGTGAGCCAAGCGCTGGGTGGGGTGCCCCGTGAGCCGGGCCGCCGGCACGACGCCGAGCACGTCCTGGACGAACTCGTCGCGGACCCGTGCGATGCGCGCCGCGGACTCGGTGCGTTCGGCCTCCGCCAGGTCGAGCGCGGCGGCCATCGCCACGGCGCCCGCGACCGACTCGGTGCCCGAGCGCCGCCCGCGCTCCTGGCCTCCGCCGTGCAGCAGGGGCTCGAGCGGGATCCGCTGCCGCACCATGAGCACTCCGGTGCCCTTCGGCGCGCCGATCTTGTGGCCGGAGAGGGAAACGGCATCGGCGAGAGCGTAACGACGGCGGCTTTCGGCCGCGGCGGCGGAACTCGGCCGGAAACGGCTCGTGTCCCCGCGATCTGCCGTCGTTGTGCGGCGCGCGAGCGGCAGCCACCCGGCGGCCTGCACGGCATCGAGGTGCAGCGGCACAGCGCGAGCTGCACAGACGGCGCGGATCTCGTCGATGTCCTGCACCGTGCCGACCTCGTTGTTCGCGTACTGCACGCTCACGAGCGAGGTGTCGTCGCGGATCGCCCGGTCGACCTCCGCCGGATCGACCAGCCCATGCCGGTCGACCGGCAGCACGGACGCCTCGATGCCGTGGATCCGCTCGAGCGCGGCGACGGATTCGAGCACGGACGAATGTTCAACAGCGGTGGTGACGACGTGCCGGAGCCCGCGGCCCGCGAGAGCGGCCACGGCGATGCCCTTGACGGCGAGATTGTTCGACTCCGTGCCGCCGGAGGTGAAGACGATATCGCCCGCGCGGGCGCCGAGGTGCCGCGCGACGCGGTGCCGCGCGCTCGTGAGGGCCGCGCGGGCGCGCTCGCCCGCCGCGTGCGCGCTCGACGGATTTCCGAACTCCGTCGTGAGGAACGGGGTCATGGCCTCGAGCACCTCGCGGCGGACCGGAGAGGTGGCGGCGTGGTCGAGGTAGATCACGACACCGCGATGTCGAGCCCGAGATCGAGCGACCTCGCCGCGTGCGTCAGGGCTCCGACCGAGATCACGTCGACGCCCGTCGCGGCGATGTCGGAGACCGAATCGAGGTTGACTCCGCCGGAGGCCTCGACCGCCGCACGGCCGGCGATCAGCCGCACCCCATCGCGCAGATCGTCGAGCGAGAAGTTGTCGAGCATGATCGTGTCGACCCCGGCCGCGAGCACGGGCTCGATCTGGTCGATCCGGTCGACCTCGACCTCGATGTGGGTCGTGTGCGGGAGGGATTCCCTCGCCTCCCGCAGCGCCTGGGTGAGGTCGCGGCCGGCGACGACGGCGAGGTGGTTGTCCTTCGCCATGACGGCGTCGGACAGCGAGAAGCGATGGTTATGGCCCCCGCCCGAGACGACGGCGTGCCGCTCGAGCGCGCGGAGGCCGGGCGTCGTCTTCCGGGTGTCGGCGATGCGCGCGCCCGAGCCGGCGACGGCGTCGACGTAGCGCGCGGTCAACGTGGCAATGCCCGACATGCGCTGCGCGAGATTGAGCCCGACGCGCTCGGCGGTGAGCACGGCGCGTGCAGGCCCCGTCACGCGCGCGAGCCGGTCGCCCGCGGCGAAGCGGGATCCGTCGGCTGCCTCGAGCGCGACTGAGACCGCCTGGTCCGTCAGCCGGAAGGCGGCAGCGAACACCGCGCCGCCGCTGAAGACGCCGGGCTCGCGTGCGATGAGGTCGGCCTCGGCCGTCGCCGCGGCGGGGATCAGGGCCTCGCTCGTGATGTCGCCCCACGGGGCGTCCTCCTCGAGCGCGAGACGCACGACGCGGTCGATGGCTGCCTGGGTCAGCATGGGTCTCCTTCGAGCGGCGGTCAGGCCGCGGTGGGCACGAGCGCGGGGTCCGAGCGGTGGTGCGCGCCGACCGACTGCGGCCGGGTGCGAGCGGCGCGAACGATCTCGAGCGCCACGGTGAGGAGGCCGAGATCCTCGATGTCGGCGACGGAGGACGGTTCGGCGAGGTCCGACAGCCAGCCCTCGATGCGATCGGCCGCGAGATCGAGGCCGGCCGCATCGCGCTCCAGCCCGGCGTGCTCCCACATCACCCGGCCGAGGGCCTCGCGGTCGAAGTCGTCGGCGGAATCTCCCTGGATCCGCGCACTGCGGCCGGGTCGTATCGGCGCGGCACTGCGGACCGTCGTGGGGCGGTAGCGCGACGCGGCGCGGGCGGCGCGCGATCCGAAGACCGCCCCCTCGAGCAGCGAGTTCGACGCGAGCCGGTTCGCGCCGTGCACGCCCGTGCACGCGGCCTCGCCCGCGGCGAAGAGACCGGGAACGCTCGTCGCGCCGTCGATGTCCGTGACGATCCCGCCCATCAGGTAGTGGGCTGCGGGGGCGACGGGGATCGGATCCCGTGCCCAGTCGAGCCCGCGACCTCGCACGGCGCGGTCGATCGTCGGGAACCTCGCGGCGAGGTGCTCGGCCCCGAGGCCCGTCGCATCGAGCAGCACGGGGCGGCCGCGCTGCTTCGCCATGGCGTCGGCGATCGCCCGCGCCACGACGTCGCGCGGGGCGAGCTCGCCGTCGGGGTGGGCGTCGAACGCGAACCGGCGCCCGTGATCGTCGAGCAGCACCGCACCCTCGCCGCGCACCGCCTCGGAGACGAGGAACGCCTCGCCGTCGGCAAGCACGGTCGGGTGGAACTGCACGAACTCCATGTCGGCGACGCGCGCCCCCGCCCGCATCGCGGCGGCGATGCCCTCGCCCGTCGCACCGGCCGGGTTCGTCGTGCGCGCGTACGCCCGCCCGCACCCGCCCGTGGCGAGGATCACGGCCTCGGCGCCGACATCGACGGAGCGTCCCGAGCTGTCCATGAGCCGCGCGCCGACGACGGATCCGTCGGAGAGGAGAAGATCCTGCAGCGCGGTGTGCTCGCGCACGTCGATGCCGGCCGCGCGCACCGCGCCGATGAGGGCGCGCTCGATCTCGGCGCCCGTGGCGTCGCCGCCGGCGTGCAGGATCCGCGGGTGCGAGTGCGCTGCCTCGAGGCCCTGCGCGAGCCGGCCGTCGGCGTCGCGGTCGAAGACGACGCCGCAGTCGAGCATCAGCCACGCGATGACGTCGGTCCCGTCCTCGACGAGCGTCATCACGGCATCCGGATCCGCCGTATCGTCGGCCGCGCGCAGCGTATCCGCCCAGTGCGACGCGTGGGTGTCATCGGGGGAGACGACCGCGGCGATTCCGCCCTGAGCGTGCGTCGTGTTCGCATCGTCGATCCGCCCCTTCGTGGCGATCACGACCTCGGCGCCGCTCTCGCGGGCGACGAGCGCGGCGGTGAGGCCGGCGATCCCCGACCCGACGACGAGGATCACGGGAGCGCTCGCAGCATGCGATCGAGCGCCGTGCGCGCGGGCTCGGCGACGTCGCCGGTGACGCGGATCCGGTTGACCGTCTCGCCAGCGACCAGCTTCTCGAGCACCCACGCGAGATAGGCGGGGTGGATCCGGTACATCGTCGAGCACGGGCACACGACGGGGTCGAGGCAGAAGATCGTGTGCTGCGGGTTCTGGGCCTGAAGGCGCCGCACGAGGTTGATCTCGGTGCCGATCGCGAACGTCGTAGGCTCGGTCGCCTCCTCGATCGCGCGGCGGATGACGTCGGTCGAGCCCGACTCGTCGGCCGCATCGACGACCGGCATGGGGCATTCGGGGTGCACGATCACGCGCACGCCGGGGTGCTCGGCGCGGGCCCTGTCGATCTGCTCGGTCGTGAACCGCCGGTGCACGGAGCAGAAGCCGTGCCACAGGATGACGCGCGAGTCCGCGAGCTCGGTGGGGGAGGATCCACCGAGGGCGCGCCGCGGGTTCCACATCGGCATCTGCTCGAGGGGCACGCCCATCGCCTTGGCGGTGTTCCGGCCCAGGTGCTGATCGGGGAAGAACAGCACGCGGCGGCCGCGCGCGAACGCCCACTCCAGCACGGTCTTGGCGTTCGACGAGGTGCACACGATGCCGCCGTGACGCCCGACGAAGCCCTTGATCGCGGCGGACGAGTTCATGTATGTCACCGGGATCACCGGCACGAGGCCGTCGGCGTCCGGCTCGTCGAGCGGGCCGAGCAGGTCTTCGAGCTGCTCCCAGCACTCCTCGACCTCGTCGATCGAGGCCATGTCGGCCATCGAGCACCCCGCGCCGAGGTGGGGGAGGATCACGCTCTGATCGGGGCCGGAGAGCAGGTCGGCCGTCTCGGCCATGAAGTGCACGCCGCAGAACACGATCGCCTTGGCGGCGGGGTGCTCGCTCGCCGCGCGGGCGAGCTGGAACGAGTCGCCGACGTAATCGGCGTAGGCGACGATCTCGTCGCGCTGGTAGAAGTGGCCGAGGATCACGACGCGATCGCCGAGCGTCGCGCGCGCGGCACGGATCCGCTCGTCGAGCTCGTCATCGCTCGCGGCGCGGAGGTCTTCGGGCAGGTCGCCCTGCGCGGGCGCGATGCCGGGGAACGGATCGGCGGACGAGGATCCCGGCCCGTACCCGGGCGTCTTGTCGAACGTCCACGGCGCCTCGGCGAGGTCGGTCGAGCAGGAATCGGCGGGGTTCTGAGTGATCGCGCGGGCGACGGAGGCGTCGACCTCCAGGGTGAGCCGGGTGGCGGACATGGCGCTCCTCGAGAGATAAGGTGTCGGAGACCATAACCTTACACCTGCTTAAGGTTCTGTTGACCTTAAGCGGGCTACCGTGCGCGCAAACCTTCATTTCTGGCACTTTTCTACACGCAATTGCGTGTAGAAAAGTGCCAGAAATGAAGGGAAGTCGGCGTTAGATGCCCGCGGCGCGGAGTGCGGGGAGGATCCGGGTCGTCATCAGCGGCGCCAGGTCGGCCGACGGCGGACCTTCCGTCGCGACCCAGCGGATCTCCTCGATCTCGGCAGCCGGCGTCGTCACCTCGACGGGCGGGTGCGTGAACACCGTGCCGCGCACGACGTAGCCGTCCTCGTTCGCCGCGGGCGCCTCGAAGACGCCGAGCAGCCGCATCCGCGCAGGATCCAGCTCGACGCGCAGCTCTTCGCGCACCTCGCGGATCGCCGTGTCGACGGCGCTCTCGCCCGGATCCGGTTTGCCGCCCGGCTGCATGAACATGCTCGTGCCGCGCTTGCGCACGGCGAGCACGTGCCCCGTGCGCGGGTGCCGGATGACGACGGCGCTCACGCGGATCCGCTTGAGCTCGTGATCGATCATCGATCGAACCGCGCGGATCCCTCGTGAACGAGCGCCTCGCGGATCCGCTCGCGCATATCGTCGTTGACGCCCGCCGCGGCAATCTCGTCGATCGGGCACCACCATGCGCGCGTGTTCTCGCCGTCGGCGGGGTGCGGATCGCCGCCGTCCGCCGAGCAGCGCACGACGATGTCGAGGTACTGCGCGCGGTCGCCGTTCGCGTACGTCATCGGCGGGAGCGCGTGCACCCAGACGATCGCCTCGGCGCGCGCGCTGATGCCGGCCTCCTCGGCGACCTCGCGCACGGCGGCGAGAGTCGGATCTTCGCCGGGATCCACGATTCCAGTGACGGGCGTGACCAGGCCGTTGTCGGCGCGCTCGACGAGCAGCACCTCATCGCCCTTCACAACGACGGCCGTCACGCCGATGAGCCAGAGCAGCTCGTGGCCGACCTTCTCGCGCAGGCGCAGGACGAAATCGGGTGTCGACATGGTTCGACCCTAAGCCCGTCGTGGGGGCGCACTAGGCTTATCGAGGTGAGCTTCGCGTCAACACCCACCCTGCAGAACGACCGCGTGCGCCTGGAGCCGCTTTCCCCCGACCACGCCGAAGACCTTGTCACCGTCGTTTCGGACGGCGACCTGTGGCGCACTTGGTACACGAGCATTCCGCGGCCAGAGAATGTGTCCGCCGAGATCGACGCGCGACTCGTCCGCCAGCAGGCCGGAGAGATGGCGCCCTGGGCGATCATCGATCGTGAGACAGATCGTGCCGTGGGCATGACGTCGTACTGCAATATCGACGAGGCGAACCGCCGGGTCGAGATCGGGTACACGTGGATGGGGCGACAGACGCACGGCACGACGATCAACCCCTCGGCGAAACTATTGTTGCTGTCGCGGGCGTTCAACGATCTCGGATGCATCGCGGTGCAATTCTTGACGCATTGGCATAACCGTCAGTCACGCGCGGCGATCGAAAAACTGGGCGCCAAACAGGACGGCGTCCTGCGCAACCATCGGGTCATGCCCGACGGTCACATCCGCGACACTGTCGTCTTCTCGATCATCGAAGGCGAATGGCCGGCCGTTCGCCGCGGCCTCGAAGCGAGGATCTGATGGTCGTCGCTATTCGCCCGCTCAATGATTCCGACATCGACGCGGTGATCCGGTTATGGGAGACCTCCGGCCTGACGCGTGAGTGGAACGATCCGCGCGCCGACATCGCCCGCGCCCGCGCCGTGTGGCCCGACTTGCTGCTCGTCGCCGTCGACGGCGACGCGGTCGTCGGATCCGTTATGGCCGGATACGACGGACACCGCGGCTGGCTGTACTACCTCGCGACGGAACCGTCGTCGCGCGGGCAAGGGGTCGGATCCGCTCTCGTCGCGGAAGCGGAGCGCCGGCTCGGCGAGCTCGGCTGCCCGAAGGTGCAGCTCATGGTGCGCCGCGAGAACGCGCAGGTCCTGTCGTTCTACGACGCGCTCACCTACGCCCCGAGCGACGTCGAGGTCTACGGCAAGCGCCTGAACGCGGTCCCCTGACCCTCCCCAACCCTTCATTTCTGGCACGATTCTTCATCGATTTGCATGGTGAAATGTGCCAGAAATGAAGGGTTGGGGTCAGAGGTGCGACGGGAGGGTGCGGAGCAGATCTCGCCGTGCAGGGCGGACCTCGGCGACGCCCGCGGTCCGGAGGACATCCCGCAGCTTCTCCGGCCGTCGCACGTCGTCCCATGCCCAGCGCGCGATGCCGCGCACCTGGCGGCGGAGTGCATCCTCTCGACGCTTCTCCGCCCATACCTGTTGCTCCGGGCCGGCCCCGTTCAACGAGTACTTCGCGCGTCCGTCCGCCTCGCCGATCACGTCCGCGCTGCGCCAGTAACAATCCGAGCGCACGATCGAACCGCCTCCGATCTCGAACTCCACCTGCAGCTCGGGGCGCTCGAAGCCGAGCCATTCGATCACGCAGAGCGACGCCGACTCGAGTGCGGTTTCGGCCAAGGGCGTCGCGGTCGCCAGCGGCCATCGAGCAGCGGCCCGCCCGCGCCGGCTGAGCCTCTCGTCGTTGGTCGCGAGCAGGACGTCGGGACTCATCCCTGATCGGCGAACCAATGCATCGGCCGCGGCGCGCGCGATCACGGGGTGGTGCGTGCGGGCGAGGTCCACGATCGTGTCGCTCGGTGACGTCGCCGCGATGCCGGGCTCGACGACGACGTCGGGCTCGTCGCTCGTGTGGTGCCACTGGATGTCGCCGGTGCGGCGGGAACCGCCCGACCGTTTCGCCCGCGCATGGAGGTGATACGGCATTCCGAGCGTCGGCAGCCCCCAGAGCGCGGCCGCGGATTCGTGCATGAACACGGTGTGCGGCGACTTCATGGCGAACGCGTGGATCCGCGCGAGATAGCGGCTCCACGGCGGCAGCGCTTCCCAGCCGTCGGTATCGACGTATACGCCGCTGCGGATGCGATGCAATCGCCCGACGCGGACGGCATGGTCGAACCGCGTGCCGGATTCCGCACGTCGGATCAGAGCGATCGGCGGCGGCTGGATCGCGAGAGTCGAGAGCGGCGGATCCTGAAGTCTCATCTATCGATCGTGACGCCGTTCACGCTTCTGAGTCCGAACTGCGAACAACTCATGCGGATCCGCGATTGTGAGCGACGTGTCGACGTCAGGCCGCCCCGTCACAACCCTTCATTTCTGGCACATTTCACCATGCAACTAGATGAAGAATCGTGCCAGAAATGAAGGGTTAGGGGAGGTAGGGGGCCGCCAGCGGGTAGCCGACGAAGGCGAACACATCCAGCAGCGTGTGGGCGATCACCAGGGGCATCACGCGCCGCCACTTCAGGTACACCCATCCGAAGACGAGGCCCATCACCATGTTGCCCAGCGCCATCGCGGGGCCCTGGTAGAGGTGATAAAGGCCGCGCAGCGCCGCCACGGCGACGAGCACGCGCCACCCGGATCCCAGGCGTTCGAACAGGTATCCGTTGAGGATGACCTCCTCGAGCAGACCCGCGCGCACGGCGGAGAGGAGGAGCAACGGGATCGTCCACCACGCGGCGTCGAGCTCCGACGCCTGTACCTGGAGCGTCAGCCCCATAAGGCGGCTGATCGCATACAGGCCGAGCCCGGGGATCCCGATCGACGCCAGCAGCAGAACCGCTGTTCCCACGTCGCGCCCGAACCGCGAGAAGTTCAGCCCGATGCGCTGGAACGCGCTCTGCGCCGGTCGCCACAGCAGGTAGATCACGAGGGCGACGAGCGCGAGATCGAAGAACACGTCGAAGACCCGGTAGATCGCATCCCAGATCGCCTGATCCGCCTGCGACGGGTTGAGCGCCGTCGCTTGTTCGGACAGCGGCGCGGTCATGAGCGATCGGATGAAGGACAGCACCGAGTACACGGCCGATCTGCCGATCGACAGCGCGAGCACGATGCCGACCTCCCAGCCGAGGCGAGCTCGTGAGATGTCGGTGGTCACGAAGTCAGCCTGTCACAACAACTCCGTATCCTTGACGGCATGCCCCGCGACACCGACCCGATCGTGCTCCGCTCGTCATTCGCCTGGGTCTGGACCGGGCTCGCGATCGCGCTGACCGCATACCTCCTCATCGATATGGGGATCCGCGCGAGCGTCTGGGACGCGTTCCTCGTCGCCCCCTGGCTGCTGCTCGTGTGCTGGGTCGTGTGGCTGTTCCAGGTCGTCCCGCGCATCGAGGCCGACGAGCGCGGGGCCCGCGTCTACAACCTCCTCCGGATCCTCGACCTGCCCTGGTCGGCCGTGGCGAGCGTGCGGCTCCGCTACCACACGGAGTTCACGCTGCGCTCGGGCGAGACCGTCACCGCGTGGGGCGGATCCTCGCGGCGCCTGCACCTGTCCATCAAGCACCGCAGCGCGGAGGATCCCGCGATGGAGGAAGCCGACGCGCTCCAGCGCCTGCACGCGAACGCGGTGCGGGACCCGTCGCCCGCCCGCCGCCGCTGGAACGCCCCGGCGCTCGCCGCCCTCGTCGTGATCGTCGTGTGGATCGTCTTCTCGCTGATGCAGACCGGCGGAATCGTGATCCCCGGGGTGATGTAACACTTCCGACGCCTCCGGCAATATGAAGGGAAAGGACCCCTTCGACGAAAGCGATCGTGTGGCAGATCGAGCGATTCACGCGGACGAGTTCCGTGCGTTCTATCGCGCCCACTACGGGCTGATCCTCACGGTCGCCGAGCAGCGGCTCGACACGCACCAGGCCGCCGAGGACGCGACCGCCGACGCGTTCCAGATCGCGTGGCGGAGGTACCAGCACGATGACGCGACGCTCGCCCTCCCGTGGCTCTATCAGATCCTGCGGAACGTGATCGGAACCGAGTATCGACGGCTGGCAAGGGCGCGGCACGCGAACGAACAGCTCGATCTCGACCACGGCACGGATCCGCAGATCGAGCGGCGCATCGACGTACGGAATGCGCTGCGCCGGCTTCCGGAGCAGGACCGGGACCTGCTGTACATGGCCTACTGGGAGGACCTCACGGGCGACGAGCTGGCCGGGATCCTCGGGGCGAGTCCGGGCGCCGTTCGGGTGCGTCTGACGAGAGCGCGCGAGAAGCTCCGCACGATTCTTGCGGACATCGAGGCACGGCAGGGGGATCGCCATGGATGACATCGAGGAGATGCTGCGCGACGCGCGTCCCGAATCAGGGCGCCGTGACCGGGCGCCGAGCGCGCGTTCGGAGCGCGAACTCGACGCGTTGATCTTGTCGACGCAGGCGGAACAGATCCCTGGACGTGCGCGGGTCGTGAGGAAACGTCGGGGCATCGGTCGCCGGACGATACGAACCGCACTGATCCTCCTGGCGGGTGCGATCGCGATCGCGGTGGCCGGCGGGCTGGCCTCACTGCTCGACGGCGCGCAACAGGAACCGCCTCCTGTCGCGCAGCCCGCGGAACCGGATCCGTCGACCGTGCTGTCGAGTGCGGCCGACAAGCTCGATGGGACGGGCGAACAGAGCGAATCCGGTATTGCGGCGCCGGAAGACAGCCGGGCGCTCATCGAGTGGCTCACCTCGGGGGAGCTGACGCGGTCGAATCAGGCGACCTGGCTTCGGGACCTGTCGGAGGACGGTCTCGCCACGCACGCCGAGCGCGGAGCCGACGACACGTGGCTTGTCGATGTCGCAGGCGTCACCCTCGTGATCCGGGAAGCAGCGGGCGAGGTCTCGGCGGTCATCGACACGCAGGGCCGGACGCACACCGTTCCGCCGGGGACGTAACAATCGCCCGCCTCCGGCAATAACCTCTGCAATACATCCCCGCAGAGAGGATCCCCATGAAGATGCGACATCGCGCGCACGCCGCGGCGGTCCCGTGCGCCGTGCTCGTCCTCGGCACCGTCGGATGTGCGACCGGTCAACCCGCCGAGAGACCGAGCACGCCATCGGCCACCGCAATCGCGAACATCTTCACCACGCAGCACCGCACCACGGTCATCGACGACGGCGACCGCCCGCCGCAGCTCTGCATCGGGGGCGTGGCGCAGTCGCTCCCGCCGCAGTGCGCGGGGATCGATCTCGAAGACTGGGACTGGAGCGCCGTCGGTGACCACGAGCAGCAGGGGAGCGTGCGGTGGGGCTCGTTCGTCGTCGCGGGCGAGTACTCCGCACCCGATAACTCCCTGCGCGTGACATCGGTGTCGGCGGACGGAACGGATCCTCGCCACACAATGGAGCCGTGCGCCGACGGATCCCGCGAGAAGACGGATCCGTCGAACGTCATGCGCATCTGGGAGTTCATCGAGGAGGACCTCGGCGTTCGAGTGTTCTCCGGCGGCGACGTCCCGGCGTGCGGATCCGTGGAGGTCCGAGTCGGGCACGACGACGGATCTATCCAGTCGGCGGTAGATGCAGAGTTCGGCGCGGGAACAGCGTCCGTCGATTCGGCACTCGTTCCCGCGCCGTGACATCCGCCCAGCACCGGCACAGCCTGGCGCGATAAGGTGGATCGCCCTGATTTCGGGGCACCTCCCAACGACCCAGAAGGATCCCTTCATGGCGCTTGCGCACCGCACCGATCTCCGCAACGTCGCGATCATCGCCCACGTCGACCACGGCAAGACGACCCTTGTCGACGCGATGCTCCGACAGACCGGCTCGTTCGGCGACCACGAGCACGTCGACGAGCGCGCGATGGACTCGAACGACCTCGAGCGTGAGAAGGGCATCACGATCCTCGCCAAGAACACGGCGATCACGTACAACGGCGAGCACACCGACACCCCGATCACGATCAACGTCGTCGACACCCCGGGCCACGCCGACTTCGGCGGCGAGGTCGAGCGCGCGCTGTCGATGGTGCACGGCGTCGTGCTGCTGGTCGACGCCTCCGAGGGCCCGCTGCCGCAGACGCGCTTCGTGCTGCGCAAGGCGCTCGAGGCCAAGATGCCCGTGATCCTGCTCGTGAACAAGACCGACCGCGCCGACGCGCGCATCGAAGAGGTCGAGGGCGAGGCCCAGGACCTGCTGCTCGGCCTTGCGGGCGACCTCTCCGACGAGGTCCCGGATCTCGACGTCGACGCGCTGCTCGACGTTCCGGTCATCTACGCGTCGGGCCGTGCGGGCATCGCCAGCCGGACGCGCCCCGAGAACGGCTCGCTGCCGGAGGGCGACAGCCTCGAGCCGCTGTTCGAGGCGATCCTCGAGCACGTCCCCTCGCCCACCTACGACGACGAGGCGCCGCTGCAGGCCTGGGTCACGAACCTCGACTCGTCGTCGTTCCTCGGCCGCCTCGCGCTGCTGCGCGTCGTCAACGGCACGCTCAAGAAGGGCCAGACCGTGGCCTGGGTGCGCGCCGACGGAACCGTGCAGAACGCGCGCATCACTGAGCTGCAGATGACCAAGGCGCTCGACCGCTACCCGGCCGAGCAGGCCGGCCCCGGCGACATCGCCGTGATCGCGGGCTTCGAGGACATCATGATCGGCGAGACGATCGCCGACCCGAACGACGTGCGTCCGCTGCCGCAGATCACGATCGACCTGCCGAGCATCTCGATGACGATCGGCACCAACACCTCGCCGCTCGTCGGCAAGGTCAAGGGTCACAAGCTCACCGCTCGCATGGTCAAGGACCGCCTCGACCGCGAGCTCATCGGCAACATGTCGCTCCACGTGAACGACATCGGCCGTCCCGACGCGTGGGAGGTGCAGGGCCGCGGCGAGCTGCAGCTCGCGATCCTCGTCGAGAACATGCGCCGCGAGGGCTTCGAGCTCACCGTCGGCAAGCCGCAGGTCGTCACGCGCAAGGATGAGAGCGGCCACACGATCGAGCCCTTCGAGCAGCTCACGATCGATGCGCCCGAGGAGTACCTCGGCGCGATCACGCAGCTTCTCGCCGCCCGCAAGGGCCGCATGGAGTCGATGACCAACCACGGCACCGGCTGGATCCGCATCGAGTTCGCGATCCCGGCTCGCGGCCTCATCGGCTTCCGCACGCAGTTCCTGTCGATCACGCGCGGCACCGGCATCGCGAACGCGATCTCGACCGGCTACGGCCCGTGGGCCGGCCAGATCGAGGCGCGCGCGCAAGGATCCATCGTCGCCGACCGCTCGGGCGTCGTCACGCCGTTCGCGATGGTCGCCCTGCAGGAGCGCATGTCGTTCTTCGTCAAGCCGACCGAAGAGGTCTACGAGGGCATGGTCATCGGCGAGAACTCGCGCGCCGACGACATGGACGTGAACATCACCAAGGAGAAGAAGCTCACGAACATGCGGTCGGCCAACGCCGACACGTTCGAGTCGATGACGCCGCCGCGCATCCTCTCGCTCGAGGAATCCCTCGAGTTCGCGGCTGAGGACGAGTGCGTCGAGGTCACCCCCGAGCACGTGCGGATCCGCAAGGTCATCCTCGACGCCACCACGCGCGGTCGCGAGACGGCGCGGAAGAAGCGCCAGGGCTGATCCGATGAGCTGGCCGGCTCGCGCCGTCACGTGGATCCTCGCGCTCGTCGCGGGGGCCGTGTTCGGCGTGGCCGGCACCATCACCCACCCGCTCGTCATGGGGTGGGTGCCGGTCGGTCTCATCGTCGCGGCGCTCGGCTGCGCCGGGCTGATCCTCGCCGTGCGGCTGCTCATCGAGGACCGCGGTGCGGTCCTCGCGTGCGGCGTCGGCATGATCGCCGCGCTCATGGTCTTCTCGGGCCGCGGCCCGGGCGGATCCGTCGTGGTTCCGCAGGCCGCCGAGGGCGAGTTCCCGTTCGGCATCACGTGGACGCTGCTGCTGACGGCGATCGTTCTCGTCGTCGTCGCGTGGCCGAGATTCCGCCGCCCCGAGCGCGCCGCCGGCTGAGACCCGCCGCTGAGCCGACCATCAGGCCGCGCGGCTAGAATTACAGCGTGACTTACGTGATCGCCCTTCCCTGCGTGGACGTCAAAGACCGCGCCTGTATCGATGAGTGCCCCGTCGACTGCATCTACGAGGGCGAACGCAGCCTGTATATCCACCCCGACGAGTGCGTCGACTGCGGTGCGTGCGAGCCCGTGTGCCCCGTCGAGGCGATCTACTACGAGGACGACCTCCCCGAAGAGTGGTCCGACTACTACAAGGCGAACGTCGAGTTCTTCGACGAGATCGGCTCCCCGGGCGGCGCCGCGAAGATCGGTGTCATCCCGAAGGATCACCCCGTCATCTCGGTTCTGCCGCCGCAGAGCGTCTGATGTCGATCAACGACCTCGACGACTACCCGTGGGACAAGGTCACGCCCTATCGTGAGCGGGCCGAGCAGCATTCCGGCGGAATCTGCGACCTGTCGATCGGATCCCCGACGGATCCCACGCCGCAGATCATCCGCGATGCGCTCGTGGAGGCGACCGACGCACACGCGTATCCGACCGCGGCGGGATCGCCCGAGGTGCGCGCCGCGATCCGCTCCTGGTACGCGCGTCGCCGCGGCGTGACGGGGCTCACCGACGACAACGTGATCCCGACGATCGGATCCAAGGAGCTCGTCGCCCTGCTGCCGACGCTGCTCGGTCTGGGGGAGGGCGACGTCGTGGTGCATCCGCGCGCCGCCTATCCGACGTACGAGGTCGGCGCGCGCGTCGCCGGTGCCGCGCCCGTCGCCGCCGATGACCCCGACGAGTGGCCCGAGGGCACGAAGCTCGTGTGGATCAACTCTCCCGGCAACCCCGACGGCCGCGTCCGGGGCGTCGATGAGCTGCGCCGCGCGGTCGATCGCGCGCGCGAGATCGGCGCCGTGATCGCGAGCGACGAGTGCTACGCCGAGCTCGGCTGGGACGCGCCGTGGGACACGGAGACGATCCCGTCGATCCTGGATCCGCGCGTCGCGGGCGATTCTCGCGCGAACCTCCTGAGCGTGTACTCGCTCAGCAAGCAGTCGAACCTCGCGGGCTACCGCGCGGCGTTCGTAGCAGGGTGCAGCCGCGTCGTCGCCCAGCTGCTGAAGAACCGCAAGCACCTGGGCCTCATGCCGCCGGCGCCCGTGCAGCACGCGATGGCCGTCGCGCTCGCCGACGACGAGCACGTCGAGGCCCAGCGCGAGATCTACCGCCGCCGGCGCGACGAGCTCCGTCCCGCCCTCGAGAGCGCCGGATTCCGCATCGACGGCAGCGAGGCGGGGCTGTACCTGTGGGTGACCGAGGGCGATGACGCGTGGGCGTCGATGTCGCGGCTCGCAGAGCTCGGGATCCTCGCCGGTCCTGGCGTCTTCTACGGCGACTTCTACCCGAACCACGTTCGGCTGTCGCTGACGGCGAGCGACGATCGGATCCGTGCCGCGGCCAGCCGCCTGCGCGGGCCGTCGTAGGTATCATCAACGATCCTCGGCGAACGTTGCCGAGTTTCACAGTGGCCCATTCGGGCCGATAGGCTATGGCGGGGCGCCCTGCGGAACATGCAGCCGGGTTCGCCTGCATGGAGATCCCAGAAACGACGAGGAGATGCCGTGAGCGACGCGGGAAACCTGCCCGAGAAGGCCACTCTGACGGTAGGCGACAAGATCGCCGAGTTCCCGGTGCTGCCGGCGGTTGATGGCAAGAGCGCGATCGACGTATCGACGCTGTCGAAGCAGACCGGCTACACAGCGCTCGACTACGGGTTCGTCAACACGGCGTCGACGAAGTCGGATATCACCTACATCGACGGCGAGGCCGGGATCCTGCGCTACCGCGGGTATCCGATCGAGCAGCTCGCCGAGAACTCGAGCTTCCTCGAGGTGGCGTGGCTGCTCATCTATGGCGAGCTGCCGACGGCCGACGAGCTCGCGTCGTTCGACGACAAGATCCGCCGCCACACGCTGCTGCACGAAGACCTCAAGCGCTTCTTCGCGGCCCTTCCCTCGACGTCGCACCCGATGGCCGTGCTGTCGTCGGCGACGAGCGCGCTGTCGACGTTCTACGAGGGTCAGTCGGATCCCGACAACCCCGAGCACGTCGAGATGAACATCATCCGCCTGCTCGCGAAGCTTCCGGTGATCGCGGCGTACTCGCACAAGACCTCGAACGGGCAGGCCTTCCTGTACCCCGACAACTCGCTCGGGTACGTCGAGAACTTCCTGCGCCTGAACTTCGGCGTCATGAGCGAGCCGTACGAGATCAACCCCGTCATGGCGAAGGCGCTCGAGCGCCTGCTGATCCTGCACGCCGATCACGAGCAGAACGCGTCGACGTCGACCGTGCGCCTCGTGGGATCCACGGGAGCCGACCAGTACGCGTCCGTCTCCGCCGGCATCCACGCGCTCTCCGGCCCGCTGCACGGCGGCGCCAACGAGGCCGTGTTGAAGATGCTCGCGCAGATCGAGGAGTCCGGCGAGAGCGTCCAGCGCTTCGTCGAGCGGGTCAAGAACAAGGAAGACGGTGTGAAGCTCATGGGCTTCGGGCACCGCGTCTACAAGAACTACGACCCGCGCGCGAAGATCGTCAAGAACGCGGCCGACGAGGTGCTGGCGGCGCTCGGCGTCAACGACCCGATGCTCGACATGGCGAAGGAGCTCGAGGAGATCGCGCTCAACGACGAGTACTTCCAGGCGCGCAACCTGTACCCGAACGTCGACTTCTACACCGGTGTGATCTACAAGGCCATGGGCTTTCCGACGCGGGTGTTCACGGTGCTGTTCGCGATCGGTCGCCTGCCGGGCTGGCTGGCGCAGTGGAGCGAGCAGAACCGCGACCGTCAGGGCAAGATCGGCCGCCCGCAACAGCTCTACACGGGCGAGGCGGCGCGCGACTACCCGACGACGTAGTCGCGCGCGCCGCGTCAGGCGTGCAGGGCCGCGTTCAGCGTCACTCCGACGCCGCGGCGCCTGCGGGCCTCGACGGCTCCTGTGACGGAGTTGCGGATGAACAGCAGGCCGCTCGCGCCCGAGAGCTGGGCGCCCTTGACGACGGGCGCGTCCGGCTCGTCGGCCAGCACGATCTTGGTGCCGGCCGTGACGTAGAGCCCGGCCTCGACGACGCAGTCATCGCCGAGCGAGATGCCGAGGCCCGAGTTCGCGCCGAGCAGCGTGCGCTGGCCGATCGACACACGGTGCGAGCCGCCGCCCGAGAGCGTGCCCATGATCGACGCGCCGCCGCCGACGTCGGATCCGTCGCCCACGACGACGCCCTGCGAGACGCGGCCCTCGACCATCGACGCGCCGAGCGTTCCGGCGTTGAAGTTCACGAATCCCTCGTGCATCACGACCGTGCCGGACGCAAGGTGGGCGCCGAGCCGGAGGCGCGAGCCGTCGGCGATGCGCACGCCCTTCGGCAGCACGTAATCGGTCAGGCGGGGGAACTTGTCCTGCGCGTATACCTGGATCCCGCTGAGCTTCAGCAGCGGCAGGTTCGCCGCCGCGAAGTCGGGAGCGACCGGCCCCGCGTTCGTCCACGCGTTGTTCGGCAAGTGGCCGAAGATGCCGTCGAGACTGATCGAGTTCGGCCGCACCAGCAGGTGCGACAGCGCGTGCAGGCGCAGGTAGGCATCGCTCGTGGATCCGACGGGCGAGTCGAGGTCGATCTCGATCTCGATCACCTCGGTCACGACAGCGCGGCGCGGATCCGGTCCGACCTGCTCGGCGAGCGCGCCGCGTTCCGCTGCGAGGTCGCGATCCGCGAGGCGACCGATGAGGGGTGCCGGGAACCACGTGTCGAGAACGGTGCCGTCGGTCGCCGTGGTCGCGATGCCGACGCCGGAAGCCCAGCGCGTATCAGTCATGCATCCAGGCTAATAGGCTGGAGGCATGCTCGATCTCACCGCGTCCGCCGTCGACCTCACACGAGCACTGTGCGACATCCCGAGCGTGTCGGGGGATGAGGGCGCGTTGGCCGACGAGGTCGCCCGCGCGCTCGCGCCCGTGGCCCATCTCGAGGTGATCCGCGACGGCGACGCGATCGTCGCGCGGACGAACCTCGGGAGGGCCGAGCGCGTGATCATCGCCGGTCATCTCGACACCGTGCCGATCAACGATAACCTGCCCGTGCGCGACGTCTCAGAAGACGGCGAGGCCTACCTCTGGGGCCGCGGAACGGTCGATATGAAGGCCGGCGTCGCGGTGCAGCTCAAGCTCGCGGCCGAGCTCACGGAGCCCGTCTACGACATCACCTGGATCTGGTACGACCACGAGGAGGTCGAGGCCGAGAAGAACGGCCTCGGGCGGCTCGCGCGAACGAGGCCGGACCTGCTCGAGGGATCCTTCGCGATCCTCGGCGAGCCGTCGAACGGCGGCATCGAGGGCGGCTGCAACGGCACGCTGCGCGCCGTGGTGCGTACGCACGGGATCCGCTCGCACAGCGCGCGCGCCTGGCGCGGCGAGAACGCGATCCACTTCGCCGCGCCGATCCTCGCGAAGCTCGCGGAGCACACGGCTCGGACGATCGACGTCGAGGGCCTCGCCTACCGCGAGGGGCTGAACGCGGTGCGGATCTCCGGCGGCGTCGCCGGCAACGTGATCCCCGACCTGTGCGAGGTGGAGGTCAACTACCGTTTCGCGCCGGACAAGACCGCCGAGGAGGCGGTCAATCGCATCACCCACTTCTTCGACGAGTACGAGGTCGAGATCACCGACCTCGCGGGCGGGGCGCGCCCCGGCCTCGACGCCCCGATCGCGCAGTCGTTCGCCCGGGCGGTGGGCGGCACGCCGAAGCCGAAGTACGGCTGGACGGACGTGGCGCGGTTCAGCGCCCTCGGCATCCCGGCGGTCAACTACGGCCCCGGCGACGGCCAGCTGGCGCACGCCGACGACGAGCGGGTGCGGGTCAGCGAGATCGAGAATGTCGAGCGAGGGCTGCGCGGATGGCTGAGCGCCGACTGACCTCGGCGGCGCCCTGGGTGAGGGTGCTCGCCGTCTACGCGATTGCGCGCGCCGTCACGACCCTCCTGATGGCGCTGAGCTCGGCGCTGGCGCCGGCCGACGGTCGGCACGGACAGGGTCCGTCGATCCTCGACTACATCGCGGGGTGGGACGCGGCCTGGTACCGCGAGATCGCCCTCAACGGGTACCCCGCCGACCTGCCCGTCGATGATTCCGGCTCCGTGCAGCAGAACGCCTGGGCCTTCATGCCGATCTTCCCCTGGCTCGCGCGCGGACTCGCCGCCGTGTGGCCAGCAGCCGGCCTCGGATCCGGCGACGTCTGGGCGATCGCGAACGCCTGGGCGATCGCCGCGGCCCTCGTCTCGCTCGTCGCGGGGTTCTTCGCGTGCTGGGCCGTCTATGTGCTGCTCGAGCGCGCGCTCGACGCGGAGCGCGCGCTCTGGGGCACGGCGTTCGTCGCGGCCGGTCCGCTGGCGCTGATGTTCCAGGTCGGATACGCGGAGGCCCTCTTCCTCGCGGTCGCCATGTGGGCGCTCGTCGCGCTGTCGCGCGAGGCGTGGTGGTGGCTGTACCCGGCGAGCATGCTGCTGGCCTTCGTTCGCCCCGGCGAGCTCGCCCTGCCGCTGACGATCGCGCTGTACGGCATCTGGCGCATCCTGAACCGCCGCGACCGGCCGATCGAGCGTCGCGAGGTCGTGCACATCCTCGGCACCGGCGCGGTCGGCACCCTCGCGGGCTTCGCCTGGCCGGTGATCGTGAACGCCGTGACGGGAAGCGGATCCGCGTACTTCGACACCGAGCTCGCGTGGCGGGCAGGTTGGGTGCCCGGCGGGGCGGACGGGTTCGTGCCGGGCGAGGGGTGGCTCACGGGCGCGAGCGTGTGGGCGGACCTCTGGGGCATCCCGACGTGGGCCGGGTACGTCCTGCTCGCCGTCATCGCCGCCGCCGCGGTGCTACTGTTCCTGACCCCGGCCGTCCGCGCGCTCGGCATCGAGACGCGGCTGTGGTCGGCCAGCTACCTGGTCTACGCGGCGCTCGTGCTGTTTCCGCAGTCGAGCACGTTCCGCCTGCTGCTTCCGATCGCGCCGCTCATCGCGGGTGCGCTCGCGTTCCCGAAACTGCTGCGCTCGTCGCGGATCCTCATCCTCATCGCGCTCGCGGCGCTGCAGTTCTGGTGGATCCACGCCATGTACGGCCACGGGAACACCTATTTCCTCATTCCGTGACGCCCGATGACGCTCTTCGACACCCCTCGCGGGGCGTGTGGCTGGGCGTTCCCTATAGAATGGGTGTGACCAATTAGGAAGGGGAGCCACCTATGGCTGCTATGAAGCCGCGCACCGGAGACGGACCCATGGAGGCCGTGAAAGAGGGGCGCCTCATCATCGTTCGCGTCCCGCTCGAAGGCGGCGGACGCCTCGTCGTATCTGTGAACGACGAGGAGGCGAAGGAGCTTCACGGCGTGCTGAGCGGCGTTGTCGAGGCAGCCTGAGCATCCTGGCGTCAGCGACGCAGAAGAGGGCCGGATCCGTATGGGATCCGGCCCTCTTCTTCTGCTTCGCGTCAGCTGCGGCGGGTCGTGATCTGCAGCAGACCCTCCTCGAACGACGACAGCGTCGCGACGACCGACGTCGAGGCGAGCGTCTCGGTGATGAGGCCCCGGAGGTCGCTCGTCAGCGCGTCGCGGGCGACGGGATCCGCGATGCGGCCGGAGGCCATCACCCGCGGGACGAGCACGGTGCCGCCCGGGCGCGCGAGGCGCAGCCCGTGCGCGACGTAGTCGATCGCGTGCTCGGGATCCGCATCGATCAGCACGATGTCGTACGCCGCTTCGTTCATGCGGGGGAGCACGCTGTCCGCGCGGCCCGTGATGTAGCGCACGTGCGACGGCGCGATCCTCGCGTGCTGGAACGCCTGGCGCGCCGCGGCGAGGTGCTCGGGCTCCTTGTCGATCGTCGTGAGCACGGCCTCGGGCGCGCCGTGCAGCAGCCACAGGCCGGACACGCCCGCACCCGTGCCGATCTCGATCATCGTGCGGGCGCCCGACGCCGCGGCGACCGCGGCGATCTGCGACCCGACGGCCGGGCTGACGGGTGCGGCGCCGAGCTCGATCGCGTTCTGCCGCGCTCGAGCGATGTGGTCGGGTTCGACGATCGCCTCGCGCACGAATCGCGCCACTGCACTGTCTGTCATGTGATCCAGAGTAGATGCCGCTACTCTGAATCACATGTTCGGCGGCTTCACGATCGAGAAGATCATCATGATCGGGGTGATCGCGGCGATCCTGATCGGTCCCGAGCGCCTTCCTCAGGCAGCGGAGTGGCTGGGGCGCACGGCGCGCAAGACCCGCGAGTACGTTCAGGGCGCCCGCACGCGGGTGCAGGAGGAGATGGGCGAGGACCTCGGCGACGTCGACTGGAAGAAGCTCGACCCGCGCCAGTACGACCCGCGCCGCATCATTCGCGAGGCGCTCCTCGAGGACGACTCGCCGGCGCGTCCCGCGGCGGCGGCCACGACTGTCGCGATCCCGCGGACGACCCCGCTCGCCGTGACGGCCTTCACGTCGGAGGCGCCCCCGCCCTTCGACGACGAAGCGACCTGACGCGCGGTCCCTATCGCGTGCTGACCGGCAGCTTCCGTCCCGCCAGCCCGCGCCCCGTCGACGCGATGCGCTCGGCGATCGCCTCGACCGCGAGAGCGGCCGGATCGTCCGGGTGGGCGATCACGGTGGGGATCCCCGCGTCGCCGTCGGCGCGCAGGGCGGGGCTCAGCGGCACGGATCCGAGAAGCTCCGCACCCTCGCCGAGCGCGCGCGCCACCTCGGCGCCGCCGCCGGATCCGAACAGATCCATGGTCGACCCGTCGGGCATCTGCATCGCCGACATGTTCTCGACGACGCCCAGCACGCGCTGACCCACCTGGCGGGCGACGAGGCCCGACCGGATCGCAACGTCGCTCGCGGCCGCCTGAGGGGTCGTCACGACCAGGACCTCGGCGCCCGGGAGCAGGTGCCCGGCCGAGATGGCGATATCGCCGGTTCCCGGGGGCATGTCGAGCAGCAGAACGTCGAGGTCGCCGAAGAACACGTCGGTCAGGAACTGCTGCAGGGTGCGGTGCAGCATCGGCCCGCGCCACATCACGGCGCCGGGCGTCGACCCGTCCGACTGCTTCAGGAACATGCCGATCGAGATCGTCTTGACGTCGTGCGCGATGGGCGGCAGGATCATGTCGCCGACCTGCGTGGGGGAGGGCGCCTCGCCGTCCTCGACGAGCCCGATCAGCTGCGGGATG
Source organism: Microbacterium gubbeenense DSM 15944 (assembly GCF_000422745.1). Taxonomy (GTDB): domain Bacteria; phylum Actinomycetota; class Actinomycetes; order Actinomycetales; family Microbacteriaceae; genus Microbacterium; species Microbacterium gubbeenense. The sequence continues at coordinate 86,896 of NZ_AUGQ01000006.1, forward strand.
GAGAAGCCGTGCACGTCGGCATCGATGAGGCCGACCTTCAGCCCGCGGCGGGCGAGCGCGACGGCGAGGTTCGCGGTGAGCGTCGACTTGCCGACGCCGCCCTTTCCGCTCGTGACGGCGATCACGCGCGTGAGGGATCCCTCGCCGAACGGATTGCGCTTGGCGGGCCCGCGCAGCTTCTCCGTGAGCGCCTGCCGCTCGGCGGGCGTCATCACGCCGACCTCGACGCGGACCGGGCGCCCCTCCGCCTCGGATTCGGCGGCCTCGCGGACGTCCTGTTCGATGCGGTTCGCCGCCGGGCAGCCGACGATCGTCAGCACGATGCTCACGGTGACCTCGTCCGGCGTCGTCTCGACGCCGCGCACCATGTCGAGCTCCGACAGCGGTCGCCGCAGCTCGGGATCCGTGACGCGCCCGACCGCGTCGGAGATGCGCTGTGCGACCGGCTCGGTCATCGTGAGCGCTCCTCGTCGAGCTCCTCGAGCGCGTGCTTCAGCTCGTCGCGCAGCGCATCGCGATCGATGATGGTCTTCTCCATCGCCTCGAGCGTGAGGCGCAGCGACACGATCTCGCGCGCGAGGTACTCGGTGTCGGCGAGGGTGCGCTCGGCGAGCTGGCGGTCGTTCTCGAGGGCCACGCGGTCGCGGTCGTCCTGACGGTTCTGGGCGAGCAGGATCAGCGGCGCGGCGTAGGAGGCCTGCAGCGACAGCAGCAGGGTGAGCGCCGTGAACCCGATCGCGGCCGAGTCGAACCGCCACTCCACGGGTGCGAGCGTGTTCCAGGCCATCCACAGGGCGCAGAACACCGTGAGGATGATGAGGAACCACGGCGTGCCCATCGCGCGCGCGATCCACTCGGTCGCCCGACCGAAGCGATCCTTGGGGCGGGGCGCCTCGTCCTGCAGGAGCGGGCTGCGGCCGCGCGTGAAGGTGCGGTCGTCGCGGGAGGCCATCACGTCGATGCCGTTCGGATCGAACCGGTCAGCGTCGGGATCGGATCGCCCTCATCGTGCGAGCGCCAGTCGTCGGGCAGCAGCGAGTCGAGGATGTCGTCGACCGTGGCCGCCCCGAGCAGGCGGTGCGCGGTGTCGACGACGGGGAGCGAGACGAGATCGTAGCTCGCCAGGCGCCGCGCGACCTCGGCGCCGGGCGCCTCGGCCTGCACGGGTTCGATCGAATCGTCGAGGATCGCGCCGATGCGCTCGTGCGGCGGGTACCGCAGCATGCGCTGGAAGTGGACGGTGCCGAGGTAGCGGCCCGTGGGCGTTTCGTACGGCGGCAGCGTGACGAACACGCTCGTCGCGAGCGCGGGGTGCAGCTCGTGACGGCGGATCAGCGCGAGCGCCTCCGCGATCGTCGCGTCGGCGGGCAGGATGATCGGATCCGTCGTCATGAGACCGCCGGCCGTGTCCGGGCCGTACTGGAGGATGAGGCGCACGTCCTCGGCCTCCTCCGGCTCCATCATCTGCAGCAGCTCCTCGCTGCGCGTGTCGCCGAGCTCGGCGAGGAGGTCGGCGGCGTCATCGGGCTCCATGGCGTCGAGGACGTCGGCCGCGCGCTCGTCGCCGATGGATTCGAGGATCGCGACCTGCTCGTCCTCGGGCATCTCCTCGAGCGCGTCGGCGAGGCGCTCGTCGCTCAGCTCGGAGACCACCGCCATGCGGCGCTCGCGGGGCAGATCGAGCAGAGTATTGGCCAGGTCGGCGGGCCACAGCTCGGCGTAGCTCTGCGCGAGGTGCTCGGCCGACTGCGCCTGACCGGGGGCGGTCTGCTCGACGACCTCCTCCCACGTGGCAAAGGTCGTGGGGCCCTTCGAGAACGGCGACACCCCGGTGCGCGGGCGGCGCAGGAACAGCTGCGAGATCGCCCATTCCCCGATGCGGCTGCGCTCGATCGCGGCGTCCTCGATCGTCGCGGTGCCGGTGCCGTCGCGCAGGTCGACCCGGCGCCCGACGATCTCGGCCATGATGCGCCGCTCGTCGGCGCGCGGCTGGAAGCGCCGCACGTTGATGAGCCCAGTCGTGATGATCTGGCCCTGCGCGATCGAGGTGACGCGGCCGATCGAGACGAAGACCTGTCGGCGCCCGGGGATCTCGAGAACGAGTCCGATCACGCGGGGCGCGCCCGTACTTCGGTACACGATCACCACGTCGCGCACCTTGCCGAGCCGGTCGCCCGCCGGATCGAACACGGGGCAGCCGGCCAGTCGACCCACGAAAACCCTCTGCGTACTCACCACACCAGACTACTTCGCTCGCCTGCATGGGAGAATCGAAGAATGAGCATGATGAACGCCGCACTGCCCGCGCCCGAGGTCGGCGAGACGGTCGCGACGTACAAGAAGTACGAGGGAGCCCAGCGCGCCGTCTCGAAACTGATCGAGAACGACGTGCCGGCGAAGGAGATCGCGATCGTCGGGCGCTCCCTGCGCTCGGTCGAGAAGGTGACCGGAAAGCTCGGCTGGGCGCGCGCCGCCCGCCAGGGCGCGCTCAACGGCATCGTGCTCGGCCTGCTGTTCGCGGCGTTCGCGATCATCTGGATGCCCGACCTGCAACCGGCCGTCATCGGCGGGATCCTGCTGATCGGCCTCGGGTTCGGCATGGCGCTGCGCCTGCTGAACTACTCGATCGTGCGCCGCCGTCGCGACTTCGCGAGCGTCATGGCGATCACGGCGGATCATTACGAGGTCGCCGTCTCGCCCGCGCACGTGCCCGAGTCGCGCCGCGTGCTCGGCACGGAGAAGACGCGCACCGTGGTGGCGCGGCCGCCGTCGAACGAGCCGCCGAGGTACGGCGTGCGCATCGACGACCGTCCCCGCGACGAGCGCCCCGCCGAGGAGCGTCCCGCCGCGGATCCGGATCAGCCGCGCGAGGACTGAGCGCCTGAGACCCAGGCCTCGATCTCGTCGGCCGTGCGCGGGAGCGCCGCTGAAAGGTTGACGGGCCCGTCGGCGGTCATCAGGATGTCGTCCTCGATGCGCACGCCGATGCCGCGGTACTCGGCCGGCACCGTCTCGTCGTCGATCTGGAAGTACAGGCCGGGCTCGATCGTGAACACCATGCCCGGCGTCACCACGCCGTCGTAGTACATCTCGCGGCGCGCCTGGGCGCAGTCGTGCACGTCGAGGCCGAGGTGGTGGCTCGTGCCGTGCACCATGTATCGGCGCTGCTGCCCGCCCTTATCGGCGTCGAGGGCCTCCTCGGCGGTGACGGGGAGCAGCCCCCACTCGGCCGTGCGCGCCGCGATGACGCGCATGGCGGTGTCGTGCAGGTCGCGGAACTTCATTCCGGGCCGTGCCGCGGCGAACGCCGCGTCGGCTGCCTCGCGCACCGCCTCGTAGACCGTGCGCTGGATCGGCGTGAACGTCCCGCTCACGGGGATCGTGCGGGTGATGTCGGCCGTGTACAGGCTGTCGAGCTCGACGCCGGCGTCGACGAGCATCAGATCGCCCGGCACGACGGCGCCGTCGTTGCGCGTCCAGTGCAGGTAGCAGGCGTGGGGGCCGGATGCCGCGATCGTGTCGTAGCCCTCCCAGTTGCCGTCGCTGCGCGCGCGCAGGTGGAACACGCCCTCGACGATCCGCTCGCCGCGCTCGTGCGCGATGATGCGCGGCAGCTCCCGCACGATGTCGTCGAAGCCCTTCGCCGTCACGTCGACGGCGAGCTGCAGCTGGCGCACCTCGAAGTCGTCCTTCTCGAGACGCAGCTCGCTGACCGCGCTCGTGAGCTCGTCGTGGCGGCCGACGACGAGATCGCGGTCGGTCGCGGCGAACTCGCCGATATCCTTCGTCGCGATGCCGAGGTCGTGCGCGACCGCGTCGAGCGAGGGGCGCGGACCGACCCAGAACTCGCCGATCGATGCGTCGCGGTAGAACTCGGGCATGTCGCGGGTCGCGCGGTCGCGCAGGAACAGGGTGGCCGCGTGCGCGTCGCCGTCGGGCTCGAACACGAGCAGCGAGTCGGGAACCGCGTCGGCGCCCCACCCGGTCAGGTGGGCGAACGCCGAGTGCGCGCGGAACGGGAAGTCCGTGTCGTTCGAGCGCTGCGCGAAGCCGCCGGCGGGGATCACGAGGCGCTGACCGGGGAATCGCGCGCTGAGCGCTTGGCGGCGTGCCGCGGCGTACGGCGCGGCCTCGCGCGGATCCGGAATCTCGTCCGCTCGCTCGGCCCAGCCGGTCCCGATCGTGTCGAGGAAGCCCTGCGGGAACGGCTGACGGCGATTCGTGTTCGTGTCGTCAGCCGCGGTGGTGTCGGTGGTATCGCTCATGCCACCAGTTAATCACTGGAGCCTAGGAGGCGGGTTCGAGCTGCGCGACGAGCGGGCGGTGGTCGCTGCCCGCGTCGTCGAGGTTCGTCACGACGATGGATCCGCTGACCTCCCACGCGCTCGAGACGAGCACGTGGTCGATGGGGGAGCCGAGCACCGCCGGGATCGACGTCGGCCACGTTCCCGCGCCGCCGTTGCCGGTCTCGGCGGCCGCGTCGCGGCACCAGCCGAGGTCGCCGTCGCCCTCGCCGAGCCCGGACATGTGATCGAGCGTCGCGTTGAAGTCGCCCGCCATGATCACGTTCCCCTCGACGCACTGGTCGGCGAGCCAGCGCAGGTCGCTGCGCCACGCGTCCATGTACTGCGGCTGCGGCGCCACGGCGTGCGCCGCGACGACGATCGGGCCATCGCCGTTCGTCGGCATGGCGATGGCCGACGGCAGCATGGTCGTTCCCGAGTCGGAGGCCTCGATGACCGAGTAGTCGCCGAGATCGGGGGAGATGAGGAGGGTCGTCTGCCACGCCTGCGGCCCGTCGACGACGTCTTCGTTATAGGCCTCGTGGTGCACCCACATGGGGCGCCCGAGGTCGCGCATGATGACGGCGACCTCCTCGCCGACGCCCGCCGCCGTTTCGGGCAGCGAGATGATGTCGGCCTCCATCGCGACGGCGGTCTGCGCGATCGAATCGGCGCCGGTCGCGTTCCCAAGGGTGTTCCATGTCATCACGCGCACGCTCTCCTCGCCCTTGTCGGGGAGGGTGGCGGCACCGTACCCGCGGATCCCGAGGGTCACGCCGCTCGCGACCGCGGCGATCACGCACACGACGGCGATCGACACGGCGAACGGCCGCGCGCGGCGGGAGGCCGCGATGATGAGGAACACCACGGCGAGCACGGCGAACGCGGCCACCATGAGGCCGCGCATGGCGACGATCTGGGTGAAGGGCAGGCGCTGCTCGAGGTGGAAGAATCCGGGCCAGGTGATCACGGCCGCGGCGCACGCGAAGAGGACGGTGATGAGAACACCTAGCGAGCGAAGCACCCTTGGAGCCTAAGCAGGCGGGCTGTGAACTTCCGCCACTGCAGGGCATAGGATCCTTGAGATGTCCCCCCAAATCGCCGGGCCCGCCGATCTCCACATGCACTCCGAGTGTTCGGACGGCACCGAGGCGCCCGCCGAGGTCGTGCGCCAGGCGGGGATCGCGGGACTGCGCACGATCGCGCTGACCGATCACGACACGGTCGCCGGGTGGGACGACGCCGCGCGGGCGTCCCGCGAATCGGGGATCGCGCTCCTCCCGGGCGCCGAGGTCTCCTCGAAGCACCGGGGCAGCAGCGTGCACGTGCTGGCATACCTGTTCGATCCGGATCACCGGGGGCTCTCGCATCTGATGGCGCGGGTCCGCGATGATCGCGTCGGGCGCGCGGAGCGGATCGCCCGGAACCTCGCTCGCGACCTGCCGGTGACCTGGGAGGACGTGCTCGAACAGCGCTCGGGAGACGCGACGATCGGCCGACCGCATATCGCCGACGCGCTCGTCGCGCGCGGAATCGTCAAGAGCCGGGCGGAGGCCTTCGCCGGGCCGCTGCATCCGGCCTCGCCGTACTACGTCAGTCACGCCGCGCCGACGCCGCTGGAGGCCGTCATCGAGATCGCGCGGGCGGGCGGGGTATCGATCATCGCCCACCCCGCGGGTCGCGGCACGATGCCGGAGCACGCGATCCGCGAGCTCCTCGACGCGGGGCTGGCCGGGTTCGAGCTGGGACACCGGGAGAACACAGCGACGGGGACCGCGCGGCTGCAACGGCTCGTCGAGGAGCGCGACCTGATCGTGACGGGGTCGAGCGACTACCACGGCGCGGGGAAGCCGAACCGCCTGGGGGAGAACACCACGGATCCCGCGATGGTCGCGCGCATCGTCGGCGCCGCCACGGGATCCGCACCGGTGTTCTGAGCCCCGCGGGGCTCCTGAGGCTTACGCGCCCTGGCTGGGCGTGCGGCGACGACGCCGGCGGCGTGCCGGGGCCGGGTGGCCGTCGCGGTGCTCGGCGCCGGTTCCGTCGTGCGTGCCCTCGCCCGGGCGCTTGTCGTCCGAGGCGTCCTGGCCGCCGGATCCCTCGGTGCGGCGGCGACGCGGCGGGCGCGACGACTTCTCGTCGTCCTTGCGCTTCGTCGGCGCCTTCGTGATGCGACCCTTGGTGCCCTCGGGGATGTCGAGGTCGGTGTACAGGTGCGGGCTCGTCGAGTAGGTCTCGACGGGCTCGGGCTGGCCGAAGTCGAGCGCGCGGTTGATGAGCGCCCACTTGTGCAGGTCGTCCCAGTCGACGAACGTCACCGCGATACCCGTGCGTCCCGCGCGGCCCGTGCGACCGACGCGGTGCAGGTACGCCTTCTCGTCGTCGGGGATCGTGTGGTTGATCACGTGCGACACGTCGCTCACGTCGATGCCGCGCGCGGCGACGTCGGTGGCGACCATGACGTCCTTCTTGCCGGCTTTGAACGCGGCCATCGATCGCTCGCGCTGTTCCTGGCCCATGTCGCCGTGCACGCCGCCCACGGAGAAGCCGCGGTCGCCGAGCTCGTCGACGAGGCGCTGCGCCTGGCGCTTGGTGCGCGTGAAGATCACGGTCTTGCCGCGATCCTTCGCCTGCAGGATGCGGCCGATGACCTCGTCCTTGTCGAGCTGGTGCGCCCGGTAGACGATGTGGCGGATGTTCGCCTGCATGAGGCCCTCATCCGGATCCGACGCGCGGATGTGGATGGGGTTCGACATGAAGCGGCGCGCGAGCGCCACGATCGGGCCGGGCATGGTGGCGCTGAACAGCTGCGTGTGGCGCTTCTGGGCGACCTTCTGGAAGATCTTCTCGATGTCGGCGAGGAAGCCGAGGTCGAGCATCTTGTCGGCCTCGTCGAGCACGACCTCTGTCGCGTTCGACAGGTCGAGCAGGCCCTGGCCCGCGAGGTCGATGAGGCGGCCCGGCGTTCCGACGACGATCTGTGCGCCCGCGCGGAGCTGCTCGATCTGCCCCTCGTAGGCCTTGCCGCCGTAGATGGCGACGACGCTCGTCGAGCGGCCCCCGGTCAGCAGATCCATGTCTTCGTAAACCTGCGTCGCCAGCTCGCGCGTGGGAACGACGATGAGCGCCTTCACGCCCGGCTCAGGGTCGATGCCGAGGCGCTGGACGACGGGGATCCCGAAGCCGAACGTCTTGCCCGTACCCGTCTTCGCCTGGCCGATGACGTCCTGGCCCGGAAGCGAGATCGGAATCGTCTGCTCCTGAATGGGGAAGGCGTCTTCGATGCCCTTCGCGGCCAACTGGTCGAGGATGTCCTGATCGATCGCGAGATCGGCGAATGCGGTCATGAAATGTGCTGCCTGTCTCGACGGTGCGGCGCGTTGACGCGAGGCGACCGCCGGTGGTGACGTCCACGCCCCACTCGATCTTCAACAGGCGCGGCTCCCCGATCCGGTGTCGGGGCCGCTACCAGCGTACCCTGGTGACGTGGTGAACTGGTTCTGGCAGCGCAGGCGTCCTGTTCGGCGACTCCGTCTGAGGTCGCGCGGAGATCAGAGCGACGCCGTGCGCGTCGACTTCGCGGAGCTCGCTCCCGACGTCGAGGTGTTCCTCGGCCAGGCGGCGTACCTGCAGCTCGGGTATTTCGAGACCCTGACCCGGCTGATCCGGCGCACGCCCGACCTCACGGAGAAGGAGGCCCTCTCGATTGCGGCCGGTGCGGCGCTCGAGAAGCACCGCGGGATCGTCGACATCATGCGCTCGCGCGGCGCGGATCCGACCGGGCTGATGCGCCCGTTCCAGGCGCCCCTCGACGAGTTCCGGTGGGCGACCATCGGCGCGCGGCCGCGCGAGACGATGCTGTCGGTGCACATCACCGCCGGCATGCTCGACGACTTCTACGTGGCGCTCGCCGCGACGTACGGCGACGTGGGGCGCCAGGTCGAACAGGTGCTGCGCGTCGAGCACGATCGAGAGCAGCTCGTCGATCTGCTCGTCGCGACGATCGACGAGGACGACGAGATGAGGGGCCTGCTGTCGATGTGGGCGCGGCGCCTCGTCGGCGACACGTTGCTCGTCGCCCGATCGGCCCTCCGGATCGACGCCGATGACGAGGAGAAGATCGAGCCCGTCTTCACGGCGCTCGTCTCCAACCACTCTCAGCGGATGACGTCGATGGGTCTCGCGGCCTGACGCCTCCGCCCCTGCGCGTTAGGCGACGAAGCCGACCTTGCGCACTTCTTCCGAGCCGATCTCGACGTAGGCGAGGGCCGCCGTCGGGACGATGTAGGTCGATCCCTTCGCGTCGGTGAACGACAGCGAGGCCGTGCCTGCGAGGGCCTCGTCGACCTTCTTCGCGACTGCCTCGGGCGTCTCGGCGGAGGAGAAGTTGAGCTCGCGGCCGGTATTCATCATGCCGATGCGGATATCCACGGGTCGTGCCTTTCGTCGTGCTGATCGCCCCGAAACGGGCGCGCCATCAAGCCTATTGCAGTTCGGATGTCGGGGGTTCTGGATAGCGTGGGCATCATGAGCGACATGTCATGGGATGCGGGTCAGGCCGCGGTGCTCGGGCTCGATTCCGCCGAAAGCGGAACCGTGATCGGGGCGCCCGGCAGCGGCAAGACCGCCGTGCTCGTCGAGCGCACCGCGCGGCTGCTCGAGGGCGACGATCCGCTCACGCCCGACCAGGTGCTCGTGCTCACGCCGTCCCGTGCGTCGGCGACGCGTCTGCGCGATCGGCTCGGCACCCGCATATCGGCCGCGACGCCGGGCCCCCTCGCGCGGTCGGTCGGGTCGTTCGCGTTCCAGATCGTGCGCGCCGGCGCGACGGGTGGCCGGGCGCCCGAACTGCTGACGGGGGCGGAACAGGATCGCGTGCTCGCGCAGCTGATCGAGGGCGACATCTCCGACGCGCTGATCGATTGGCCCGCCCACCTCGGCGAGACCGTGAGGCGTTCGCGGCAGTTCCGGTCCGAGGTGCGCTCCTTTCTCGACCAGGCGATCGAGCTCGACACGTCGCGCGACGAGCTGCGCGCGCTGAGGGGCGGCGAATGGGCCCCCGTCGTCGACCTCCTCGACGAGTATGCCGGGGTCATCCAGCGCATGCGCACGACGGCGCTCGGCGCATCCGAGCTCACGGGGCTCGCGGTGGATGCGCTGCGCGGCGAGTCCCACATCCCCGGCGTCGACGAGCTGCGGGTGGTGCTCATCGACGACGCTCAGGAGCTCACCCGCGGCGGGATCGCGCTCGCGGAGGCGCTGCGCGCACGCGGGGTCGCCGTGCTCGCGGCCGGCGACCCCGACATCGCCTCCGGGGCGTTCCGCGGCATCACGCCCGACATGTTCTCGGACCTCATCCGCGCGCTCGGCGACGTGCACGTGCTCGACGGCCAGCATCGATCGTGCGGCGAGCTCGCGTGGCTCGTCCGGCATCTGACCCAGACGATCGGTGCGGCGGGCCGCGTCGAGCACCGGCGCGCGCCCGGGCCCGAGCCCGAGTCGTGGGAACGCGTCACGACCCTGCGCGCCTCGTCGCCCGGCGAGGAGGCCGATCTCATTGCCCGGCGGCTGCGCGAGCTCCACCTCGGCGGCGCCACGGCGTGGGGCCGCATGGCGGTGATCGCCCACGACACGCGACAGCTGGTCGCGCTCGACACCGAGCTCGCCGCGCGCGACGTGCCCACGAGGGCGGCGGGCGTGCCCCGTCCGCTCGGCAGCGAGCGCGCCGTGCGCCAGATCATGGAGATCGTGCGCCTCGGCCTGACGCCCGTGGCCGACCGCGAGGTCGATCAGCTGGTCGAGGCCCTCCGCACGCCGTTCGGCGGTTTCGACGGCGTGGGGCTCCGGCGCCTGCGCGGCGCGCTGCGGCACGCCGAGCTCGAGGTCGGCGGCACGCGGCCGGCGAGAGAGCTGCTGAGGGAGGGGTTCGCGCACCCGGTGCTGTTCGCCACCCTCGACACGGGCGAGGGGCGAGCCGCCGAGCGGTTCGCCGTGACGCTGTCGCAGGTCGCCGTGATGGCAGAGAAGGGCGGCACGGTGCACGACCTGCTCTGGCACGTGTGGGATCGTTCGCGGCTCGCAGAGCCCTGGCACCGCATCGCGACCTCGCCCGGGCCGCTCTCGGGCGAGGTCTCCCGCGCCCTCGATGGGCTCGTCGCCCTGTTCGACGCAGCCAAGCGCGCGATCGAGCGCAACCCGAACGAGGGCCCGCAGCGCTTCATCCGCGAGATCCTCGACAGCGATGTCCCCGAGGACACGCTCTCGTCGCCCGAGCGTCACGACGCCGTGACGCTCCTCACGCCCGCGAACGCGCTGTCGACCGAGTTCGACGTCGTCGTGATCGCGGGGCTGCAGGACGGGGTATGGCCGAACACGCGCCTGCGCGGCGGAATCCTCGGATCCTGGCGCCTCGTCGATGCCGTGCGCGCGGCGCGCGACGGAAGCGATCCGGTCGACGAGCCGCTGATCGACCGGCGGCGCCAGGCCCTGCACGACGAGCTGAGGCTGTTCGTCCGGGCGGCGTCGCGCGCCACGACCCGGCTCATCGTCACGGCGGTCGACAACGACGATCAGATCGCGAGCCCGCTGTTCTCGCAGCTTCCGCCCGCGACTCCGGCGGCGGCGGGCGACGAGCACCCGCTCACCTTGCGGGGGCTCACCGCGAAGCACCGCCGCACCCTGACCAGCTCGCCCGACGAGCGAGCGCGCGCCGAGGCCGCCGGTCAGCTGCGCGCGCTCGCGGCCCACGGGGTTCCTGGCGCCGATCCCGACGAGTGGTACGGGGTGCGCGAGCCGTCGACCACGCGGCCGCTGCGCGACCTCGAGCAGACCTACGTCAAGGTGTCGCCGTCGCAGATCGACGCCTTCACCGAGTGCGGTCTCGGCTGGGTGATCGGCGCGCTCGGCGGCGACGCGATCACGTCTCCCAGCGCCGGCATCGGCACCCTGCTGCACGCGGCGCTCGAACAGGTTCCGGAGGGCGGGATCGACGAGATGAGGGCCGTGCTCGACGCGAGGTGGGGCGAGCTCGACTTCGAGGCGCCGTGGATCGCCGCCCGCGAGCGGCGCCGCGCCGAGGAGTACCTCGAGCGCCTCGATGGCTACCTCGCGCAGGTGGCGCTGCAGAACGGCCGGGTCGTCTCCTCCGAGGGCGCCTTCCGCCTGGCGATCTCCACCACCGACGAGCAGGTCGTGCCCGGCGGCGAGGCGTACGCGCCCGGCAACGCGGTCGTCGGAGGATTCATCGACCGCGTCGAGGAGTATCCGCGCGGCTCGGGCGACCACGCGATCGCGCGCCGCGGCGCGCGAGGCAGCAAGACAGCGTGGCAGGCGATGGCAGCGCCGGACGAGGACGCCGGTCGCCGCGTCGTGGTCGTCGACCTGAAGACCGGCAAATCGGAGGATCGCACCAACGACGACCTCGTCGCGGGCGACGCGCAGCTCTCGGCCTATCAGCTCGCCGTCGCTCAGGGGCTCGTCGACGGCGCCGATCCGGGCGCGCTCGCGGGGGCGCGACTCGTCGTCGTGTCGAAGACCATCGGCGAGAGCCCGTACCGCCTCGCCCATCAGCACACGCTGGGCGGCGAGGCCCGTGAGGCCTTCCTGCACGCCGTCGCGGAGGCGGCGCGCGGCATGGCGGCCTCGAGCTTCGTCGCCGCCGTCGAGACGCATTGCCAGGGCCAGCGCATGGCCCCGGTCTGCCGGATTCACACGATCGGAGCGGTCAGCTCATGACATTCACCGAGGGACGGGGCCTATCGGCCGGGGTGATCGCGCGGGCGCTCGATCTGTTCCCGCCGACGCCCGATCAGACGCGCGTTATCGAGGCAGCGGCCGAGCCCGCGCTCGTCGTGGCCGGCGCCGGCAGCGGCAAGACCGAGACGATGTCGATGCGGGTGCTGTGGCTCGTCGCGAACGGCTTCGTGCGCGCCGACGAGATCCTGGGGCTGACGTTCACCCGCAAGGCGGCGGGCGAGCTCGCCGAGCGCATCGCGGATCGCCTCGCGCAGCTCGACGAGTACGGCCGGCGGGGTCTGCTGCCGCACCTGGCCGAGATCGTCGCCAGCGACGAGTTCGCCCGGCTCGAGGGTGTGAAGCCCCGCGCGCAGCGCCGGGCGATCATCCGCGACGTGATCGAGATCTTCGCCGCGCGCCGCGGGCACGAGGCCGATGAGTCCGCGGTCGCCGACGACCTGCTCGATCGACCGCGGGTGTCCACCTACAACGCGTTCGCCGACGCGATCGTGCGCGAGAACGCCGCGCGCATCGGGCGCGATCCCGACGCGGCGATGCTCGCGGACTCGTCCGCATGGATCGTGGCGCGACGGGTCGCGGTGCGCGCCGAGGGCGCCGGCCTCGAGGACATGGACGGCACGCTGGGCCCGCTCGTCGACGCGATCCGCACGCTCTCGGGCGAGCTGCTCGACCACCGGGCCGATCCCGAGGCCGTGCGGCGGTACGCGGTGCGCCAGGCCGCCGAGTTCGCCCCGTTCGTCGACGATTCCGTCGCGACGACGCGCTCGTGGGAATCGGCCCATCGCGCGCTGACCGCGCTTCCGACGTTCCTCGACATCGTCGCCGATTACGAGGCCGAGAAATCGAGGCGCGGGGTGCTCGAGTTCGCCAACCAGGTCGCGGGGGCTCTTGACGTCACCGAAGCCGCACCGGACGTCATCGAGCAGCTGCGGGAGCAGTACCCCGTCGTGCTGCTCGACGAATATCAGGACACCTCCGTCCTGCAGACGAGGCTGCTCGCCGCGCTGTTCCGCGACAGCGCCGTGATGGCCGTCGGCGATCCGAATCAGGCGATCTACGGCTGGCGCGGCGCGAGCGCCGACAACATCCCGAGCTTCCCCGCCGACTTCGCGCAGGAGAAGCCGGCGCACCGGTTCGAGCTGATGACGAGCTGGCGCAATGACACGAGCATCCTTACGGCGGCGAACACGCTCGTGAAGAGCTTCGAGACGGCGCCCCGCACCGGGGTGTCCGAGCTCGGGGCGCGCGACGGGGCGGGCCCGGGCGTCGTCGACGTGACGTACCCGCGCACGATCGATGAGGAGGCCGCAGGCGTGGCGGACTGGTTCGCGCGCCGGCAGGCCGAGCACACGGGCCGCGACCCGCTGACGGGCGCCGTGCTGTTCCGCAGCAAGGCGCACATGCAGCGATTCGCCGATGCGCTCGGCGAGCGGGGCGTGCCGCACCGGATCCTCGGGCTCGGCGGCCTGCTGTCGGTGCCCGAGGTGACCGACGTCGTGAGCGCGCTGCGCGTGATCCACGACCCGCTCCAGGGCTCCGCGCTCATCCGCCTCCTCGTCGGACCGCGCTTCGCGGTCGGGGTGGCCGACATGGGGGCGCTGCATGACGTGGCGGTCAGCCTGTCGACGAGAGACCAGGCGCTGGCGCCGCTCAGCGCCGACGTCACGCAACGGGTGCGAGATTCGGCGGGCATCGACGAGCAGGTCTCGATCATCGACGCGCTCGATTTCGTTCGGCGCAGCCGTGCCGACCACGGCTTCCTCTCGGCGTTCACCGAGGAGGGGCTCGCGCGCCTCAAGGAGTCGGGCGAGATGTTCGACCGGCTGCGGCGGGCATCGTCGCAGCCCGTGCCCGACCTGATCCGGCTCATCGAGCAGGAGCTGCGCCTCGACATCGAGCTGCCGGCGAACGAATCGCGCGGCGCCGCGCGCACGGCCGCGAGCCAGCTGCGCGCGTTCGCCGATGAGGTGCGCGGCTTCCTCTCGGTCGACGAGCGCGGCACGCTCGGCAGCGTGCTGAGCTGGCTCGACCACGCCGAGAAGAAGGACGACATGGCGCCGCGCGCCGAGGCGCCCGAGCCGGGTGTGGTGCAGCTGCTGACGGTGCACGGCTCGAAAGGCCTCGAGTGGGACGCGGTCGCGGTCGTGCGCCTCGTCGCGAACGAGTTCCCCGGATCGATCAAGAACAAGTCGGGCGGGTTCCGCATGGGCAGCCTGCCGAACGCGTTCCGCGGCGACGCGGCCGCGCTGCCGTCGTTCGATTGGCAGGCTCCGGCCGTCATCCCGGACGCGAAGGCGCTCCGCGCCGAGACCAAGGAGCTGAAGGCGGCGTTCGACGCGTTCGAGCAGGGCAACCGCGACCATCACGCCGACGAGGAGCGGCGGCTCGCGTACGTCGCGGTCACGCGTGCGCGCACCCACCTGCTGCTGACGGGCTCGTACTGGGCGGGGCAGAGCGAACCCCGCAACCCCAGCGCTTACCTCGTCGAGATCCTCGCGGCGCTGGGTCGGGATGCGGTGCCCGAGATGACGAAGGATGCTGAAACGAAGTCGTACGACGACGAGAACCCTTACGCGGGCGAGGGCGCGACGATCTCGTGGCCGCTCGATGCCCTCGGCGCCCGCCGCGCCCGGGTGGCAGCGGCAGCCGATCTGGTGCGCGGCGCCGAGATGGCCGAACCGACGGTCGAGCTGCAGCGCCTGCTCGACGAGCGCGATGCGCGGGGCGCCACCCGCGTGATGCCGGTGCCCACGCGCGTGCCGGCGTCGAAGTTCAAGGACTACGTGGTCGGTTTCGACGAGACGATCTCCGCTCTTGCGCGCCCGATGCCCGAGCGGCCGTACCGCCAGACCCGGCTCGGCACGCTGTTCCACCAGTGGGTCGAAGAGCGCTCGGGACTCACGGCCCGCGCGGCGTCGATCGATGACGCGCTATGGGACACCGACGACGGCGAGGAGTGGGCGGATCCCGCGGCGCAGACCGACGACGACGCACGCGACCTCGGCGTGCTGCGCGAGAAGTTCGAGCGCAGCGAATGGGCGATCCTGAAGCCGATCGAGGTCGAGACCGAGGTCGATTTCCCTCTCGTCCTCGACGAGAACGAGCCGCCCCACATCATGATCTGCAAGCTCGACGCCGTGTACCGCAGAAACGGCAGGATCGAGATCGTCGACTGGAAGACCGGGAAGGCGCCGCGCACGCCCGCAGAACGCACCGACCGCATGCTGCAGCTGGCGCTGTATCGGCTCGCCTACCACCGGCGCCACGGCGTGCCGCTCGATGAGATCGACGTCGCGCTGTTCTACGTGCCCGACGAGCTCGTGCTGCGCGACGAGGGAGCGATGGGGGAGCGCGAGCTCATCGCGCGCTGGAGGGCGGCGCGGAAGCCTTAGTCCTTCTCGTCGACGTCGACCGGCTGCGTCGCGTCGTCGACGGGGCGGGTGGCATCGTCCGGGTCGACCGTGCGCGGCGGCGCCGCGTCCCACGACTCCTCCGAGTGCAGGCGCAGCTCGTCGGGGTCGAACTGGTCGGTGTGCATCGAGGTGTCCGACCCGTTCGGGGTCGTCCGGGGCATGCGATCGAGCAGGGCGATCGCCTCGCTGACGTCGGCGCGGTCGCGCACGGGCAGATCCGCCATCAGGTCGTCGTCGACGAGCCCCGCCGAGAGCGAGTCGAGCAGCGCGGCCGCGTCGTCGACGATGTCGGTGCGGTGAGCCTCGATGCCGTGCAGGAGCCAGCGGGCGAACTCGAGCTCGGCGTGCAGCCGTGCGCGCACGCGCAGCGCGGCATCGGGCGAGCGCACGGCGGCATCGCCGTAACCGCGGAACACGTCTTCCGCACCCTCGGACGCACCGGCTGTCCAGTGCAGGTCGACTGCGGGATCGCCGATCGAGAGGCCCTGCCAGTCGAGCACGCCTGTCACGCGCGGAACATCATCGGCGTCGTCCTGGAGGACGAACGACGTTGCCTGCGCGCCGCCGAGCACGACGACCTGCTCGTAGCCCCACAACCGGTCGTCCTCGACGGCCTCCCGCCAACGCACCATCAGGCGCACCGGCACGCGGCCCGACCGGCCGATCGCGTCCAGAAGCCGCTCGAGACCGGCCCGAGCATCGGCGGGCGAGCGCTCGGGCAGCCCCGCCGCGCGCACGACCGACGGGGGCAGTCCGTGCACGCGGGCGATCGCCCCGCCGATCTCGCCCGCGACGCCGCGACCGGCCGGAATGTGGGCGGCCTCGACCTGGTAACCCGGCAGGTATGTCATCACGACGATGCGCGCGTCGCCGATCGCGGCGGTTCCGCGCGATTGCGGAGCATCGAACCCGAGGTATGCGCGGGCGCCGGCGGTGAGAGCGCGCAGCGCGACGAGCTCGCTGTCGATCTCCTGGTCGACCTCGGCCGAGGTCGGAATGCGCACGACGAGCTTCTCGCCGTCCGCGAGCGTGATGAGCGCGGCATCGAACCGGCCCGACCCGTCTGCCGTGAGGCGCCTGGTGGAGCGGATCGCGGCGTCCGGCAGCGCCGCGGATGCGGCCGCGGCTAGAGTGAGGGTGGTTCGTGCCATGCCGCCCAGACTAGGTGGCGCACACGTGCGCCCCGCCCCGCCACGCCCCGCAGAGAGGGAGTCGATGCCTGCATCCGCCGCTTTTCCGATCGATCTGAGCGCAGACGAGCGCATGGACGATGGCCTCCTCGACAGGCTGCGCGGCGACGACCTCACGCTCGTCGTCAGCGTGATCGGCGACCGGATCGCGACATCCGACGGGACGCTCGCCATCGCATCGCCCGCGGACGTGGGAGACGCGACGTGGGCCTTCCTCGGGCGCGCTCCGAGCGGCGCCGGCGTGCTGCTCGCCGTGCTCGGAGACCGCGACGCATCGGCCCCCGCAGGGGAGTGGTCTGCCTTCCGCGACGCGGCCGTCAGCATGTCGCAGCCTGAGGTCGAGCTCGGCACGAGCGCGGTCGCGCTCGGCCGATGGCTCGCGGACGCGTCGTTCTGCCCCGCATGCGGATCCGCCACCGAGCAGCGCATGGCCGGCTGGGCCCGCGGGTGCACCCAGTGCCGTCGCGAGCATTTTCCGCGCACGGATCCCGCTGTGATCGTCGCGGTCATGAGCGAGGACCGCCAGCGCCTGCTGCTCGGTGCGAACGCCCTGTGGCACGGGGAGATGTTCTCGTGCTTCGCGGGCTTCGTCGAGGCGGGCGAATCGGCGGAATCGGCGATCCATCGCGAGCTGGTCGAAGAGGCCGGTGTGCGCGTGCGCGACGTGCGCTACATCGAATCGCAGGCCTGGCCCTATCCGCGCTCGCTCATGCTCGGATACCACGCCACCGTCGTCGACGAGGCAGAGGTCCGGCCCGACGGCGAGGAGATCGTCGAGGCGCGCTGGTTCACGCGCGAGGAGATCGGCCGCGGGCTTGCGGGCGAGCTGGACGTGCGGGTTCCCGGGGGGATCTCGGTCGCGCATCGACTGATCCGCACCTGGTACGACGAGGCGGAGGATCCCGCGCCGTGAGCGCGCTGGACTCGCTCGACGCCGAACAGCGTCGCGCGGCGGAGATCGTGCGCGGTCCCGTGGCGGTGCTCGCCGGCGCCGGCACCGGCAAGACGCGCGTCATTACGCACCGCATCGCGTACGGCGTCGAGGAGGGCACGTACACGCCGAACCGCGTGCTCGCGCTGACGTTCACGTCGAAGGCCGCGGGCGAGCTGCGCGGCCGGCTGCGCGCCATGGGCGTCGTCGGTGTGCAGGCGAAGACGTTCCACGCGGCCGCGCTCGCGCAGCTGAACTACTTCTGGCCGACGGTG
The DNA here is from genome assembly GCF_000422745.1 of Microbacterium gubbeenense DSM 15944. Lineage (GTDB taxonomy): Bacteria > Actinomycetota > Actinomycetes > Actinomycetales > Microbacteriaceae > Microbacterium > Microbacterium gubbeenense. The sequence continues at coordinate 104,743 of NZ_AUGQ01000006.1, forward strand.
GCGGGCGACACGGCCCCCAGGATCGTCGATAACAAGGTGCGCCTGCTCGCGCACGCGGCCGATTCGGTGAAGCTTCGGCCAGACACGAACACGCTGCGAGACATCGCAGCCGAGATCGAGTGGCGCAAGGTCACGATGCGCTCGATCGAGCAGTACGCGGCGCTCGAGCGCCGCGTCGGATCAGTCTCGCCGACCGCGCTCGTCGACCTGATGGGCGCGTACGAGAAGCTCAAAGACGAGCGCCGTCAGCTCGATTTCGAGGACGTGCTGCTCGCGTGCGCCGGCATGATCGAGTCGGAGCCGAAGGTCGCCGTTGCCGTGCGGGAGCAGTACCGGCACTTCACGGTCGACGAGTACCAGGACGTCTCGGCGCTGCAGAACAGGCTCCTCGAGCTGTGGCTCGGCAACCGCCGCGACATCTGCGTCGTCGGAGACGCGAGCCAGACCATCTACTCCTTCACGGGCGCCGACGCATCGTTCCTGCTCGATTTCGGCAGCACGTATCGCGACAGCACGATCGTGCGCCTCGAGCGCAACTATCGCTCGGCGCCGCCCGTCCTCGCCGTCGCGAACGCCCTGATGCGCGATCGGCCCGGCGCCTTGCGGCTGACCGCCGCATCCGCTGAGGAGGGCGCACCGGCGCCGACCGTCACGGCCTATGAGCACGACGCGGCCGAGGCCGACGGCGTGGCGCGGCGGATCCGTGCACTGATCGACGGGGGAGCGCAGCCGGGCGATATCGCCGTGCTCTACCGGTCGCATGCGCAGTCCGCGCCGCTGCAGCAGGCGCTCGCGCAGCAGCAGATCCCGACGAGCGCGATCGGCGGCACGCGGTTCTTCGACATGCCGGAGGTGCGACAGGCGATCCTCGCGATCCGGGCGGCCGCGGTCGCGCCGAGCGACCTGACCTTCTCGGGCGCGGTCCGCGATGTGCTCCGAGGGCTCGGCCACACCGACGAAGCGCCCGAGGCCGGCGGCGCGCGGCGCACGGCCTGGGAGGCGCGGCAGGCGATCCTCCGGCTCGCGGAGGAGGCCGGGCCCGGATCGACGATGCGCGGGTTCGCCGACGATCTGCTGGCGCGCGCGAAGGATCAGCACGAGCCCGCGCTGACGACCGTCACGCTCGCGACGCTGCACGCGGCGAAGGGCCTCGAATGGCCGACCGTCTTCCTCGTGGGCGCGTCGGAGGGGCTGCTGCCGATCTCGTACGCCACGAGCCTCGACGGCATCGACGAAGAGCGCCGCCTCGCCTACGTCGGCATCACCCGCGCCGAGCGGCGCCTCGTGGTGTCGTGGTCTCGGGGCGGTCGAGCAGGGCGACGGGCATCTCGCTTTCTCGCGGAGATCGGCACAGACACGCTGCGTGAGGTCGATGCGAGCGCCACCGGCGCCGCCCGTCGAGGCTGACGGCGACGGATCGGGTGCGCGACGAGCGCTCATCGACGGAGGAGACGACGCGCGCGACGAGCGAGGCAGCGAGCGCTCCGAGCGTGCGCGACGGGTCGGCGCCGGTCGTGCGCGACGCGAGCTGGGTCGCGATCATCGGCCACGCGGCGTCCCGCTCGCGCTCGTGCTCCCATAGGCACGAGAGGCAGGCCGTCGTGCCCGGCAGGATGTAGGGGCCGACGACCGCGCGCCCGACCTCGAGCGAGATGGGAAGGTGCGGCACGTCGGCGCTCATCATCTCGCGGGCGAGGTGCGGGGGAACGAGATCGCGGCCGAGCAGGATCGCGGCGCCGCCGGACGCCGCTTCGATGGCGGTGCGCCGCACCGCGACGAATCCGGCGTCGCGGAGCCCATCGAACATGCCGAGCACGGCCTCGTGCGGCACGCGGTCCGCGGTGACGAGCGAGATCTCGCGCGGCGCCGCGACCTCACGCAGTGCGGGGCCGAGCACGGCGAGGAACGCCGCCGTCTCCGCGGGCTCGGCGCCGAACGCGGCCGCGACGCCCGCGATCCGCCCGGCCGGGATGCCGCCCTCGAGCGCGGCGAGCAGCTTGAGCTGCCAGCGCGACGGATCCTCGAGCACGACGACGGCCGGACGCGCGCCGATCTGCAGTGACCGCGCATCGCGCCACAGCACGGGGCGCGCGGGGTCGACCTCGATCATCGGCATGGCCCGATTCTGCCGCGCCGCGGCCGGTCACATCCGGTTATCCACAGGTCGATCTCGAGATCGGCCCCTGTGGACGGTGCGTCACGCGGGCCGCGGACCCTCCGGGCCCTCGGTGCCGTCGGCGCTGTCCTCGCCCTCGTCGTCCCCATCCTCGGCGTCCGCGAGCAACTGTGCGAGGGCGTCGTCCATCTCGTCGCGAGGCGCCTCGTCGCCGCGGGCGGCGGCCTCGAGGCGGGCGATGAGGGCTGACGGATCGTCGATGTCCGACGCGCTCGGAACGAGGTCGGGATAGTCCCACAGTGCGTCGCGCGCGTCCTGGCCGACGGCGTCGCCGACCGTCCGCCACATTGCGGCCGCCTCGCGCAGGCGACGCGGCTTGAGCTGCAGGCCGACGAGCGCGCCGAGCGCGTCTTGCGCCGGACCGCCGACCGCGCGGCGGCGACGCGTCGCCTCCGCGATCTTGTCGAGGCTCGGCACGCGGCTCGTGGCGTCGGCCGCGACGACGTCGACCCACCCCTCGATCAGGGCGAGCATGTTCTCGAGCCGCGCGAGCGCGTTCTGCTGCGCCTCCGACTGCTGGGGGAGCAGAGCGCCCGACTGCAGCGCGTCCTGCAGCTCCGAGGGATTCGACGGGTCGAAGCGCTCGGCGAGATCCTCGAGCACCTGGGTGTCGACGTGGATCCCGCGCGCGTAGTCGGTGACCTGGCTCATGACGTGCAGGCGCAGCCACTTGGCGTGCTTGAACAGGCGCGCGTGCGCGAGCTCGCGGGCCGCGAAGTACAGCGCGAGCTGGTCATCGGGAATGCCGAGTCCGTCGCCGAGGTCGGCGAAGTTCTGCGGCACGATGGCCGCCGTGCCCGTGGGAAGCAGCGGAAGCCCGACGTCGCCGCCCGACACGACCTCCTTCGACAGCTTGCCGACGACCTGGCCGAGCTGGTTCGCGAACAGCGTGCCGCCGACCTGGCGCAGCATGCGGCTCGCGCCCTGGATCATGCCCTGCATCTCATCGGGCGCCTGCTGATCGAGCGCGCTCGTCAGGGCATCGGCGACGCTCGTCGCGACCGGCTCCGCGAGCTCCTGCCAGACCGGAAGCGTCTGCTCCACCCAGTTGCCGCGGGTGAGGACCTGCAGCGGCTCTCCCGTGGCGGCGAGCGTTGTAGCCTCGCCGAGCCAGAGGTCGGCGAGCTGGAAGGCCTGGTCGAGGTCGGCGCGATCGCGGGAGCTGATCGACGTGCCCGCCTGATTCGCGATGTGCAGCGCGCCGGTCTTCGCGGCATCCCACGAGATCCCCTCATCGCCGGAGGAATTCATGGCCTGCTGCAGGGCGAACATCATCTGCTGCATCTGGGCGGGGTCGACGCCCATGTTCTGCAGCTGTTCGGCCCCCTCGCCGCCGAGCATTCGGCGGAGCATCTCCTGGAAGTCGTCGTCAGGGGTGTTGTCGTCGCTCACGAGAGCCGCCTTTCCGCGGTGCTCAGCCTGCATTGTGGGTACAGGAACTACGCTAACGTCTCTGGGGCCGGTCGTGCCCGTGATCAGAAAGGCTTACCGCGTTGTCGGATAGTCCACAGGAACCACGCGCGTGGCCGCGCCGCGTCGTCGCGGGATCCATTGCACTCGTCGTCGCGCTCGTCGCACTGCTTGTCATGAGCTTCCTGCCGACCGAATACGTGCTGCAGCGACCGGGCCCGGTGTACAACACGATCGGCGCCGTCCAGGATGCCGACGGCGCAGAAGTGCCGCTCATCAGTGTGCCCGACGGCGAGGCCCACGAGACCACGGGGTCCCTTTCTCTCACGACCGTCGAGGTCGTCGGCAACCGCGAGCACCCGTTGTCGTGGATCGAACTGGCCTCGGCGTGGTTCGATCGGTCGCGCGCGATCGTGCCGATCAGCGCGGTGTTCCCCGAGGGGCAGACGAGCGAGCAGCGCGACGCGCAGAACCAGGCCGCGATGACCGATTCGCAGAGCGAGGCGGAGGCCGCGGCGCTGCGGCACCTCGGCTACGACGTGCCCGCGGACATCCGCGTTGTGTCCCTGACCGATGACTCGCCCTCGCAGGGCCTCATCGAAGAGGGCGACCTGATCCGCGCCGTGGACGGGCAGACGGTGGAGCAGGTGACCGGACTGCGTGACGGGATCGCGGCGGCCGCCGGCGACCCGGTCGTCCTCACACTCGAGCGCGACGGTGATGAGGTGACGGAAGAGGTCACCCCCGAGAAGCTCGAGGACGACAGCTGGGCGATCGGCGCGCTGCTCTCGGTGAGCTACGAGAATCCCGTTGACATCTCGATCCAGCTCGACAACGTGGGCGGGCCGAGCGCCGGCACGATGTTCGCGCTCGGCATCATCGACACCCTGACCGAGGGGGAGATGACGGGCGGCGAGAACATCGCCGGCACCGGAACGATCACCGCCGAGGGCGACATCGGGGCGATCGGCGGCATCCGTCAGAAGCTGTACGGCGCATCGAACGCCGGCAACGACTTCTTCCTCGCTCCCGCATCGAACTGCGCGGAGGTCGTCGGCCACGTTCCGCATCGCCTCACGGTCGTCAGCGTCGAGACGCTCGACGATGCCGTGGACGCGGTCGACATGATCGCTCAGGGCGAAGCGGAGAATCTCCCGTCCTGTGCCCCCTCATAGGAACCGCTCATAGAATGGTCGGGTGACCAATAACCACGCGCAGCCTCCGGCCACATCCGTTTCTCCGACGCGACGGATCGTGATCGCGACCGTTGCGATCATTGCGGTCCTCATCGCGGTGCTGTTCGGGCTCGCGAGCCTGTATACCGAGCTTCTCTGGTATCGCCAGCTCGACTTCGGAACCGTCCTCACGACGCAGTGGGTCGCGCGCGTGGTCATGTTCGCCATCGGATTCGTCGGCATGGCCGTTCCGGTCTGGCTCTCGATCTTCCTGGCCTACCGCATGCGCCCCGTGTATGCGCGCCTGAGCTCGCAGCTCGACCGCTACCAGGAAGTCGTCGAGCCGCTGCGCCGCCTCGCGATGTGGGGCATTCCGGTGCTGTTCGGATTCTTCGCCGGCTTCGCGGCCTCGACGCAGTGGGAGACCACGTGGATGTGGTTCAACGGCGTCGACTCGGGTGAGACCGATGCGCAGTTCGGCCTCGACCTGTCGTTCTACATGTTCGACCTGCCGTTCTACCAGGGCCTCGTCGGGTTCGCCTCGGCGGTCGTGCTGATCTCGCTGCTCGTGACGGCGCTCGTGGCGTACCTGTACGGATCCGTTCGCGTCGGCCAGGGCGAGATGAGCATCTCGAAACCCGCGCGCATCCAGGTCGCGATCATCGCCGGCGTATACCTGCTGCTGCAGGCGGCCAGCATTTGGCTCGACCGCTTCGCATCGCTCACCGCCGAGGCGGGGCGCATCACCGGACCGGACTACGTCGCGGCGAACGCCGTGATCCCCGGCCAGACGATCCTGTCGATCGTCGCGGCGCTCGTGGCGATCCTGTTCCTCGTCACCGCATTCATCGGCAAGTGGCGCTACCCGCTCGTCGCGACCGGCCTGCTGATCGTGACCTCGCTCGTGATCACGCTCGCACTGCCGTGGGGCGTGCAGACGTTCCAGGTCACACCGAACGAGCGTGCGCTGCAGAGCGAGTTCTACCAGAAGAACGTCGACGCGACGCGCGCGGCCTATGAGCTCGACGAGATCGAGACGACGCAGTACGAGGCCGAGACCACGGTGGAGAAGGGCCAGCTGCGCAACGACGCGGCGACGACGGCCTCGCTGCGCCTGATGGATCCCTCGATCATCAGCCCGACGGTGCAGCAGCTGCAGCAGGTGCGTCCGTACTACCAGTTCCAGGACACCCTCGACGTCGACCGCTATGAGATCGACGGCGAGATGCAGGACACCGTGGTCGCCCTTCGCGAGCTGAACCTCGATGGCCTCGGCGAATCGCAGAGCTGGGTCAACTCGACGATGACGTACACGCACGGCTACGGCATGGTGGCCGCGCGCGGCAACGAGCGCACGGACGAGGGCGAGCCGGTCTTCATCGAGGGCGACATCCCCGCGTCCGGCTTCCTGACTGACGTCGAGTACGAGCCCCGCATCTACTTCGGCGAGCAGACGCCGCTGTATTCGATCGTCGGCGCGCCCGAGGGCGACGACCCGGTCGAGCTCGACTACGCCACCGGTTCGGGAGACGAGAACCAGACCTACACGACGTTCTCCGGCGACGGCGGACCGAGCCTCGGCAGCTACTTCAACCGCATGCTCTACGCGCTGAAGTTCCAGTCGGAGCAGATCCTGTTCAGCGACCAGATCAACGACGAGTCGCAGATCCTGTACGACCGCAACCCCCGCGACCGCGTGCAGAAGGTGGCGCCGTACCTGACGCTCGACCAGGATCCGTACCCCAGCGTCGTCGACGGCCGCGTCGTGTGGATCGTCGACGGTTACACGACGAGTGCGTCGTACCCGTACGCGACCCCGACGTCGCTGTCGCAGGCGATCAGCGACTCGTCGAACCCGCAGCCGAACCTGCTCGTCGACGACGTGAACTACATGCGCAACTCGGTCAAGGCGACGGTCGACGCCTATGACGGATCCGTCACCCTCTACGCGTGGGACGACGAGGATCCGGTGCTCAAGACGTGGCAGAACATCTTCCCGTCGACCCTCAAGTCGGTCAGCGAAATGTCGGGCGACCTGATGAGCCACGTGCGCTACCCGACCGACCTGTTCAAGGTGCAGCGCTCGATGCTCGGCGTCTACCACGTCGACACGGCGAGCGCGTTCTACCAGCGCGACAACGCGTGGGAGACGCCGCAGGATCCGACCGACGAGAGCGCGCTGCAGCCGCCGTACTACCTGACGATGCAGATGCCGGGCGAGGAGGAGCCGACCTTCTCGATGTTCACCTCGTTCATCCCCGACGGCGGTGACCGCCAGGTGCTCATGGGCTACCTCTCGGTCGACTCCGATGCGGGCGGCGAGGACGGTGCCGTGCGCGACGACTACGGCAAGCTCCGAATGCTCGAGATATCGTCGGCGAGCACAGTTCCCGCACCGGGTCAGGTGCAGAACACGTTCGACTCGAACCAGCAGGTCGCCGAACAGCTGAACGTTCTGCAGATCGGTGACTCGACGGTGACGCCGGGTAACCTCCTGACACTGCCGGTCGGCGATGGTCTGCTCTACATGCAGCCCGTCTACGTGCAGTCGTCCCGCGACACGTCGTACCCGCTGCTGCGCAAGGTGCTGGTGGTGTTCGGCGATGAGGTCGCGTTCGAGGACACGCTCGCCGAGGCGCTCGACACCCTGTTCGAGGGTGATTCCGGTGCCGAGACGGGCGACGAGGACATCACTCCGACGGCGCCCGAGGCCGACCCCGAGGGGTCGGGCGAGGACCCGACCGAGGGCAGCGTCGAGGATCCGAGCGCCGAGCCGACCGAGGAGCCGACGGATCCCTCCGGCGGAACGTACGAGGACGCTCTCGCCGAGGCGAAGACCGCACTCGACGCCAAGCAGGCGGCGCTCTCGTCGGGCGACATGGTCGCCTACGCCGAGGCCGACGCCGACCTCACGCAGGCCCTCGAGAAACTGCTCGAGCTGGAGTGACGATGACGGGACCTCGTCTCGGTTTCTTCTCGCGTCTGCTCGAGGACGCACCGGCGGCTGATCGCTACCGGTTCGCCCTCGAGCAGATCGAGGCCGCTGATCGGGCGGGGTTCTCGTCGGCGTGGGTCGCGCAGCACCACTTCAGCCGCGACGAGGGCGGCCTGCCGTCGCCGCTCGTCCTGCTGGCCGCGGCCGCCGCGCGCACGACGCGGATCCGGCTGGGCACGGCGGTCCTGACGCTCCCGATCGATGATCCGGTGCGCGCCGCCGAAGATGCGAGCGTGCTCGACGCGATGTCCGGCGGCCGCGTGCAGCTGGGCGTGGCCCCGGGCGGGACCCCGGCGTCGTTCGCGGCGTTCGGCCGGGATCCGTCGCACCGCGCGGAGCTCTTCGCTGACCACCTCGGCGTCTTCCGGGACGCGCTGGCGGGGCTCGGCGTGCGGGGAACGGACTCGCGGATCTATCCCGCGTCAGACGGGCTGTCGGCCCGGATCTGGCAGGCGACGTTCGGCGCGGCGGGCGCCGTGCGGGCGGCCTCGGCGGGAGACGGGCTCATGCTCTCGCGCACGCAGGAGAAGCCGGGCGGGATTCCGCTGCACGACGCGCAGCTGCCGATCATCGAGGCCTACCGCGGTGCGCTCGACGACGGCGCGGCCGCGCGGGTGCTCGCCTCGCGCACGGCGGTGGTCGTGGATTCGGACCGCGATCGCACCCAGTTGATCGAGGCATCGCGGGCCCAGCTTGAGCGCACGGCGCGCAGCACCGTGCGGATCGATCCTGATGGGATGAGCCTCGACGCCCTCGTGCGCGCAACCGACACGCATGTCGGCACGGTCGACGAGGTGGTCGAGTCGCTGTCGGCGGATCGCGCGATCGCGGCGTCGACCGACGTGTCGTTCCAGGTACATTCGCTCCGGGCGGATCACGAAACGACGCTGCGTTCGATCGAGCTGCTCGCGGGCGTGGTCGCCCCGCACGTCGGCTACGGGCTCACTTCGGACGCGCGCGCCACCTGAGGAACGCAACGAGGGCGGCCGAGAAGACGGCGAAGCCCGCGGCCATGACGCCGATGTAGGAGAACACGCCGCCCCATCCGCCCTGCACCGCCGGGTTGAAGAACGGGTAGGGGTACCACGACGGCGCGCCGCCGACGGGCGAGACGATGAACGGCGCGCGCACGAGCGTGTAGAGCACATACGCGATCGCGTATCCGATGGGTACGAGCATCGCGGACCACCGCGGCCGTGCGGGGCGCGGCGCGATGAGCACGTCGGCGAGCAGCACGAGGGGGGCGATCACGTGCATGAGCTCGCTGGTCCACGCGACGTACGGGGCGACGCCGCCCGCCGTGTCATCGCCGCGGAGCAGGGCGTTGTAGACGACTCCCGTCAGCAGCATGCAGCAGGCGGCGAGCACCTGGCCGGCCACGAGGACGCGCGGCTGCGGGGCGCCGCGGCGGCCGCGCGTGAAGCCCCAGATCGCGGCCGCGCCGAGGAAGAGCGCGGCGAAGATGTTCGACTCGATCGTGAAGTAGCTGAAGTAGTTCGCCACGTAGGTCGGAACGTGCGCGGCGGGCGGATCCTCCGCGATCCGCACATAGGACAGGTCATGGACGAACAGGTACACGAGTGTGAAGATGATCACGAGCGCCGCGAGAGCGCGGAACGCTGACCACGCGACGAGGAAGCGCGCGGCGCCGGACGAACGAGTCATGGGCGCTCCGGGAGGTGAGGCGAGGAGAGAATGGTTCACGTCATCGTATCGCCCGCCGGAGGCCATTGATGGCCCCGAACGGCGCATAATCGACTATTGTAGAATTACACGTGAAACACACGCTCATCGGGTGAAAGGAATGCATCATGGCACGTTTTGACGGCAAGACGATCGTGATCACTGGCGGCGGTTCAGGACTCGGACGCGCGACGGCCGTGCGCGTCGCGAGCGAGGGCGCGCAACTGGCGCTCGTCGATATCTCCGAAGAGGGCCTCGCAGCGTCGGTCGACGCGGTGCGTGAAGCGGCGCCCGACGCAACCGTCATCACGGTGGTGGCCGATGTGTCGAAGGAATCGGACGTCGAGGCGTACGTGTCGGCGACGATCGAGAAGTTCGGCCGCATCGACGGGTTCTTCAACAACGCCGGCATCGAGGGCAAGCAGAACCTGACCGAGTCGTTCACGAACGACGAGTTCCAGCGCGTGCTGTCGATCAACCTCTCCGGCGCGTTCCTCGGCCTCGAGAAGGTGCTGGCGCACATGCGCGAGCAGAAGAGCGGATCCGTCGTGAACACCGCGAGCGTCGGCGGTATTCGCGGCGTCGGCAACCAGTCGGGCTACGCGGCCGCGAAGCACGGTGTGGTGGGCCTCACCCGCAACTCAGCGATCGAGTACGGCGAGTACGGGGTGCGGGTGAACGCGATCGCCCCGGGCGCGATCTGGACGCCGATGGTCGAGAACTCGATGAAGCAGCTCGACCCGGAGAACCCGCGGAAGGCCGCGGAGCAGTTCATCCAGGCCAACCCGACCAAGCGCTACGGCGAAGCTCACGAGATCGCGGCGGTCGTCGCGTTCCTGCTCTCCGACGACTCGAGCTACGTCAACGCGGCCGTGCTGCCGATCGACGGCGGCCAGTCGGCGAAGTACTGACGCGGTCGCCAGGTAGGTACGGAGGGCGGCCATCCCCGTGCGGGGTGGTCGCCCTCCGTCGTCACGCCCCGACCAGCAATCCTGATTCGAGGCGCTCGAGGAACGTCTCGTCCCACCGCTGCTCGAGGCGGAGCGCCCGCGGATCGTCGAACCACGAAAGGTCTCGTTCGACGTCCGATGCGGCGTCGTCCGGCCTTCCGCCCTCCGGGTCGGCGCCCAGGGCGGCGAGCTCCCGCTCGCGCCGGCGCATGTCGGCGTAGCGCGCCTGTCGGCCCCGGATCGTCTCGCGCTGCAGCTGGGCGAATTCGTTGTCGCCCCGGTCGGCGAGGAACTGCTGAACATGTGCGTCGGCATCAGCGTCGGCATCGGTGCGCGCCGTGCCGCCGCGTGGCGGCGTGTCGCAGAAGAAGACGCGACTGATCGGCTCGTCGGTGACGGTGCGGCCGAGGGGAGTGGTGAACTCGACGACTCCTCCCGCTTTCTGCCTGACGCGCCAACCGGTCTGATGCTTCATCTGATGATGGCCGGGACACAGCGACTCGAGGTTGTCGAGCGACGTCCGCCCGCCGAGGGCATAGTCGTGCCCATGATCGATATCGCACTTCCGGGCGGTCGTCTCGCATCCGGGGATGCGGCACGTCATGTCGCGTGCGAGCAGCGCGCGCTTCTGCGCCGCGGTCGGTCGGTAGTGATCCGCCGCGGCGATCGTGCCGTCCTCTGGCCGGATGAACAGCCGTTCCCAGCCTGCGGCCTGCCCGGCGAGGATGCGGAGAGTATCGGGAGACGCGAGCTCGCCGCTCTCGAGCCAGCCGGACCCGCGATCTGGATCGAGGAGCTGGTCGACGGGGATCGTGATGTGCACCGTCGGGCGGATCTGATCGAGCGTCGTGCCCGTACCGGACGCCGCGAGCTCGTGACCGGTCGGCTCGGCCGTCAGCAGCACATCCTGCAGCAGGTCGACGCGGATCTGCATGAGGGTGCGATTGTCGGTCGCGGCGATCTCGAGCGGGTTGGTGATCTCGCCTCGGCCCGATTCGGGGGACGTCCACTCGCCATCGGGAAGCGCGCCGTGCTCGCGCTCGTACTCGCGCATCGCCCGCAGGCGGTCGCGGCGGATCGCATGGGCACGCGAATCGAGGATGTCCAGAATCGCGCGCGTCTCGACCGTCGGCGCATAGATCTGAGTGAGCGACATGCCGTAATCGCCGGCGCGCACCGAGATGTAGCGCCGAGCACGCTCGGCGTCGTGCCGCTCCATGAGTGATCGCGTGTCGAGGTCGGCCGCCTGCTTCTTCACGATCTTGGCGAACTCGCGGGCCGTGCGCGCCTCCGCATATGCCGGAGCGTGGTCGTCGAGCGAGGCGCGGGCGTGCGCGTCGAGAGCCCCTCCGGCCGCCGCGACATGGCCCGCATGTGCGAGCGAGATGCGCCCGTCCGTAAGCGAGGCGAGCGTCTTCGGGTAGTCGTGGTCGAGGGTATCTGCGAGGTTCATCTCGTTCCGCGCCTCGCTCGGGGCGACGCGGAGAGCGCACGCTGCTTCGGCGGCCAGCGACCGACGGGCATCGGCGCGCGCATGGGAGTTCGACGAACCCTGGGCCTGCGCGTCGGCGAGCCGCGCGAGAACGGCGAGCGCCCGAACGCGGCGCCCCTCGACGAGCGCGGCATCGCGACGGGCCTGTTCGAGACTGAGGAGGGCCTCGCGCGCCTCGTCGCACTGCTCGCCGGTGAGACCGGTGAGCAGATCGTCGAACGCGTCGTTGTTCATGCCCCGATTCTATCGAACAAATGAACGAAGAACAAGACTTTCACGAAGATTGGTGATAGAAACTAGGAACGATGATGAGTTGCCGCAGTTCGTCCCGTGCGCGGGGTGTGCGTCCCGAGCCGCCCCGGCTCGTTCCGCACGCGCTCGGGAAGAGGGGGAGGAGTGACCAGATCCCAACTCCCGCGTGGCATCGCGGTGACCTATCGTGCTATCCTGAAGTGTCACGCGTGCGCGCGTCGGCTCGCTCGCTCTTCGGATCGGGCGTGCAGACTGCCGCGTGATCGCTGAAACCCATCCAACCGCTTCCGGTTCCCCTGTGTGATTGTGCGGGCACGTGCCCATTCCGTCCGGATCTGAAGCCCGAGATTTCAACCCCTGAAGGCTAACTACTACATGACTAACGCAACGACCGCCTCGGCCACCACGCAGGTCGCGATCAACGACATCGGATCTGCGGAAGACTTCCTGGCCGCGGTCGAGAAGACTCTGAAGTTCTTCAACGACGGCGACATCATTGACGGCGAGATCGTCAAGATCGACCGCGATGAGGTTCTGCTCGACGTCGGATACAAGACCGAGGGCGTCATCCCCTCGCGCGAGCTGTCCATCAAGCACGACGTCAACCCCGATGACGTCGTCAACGTGGGCGACCGCATCGAGGCCCTGGTTCTCCAGAAGGAGGACAAGGAAGGCCGACTGATCCTGTCGAAGAAGCGCGCGCAGTACGAGCGCGCCTGGGGCGACGTGGAGCAGGTCAAGGAGAACGACGGTGTCGTCAAGGGCACGGTCATCGAGGTCGTCAAGGGCGGCCTCATCCTCGACATCGGCCTCCGCGGCTTCCTCCCGGCCTCGCTCATCGAGCTGCGCCGCGTGCGCGACCTGACGCCGTACCTCGGCCAGGAGCTCGAGGCGAAGATCCTCGAACTCGACAAGAACCGCAACAACGTGGTGCTCTCGCGCCGTGCGCTCCTCGAGGAGACGCAGTCCGCGAGCCGCGCTCAGTTCCTGGGCGGCCTGCACAAGGGCCAGGTCCGCAAGGGCCAGGTCTCGTCGATCGTCAACTTCGGTGCGTTCGTCGACCTCGGCGGCGTGGACGGCCTCGTCCACGTGTCCGAGCTCTCGTGGAAGCACATCGACCACGCCAGCGAGGTCGTCGAGGTGGGCCAGGAGGTCACCGTCGAGGTTCTCGAGGTCGACCTCGACCGCGAGCGCGTCTCGCTGTCGCTCAAGGCGACGCAGGAAGACCCGTGGCAGGTCTTCGCCCGCACGCACCAGATCGGTCAGATCACGCCCGGTAAGGTCACCAAGCTCGTTCCGTTCGGTGCGTTCGTTCGCGTCGCGGACGGCATCGAGGGCCTCGTGCACATCTCCGAGCTGTCGCACAAGCACGTCGAGATGGCCGAGCAGGTCGTATCGGTGGGCGAGGAGCTGTTCGTCCGCGTCATCGACATCGACCTGGACCGCCGCCGCATCTCGCTGTCGCTCAAGCAGGCCAACGACATGGTCGACCCGAACGGCACCGAGTTCGACCCGTCGCTCTACGGCATGACGACCGAGTACGACGAGAACGGCGAGTACAAGTTCCCCGAGGGCTTCGACCCCGAGACGAGCGAGTGGCTCGAGGGCTACGACGAGGCGCGCGAGACCTGGGAGCAGGAGTACGCTCAGGCGCAGGCTCGCTGGGAGAACCACAAGGAACAGGTCGCCAAGGCCATCGAAGCCGAGGCGAACGCCGAGGAGCAGGCCCCGGCCGGCTCGGCGGCATCGAGCACCTTCTCGTCGGAGAGCGCCGGTGCCGGCGCCCTCGCTGACGACGAGGCCCTCGCGGCGCTCCGCGAGAAGCTCGCCGGCAACTGATCTAGCCGCAGCATGAGCGGGTCGGATCCTTCGGGATCCGGCCCGCGTTCTCGTTCAGGCGGCGCTCGGTAGGCTGAATCACAGTGCGACGAAGGGAGAGCGCATGGCCCTCGCCCGATGGCGCGTCCCCGTGCGGGTGCGGATCCTCGCCGCGATCCTCGCGGTCACGGCGGTCGGCCTCGTCGTCGCCGGCGGCATCGCCTTCTTTCTGCAGTACACCCGCGTGATCGACGGGATCGACGCCGAACTGCACCAGGAGCTCACGGGCATCGAGACCCGCATCGACGGCGATCGCGTCGGATCGGTCGACGGCTCCGCCGGAACCGCGACTGTCGAGGATCTGTCGGGCTTCACGAACGTCGACGCGCTCGTCGAGGAGATCATGAGCATCGTGTCGCCGCCGCTCGGCGGCAGCACCCTCGGCCTGATAGACGGCAGCCCGGCATACGGGCCCGGTGCGTCGACGATCATCGACCTCAGCGATCCCGATTTTTCGAACGGCGTCGCCGAGGTCGCGACGTCGAGCGGCATCGTCATCGGCACGCACGCGCTGGGCGGCAGCCCCGTGCGCTACCTCGCGGTTCCCCTCGCCGTAGACGGCGATCAGGCCGAGGGACTGTTCATCTCGGGCATCTCCGTCGACTCGCGCCTCGCTGATCTGCGCTCGGTCATCGGCGCGTACGCCTGGGCCGCGCTCGGCGTCCTCATCGTCATCGGCCTCGTGGGCTGGATCGTCGCCGGGCGGCTGTTGAGGCCCGTGCGCGAGCTGCGCACCACCGCCGCACGGATCACCGCCGGCGCCCTCGACGAGCGCATCCCCGTGAGTGGCAACGACGACCTGTCGGACCTCACCGAGACCATCAACGCGATGATCGCGCGCCTCGAGGAGGCGTTCCGCGGGCAGCGGCGCGTGCTCAACGACGTGCGGCACGAGCTCGCGACCCCCGTCACGATCGTGCGCGGTCATCTCGAGCTCGTCGACCTGACCGATCCCGCAGACGTCGCCCAGACGCGCGACCTTGCGATCGATGAGCTCGACAGGATGTCGGGCCTCATCGCCCAGATCTCGCACCTCGCCGAGGCCGAACGCAGCGGGGCCCACGCGCCGCGAGCCGTTGACGTCGACGAGCTCACGCGCGGCGTGTTCGCGAAGATCCGCGTCATTCCGGATCGTGATTGGACGCTTGGATCCGTTGCACGAGGCGAGGCGTTCGTCGATCACGAGCGGATCACCCAGGCCTGGGTGCAGCTCGCCGACAACGCGGCGAAGTATTCCGAGCCGGGCACCCGCATCGAGATCGGCAGCTCCCTCGATCGCGATGGCCTGCGCTGCTGGGTCGATGACGACGGGCCCGGCATCCCCGACGAGGCCCGCGAGCGGATCTTCGAGCGGTTCGGCCGCGCCACGGACAGCCGCGGCGCCGACGGATCCGGGCTCGGGCTGTCAATCGTGCTCGCGCTCGTGCACGCACACGGAGGGCGGGTCGATCTCGATACGCAGGTCGGGCGCGGATCCCGGTTCACGGTGGTTCTGCCGCGGACCCCCGCGGACCCCGACGACGAGGAGGAACGATGAGCAGGATCCTGATCGTCGAAGACGAGGACCGCATCGCCACGTTCATCGAGAAGGGCCTGGGCGCCGCGGGGTATGCGACCGAGCGCGCCGCGAGCGGCGACGAGGGCCTCGAACTGGCGCGGTCGATCGAGTTCGATCTCGTCCTGCTCGACGTCGGTCTGCCCGGCATGGACGGCTTCAGCGTCCTTCGGGCCCTGCGGGGCACCGGCAGCCGCGTGCCCGTCATCATGCTGACGGCGCACAGCTCGCTCGAGGACACCGTGCGCGGCCTCGACGGCGGCGCCGACGACTACATTCCGAAGCCGTTCCGCTTCGACGAGCTGCTCGCCCGCGTGCGCGTGCGGATCCGCGACATTCAGCCGGAGGCGACCTCGTCGACGACGCTGAGCTTCGGGAGAGTGAGCCTCGACCTGCGCTCGCGCCGCGCGGAGGTCGATGGCGCGAACGTCGAGCTCTCGGCGCGCGAGTTCGCCCTCGCGGAAGAGTTCCTGCGCCATCCCGACCAGGTCATGAGCCGCGAACAGCTGCTCAGCCAGGTCTGGGGCTACGACTACGACCCCGGCTCGAACATCGTAGATGTGTACGTGCGGTACCTGCGCGCGAAGCTCGGAGCCGAGCGGATCGAGACCGTGCGCGGAATGGGATACCGCCTCGTGGGCTGATTCCGCTGGATGAGAATCTTCTCATCTGTGCCTCATCCTCCTTTCCCGGACGACGACGAGTGTAGAAGTCGTACAGCCCCGACATACCGATGGGGCAGGGATCAGGAGTAGACATGAGCACGAGAATCGTCTTGTTCTCGCACGACTCGGCCGGCCTCGGCCACATCCGCCGCAATCTTGCGCTCGCACACGCGCTGAGCGCCGGATCGGCCGAACCCGTCACGGGTCTGCTCGTCGCGGGGCGCCCCGAGGCGACGAGGTTCCGTGCGCCGCGAGGATGGGACTGGCTCATCCTTCCCGGCGTGCAGCACGGCGAGGGCGGCTACGTCTCGCGCGAGCTCGACCTCGATCTCGAGGCGTCGACCGCGCTGCGCGGCGGCGCGTTCCGTGCGGCCCTCTCGGCGTTCGCCCCCGACCTCGTCGTCATCGACCGCCACCCGTTCGGCGTGGGCGGCGAGCTCGAGGACGGGCTGCGCACGCTGCGCGCCGCGAACCCCGAGTGCCGGATCGTCCTCGGCCTTCGCGACGTGCTCGACGCACCGCGAGCAGCGGCCGGCGAGTGGAGCGCGCTCGGCGGGGCACCGCGGATCCGCGCGCTCTTCGACGCGATCTGGGTCTACGGCGACCCCCGCGTGCACGATCTGTCGGTATCGGGCGAGCTGCCCGCATCGCTTCGCGATCTTGTCGCGCACACCGGCTACCTCGCCGACGGCCGGGTCGACGGCCCCCAGCACCAGGTCGACGCGCCGTACCTGCTGACGACCGTCGGCGGCGGAATCGACGGCGTCGACCTCGCTGCTGCCGCCGCCGCGGCCCCCGTGCCGGAGGGCCTCACGCACCTCATCGTGACCGGACCCCAGATGACCGCCGCGGATCGCGAGCGCGTCGCGGCAGTCGCGACCGACCGCACGAGCGTGGTGCGCCGGGTGCCGGATGCGCTGCCGCTCATCCGCGGCGCGGAAGCGGTCGTGTGCATGGGCGGGTACAACACGATCTGCGAGGTGATGTCGACAGAGACTCCCGCGCTCGTCGCTCCGCGGCGCCGTCGTCGTGCCGAGCAGGGGATCCGCGCCGCGGCGCTCACCCGCGCCGGCGTGATCGAAACGCTCTCGCCGTGGGAAACGGATCCGGAGACCATCGGGCGCTGGTTCGCCGCGAACGCAGGACGCACGATCTCGCGGGCCGGCGTCGAGCTCGATGGCCTCGGCCGGATCCCGTCGATCGCCGCAGACCTCCTCGGGTCTGCAGACGCTTCAGTTCTGGAGGATGAGTTCATTGCAGTCTGACAACGCGCGCGGCGGCATCGGCTACGTCGTGAAGGTGTACCCGCGCTTCTCGGAGACGTTCATCGTCACGGAGCTGCTCGCGCGCGAGGCAGCGGGGGAGACGCTCACCGTCTTCGCCCTGCGCCCCTCGCAGGATCCGCGCTTCCACCCGCAGCTCGCACGCGTGGCGGCGCCCGTGCGCTACCTGCCGCGGCCGAGCAAGCCGTCGCTGTTGTGGGCGGCGCTGCGCGAGGCCGAGCCGTGGGTCGGCGATGGCGTCGCTCGTGCGCTGCCGGAGCTGCTCGCCTCGGAGGCGGACGAGGCCATCGCCGCCGTCGCCCTCGCCCAGCACGCCCGCGAGGAGCGGCTGACGCACCTGCACGCGCACTTCGCGACTTCGGCGGCCGTTGTCGCCCGGCTCGCCAGCCTCATCACGGGGATCCCGTACTCGTTCACGGCGCACGCGAAGGACCTGTTCCACGAGTCCGTCGACCCCGCGCGCCTGCGCACGCTGATCGCGGACGCCGCCTATGTCGCGACCGTCAGCGCCTTCAACGTCGCCCACCTGCGCGGCATCGCGCCCGACGACGCCGACCGGATCCACCTCGTGCCGAACGCGATCGAGGTCGAGCGGTTCGCGTATCGGCGCCCCGTCCGTCCGGCAGGCGCGCTCCGCGTCGCGGCCGTCGGTCGCCTCGTCGAGAAGAAGGGATTCGACGTGCTGCTCGACGCGTTCGCCGTGCTGCGGGCGACGGGCATCGACGCCGAGCTGACGCTCGCGGGCGGCGGCGAGCTGGCCGACGAGCTGAGCGATCGCGTGCGAACGCTCGGCCTCCAGGACGCTGTGCGGATGCCCGGACCCCTCTCGCAGTGCGAGGTCACCCAGCTGCTGCGCGAGTCGGACGTCTTCGCCGCCCCGTGCATCGTCGGATCCGACGGCAACGCCGACGGGCTGCCCACGGTGCTGCTCGAGGCGATGGCCACGGGGGTGCCCTGCGTCTCCACGCCGGTCACGGGGATCCCCGAGGTCGTCATCGACGGTGAGACGGGGCTGCTCACCTCGCCCGGTGACCCGGCCGCGCTGGCGACGGCGCTGCGCCGCGTCGCGCAGGGATCCGTCGATATCGTCGCGCTCGCCGAGGCGGCTCGCTCTCTCGTCGAGCGCCGCCACGACGCCCGGAACCAGGCCCATGCGCACGCACGCCTGACGAACGGCGATCTGCCCGAGACCGCGCAGGACTTCTCACGAGAGCTGGTGGCGTGATGCGCGTCGCATTTGTATGCACGGACCCCGGCATTCCGGTGGACGGTTCGAAGGGCGCGTCGGTGCACGTGCAGCAGATCGTGCGGGCGTTCCAGCGCCGCGGCGACGACGTCACGGTGTACGCGACCCGGTCGGGATCCGCCGAGATGGGCGGCGCGCCCATCGTCACGGTGCCCGTCGGGCGCGGCGACGCCGCGGACCGCGAGCGTGCGGTCGCGCGCGCCGCCGTCCAGATCGCCGAGCGGATCGCGGACGACGGATGCGACCTCGTGTACGAGCGCCTCTCGCTCTTCTCCGATGTGTCGGCGCGCGTGGCGGCCCCCGCTGTCGTGGAGGTCAACGCGCCCCTCATCGAAGAGCAGCGCACCCATCGCACTCTCGTCGACGAGACCGGTGCCACAGCCGCGGTGCGCCGCGTCCTGTCCCGTGCCGCGACCGTCGCCTGCGTCTCCGAGCCCGTCGCCGAGTGGGCGCTCGCGCACGGATCCGCCGACGCGTCGACGATCGTCGCGCCGAACGGCGTCGACACCCGCGCGTTCGCCCCCGCCGAACTGCGCGACGGGATCCTCGAGGTCGTCTTCATCGGCTCGCTCAAGAGCTGGCATGGCGTCGACATCGCGATCGCCGCGATCGCGGACCTCGAGGGCGTGCGCCTGACGATCATCGGCGATGGGCCCGAGCGCGAGCGCCTGGAGGGCGTCGCCGACGCGCTCGGTGCCGACGTGCGCTGGCTCGGGGCGATCCCGCACGAGGCGGTGCCGGCGGAGCTGGCCGCCATGCACGTCGGTGTCGCGCCGTACCCGGCGACCGCCGATGCGTACTTCTCCCCGCTCAAGGCCTTCGAATACCTCGCCGCGGGACTCGCGGTCGTCGCGTCCGAGACGGGTCAGATTCCGAGCCTCATCGCTCACGACGACACGGGGATCCTCGTGCCGGCCGGCGGCGTCGACGCGCTCCGCGGCGCACTCACCACGCTGCGCGACGACCGCGGCCTCGCGCGCCGACTCGGATCCGCAGGTCGGGCGCGCGCCGTCAGCCAGCACGACTGGGATCGCACCCTCGATCGCATCCTTCCGGGAGGGTTCCGATGAGCACCAACAAGCCGGCGAACGGCAGCCTCAACGCCGTGCGGCGCACCCTCGCGCTCGCTCGGCCGCACCTGCGCGGCCAGGGCTGGATCATGGCCGGCGGCGTCGCGATGATGCTGATCGAGGTCGTGATGCGCGTCGCGGAGCCGTGGCCGCTGAAGATCGTGATCGACGCCGTCACCGTGAGCCTCGGGGCGACGGAGGGAGCCGCGGAGGGACAGCCCGGCGCGAGCGTCGCCCTGCTCGTCTCCTGTGGGATCCTGCTGCTCGGGTTCGTCGGCGTGCGCGCCATCGCGCAGTACTGCTCGACGGTCGTCTTCGCGCTCGTCGGATCCCGCGTCGCGACGCGCCTGCGCTCGCGCGTGTTCTCGCACCTGCAGTCGCTCGGGCAGAAGTACCACTCCCGCGCGCAGCACGGCGACAACGTGCAGCGCCTCGTCGGCGACGTCGGGCGGCTGCAGGAGGTCGCCGTCTCGGCCGGACTGCCGCTCGTCGGCAACGTGATCACCCTTGTCGTCCTGTCGATCGTGATGATGGTGATGGATCCGCTGCTCGCGCTCGTCGTGCTCGGATCCGCGCTCGCCTACGCGATCATGTCGCGGTCGAGCGGCCGCAAGATTGTTGCGGTGTCGCGCCGCACCCGCAAGAGCGAGGGCCAGATCGCGAACGCCGCGTCCGAGACGTTCGGCGCGATCCGCGTCGTGCAGGCGTACGGGCTCGAGCAGCAGCGCGGCCGCACCTTCGAGCACAGCAACGAGCGCGCGCTCGGCCAGGGCGTCGCCTCGCGCCGCCTCGCTGCGGGCCTCGAGCGCGGAACCGACGTGATCGTCGGGCTCGCCCTCGCGATCGTGCTCGTCGTCGGAGGCTGGCGCGTCATCGAGGGCGCGCTCACGCCGGGCGACCTCGTGATCTTCACGACCTACCTGAAGCTCGCGCTGCGCCCCCTCAAGGACCTCGCGAAGTTCACGGGCCGGATCGCTCGCGCGCTCGCGTCGGGAGAGCGCGTCGCCGAGGTGCTCGACGAGCGCCCCGAGATCGCCGACCGCGACTGGGCGCGACCGCTGGGCGAGCTCGCGGGCGGCGTGCGCGGCCGCATCGAGTTCGACCGCGTCGACGTCGACGACGGACACGGGCGGCCGTTGTTCCGCGACCTGTCCTTCCGCGTCGAGCCGGGTAGCAAGGTCTGCGTGCTCGGCCCGTCGGGCGCGGGGAAATCGACCCTCGCGGGGCTGCTGACGCGCGTCGCGGATCCGGTCTCGGGGCGCCTCGCGATCGACGGCGTCGACGTGCGCGACGCGACGCTCTCGAGCCTGCGGGCGAGCGTCTCGAGCGTGCTGCAGGAGGCGGTGCTGTTCGCGACGAGCGTGCGCGAGAACATCCGCTTCGGGCGGCTCGATGCGAGCGACGCCGAGGTGGAGGAGGCGGCGCGCCGCGCGCTCGCCGACGCCTTCATCCGCGAGCTGCCCGACGGGTACGACACCGAGCTGGGCGACCGGGGCGCAACGCTGTCGGGCGGTCAGCGCCAGCGCATCGCGATCGCACGCGCGCTGCTGCGGGACGCGCCGATCGTCATCCTCGACGAGGCGACGACGGGGCTCGATCCGGAATCGAAGGAGCGCGTGTCCGAGTCGATCGACGCGCTCACGGAGGGCCGCACGACGATCTCGATCACGCATGACCCCGTCACGATCCGTACGGCAGACCGCGTGCTGTGGATCGAGGACGGTCGAGTGGCCGAGGACGGCGCGCCGGACGAGCTGCTCGCCAGCCCGGACTCGCGGCTGTCGTCGTGGCTGCGCACGGCGGCCCCCGCTCTGGCGGGAGGTGCGGCATGATCCGGTTCGACGACGCGCTGCCCGATCTCGGGATCTTCGCCGGCGCCGATGCGCTCTCCCAGGCGCTGGGCCGCCGGGTGCGCATCGAACGGATCCGGTACAAGCCCGGCACGTCGATCGTGGCGGCGGTGCGCGACGAGTCGGGCCGGCCGTCGTGGGTGCTCACCCACGCGGATCCGGCGAAAGCGACGAATCATGAGCGCGCCGCTCTGCGCGCGGGAGCCGAGCCGGTGCGGCTCGGATCCGCGACGGTCACCGGCCCCGCGTGGGCCGACCGCGCGCTCGTGGCAGGACTCTCCGACGTCGCCGACGCCGATCGCCGCACCGACGCTCCGCTGCGCTACAACCCGTTGCGCCGGATGGTGATGGCGACGGATTCTCGCGTGATCAAGGTGTCGGAGGGGACGCAGTCGGTGACCGCGGCCCAGCACCTCGCTGATCACGGGGTCTCGGTCATCGTGCCGAGCCTCATCAGCCCGCGGGCGACGTCCGCTGCCTGGTGGGGTGCGGGCGATCTGTCCGAGAAGCCGTCTGCTGCGCTCGCTCGACGCGCGGGGCAGGAGCTCGCCGCCATGCACCGCGCACCGATCGGGAAGCTGCGGACGCCGCGCACGTCGCCGGCGCGGGTCGCCGAGCGCGCAGCGCGGGCGATCCACGCACTGGTGCCGGAGCTCGGCGACCTCGCGGCGCGCCTCGCGGAGACCGCAGGAACGATGGCGGGCGGCCGGGAGGTCGTCGTGCATGGGGACTTCTCGCCCGACCAGGTGCTCGTGGGTGACGGCGAGGTTCGGCTGATCGACCTCGATCGCGTGGCGATCGGCGCGCCGGAGCAGGACCTCGGCTCGTTCCTCGCGGCGGGCGGCGACGAAGAACTGCTCGGCGGATACATCGATGCTGGCGGCGTCGTCGACCCGGAAGCGCTGCGCGCCTGGCGTGCCATCTCCCACCTACAGAAGGCGGTGGAGCCGTTCCGATCGGGGCGTCCGAACTGGACGGCAGCCGTCGTGGCGGCCGTCGACGACGCACTGGAGGCGATCGCATGATCGACAGGGCAGCGCCGACCACCGCGGTGGTCGCGGACGAGGTCTGGCACATCACGCGCGTATGGCCGGGGGATCCGACCCCGCTTGAGGCGCGTCTCGGCGACGAAGTGCGCGGCGGACGTCTTCGTTCCGACGGCACGGTCGAGCTCCTCGATCCCGACGACGACGCGAAGCTGCCGGCGCTCGGCGCCCTCGCCCACAGAGGAGAACTCGTGTCGCACCGGCCGGGCAAGCGCGCCGTCGTGCGCCTGGACGAGACGTTCGCCAAGGCCGTGCGCCGCGGGCGCGCGGGAGGCGTCGCGGACGCGCACGAGCGAGGTGCCGCGGCGTTCGGGCACGCGTTCGCGGTGCCCGAGATCGCCGCGCGGCAGGACGACGCGATCGAGCTGACGATCGTTCCCGGCCGCACGCTCGATGCCCTCGGGGCGGATCCCGCGACGCCCGACGGCGCGTGGCGCGCGGCGTGGCGATCCTGGCGCGAGGCATGGACCTCGAGCGTCGCCGGGGGAGAGCTCGACGGGCTCGCGCCGCACACAGTGGGCGACGAGGCGCGGATCCTTCGCGAGTGGGCCGATCACGCCGCGCTCCGCATCGGCGCCGGATCCGCGCAGCTCTTGAGGGAGGCGGCCGAGCGCCTCATCCAGGGCCTCGAACGCGCCGTTCCGAACCCGGAGCGCATCGCGCATCGCGACCTGCACGACAAGCAGCTCCTCTGGGACGACGACCGCGGAATCGGCCTCATCGACCTCGACACCTGCGCCCGTGCGGATCCGGCGCTCGACCTCGGGAATCTGCTCGCCCACGCGGAGCTCGCGGAGAGCCAGGGGCGCTGGACGCCGGATCGGGCGCGGGCCGCCGCGGCAGAGATCGCTTCGGCGGCGGACGAGCTCGGCGTCGATGCCGACAGCGTCGAGGCGTGGCGTCGCGCGGCGCGATTCCGCATCGCGTGCGTGCACGTGCTGCGCCCGCCAGGGCGCGAGGCCGCACATCGCGACCTCTTCCGAATGATGGTCGAAGACTCTCGCAATGCATGACAGGCTGAAAGGAACGAAGCCATGATGACGAAGGACACACGATGAAGAAGAGCGGCGTGGTGCTGGCCGTGGGCGTCGCCGCGAGCGCGCTCGCGATCGTGCTCGGGGGACTGGGGATCGCCAACGCGCTCTCGCCGGATCCCGAACCGACGGTCGTGCGCGAGGAGCCTCTCATCGCTCCGTCCGCTACGCAGAGTCCCACCGCGGATCCGTCGCCATCGGCGAGCCCGTCCGCGAGCCCGTCCGCGACCCCATCTGCTCCGGCCGATCCGTCGCCGTCCGCCGCTCCGTCCGCGCCCGCGGAACAGGGGGCCGACACGGGCGCCGATTCGGGCGCGGCCGGCCAGCCGCAGCCCGTCCCGCCGCCCCCGCCCGTGCAGCTCGGCGACGACGATGATGACGATGACGATGACGATGACGCCGACGACTGGGACGACGACGATGACGGCGATGATGACGACGACGATGATGACGACGACGATGATGATGAGTGGGACGACGATTAGTTTCGCCTGAACGGGCCTCGATCTGCTCTCAGTTTCGGTTTTTAGAGCAGATCGAGTCATGTTGAGAGCGTGCGGTCGTGCGCCGGCACCCCGGGCTGCCCGGGTCTGTGGATAACTTTCGACGCCCATTCGCGATCTGCTCTAGCGTGTGGGGATGCCTCGCACCGCCCTCGCCCTCGGAGCCATCGTCGCCCTCGCCTTCGGCCTCACCGCCTGCGTCGCGGAGCCCGAACCGGAACCCGAATGGACGGAAGAGACCGCCTATGCCGAGGCCGAGGAGGTGTTTCGGGCGTACCACGTCGCGAGTTCGTTCGGCTCGGAACAAGACGTCACGGAGTTCGTGGGTGGTGATCTTCTTGCGCACTATGCCGAAGGAGATTCCGCACTTGAAGGTCTAGACATCGAGGCTCGTGGTGAGTCGGTCGTCACAACGTTCACTCCCGGCGAGTACCGAACGGTTGGCGAAGAGATCGCCGTTGAAGCGGTCGCTTGCATTGACGATTCGACGCTCGAACTCAATATTGACGGGGCAGGTTGGGCTACGCCACGCGAAGATCCGACTTATGGAGTCCACTTGAGATTTGCGACGCAAGGAGAATCGCTGGTCATTACCAACCTCGTCGAAGGTGCGGACGACGAATGCTGACCGCAAGCACGGTGAGTCTCCTAACCGTGATGGCTGCCGGCTCAGTAGTTGCACAAGTGTCGGACGCAGACCCGACTTGCGACTGGCAGGAAGTGGCCGCGGGCGTCTGCGAACTCGCCGGAGGCCCTGGCCTGGGTATCGGCGGGCAGCAAACCCAGCCCGGGCAGGAGCCGCCCGCCCAGCAGCCGCAGCCCGGGCCGCCCGGGGGGCAGACGCAGCCGATCGTCGGTCCCGGACCCGGTGGCGCGGGCCCGGCCCAGCCCACCGTGCCCGGCGGGGAACCGGGCGGGTGGCAGTGCCTCGATCCGGCTCAGCAGGTGATCGGCGGCACGTGCGTCACCGCCCCGGAGCCCGATCCCGAGCCGGCCGAGGAGCCCGATCCGGTCGAGCAGCCTCCCTCGATCCCGCCTCTGACCGCGTACGACGTCGCGAATTTCGTGCCAGTACCGGCGCCTCCCACGATCGAGCCGTTCGGAGTGGCGATCGTCCGCGCCCCGATGAACGTCGCGGTCGCGGCCTCGTCGCACACCGTCGGCGGCGATCTGTTCGGCCTGCCGATGTCAGTCACCTTCACGCCCGAGCTCCTCACGATCGATTACGGCGACGGCACGATCGTCGACGTCGCGCAGGCGGCGCCCACCTGGGAGCAGCTTGGCCAGGAACAGCTGAGCCCCACCGCCACGAGCCACACGTACGCCGAGCGCGGCACGGCTTCCGTCACCGTCGACGTGTCGTACTCGGCCGTCGTCGATTTCGGGCCGTGGGGCGTGCATCCCGTCGGCGGGTACGTTGTGTCCCAAGGATCCCCGGTCGATGTGCACATCTACGAGAAGCAGTCGTATCTCGTCGCGCACACCTGCGCGGAGAACCCGTCCGGGCCCGGTTGCTGAGCGCGCGCCGTTACGCTCTACCCATGCCCCTCATCGCTCTGACCGGCGGGATCGCATCTGGAAAATCGACGATCGCCCGCCGACTCGAGTCCCACGGCGCCGTCGTCGTCGACGCGGATCAGACGGTGCGCGACCTGCAGCGCTCCGGCGAACCGGTGTTCGACGCGATCGTGCGCGAATTCGGCGAGGCAGTCGTCGCGGCGGATGGCGAGCTCGATCGTGCGGCGCTCGGATCCATCGTGTTCGGCGATGCCGACCAGCTCGCCCGACTCAATGCGATCGTGCATCCGGCGGTCAAAGCCGAGACCCAGCGCCGCTTCCGCGATGCGGGCGACCGCGTCGTCGTCTACGACGTTCCGCTGCTCGCCGAGGCGCGCGGATCCCGCGAATGGGATCTGATCGTCGTCGCCCACGCGCCCGCCGAGACGCGCATGAACCGCATGATCTCCGAGCGCGGAATGAGCCGTGAGGACGCCGCGGCGCGCATCGCGAATCAGGCGACCGACGACGAGCGCCTGAGCGTCGCGGACGTCGTGATCGATACGGACGGCACGATGGAGCACACCCTCGCCCAGGCCGACGACCTGTGGTGGCGGCTCAGCGCGTGACGAAGCACCCGGACGAGCCGGGAGCCACCCCGTAATCGCTTCGCGCGGCCTCGAATGTCAGTGGTTCGGCATAGCCTGAATCCATGCAGACCACACGCAGCGTTCGCCCGTTCGAGGTCGTCAGCGACTACACGCCGTCCGGCGACCAGCCGGCGGCGATCGCCGACCTCGCGCAGCGCATCAACGCCGGCGAGACCGACATCGTGCTGCTCGGTGCGACGGGCACGGGAAAATCGGCGACGACCGCGTGGCTCATCGAGCAGATCCAGCGCCCGACGCTCGTGCTCTCGCACAACAAGACGCTGGCGGCGCAGCTCGCGAACGAGTTCCGCGACCTCATGCCCAACAACGCGGTCGAGTACTTCGTGTCGTACTACGACTACTACCAGCCCGAGGCATACGTGCCGCAGTCCGACACCTTCATCGAGAAGGACAGCTCGATCAACTCCGAGGTCGAGCGCCTGCGCCACGCGACGACGAACTCGCTGCTGAGCCGTCGCGATGTCGTCGTGGTCAGCACGGTCTCGTGCATCTACGGCCTCGGGTCGCCCGAAGAGTACCTGCGCTCGCTCGTTGCGCTGCAGGTGGGCGAGCGCTACGACCGCGACGCGCTGATCCGCCACTTCATCGACATGCAGTACAACCGCAACGACGTCGACTTCTCGCGCGGCAACTTCCGGGTGCGCGGTGACACGATCGAGATCATCCCGGTGTACGAGGAGAACGCGATCCGCATCGAGCTGTTCGGCGATGAGATCGAGCAGATCCTCAAGCTGCACCCGCTTACGGGCGAGGTCATCGAGAAGCTCGACGCCGTCGCGGTCTTCCCCGCGACGCACTATGCCGCTGGCGCCGACACCGTCGCCCGCGCGATCAAGACGATCGAGGTCGAGCTCGAGGAACGGCTCAAGGAATTCGAGCAGCAGGGCAAGCTGCTCGAGGCGCAGCGCCTCCGCATGCGCACGACGTTCGACCTCGAGATGTTGCAGCAGATCGGGTTCTGCTCGGGCATCGAGAACTACTCGCGCCACCTCGACGCCCGCGAGCCCGGTGAACCGCCGCACACGCTGCTCGACTTCTTCCCCGACGACTTCGTGATCGTCATCGACGAGTCGCACGTCACGGTTCCGCAGATCGGCGCGATGTACGAGGGCGACGCCTCGCGCAAGCGCACGCTCGTCGAGCACGGCTTCCGCCTGCCGAGCGCCCTCGACAACCGCCCGCTGCGCTTCGACGAGTTCAAGGAGCGCATCGGCCAGACTGTGTACCTCTCGGCCACGCCCGGGCGATACGAGATGGGCATCGCCGACGGCGTCGTCGAGCAGATCATCCGCCCGACGGGCCTCGTCGACCCGCAGATCGTCGTGAAGCCGAGCGACGGGCAGATCGATGACCTGCTCGAGGAGATCCGCGTGCGCGCGGAGAAGGAAGAGCGCGTGCTCGTGACGACGCTCACGAAGAAGATGGCCGAGGAGCTGACGGACTTTCTCGACGAGCACGGCGTGCGCGTGCGCTACCTGCACAGCGACGTCGACACGCTGCGACGGGTCGAGCTGCTCACCGAACTGCGCCAGGGCGTGTACGACGTGCTCGTCGGCATCAACTTGCTGCGCGAGGGCCTCGACCTGCCCGAGGTGTCACTCGTGGCGATCCTCGACGCCGATAAGGAGGGCTTCCTGCGCAGCGACACGTCGCTCATCCAGACGATCGGCCGCGCCGCTCGAAACGTGTCGGGCGAGGTGCACATGTACGCCGACCGCATCACCGACTCGATGAGGCGCGCGCTCGACGAGACCGATCGGCGCCGTGAGATTCAGGTCGCCTACAACCTCGAGCACGGCATCGACCCGCAGCCGCTGCGCAAGAAGATCGCCGACATCACCGACGCGCTCGCGCGAGAGGAAGCGGACACAGCGGAGCTGCTCGGCACGCGCAAGAAAGATCCGCGCGTCAAGGACGGCGGGCGCGGGCGCGCCGCAGCACCCATCAAGAAGCACGCCGGAATCGGGGCCGAAGGAGCCGATCAGCTCGAGGAGGCGATCGCCGACCTCACGAGCCAGATGGTGCAGGCCGCGGAACAACTCAAGTTCGAGCTGGCGGCCAGGCTGCGCGACGAGGTGCAGGACCTCAAGTATTCGCTGCGCCAGATCGAGAAGGCCGGTCACGCGTAGCGCGAGCGACAGCGGGGCACTCAAGCTCCTCCGACGAATCGCGACACTCAGTCGATGTCGAGCCGCACGAACAAAGTTTCGAATAGGATAGAGCCCGTGCCGATCATCCCCGTGAAATCAGACCACAAGATCATCGTGCGCGGCGCGCGCGTGCACAACCTCCGAAACGTCGATCTGGAGGTGCCGCGCGACAAGATGATCGTCTTCACCGGCCTGTCCGGATCGGGGAAGTCGTCGCTCGCGTTCGACACGATCTTCGCCGAGGGGCAGCGCCGCTACGTCGAGTCGCTCAGCGCGTACGCGCGCCAGTTCCTCGGCCAGGTCGACCGGCCCGACGTCGACGCGATCGAGGGCCTGAGCCCCGCCGTTTCGATCGATCAGAAGTCGACGAACCGCAACCCGCGCTCGACCGTGGGCACCATCACCGAGATCTACGACTACCTGCGGCTGCTGTGGGCGCGCATCGGCATCGCGCACTGCGCCGAGTGCGACGCGATCATCGAGCGTCAGACCGTGCAGCAGATCGCCGATCAGCTCGTCGAGCTGCCCGAGGGCACGCGCTTCCAGGTCGTGGCCCCCATCGTGAACCAGAAGAAGGGCGAGTTCGTCGACCTGTTCGCCGAGCTCGGCTCGAAGGGCTTCTCGCGGGCGATCGTCGACGGCGACCTGATCCAGCTCTCCGAGCCCCCGAAGCTCAAGAAGAGCTACAAGCACGACATCTCGGTGGTCGTCGACCGCCTGGTCTCGCGCGGCGAGAGCATGATCGGCCGCATCACCGACTCCGTCGAGACGGCGCGCGATCTCGCGAACGGCGTGATCCAGGTGAACTTCGTCGACGAGACCGGCGACGACGCGTGGCAGTCGTTCAGCGAGAACCTCTCGTGCCCCAACGGCCACCCCGTGCAGCTCACCGAGATCGAGCCGCGAACGTTCTCGTTCAACGCCCCGTTCGGCGCCTGCCCGGCATGCTCCGGCCTCGGTACGAAGATGTCCGTCGACGTCGACCTCATGCTCGGCGACGACGAGCTCTCGATAGGCGAGGGCGTCATCATCCCGTGGTCGACGCAGGGCAAGGGCCTCGCGCAGTACTTCGAGCGGCTGCTCGTCGCGCTGTCCGACGACCTGAACTTCTCGCTGACCGCGCCGTGGGCGACGCTTCCCGAAGCCGTCCGCGAGGCCGTGCTGTACGGCCAGGACTACAAGGTCAACGTGCGCTATAAGAACCGCTGGGGCCGCGAGGTGCGCTACGCCAGCGGGTTCGAGGGCGTCGTGCCGTACATCGAGCGCCAGTACGCGCAGGCCGAGTCCGACACTCAGCGCGCGCGCTGGGCCGACTACCTGCGCGAGATCCCGTGCTCGACGTGCGGCGGGGCGCGGCTCAAGCCCGAGGTGCTCGCCGTGCGCGTCGCCGACCGGTCGATCGCCGACGTCGCCTCGCTCAGCCTCGACGAGTCGATGCAGCTCATGAACTCCATCGAGCTGACCGACCGCGAGGCGCAGATCGCCGCGCAGGTGCTGCGCGAGATCCGGGTGCGGCTCGAGTTCCTGCTGCGCGTCGGCCTCAACTACCTCTCGCTCAGCCGCGCCGCCGGGTCGCTCTCGGGCGGCGAGGCGCAGCGCATTCGCCTCGCCACGCAGATCGGCACCGGGCTCACGGGCGTGTTGTACGTGCTCGACGAGCCGTCGATCGGCCTGCACCAGCGAGACAACCGTCGGCTCATCGAGACGCTCGAGGCGCTGCGCGACCTCGGCAACACCCTCGTTGTCGTCGAGCACGACGAGGAGACCATCGAGTCGAGCGATTGGGTCGTCGACATCGGGCCGCGCGCGGGCGAGGGCGGCGGCGAGGTCATCCACTCGGGGCCCTACTCCGAGCTCGCGGGGGAGACGCGCTCGATCACGGGCGACTACCTCTCGGGGCGGCGAGTGATCGAGACCCCCAAGAAGCGACGCAAGTTCGACCGCAAGCGCGCGCTCCAGGTGGTCGGCGCGCGCGAGAACAACCTGCAGAACGTCGACGCGACGATCCCGCTCGGCCTGTTCACGGCCGTGACCGGCGTGTCCGGATCGGGAAAATCGACCCTCATCAACGACATCCTCTACCAGGTGCTCGCGCAGAAGCTCAACGGCGCCCGCACCGTTCCGGGCAAGCACAAGCGTGTGACGGGGCTCGAACACCTCGACAAGGTCGTGCACGTCGACCAGGCGCCGATCGGCCGCACCCCGCGCTCGAACCCCGCGACGTACACGGGCGTCTTCGACCGCATCCGCGGGCTGTTCGCCGAGACCCCCGAGGCGAAGGTGCGCGGGTACCTCGCCGGCCGGTTCAGCTTCAATGTCAAGGGCGGCCGGTGCGAGGCCTGCTCCGGCGACGGTACGCTCAAGATCGAGATGAACTTCCTGCCCGACGTGTACGTCGACTGCGAGGTGTGCGGCGGCAAGCGCTACAACCGCGATACCCTCCAGGTGCACTACAAGGGCAAGAACATCGCCGAGGTGCTCGAGATGTCGATCGCCGAGGCCGAGGTGTTCTTCGAGCCGATCCAGGCG
Source organism: Microbacterium gubbeenense DSM 15944 (assembly GCF_000422745.1). Lineage (GTDB taxonomy): Bacteria > Actinomycetota > Actinomycetes > Actinomycetales > Microbacteriaceae > Microbacterium > Microbacterium gubbeenense. The sequence continues at coordinate 135,853 of NZ_AUGQ01000006.1, forward strand.
ATCCACCGGTACATGAAGACGCTCGTCGACGTGGGCCTCGGCTACGTGCGCCTGGGGCAGGCGGCGACCACCCTGTCGGGCGGCGAGGCGCAGCGCGTCAAGCTCGCGACCGAACTGCAGAAGCGCTCGAACGGGCGCAGCATCTATGTGCTCGACGAGCCGACGACGGGCCTGCACTTCGAGGACGTGCGCAAACTGCTCGAGGTGCTCGGCGGCCTCGTCGAGAAGGGCAACTCGGTCGTCGTCATTGAGCACAACCTCGACGTGATCAAGTCGGCCGACTGGGTCGTCGACCTCGGCCCCGAAGGCGGATCCGGAGGCGGCACGATCGTCGCCACGGGCACGCCCGAGCAGATCGCGAAGAACCCCGACAGCCACACCGGCGTCTTCCTCGCGGAGACGCTCGGATTCGCCGAGCGGAAGCGCACGGCCTGACCGTGACGGCGCAGCTTCCGTACAAGCCGGCGACGGGGGAGATCCCGACCAACCCGGGCGTCTACCGGTTCCTCGGCGCAGACGGCCGCGTGCTCTACGTCGGCAAGGCGAAGAACCTGCGGCAGCGGCTGTCGAACTATTTCGCGCCGTTGCACACCCTGCACGAGCGCACGCGCCGCATGGTCACGACGGCAGTGAACGTCGAGTGGACGGTCGTTCCCACCGACGTCGATTCCCTGCAGCTCGAGTATCAGTGGATCAAGCAGTTCGACCCGCCGTTCAACGTCAAGTACCGCGACGACAAGTCGTACCCGTTCCTCGCCGTGACCCTCGCCGACGAGGCCCCTCGGGTCATGGTCACGCGCAACCGCAAGATCCGCGGGGCGAAGTACTTCGGTCCGTACCCCAAGGTGTGGGCCGTGCGCGACACGATCGACCTCATGCTCAAGGTGTTCCCGATCCGCACGTGCAGCGACTCGTCGTACAAGCGCGCGATGACCTCGGGCAAGCCGTGCTTCCCCGGCCAGATCGGCAAGTGCGGCGGGCCGTGCTCCGGGCGCGTGTCGATCGAGGAGCACCGCGCGATCGTCGGTGACTTCGTCGCCTTCATGCAGGGCGGCGACGAGCGCTTCGCCCGCGAGGTGATGGCGCGCATGAAAGAGGCCGCCGCAGCCCTCGACTTCGAGAGCGCCGCCGTGTACCGCGACCAGCTCGAGTCGATCGACGCCGTGCTCACCAAGAGCGCGCTCGTACTGCCCGACAACGAAGACGCCGACCTGTTCGGCCTCGCCGAGGACGAGCTCGACGCCGCCGTGCACCACTTCGTCATCCGCGGCGGCCGGGTGCGCGGGGCGAGCTCGCAGACCGTCGACAAGGAGCTCGACATCACGAGCGCGGATCTCGTCGAACAGATCCTGCAGCGCGCGTACGGCGATGCGGACGCGGCCGACGTCCCTCGGCGCGTGATCGTCCCCTTCCTGCCCGACGCCCACCTCGAGCTCGAACAGTTCCTGGCCGCGAGGCGGGGGCGCCGCGTCGAGATCCAGGTCGCTCAGCGCGGCCAGCGCGCCGAGCTGATGCGCAACGCGACGCTGAACGCCACGCAGGCGCTCGTGCGCCACAAGACCAAGCGCACGAGCGACTACTCCACGCGCACGCAGGCCCTGGCAGATCTCCAGGAGGCGCTCGGCATGACGGAGGCGCCCCTGCGCATCGAGTGCTACGACATCTCGCACCTGCAGGGCACGAACGTCGTCGGTTCGATGGTGGTCTTCGAGGACGGCCTGCCGCGCAAAGACCAGTACCGGTCGTTCTCGATCGCCGAGACCACCGACGACACCGACAGCATGCACCAGGTGCTCACCCGCCGCCTCGCGCGACTCGACGACCCGCAGGAGGACGAGCCGACGGGGCGTCCTCGGTTCTCCTATCCTCCCCAGCTGCTTCTCGTCGACGGCGGCCAGCCGCAGGTGAACGCCGCGGCTCGCGCGCTCGCGGAGTCGGGGCGCACCGGGATCGCGCTCGCAGGCATCGCGAAAAGGCTCGAGGAGCTCTGGCTTCCGGGCGACGACTATCCCGTGATCCTGCCGCGCACGTCCGAGGCGCTCTACCTGGTGCAGCGACTGCGCGACGAGGCGCATCGCTTCGCGATCGTGCACCAGCGCAAGAGGCGGCGGCGCGACATCCGCTCGATCCTCGCCGAGATCCCGGGTCTCGGCGAGGCGCGCATCAAGGCGCTGCTCACCCACTTCGGGTCTGTTACGGCGTTGCGCGGCGCGACGGTCGAGCAGATCGAGGAATTGCCGGGCATCGGCCCGAAGCTTGCGGCAACGATCCACGCGCATCTCGCGCGCGGATGAGGCTATCGATAGTCTGATGGGGTGAGCACGAACAGCGAGACCCGCGGCGAGGTTCTGGTTGTCACGGGCATGTCCGGTGCCGGCCGGTCGACGGCGGCGAACGCCCTCGAGGACCGCGGGTGGTACGTCGTCGATAATCTGCCGCCGCAGATGATGCGCCCCCTTCTCGAGCTGGCCGGCCGCGTCGACGGGCAGCTCCCGAGGGTCGCGGCCGTCGTCGACGTGCGCGGCGGCGAGCTGTTCGCCGACCTCGCGCAGATCGTGTGGCAGCTGCGCGAGGCGAACAACCTGCGCATCATCTTCCTCGACGCGAGCGACGAGCAGCTCGTGCGCCGCTTCGAGCAGGTGCGCCGCCCGCACCCGCTGCAGGGCGACGGCACGCTGCTCGACGGGATCCGCGAGGAGCGCCGGCAGGTGCAGGGGATCCGCGAGCGCAGCGACATCACGATCGACACGACTCACCTGAACGTCCATCAGCTCGCGAATCGCATCGCGGAGATGTTCGAGGGCGACGACACCCCGCGCCACCGCGTGACGATCATGAGCTTCGGCTTCAAATACGGTCTGCCCGCCGACGCCGACCTCGTCGCCGACATGAGGTTCCTGCCGAACCCGTTCTGGAACGACGACCTGCGCGCGCTCACGGGAGAGGACGCGCGGGTGCGGGAGTACGTGCTCGCACAGGAGGGCGCGACCGAGTTCCTCGACGCGTACATGGCCGCGATCCGGCCGATCCTCGCCGGCTACCAGCGCGAGAACAAATCGCACTCGACGATCGCGATCGGGTGCACGGGCGGTAAGCACCGATCGGTCGTGATGGTCCGCGAGCTCGGCGATCGGCTGCGCGGTGACCCGGGCATCCAGGTCAGCGTCAAGCACCGGGATCTCGGGCGGGAGTAAGACATTCATAACCCCGCACGCTGAGAGTTCGACCCCGGAATCGGGCTGCACCTCCAGGTAGGCTGGTGTCCCGCTCCCACTGGAGCCAACCAGCCCCTTGAGACCGAGGAGATCCGTGGCACTGACCAAGGATGTGAAGGCCGAGCTCATCGCCGTACGCGACCCGCGACCGAACGTCCGCGTCGCCGAGACGACCGCACTCTTGCGCTTTGCGGGCGGCCTGCACTCGATCGCCGGCCGCGTCGCGGTCGAAGCCGAGGTCGACGACCGCCGGCTCGCGATCCGCACGGCCCGCGACATCGCCGAGATCTATGGCGTTCGCCCCGAGCTCGCGCACATCCAGGCGTCCGGCGCGCGCGAGGGCGAGCGCTTCGCCGTGCGCGTCGTGAACGGCGGCGAGACCCTCGCCCGTCAGACCGGCCTGCTCGACAACCGCCGCCGCCCCGTGCGCGGCCTGCCGAACAAGCTCACGACCGGCAACCGCGACGACCTCGCGGCGATCTGGCGCGGCGCGTTCCTCGCCGCCGGCAGCGTCTCCGAGCCCGGTCGCTCCGCGTCGCTCGACATCGCCTGTCCCTCGGGAGAGGCAGGAATGGCGCTCGTCGGCGCCGCGCACCGCATCGGCATCCAGGCCAAGCAGCGCGAGGTGCGCGGCGTGCCGCGCGTCGTCGTGCGCGACGCCGAGGCGATCCGAGCCATGCTGCTCGCGATGGGCGCGGTCCAGGCCGCGTCGAGCTGGGACGAGATGCGCCAGCGCCGCGAGGTGCGAGCGGGCGTCAACCGTCTCGTGAACTTCGACGACGCGAACCTGCGCCGCTCGGCCCAGGCGGCCGTCGCGGCGTGCGCACGCGTGGAGCGCGCGCTCGAGATCCTCGGCGACGACGTGCCGGATCACCTGAAGCAGGCCGGCGATCTGCGCCTCGCGCACCGCGACGCGAGCCTCGACGAGCTCGGCCATCACGCCGATCCGCCGCTGACGAAGGATGCCGTGGCCGGCCGGATCCGCCGCCTGCTCGCGATGGCCGACAAGCGCGCGACCGCCGAGGGCCTCCCGGGCACGGAGTCTGCGGTTCCGACGCAGGAAACGGTCGCGTAGCGAGACGAGTCGCGTTACGCGATGACATGAGCGTGCGCCGCGGCCTCCGGGGTCAGTAGGATGGAATAGTCCTTTCGGATCGATGTCCTCGTGTCCGAGAACCCGGTATAAGAGAGAAGGCGTCTCATGGCCAAATACACTCTTCCCGAACTCAGCTACGACTACGGAGCGCTCGAGCCGCATATCAGCGGTCGCATCATGGAGCTGCACCACTCGAAGCACCACAACGCGTATGTGGGGGGTGCTAACACCGCTCTCGAGCAGCTCGCCGAGGCGCGTTCCACCGGAAACTTCGGTTCGATCAACAAGCTCGAGAAGGACCTCGCGTTCAACCTCGGCGGTCACACGAACCACTCCATCTTCTGGACGAACCTGACGCCCGAGGGCCAGGAGCGCCCCGAGGGCGAGATCGCTGCGGCGATCGAGGAGCACTTCGGCTCGTTCGACGGCTTCCAGGGCCAGTTCAACGCTGCCGCCCTCGGCATCCAGGGCTCCGGCTGGGCCGGCCTGTTCTGGGACTCCATCGGCCAGAACCTCATCGTGCAGCAGTTCTTCGACCAGCAGTCGCAGTTCGCTGCGGGCACGGTGCCGCTGCTGCTGCTCGACATGTGGGAGCACGCCTTCTACCTCGACTACCAGAACGTCAAGGGCGACTACGTCAAGGCATTCTGGAACATCGTGAACTGGGAGAACGTGGCACAGCGCTTCACCACGGCTCGCGAGAAGACCGCGGGCCTGCTGATCGCTAACTGATACGTCGCTGGGCCGGTGGAGTGCGGATCCGCCCGCCCGGCGCTTTTCCTGAACAAAACCATCAATCGCCTCGGCAGAGGCACACACCCTAGGAGACACAGAGTGTCCGCACGGATCGGTATTAACGGCTTCGGCCGCATTGGACGCAACTACATTCGCGCAGCTCTTGCGCAGAACGCCGGTTTCGAGGTCGTCGCGGTCAACGACCTCACCGACAACAAGAGCCTTGCCCAGTTGCTCAAGTTCGACTCTGTCGGCGGCCCGCTCGGTCGCGAGGTCACGTACGACGATGACTCGATCACCGTCGACGGCAAGCAGATCAAGGCATTCGCCGAGCGCGACCCCGCCAAGCTCCCCTGGGGTGAGCTCGGCGTTGACATCGTCATCGAGTCGACGGGGCGCTTCACGCACTCCGACCAGGCCAAGGCCCACCTCGAGGCCGGCGCGAAGAAGGTCATCATCTCGGCGCCCGCCAAGGGCGACGTCGCAACCTACGCGATGGGCATCAACGCCGATCAGTACGACCCGGCGACCGAGCACATCCTCTCGAACGCGTCGTGCACCACGAACGCTCTGGCCCCGCTCGCGAAGGTCTTCAACGACGCGTTCGGCATCGAGCGCGGTTTCATGATGACCGCGCACGCCTACACGGCCGACCAGAACCTGCAGGACGGCCCCCACAGCGACCTGCGCCGCGCGCGCGGCGCCGCGATCAACATCGTCCCGACCTCGACCGGCGCCGCCAAGGCGATCGGCCTCGTCATGCCCGAGCTGAACGGCAAGCTCGACGGCACGAGCTACCGCGTTCCGGTGCCCACCGGCTCGATCGTCGACCTCACCGTCGTCACCCGCGATGGCCTGACCGTCGACGAGATCAACGCGGCGTACAAGGTCGCCGCCGAGGGCCCCCTCAAGGGCGTTCTCGAGTACTCGGACGACCCGCTCGTCTCGAGCGACATCCAGCAGAACCCGCACTCGTCGATCTTCGACTCGGGCCTGACCAGCGTCAGCGGCAACCTCGCGAAGATCTCGTCCTGGTACGACAACGAGTGGGGCTACTCGAACCGCCTCGTCGACTTCTCGTCGCTCGTCGCGTCGAAGCTCTGAGCTTCGGCCTCGATAACCGCACATGATCGAACGCCCGTCCGCCCCGCATCACAGCGCCGGCGGGCGGGCGTTCGGCAAGAGATTGGCGATCAATGACTCTTCGAACCCTTGACTCCCTCGGCGACCTCGCCGGCCGCCGCGTCTTCGTCCGCTGCGACTTCAACGTGCCGCTCGACGGCGATGGGCGCATCACCGACGACGGCCGCGTGCGCGCCGCCCTCCCGACCCTGAAGGCCCTCGTCGCCGCCGGCGCGCAGGTCGTCGCGGCCTCGCACCTCGGCCGCCCGAAGGGATCCCCGGACCCGCAGTACTCGCTCGCACCCGTCGCCGCTCGCCTCGGCGAGCTGCTCGGCTCGCCCGTCGCGTTCGCGACCGACACCGTCGGATCCGCGGCGCAGGGCGTCGTCGACTCGCTCGAGAACGGCCAGGTCGCCGTGCTCGAGAACCTGCGCTTCAACGCGGGCGAGACGAGCAAGGACGACGCGGAGCGCCGCGCCTTCGCCGAGCAGCTCGCGGCGTTCGCCGATGTGATGGTCTCCGACGGCTTCGGCGTCGTACACCGCAAGCAGGCGAGCGTGTACGAGCTCGCAGAGCTCCTTCCCTCGGCCGCCGGCGAGCTCGTCGCGCACGAGGTCGGCGTGCTCGACAAGCTCCTCACCTCGCCCGAGCGCCCCTACACGGTCGTGCTCGGCGGATCGAAGGTCTCCGACAAGCTCGGCGTGATCGACAGCCTGCTGCCGCGCGTCGAGAAGCTGCTGATCGGCGGGGGAATGGCCTACACGTTCCTCGCCGCCGAAGGGCACGCGATCGGCAAGAGCCTCGTCGAGACTGACCAGATCGAGACGGCGAAGCGCTACATCGCTGAGGCCGCGGAGAAGGGTGTCGAGCTGCTCCTGCCGGTCGACAGCCTGATGGCCGAGTCGTTCTCGGCCGATGCCGGGTTCGACAATGCTGCGAGCGACGACCTCGAGGGCACGAGCTACGGATCGGACGCGCTCGGACTCGACATCGGACCCGCGACGGCGGAGCAGTTCGCCGCGGCGATCCGTTCGTCGAAGACGGTGTTCTGGAACGGCCCGATGGGCGTGTTCGAGTTCCCCGCATTCTCGGGCGGCACGAAGGTCGTCGCCGAGGCGCTGACCCAGACGGACGGCCTCACGGTCGTCGGGGGCGGTGACTCGGCGGCAGCCGCGCGCACGCTCGGATTCGCTGACGACCAGTTCGGCCACGTGTCGACCGGCGGCGGCGCCAGCCTCGAATTCCTCGAGGGCAAGAAGCTTCCCGGACTGGAGGTCCTCGGATGGGCATGACACGTACCCCGCTGATTGCGGGCAACTGGAAGATGAATCTCGACCACCTGCAGGCGGTCGCCCTCGTGCAGAAGCTGCACTGGAGCCTCAAGGACGCTTCGCACGAGTTCGACGACGTCGACGTGACGGTGTTCCCGCCGTTCACCGACCTGCGCAGCGTGCAGACGCTGATCGACGCCGACAAGATCCCGTTCGGCATCGGTGCGCAGGATCTCTCGGAGCACGACTCCGGCGCGTACACGGGCGAGATCTCGGGCGAGTTCCTCGCCAAGCTCAACATCGGATCGGTCATCATCGGCCACTCCGAGCGCCGCGAGTACCACGCCGAGGACGACCGGGTCGTCGCGGCCAAGACGCAGGCGGCCCTGAAGCACGGGCTCGTGCCTGTCATCTGCGTCGGCGAGACGAGCGAAGACCTCGAGAAGTTCGGCGCGAGCGCTGTGCCGGTCGGCCAGCTCGAGACGGCGCTCGAGAACGTGAATGCCGACGCCGAGATCGTCGTCGCCTACGAGCCCGTCTGGGCGATCGGATCCGGTCAGGCGGCGACGCCCGAGCAGGCGCAGGACGTGTGCCAGAAGCTCCGCGACGTCATCCGCGCGAAGCTCGGCAACGCCGCGGCCGACGCGACGCGCGTGCTGTACGGCGGTTCCGTGAAGTCGAGCAACATCGCATCCTTCATGCGTGAGCCCGATATCGACGGCGCACTCGTCGGAGGCGGCAGCCTCAAGGTCGACGAGTTCAGCGCGATCGTGCGCTTCGGCAAGCACGTCGGAGTCTGATCGCTTCGCACGGCTCGCGGGGCGGATGCGCCGCGAGCCGTGCGGCATCGTATACTTGAGGTTTGTGCGGCCTGACCGGGTCGCACGACGGAAAGGGCACATCGCGTGCAGATTCTCGAGATCATCCTGCAGGTCCTGCTCGGGCTGACGAGCCTCCTCCTGACGCTCTTCATCCTGATGCACAAGGGCCGCGGCGGCGGACTGTCCGACATGTTCGGCGGCGGCATGTCGCAGGCGGCGAGCTCTTCTGGCTCCGCCGAGCGCATGCTCAACTACCTCACGATCAGCCTCGCGCTCGTGTGGTTCCTCTCGATCGTGGGACTCGGTCTCATCACCAAGTTCCAGGTGCTGTAATGGCGCGCGGGAACGCGAGCGCGATCCGCGGAACGCGCATCGGATCCGGCCCCATGGGCGAGCAGGATCACGGGCACCACGCCGAGCGCATCGAGATCACCTATTGGGACGCGTACGGAAACTCCGTCGAGCGCTCGTACTCGGCCGACGTGCCGGACGACGAGATCCCCGAGATCGTGGATCACCCGAAGTCGGGCCTGCCCGCCGGCCGCGACAAGGACAACCCGCCGGCTCCCAATAAGCTCGAGCCGTACAAGACGCACCTCGCCTACGTGAAGGAGCGCCGCAGCGACGAAGAGGGAGCCGAGCTCCTCGAAGACGCGCTGCAGAAGCTCCGCGAGAAGCGCGGACAGTAACAGCAGATACGCCTGCGGCCCCATTCTATGGATGGGGCCGCAGGCGTTTTCGCGCGAGCCTACTCGGAGTGCTCCTCCGCGCCGATCGGGCGCGACAGGGCGTTCCAGCCCTCGGTGATGACGCGGCCGTAGAGGCGGTCCTCGTCGAGCCGGCGCAGTTCCTCCGCGATGCACTCGCGGAGCGAGCGCCGGGGGAGGAGGAGATCGTGATCGGGCTGGCCGGGCTGCGTGAGCACGGCGTGCGACTCGGTGCGGCGCTCGAGCAGGATGTCCCCCGATGCGCGGGTGAGGCGCACCGAACGGATCCCGTGCCCCCAGTCAGCAGACTGCTCGAACTGCCACGACACGGGCGCCTCGAGGGCGAGCCCGAGCCACGCGGCGAGCAGCGCGGTCGAGGGAGAGGACGCCGCACCGTGCACCTGAATCTCGGTGACCGGCTCGTACGGCGGCTGATCGAGCACCGCCGCGAGGTGCTCGCGCCAGCGCGTCAGTCGCGTCCACGCGAGGTCGGTGTCACCCGGCCGGTACGTGTCGTCGAGCTTCTGCAGGCCGCTTCGCGCATTGTCCGCGCGCGAGGAGTCGGTGATCCGCCGCTGAGCGATGCGGCCGAGCGGGCTGAGTGCGGGTGCCTCGGGTGCGCTGTCCGGCCACCACACCACGACGGGTGCGTCCGGAAGGAGCAGACCCGTGACGAGCGACTCGGCGTTGCCCGCCGCCTCGCCGTGCGCGCGCAGGATGATGACTTCGCTCGCCCCGGCGTCCCCACCGACGCGGATCTGCGCGTCGAGTCGGGAGGCATCATCGGGGTGCGTTACGAGGACGATCACGCGCATCGGGTGCTCGCGCGAGGCATCGTTCGCGGCCTCGATGGCCTGTTCGTTCGTGCGGCGGTCGCTCTTGATGATGAGCGTCAGCACGCGTCCGAGAGCGACGGCGCCGCCCTCCTCGCGCACCGCGACGAGTTCCTTTGCGATCGTTGCGACGGTTGTCTCGTGCAGATCGATGATCACGGGCGCCTCCAGACGCGGCCATCCTGTTCGAGCAGGGCTTGGGCAGATGCCGGCCCCCACGATCCGGGTTCGTACTGTTCGACGGGCTCGTCGGTGGATGCCCAGTACTCTTCGATCGGATCGAGGATGCGCCAGGACAGCTCGACCTCCTCGTGCCGGGGGAAGAGCGGCGGATCGCCGAGGAGCACGTCGAGGATCAGGCGCTCGTACGCCTCGGGGCTCGCCTCGGTGAACGCGTGGCCGTAGCCGAAATCCATCGTGACGTCGCGCACGTGCGTGCCGTTGCCGGGAACCTTCGATCCGAACTTCGTCGTGACGCCCTCGTCCGGCTGCACGCGGATCACGAGCGCGTTCTGCGACAGATCCGATGACTGCCCGCGCGAGAAGAGGTGCTCGGGAGCCTTCTTGAACACGATGGCGATCTCGGTGACGCGGCGCCCGAGGCGCTTTCCGGTGCGCAGGTAGAACGGCACGCCCGACCAGCGGCGCGTGTTGATCTCCAGCTTGATCGCCGCATAGGTCTCGGTGACCGACTGGGGGTTCATGCCGTCCTCGTCGAGGAACCCGAGAACCTTCTCGCCCCCCTGCCAACCGCCCGCGTACTGGCCGCGCGCCGTCGCCTTCGAGAGATCCTCGGGCAGCGAAACGGCCTCGAGCACCTTCTCCTTCTCGGCGCGCAGGTGCTCGGCCGAGAGGCTGATGGGCTCTTCCATCGCGGTCAGCGCGAGCAGCTGCAGCAGGTGATTCTGGATCACGTCGCGCGCGGCGCCGACGCCGTCGTAGTAACCGGCGCGGCCGCCGACGCCGATGTCCTCGGCCATCGTGATCTGCACGTGGTCGATGTGATTGCGGTTCCAGATCGGCTCGTACATCTCGTTGGCGAAGCGCAGCGACAGGATGTTCTGCACTGTCTCCTTGCCGAGGTAGTGGTCGATGCGGAAGATCGAGTCGGACGGGAACGCGGCCTCGAGCGAGTCGTTCAGCTCGCGAGCCGACTCGAGGTCGTGGCCGAACGGCTTCTCGATGACCACGCGGCGCCAGGTGTCGCCAGCGGTCGAGTCCTCGGAGACGAGGCCCGATTTCAGCAGCTGCTGGGCGACGACGTCGAACGCCTTCGGCGGGATCGACAGGTAGAACGCGTGGTTGCCCATGGTGCCGCGCTCGCGGTCGAGCTCATCGACGGTCTCGCGCAGGCGCGAGTACGCTTCCTCGTCGTCGAAGGTGCCCTGCACGAAGCGGATGCCGCGCGCGAGCTGCTGCCACGTCTCCTCGCGGAACTCGGTGCGGGCGTGCTTCTTCACGGCATCGTGCACGACGGCGGCGAAGTCCTGGTTCTCCCACTCGCGGCGGGCGAACCCGACGAGCGCGAAGCCCGGAGGCAGGAGGCCGCGATTGGCGAGGTCGTACACTGCGGGCAGAAGCTTCTTGCGGGCGAGGTCGCCCGTGACGCCGAAGATGACGAGCGCGCTCGGACCGGCGATGCGGTTGAGGCGACGATCATCGGCGTCGCGGAGCGGATTGACCCCGCGGAGGATGGGAGCAGGCATGGATTCCTTCTGGTCGCGGTCGGTCGCGAGAGCGCAAGGCCGGGCCCTCGCACACGGCGAGAGGCCCGGCCGAAGAGCTCCTAGCGGGCCGACTCCAGTGCATCGGCGACGGTCTTCTGCAGGTCGTGCCACGAGGCGATGAACTTCTCCACGCCCTCGTCCTCGAGCTTCTGCGTCACGTCGGCGAAGTCGACGCCGACGCCGGCGAGACGGTCGATCACGCTGTGCGCGTCGGCGTAGTTCGGGGTGACCTCGTCGCCCGTGATCTCGGCGTGGTCATGCGTCGCCTCGAGAGTCTTCTCGGGCATCGTGTTGACCGTGCCCGGCGCGGTGAGCTTCGTCACGTAGAGGGTGTCGGGAAGCGAAGGATCCTTCACGCCCGTCGACGCCCAGAGCGGGCGCTGAACGTTGGCGCCCGCGGCGACGAGGTCGCTCGCGCGCGACTCGGCGAAGCGCTTCTCGAACAGCTCGTACGCGAGACGCGCGTTCGCGACGCCCGCGAGCGACTTCAGCGCGGTCGCCTCGTCGGTGCCGATCGCCGCAAGGCGAGAATCGACCTCGGAGTCGACGCGCGAGACGAAGAACGACGCCACCGAGTGAATCTTCGTGAGGTCGTGACCGGCCTCGCGGGCCTGCTCGAGCCCCGCGAGGTAGGCGTCGATGACCTCTTCGTAGCGCTCGAGCGAGAAGATCAGCGTGACGTTGACGCTGATGCCCGCCGCGATCGTCTCCGTGATCGCCGGAAGACCGGCCTTCGTCGCGGGGATCTTGATGAGCACGTTCTCGCGGTCGACGCGGGCGTGCAGGTCCTTCGCCTGGGCGACGGTGCCGACGGTGTCGTTCGCGAGGTCGGGGGAGACCTCGATCGAGACGCGGCCGTCGACGCCGTCCGTGGCGTCGTAGACCGGGCGGAAGATGTCGCAGGCGTCACGCACATCGGTCGAGGTGATCGCGATGATCGCCTCGTCCGTCGTCACGCGCTTCGCGGCGAGGCCGGAGACAGCCTCGGAGTACGACTCGCCGTTCGAGAGCGCGCCCGCGAAGATCGTCGGGTTGGTCGTGACGCCGCTGACGCTGCGCGTCGAGATGAGCTCGGCGAGGTTGCCGGTCGTGATGCGGTTTCGCGAAAGGTCGTCGAGCCAGATGCTCACGCCTGCGGCGGCGAGCTTTTCGGTGGGGGCAGTCATGCGTTCTCCTTGAGGGTCTCGCGGGCGGCTTCGACGACCGCGTCGGTCGTGATGCCGAACTTCTGGAAGAGGGTCTTGTAATCGGCGGACGCGCCGAAGTGCTCGATCGAGACGGAACGGCCGCGGTCGCCGACGATGTCGCGCCACGTCAGGCCGATGCCGGCCTCGACCGAGACGCGGGCCGTCACGCCCGCGGGCAGCACGCTCTCGCGGTACTCGGCGCTCTGCTCGGCGAACCACTCGAGCGACGGCGCCGACACCACGCGGGCGCCCACGCCCTCGGCGGCGAGGATCGCGCGCGCCTCGACGGCGAGCTGCACTTCGGATCCCGTGCCGATGAGGATGACGTCGGGCGCACCGTTCGGCGCGTCCTGCAGGACGTACGCGCCCTTGGCCGTGAGGTCGGCCGATGCGAACTCGTCGCCCGAGCGATCGAACGTCGGAACGCCCTGGCGCGTCAGCGCGAGGCCGACCGGTCCGCCGTGGCGGCGCAGCGTCTCGAGCCATGCGACCGCGGTCTCGTTGGCGTCGGCCGGGCGCACGACCGCGAGGTTCGGGATCGCGCGGAGCGCCGCGAGGTGCTCGATGGGCTGGTGCGTCGGGCCGTCCTCGCCGAGCGCGACGGAGTCGTGCGTCCAGACGAAGATGCTCGGGATGTTCATCAGCGCCGCGAGGCGGACCGCAGGGCGCATGTAGTCGGCGAACTGCAGGAACGTGCCGCCATAGGAGCGCGTCTTGCCGTGCAGCGTGATGCCGTTGAGGATCGCCGCCATCGCGTGCTCGCGGATGCCGAAGTGCAGCACGCGTCCGTACGGCGTGCCGGTGAACATGCCCGTCGTGTGCTCGGGCACGTTGAACGAGTCGGCGCCGGCGATCGTGGTGTTGTTGCTGCCAGCGAGGTCGGCGGATCCGCCCCACAGCTCGGGCAGCTCGGCCGCCAGCGCGTTGAGCACCTTGCCGCTCGCCGCGCGCGTGGCGATGCCGGATCCGGCGTCGAACGCGGGGAGCGCCTTCTCGATGCCCTCGGGCAGTTCGCCTGCCTCGAGGCGATCGAAGAGCGCCTTCTTCTCGGGGTTGTTCTCGGCCCACGCGTCGAACTTCTGCTGCCAGGCGGCGCGCGTCTCCGCGGCGCGGGAAGCGAGTCCGCGGGTGTGCGAGATCACGTCGCTCGCGACATCGAAGGTCTTCTCGGGATCGAAGCCGAGAGCCTTCTTCGTGGCGGCCAGCTCGTCGGCGCCGAGCGCCGAGCCGTGGATCGCGCCCGTGTTCTGCTTGCCGGGCGCGGGCCAGCCGATGATCGTCTTGAGGATGATCAGGGTCGGCTTGTGCGTTTCGGCCTTCGCCTTCTCGATCGAGTCGAAGAGCTCCTGCACGTCCTCGACGTACTCGCCGTTCTTCTTCCAGTCGACCTCGAGCACCTGCCAGCCGTACGACTCGTAGCGACCCTTGACGTCCTCCGTGAAGGAGACGTCGGTGTCGTCCTCGATGGAGATCTGGTTCGAGTCGTAGATCGCGATGAGGTTGCCGAGCTGCTGATGGCCGGCGAGCGAGGAGGCCTCGCTCGTGACGCCCTCCTGGAGGTCGCCGTCGCCGGCGATCGCGTACACGTAGTGGTCGAACGGGCTCTCGCCGGCGGCCGTCTCCGGGTCGAACAGGCCGCGCTCGTAGCGGGCGGCGTAGGCGAAGCCGACGGCCGAGGCGAGGCCCTGGCCGAGCGGACCGGTCGTGATCTCGACGCCGTCCGTCTCGCCGAACTCGGGGTGGCCGGGGGTCTTCGAACCCCACGTGCGCAGCGCCTCGAGGTCGTCGAGTTCGAGGCCGAAGCCGCCGAGGTAGAGCTGCACGTACTGCGTGAGCGACGAGTGTCCGACAGACAGGATGAAGCGGTCGCGTCCGACCCAGTGCGTGTCCGCAGGATCGTGGTTCAGCACGCGCTGGTAGAGCAGATAAGCCGCCGGGGCGAGGCTCATCGCCGTGCCTGGGTGGCCGTTGCCCACCTTCTCGACAGCATCTGCCGCCAGTACGCGTGCCGTGTCAACAGCTCGTCGATCGATTTCGTCCCAACGCAGTTCCGCCACGGGGACCGCCCTTTCGTCACTGGGTGATGCGCCTGGCCGGTGGGCCCCGACCGCGCGCGGGCGTGTGCCCGTGGCGGCCTCGACGCGCGTTTCCACCTCTAGCTTAGTGAAAGCTGAAGGCCCTCGCGTCACTGGATGTCGATCGGGTCGGCGAGTTCTCACTTCTACATGGCATAGAATGAACTCGGTTCTGAGGCAGAGAGATCAGGAGGGCCGCGCGTTGTCGACGACTTCTCGTCCTGAGCATGCGCCGCATGAGGCGAAGCTCGACGCACGACCCTCGAAGGGCCGCGGCTTCAAGCGCACGATCGCCGCCTACGTCGCTCTCACCAAGCCCCGCGTGATGGAGCTTCTGCTCGTCTCGACAGTGCCCGTCATGTTCCTCGCAGCGGGCGGGGTGCCCAACCTGTGGCTGGTCGCCGTGACCGTCATCGGCGGGGCCATGAGTGCGGGCTCGGCGGCGTCGTTCAACATGTACCTCGATCGCGACATCGACAAGGTGATGAAGCGCACGAAGAACCGTCCCCTCGTGACGGGCGAGGTCTCGCCCCGCGAGGTGCTCGTGTTCTCGTGGGTCCTCGCGGTCGTGCAGGCCGTGTGGCTGTACGCCTTCACGAACCTGCTGACAGTCTTCCTGTCGACCTTCGCGATCTTCTTCTACGTCGTGATCTACACGATCCTGCTCAAGCGCCACACCGAGCAGAACATCGTGTGGGGCGGCATCGCGGGATGCTTCCCCGTGCTGATCGGGTGGACGGCGGTGACGAACTCGCTCGCCGTCGCGCCGTTCGTGCTGTTCGTGCTCATCTTCCTGTGGACGCCGCCGCACTACTGGCCGCTCTCGATGAAGTACGCGGGCGACTACGACGCCACCGACGTGCCGATGCTCGGCGCCACGCGCTCCGGCGCGCAGGTCGGGCTGCAGGTCGTTCTGTACGCCTGGGCGACCGTCGCGTGTTCGCTGCTCCTGATCCCGATCGCCGAGATGGGCATCGTGTACACGGCGTCCTCGCTGGTGTTCGGCGGATGGTTCATCTACGAATCGCACCGCATGTATTCGATGTCGGTGCGGGCCAAGGCGGGCACCGAGCAGGGATCCGAGGCGCGGCCGATGCGCGTGTTCCACGCATCGATCACCTACCTGACGCTCGTCTTCGTCGCGGTGGCCGTCGACCCGCTGTTGCCCTTCTGACGCCCGCTCTCAGTCATAAGGCCGGTAGCCTGATCCGGTGAGCAACAATGACGATCAGGCGCCCCCGACCCGCTCGATCGCTCTCGATCACGCCGGTCGCTGGAAGGCCTTCTGGACGAGCGTGACCGTGGCGGCGCTCACGATCATGGACATATCCAAGGTCAACGTCGGGCTCGCGTCGATTGAAGAGGCGCTCGGAGGCGGATCCACGGAGCTGCAGCTCGTCGTGTCGGGCTACATCCTCGCGTTCGGGCTCTCGCTCGTGCCGTTCGGCCGCATCGGGGATCAGCGCTCGCGTCGCACGCTCATGCTCGTCGGGCTGATCGGATTCGTCCTGTCGAGCGCCCTGTGCGCCCTCGCGCCGAACGTGTGGGTGCTCGTGATCGGACGTTTCCTGCAGGGCATCGCGGCGGGCGTCCAGATGCCGCAGGTGATGGGCACGATCCAGCAGGTCTTCACGGGCGCGGAGCGCGGTACGGCGTTCGGCCTGTTCGGCGCGATCGTCGGGCTGTCGACCGCGTTCGGCCCGACGATCGGCGGCCTCCTGATCGCGCTCGGAGGGGCCGAGAACGGCTGGCGCTTGATCTTCTGGATGAACGTGCCGCTCGGCATCATCGTGATCTTCGTGCTGTGGAAGGTACTGCCGGAGGTGCGGCGTCCGGACCCGGCCCGATTCTCTCTCGATCCGGTCGGGCTCGGGCTGTTCGCCGTCGTCGTCGTGACGCTCATGATCCCCTTCCTTCTGACGACCGGATCCCCGGGCGATTCGCCCCTGCGCTGGTGGCTGCTGGTGCCGTGCGCGGCGTTCGCGGCGCTGTTCGTGCTCTGGGAGCGCCGCTACGAGCGCCGCGGCGGATCCCCTCTCGTGCCGCTCGGGCTGTTCCGCGTCGCGTCGTGGCGCAACGGCACGATCCTGCAGTCGCTGTACTTCGCGGCGATGCCGTGCGTGTTCCTGCTCACCGCGCTCTACCTGCAGCAGGGTCTCGGCATGTCGGCGATCGTCGCCGGCGTCGTGACGATCGGATTCGCGCTTTTGAGCGCCTATGCGTCGTGGCAGAGCGGGCGGCTCGTCGCCCGGTTCGGCCGGTCGCTCGTCATCTTCGGGATCGTGATCGTGCTGATCTCGGCCCTCGCCCTGATCGCCACCGCGCACTACGCGACCGACGAGGCCACGCCTTGGATCATGGCGGGGATCATGGCCGTCGGCGGCATCGGGGGCGGCTGCGTCATCTCGCCGAACCAGACCCTGACCCTTGCGGAGATCCCGCCGTCGGAGGGCGGCCTCGCCGGATCCGTCGGGCAGCTCGGCCAGCGCGTCGGCAATGCGATCGGCGTCGCGATCGCGCTGAGCCTGTTCTATGCGACGATCTATCGCGAGGAGGGAACCGTGCCGCACACGACCGTGTTCAACGACGCCTATGCGATGGGCCTGCTCACCGTGATCGGCTTCCTCGCGGCGTCGCTCGCGGTCGCGCTCCTCGACCTCGGGTCGCGGCGCCGCGACGCCGGACGGACGGCGCGGGCATCATGACGCCTGGAACGCGACGTCGATGGATCCCGTGGGTGATCGTCGCCGGGGTGCTCGTCGTCGCGCTGATCGCGGCGCTCCTCTTCGTGCCGCCGTTCCTCGAGCGCCGCTCGGCGGAGGATCGCTACGCCGCGGCCGTCGAGGAGCGCAACGCGGCCGCGTCGGACTACGACGACCAGCGCACCCTGGCGGACGACGGCAGAGCGGTCGCCGGCGAGGCGCTCGAGGTCGCCGACGCGGTCGCGACCGACGAGGCCGAACCGTACCTGGATCCGGACGGCTTCGATGCCGTGCGCGAGATCGCGGACGAGCTCCGCTCCGCGCCCGCTCCGGATCCCCAAGGCGCCGGCACGATCGAACCCGAGACGTACGACACGGTCGAGGCGTACACGACCGCCGCGGAGGCGCTCGAGGACGAGGCCGCCGCGCTCCGCGAGGATGCCGACGCCCTCGCCGAGGCCGCGACGCTCTTCGACGAGAAGGCGCCGCAGCTCGACACGGCGGTCGCGGAGCTGCGCGCCGAGATCCCGGATCGGGCTGACCAGATCGAGAAGGACAACATCTCCTCCGAGGCGCGCGTGCGCATCGACCTGCAGTACGCGGCCGATTTCGCCGCCACGAGCGAGGATCACGTGACCTACTACATCGGCGAGTACGCCGCGGCCGCCGCGGCGGTCGAGGATTCGCAGGCGTCCGAGATCGCCGAGAAGGATCAGGGCGACGGGCACTCGGACACCCGCCTCGAGGTCGAGGAGTTCGTCCGGTCGATCGTCGGCGACGCACGTGTCGACTTCGATTGGGCGCCGATCGTGAACGGGCTGGGCGAGGGCGTCTCCGCGGGCGGATACGTCGAGTGGCACTACCTCGACGGCGGGTACGCCACGATGGAGCTGTCGAACAGCGTCGCCGCGTACTGGCCCGACCCGCGCTTCGAGGGCCTCGTGGCACACGAGGCCGGCCACGTGATCACCTCGCAGTGCCAGGATCTCCTGAACGACACGTTCGAGGGCGACGCCGAGCTCATGGCCACATCGTGGGCGATCGGCATGGGGTTCGACAACCCCTGGGGCAACGGCGTCGACTTCTACCTCGACGGCGTGCCGCCGGAGCAGGAGCTCATCGACGCCACGAAGAGCTGCCGCTAGGTCCTACGCGGTGAGCACGGGCTCTTCGCGCGCAGCCTGTGCCGCGACCGGGCGCTTCATCGCGAAGATTGTGACGACGTAGGCCGCCGCCGACAGCGCGGCGAGCAGCATGTGGATGCCGACGAGCAGCGGCGGAAGGGCCGCGTTCGCCTGCCACACGCCCACGGCGATCTGCACGACGAGGACCAGGGTGAAGGCGCTCACCCAGCCGCGCGTGGGGAGGCGCAGCGCCCAGGCGGCCGCGACCAGGACGACCGCAAGCGCCATCAGCGTGTAGCCCGGCCACGAGTGCACGTGGGCGAGGACGGACGCATCGAAGCCGGTGCGCACGACGGCCGCGTCGCCGGAGTGCGGGCCGTTGCCCGTCGTCAGGATGCCGAACGCGATCGTCAGGGCGAGCACGAGGGACGTGACGTGCGCGAGGATCAGGTACCACTTCGGCACGGCGAGCTCCCGCGGGCCGGGCGCGGTGCGCAGCCGCACCAGGAACGCGGTCGTGACGCACACGAGCAGCAGGGACGAGGCGTAGTGGAAGCCGACGATGAAGGGGTTCAGGCCCGTCAGCACCGCGCTGCCGCCGACGACGGCCTGTGCCATCACGCCCGCCATGACGATCCAGGCGAGGGTGAGCAGGTCCCGCCGGACGGGCGTCTTCACGAGCGAGTAGATCGCCCCGGCGATCACGGCCGCCAGCAGCACGACCGACATCGGAACCGCTCCTGATGCTCCCGCCGCCGTGAACGCGACGTATGCGCCGATGGCGACGACGACGCCGCCCACGGCGAAGACGAGCGCGGGCACGACGGCGCGCCGCCCGCCCGCGGCAGAGAGCGCGAGCAGCAGCACGATGAGCGCGATGATCCCGACGGCGCCCGTCATGGTGCGGTTGCCGAACTCGATCAGGCCGTGGATCCCCAGTTCCTGGGTCGGCACGAGCGAACCGGGCGTGCACAGCGGCCACTGGTCGCAGCCGAGTCCGGAGCCGGTCAGGCGCACGGCGCCGCCGGTGCCGATGATGATGACCTCGGCGATGAACGACAGCCAGGCGAATACTCTGAGCGCGGGGGAGATGGTCATTGCGTGCTGCTCCTGAACTTGCCCTGCGCGTTCCGGGGAAACAGACGAACAGCGGGGCGAGACCTGTAGAATTGAGCCATGAAGGAAACGGTGAGCGCAAGCGCACCGGATCCGCGAACAGTCTAGGCGCGCGACCTGCGCTAAAAATGAGGGTCCACCCACACCGCGTCCACTCCGGCGCAGTGGAACAGCTGACACTGTTCGAGACCCGCTAGAGGAGAGTGTGAGCCGATATGTCTGATGTGCTGATCGATCGCCCCGAGCTGGACAGCCTGGGGGTGTACGAGTTCGGGTGGCATGACTCGGATGCCGCAGGCGCCGCCGCACAGCGCGGCCTCAGCGAAGCCGTTGTGCGCGGGATCTCGTCTCTGAAGGACGAGCCCGAGTGGATGCTCAAGAACCGGCTCAAGGCCCTCAAGCTCTTCGAAAAGAAGCCGATGCCGACGTGGGGCGCCGACCTCAGCGAGATCGACTTCGACAACATCAAGTACTTCGTGCGCACCACGGAGAAGCAGGCTGAGAGCTGGGAGGACCTCCCGGACGACATCAAGAACACGTACGAGCGCCTCGGCATCCCGCAGGCCGAGCGCGAGCGCCTCGTCGCCGGTGTCGCCGCGCAGTACGAGTCCGAGGTCGTGTACCACCAGATCCGCGAGGACCTGGAGGAGCAGGGCGTCATCTTCATGGACACCGACACGGCTCTCCGCGAGCACCCGGAGTTCTTCGAGGAGTACTTCGGCACGGTCATCCCGGCCGGCGACAACAAGTTCGCCGCGCTGAACACGGCCGTCTGGTCGGGCGGATCCTTCGTCTACGTGCCGAAGGGCGTGCACGTCGAGATTCCCCTGCAGGCCTACTTCCGGATCAACACCGAGAACATGGGCCAGTTCGAGCGCACGCTCATCATCGCCGACGAGGGCAGCTACGTGCACTACATCGAGGGCTGCACGGCGCCGATCTACAAGAGCGACTCGCTGCACTCGGCCGTCGTCGAGATCATCGTGAAGAAGAACGCCCGCATGCGGTACACGACGATCCAGAACTGGTCGAACAACGTCTACAACCTCGTCACCAAGCGCGCCATCGCGGAAGAGGGCGCGACGATGGAGTGGGTCGACGGCAACATCGGATCCAAGGTCACGATGAAGTACCCGTCGATCTTCCTCATGGGCGAGCACGCCAAGGGCGAGACGCTCTCGGTCGCCTTCGCGGGCCCCGGCCAGCACCAGGACGCCGGCGCGAAGATGATCCACATGGCGCCGTACACGCAGTCGTCGATCGTCTCGAAGTCGATCGCCCGCGGCGGCGGACGTGCGGGCTACCGCGGCGAGGTGCGCGTCGACGAGAAGGCCCACCACTCGTCGAACTCGGTCATCTGCGATGCGCTGCTCGTCGACACGCAGTCGCGATCCGACACGTATCCGTCGATCGACATCCGCGTCGACGACGTCGTGCTCGGCCACGAGGCCACCGTCTCGAAGGTCAGCGAAGAGCAGCTCTTCTACCTCATGAGCCGCGGTCTCGAGGAGACCGAGGCGATGGCGATGATCGTGCGCGGCTTCATCGAGCCGATCGCGCGCGAGCTGCCGATGGAGTACGCGCTGGAACTGAACAAACTCATTGAGATGGGCATGGAAGGATCGGTCGGCTGAGAATGGCGACAGGTACCACAGCGCCGGAGGCGGCGCAGGATCAGCACGGCCACATGGACCCGGCCCGCGCGCTCGTCGAGCCGCAGGACGCGGTCAACGGCCCGGTTCAGACCCGCTCCGAGCGACCCCGGTCGTTCGACCCGGACGAGTTCGGCACGCCGACCGGCCGCGAGGTCAACTGGAAGCACACCCCCGTTTCGCGCATCGCGCCGCTGTTCACGCAGGCGACGGACAACGACGGCGTGAGCTACTCGTTCTCGTCGGGCGCCGAGTTCCAGAGCGCCGGCCTGGCGATCGGAGATGCGCCCCGCGGCGAGTTCTTCGTTCCCGAAGACCTCATCGGGGCCGTCGCCTGGAACGGTTCGGCCGAGGCGCTGCACATCAAGCTGCCGCGCGAGGCCGAGCTGGCCGAGCCGATCGTGCTCGACATCACGGGCAAGGGCGCGGACCTCCGCGCCGACGGCCACATCGTGATCGAGGCCGAGACGATGTCGAAGGGCACCGTCGTTCTGCACCACACGGGCAGCGCCCAGTACGCGCAGAACGTCGAGATCATCGCTCGCGACGGATCCGACCTCACAGTCATCTCGGTTCAGAGGTGGGACGACGACGCGATCCACGCGTCGGCGCACCAGGCGCGGGTCGACCGCGATGCGACCTTCACGCACTTCGTGGTCACGTTCGGCGGAAGCGTCGTGCGCGTGAACCCGAACCTCGAGCTTTCGGGCGAGGGCGCGGACGGACGGCTGTTCGGTCTGTCGTACGCCGACGCCGGCCAGCACTTCGAGAGCCAGGTCTACATGTTCCACAAGGGCGCGCAGACGACGGGCGACGTACTGTACAAGGGCGCGCTCCAGGGCGAGACCGCCCGCAGCGTCTGGATCGGCGATGTGCTCATCGGCGAGGGGGCGACCGGAACCGACTCGTACGAGGCGAACCGCAACCTGCTGCTCACGACCGGCGCGCGCGCCGACTCGATCCCGAACCTCGAGATCAAGACGGGCGACATCAAGGGAGCGGGCCACGCGTCCGCGACCGGCCGTTTCGACGACGAGCAGCTGTTCTACCTGCGCTCGCGCGGCATCTCCGAGGTCGAGGCGCGCCGCGTCATCGTGCTCGGGTTCCTCACCGAGATCCCGCAGCGGATCCAGATCGAGGAGCTGCAGCAGGCTCTCATCGCCGACATCGAACGCGAGATCGCCGAGGGAGTGACCCCGTGACCGGAGTCCGCGTGTGCGCGTTCAGCGAGCTCGTCCAGGACGAGGCACGGCGCGTCGAGGTCGAGGGCGTGCCGATCGCCCTCGTGCGCGATTCGAATGACGAGGTGTTCGCCATCGGCGACACCTGCACGCACGGCGAAGTATCGCTTTCCGAGGGGTTCGTCGAGGACGAGACGCTCGAGTGCTGGGCCCACGGCTCGGCATTCTCGCTGCGCACCGGCAAGCCTCTGAACCTCCCTGCTTACGAGCCCGTTCCGGTCTACGGCGTCGAAATCGACGGCGACGACGTGCTCATCGACATCAACGTGAAGAAGGAAAACTGACATGGCTGTTCTCGAGATCCGCGACCTGTTCGTCACGGTCGAGACGGATGGGGGAACCACCCCCATCCTGAACGGTGTGAACCTCACCATCCGCAGCGGCGAGACCCACGCGATCATGGGTCCGAACGGCTCCGGCAAGTCGACCCTCGCGTCGACGATCGCGGGCCACCCCAAGTACGACGTCACGGGCGGATCCATCACGCTCGACGGCGAGGACGTCCTCGCGATGAGCGTCGACGAGCGGGCGCGCGCCGGCCTGTTCCTCGCGATGCAGTACCCGGTCGAGATCCCGGGCGTCACCGTGACGAACTTCCTGCGCACCGCCAAGACGGCGATCGACGGCGAGGCGCCGGCGATCCGCACCTGGGCGAAGGAGGTCAGCGGCGGCATGAAGAACCTGCGCATGGACCCGAAGTTCGCGCAGCGCAACGTCAACGAGGGCTTCTCCGGCGGCGAGAAGAAGCGCCACGAGATCCTGCAGCTCGAGCTGCTGAAGCCGCAGATCGCGATCCTCGACGAGACCGACTCCGGCCTCGACGTCGACGCGCTCAAGGTGGTCTCGGAGGGCGTGAACCGCGCCAAGGAGAACACGGGCCTCGGCGTGCTGCTGATCACGCACTACACCCGCATCCTGCGCTACATCAAGCCCGAGTTCGTGCACGTCATGGTCGAGGGAAAGATCGCGGAAGAAGGCGGCGCGGAGCTCGCCGAGCGTCTCGAGAACGAGGGCTACGCGGCATACCTGCCTGCCGACGCCCCGCTCGAGGCGTAGGGTGGCGCTATGACCGCCGCAACGATCACCCCTGACACGTACGACGAGGTCACGGAGGCGCTCAAGGACGTCATGGATCCCGAGCTCGGGGTCAACATCGTCGATCTGGGCCTCGTCTACGACCTCGCCTGGGACGACGAGAACGATGCTCTCGTCGTGCACATGACGCTGACCAGCGCCGGTTGCCCGCTCACCGACGTCATCGAGGAGCAGGTCGCACAGGCGCTCGACGGCATCGTGAAACAGTTCCGCATCAACTGGGTCTGGATGCCGCCGTGGGGCCCGGAGAAGATCACGGACGACGGACGCGACCAGATGCGAGCCCTCGGCTTCGCGATCTGAGCTGTTCAGAAGGCCCGCGGCACGCGCCGCGGGCCTTCTGCGCGCATTGCGCTGTGTGGCGGATCCGCGAGGGCTGAGGATCGGGTTCCGTTAGGCTCGAACGCATGACGGAACCGCTCGGCGCTCTGCCCCTCGAGATCCTCCGCCGGCGCACGAGCACGAAGTGGGCGACGCACCCGGACGACGTCCTGCCGCTGTTCGTGGCGGAGACCGACTTCGCGCTCGCCGAGCCGATCACGCGGATCCTCACCGACGCGCTCGCGATCGGCGACACGGGCTACGTGCCGCCGAAGACGGCGTACCCGGATGCCTTCGCCGGATTCGCATCGCGCCGGTGGGGCTGGGATGTCGACCCGGCCCGCGTGCGCACGACCTGCGACGTGATGATGGGCGTCGCCGAGGCGATCCGCGCGGTGGCTGAGCCGGGGGAGAAGGTCGTCGTGACCTCGCCCGTGTACCCGCCGTTCTTCGACGTGCACGACGAGTCCCGCACGGTGTGCGTCGACGTGCCGCTGTTGCGCGAGAACGACGGGTGGATCCTCGACCTCGATGGGATCGAGCGCGCGTTCGCGGACGGCGCCGTCGCGATCCTGCTGTGCAACCCGCACAACCCGACCGGAACGGCGCACACGACGGCGTCGCTGGCAGAGCTCGCGCGGATCGCCGAACGCCACGGCGCGGTCGTGATCAGCGACGAGATCCATGCGCCCCTCGCGCTGCCGGGTCGGCGCGCGTTCACTCCGTTCCTCGAGGCCGGGCCCGAGGCCGCCGACGTCGGCATCGCGATCCACAGCGCGAGCAAGACGTTCAATCTCGCGGGCCTGAAGTGCGCGCACTTCGTGACGGTCTCGGACCGACTCGCGAAGCTGGTCGCCGACATGCCGATGGAGGTGGAGTGGCGCACGGGGCTGTTCGGCATCAAGGCCGGCATCGCCGCCTACACCGAGGGAGATGCCTGGCTGGACGCTCTCCTCGCCCGGCTCGGATCGAACCAGACGCTCCTCGGCGGCCTGCTCGCCGAGCACGTGCCCGGTGCGGAATACGTGCCGGGCGACGCGGGGTTCCTCGCGTGGGTCGACGTGTCGGCGCTCGGTTGGGGCGAGGATCCCGCCGCGAAGATCCTGGCCGAGGCGCGGGTTGCGCTCAACGCCGGGCGTTCGTTCGGCGCGCCCGGCGAGGGGTTCGTGCGGTTCAACTACGGCACGGGGCCGGGCATCCTGACGGAGGCCGTGCGCCGTGTCGGCGCGCTCATCTGACGCCGGGCGCGAGCGCGCGAAGGCCCGCCGCGAAGTCGGCGCGGGTCGATTCCGCCACTTGGGCGGGGTCCGCGTCGTACGCGCCGATCGATGCCGCCTGCATGCGCTGCTGCACGAGATATGTGTGGCCGAGCAGGAACTGCGCGAGCACCGTCGCGTCGCGCGCGGGGTCCGGCGATCCTGCCGCCTCGTACGCCGCGCGCAACCGCCCTTCGAGGACGCCGGAGCCCAGCGAGAGCGCGGCGGTCGAGACGACGACCTCGGCGCCGTCGCGGTGACGCAGCAGCGCTGCTCGCAGCGCCCATGCGGTCTCGGTGACCGGCGCGGGCGCCGCCGCGGGGCCGGATCCGGCGACGATGCGGTCGGCGACGGCGGCGAGCAGCGTCTGCTTGTTCGCGACGTGCCAGTACAGCGCGCTCGGCTGCACGCCGAGGTGCGTGGCGAGCTTGCGCATCGACAGGTCGGGAAGACCGTACTCGTCGAGCAGCGTCAGGGCCGCGTCGACGATCCCCTCGAGGTCGTGTCCGTATCCGCGCATGCTCATGACTATACTGAACGATGTTCAATGAACGGTGTTCAGGAGGAATGATGTCGACGAAGAAAGATCCCTGGGTCGCCCGCGACCTCACGCGCGTGGCGGTGTTCGCGGCGCTCATCGTCGTGCTCGGGCTGATGGGCCCGATCCCCGTTCCCGGGCTCGTGCCGATCACCGCGCAGACTCTGGGCGTGATTCTCGCGGGCACCGTGCTCGGCTGGAAGCGCGGCGCCGCGGCCGTCGGCGTCGTGCTGATCCTCGTCGCGATCGGGCTGCCCGTTCTCGCCGGCGGCGGGGGCGGATTCGGCAGCTTCTTCGGGGCGACGGGCGGCTACCTGATCGGATGGTTCTTCGGCGCCGCCGCGATCGGCGCGATCGCGCACTCCGGGCCGATCACATGGTGGCGCGTGGGCCTCGGCGCCGTCGTCGGAGGGATGCTCGTCATCTATGCCTTCGGCCTGCCCGTGCAGTCGCTCGTCGCGGGCCAGCCGCTCGGCGTGTCCGCGCTGCAGTCGCTCGCCTTCCTCCCCGGAGACATCATCAAGGTCGTCATCGCGACGTTCCTCACCCTTGTGCTCGCCCGCGCGTATCCGCCGGCGTTCCCCGATCGGGTGCGCGCGAAGAAATCGGTTCCGGCGTCGAGCGCGGCATGATCCGGGCGGAGGGCGTCGGGGTCGAGATCGACGGTGCACGGATCCTCTCGGGCGTCAGCGCCGAGCTCGATCAGCCGCGCATCGCGGTGATCGGGGCGAACGGATCCGGCAAGTCGACGTTCGCCCGCACCCTCAACGGGCTCGTCGCGCCGACCGAGGGGCGCGTCGAGGTGCGGGGGATCGACCCCGCGCGCGAGCCGAAGCGGGCGCGCAGCGCCGTCGGGTTCCTGTTCTCGAATCCCGATGCCCAGATCCTGATGCCGACGCCGCGCGAGGACCTCGCGCTGTCCCTGCGCGCCGCGGGGGTGCCGAAGGGGCAAGTGCCGGTCCTCATGACGGAGGCGCTCGCGCGGTTCGGGCTCGCGGATCGCGGTGACCAGCCGGCGCACAGCCTGTCGGGAGGGCAGAAGCAGCTCCTCGCGCTGGCCGCCGTGCTGATCCGCGAGCCGCGCGTCGTCATCGCCGACGAACCGACGACGCTGCTCGACCTCGGCAACGCGCGCCGCATGGCGCGGCTGCTGCTGGGCGAGGAGGACGGGCCCATCGCCGAGCAGACGGTCATCGTCACGCACGACCTCGACCTCGCGCGCCGCTGCGACGTCGCGCTGCACTTCGCCGACGGCAACCTCGTCGCCCAAGGGGATCCGGGCGAGGTCATCGCTCACTACGTGCGCGAGTTCGCATGATCGCCCTGTATCGCTCCGGCCACAGCCTGCTGCACCGCACGCCCGCCGGCTGGAAGCTGCTCGGCCTGCTCGTCGGCGCCGTGACGCTGACGCTGCTCCCGCGCACGGTGTGGACCGCGGCCATCGCGTTCGCGTCCGTCGCCGCCCTGTTCATCGTCGGGGGCATCGGCGTGGGCGCGTGGGCGCGCCAGCTGTGGACGCTGAAATGGATCATCGTGCTGCTGGCCGGGACGCAGACGATCTTCCTCGGCTGGGAGCTCGCGACCGCGAACACGGTGCGCGTCGTCGCGGTCGTGATGCTCGCCGCGCTCGTGACCTTCACGACGCCCGCGGAGGAGACGATCGACGTGCTGCAGCGCGTGCTCGGTCCGTTCCGGAAGTTCGGGGTGGATCCGTGGCGGGTCGCCTTCACGGTGCAGCTCACGATCGCGGTCATCCCCGTCATCAGCGGCATGGCCGCGCGGATCCGCGAGGCGCAGATCGCGCGGGGCGTGCGCCTCGGCCCGCGCGCGATCGTCACCCTGCTCGTCATGGCGCTGCGCCACGCCGACGACATGGCCGACTCGCTCACCTCGCGCGGCATCGCGTGACCTGCGCGGAGACGCCGCGCAACGTCCGCGGGATGACGATTCGCGGTGCCGTTGTCGACGACGAGACACGCTGCGCGCACTGGCGCGGTGACGATGATGTGCTCGCGATTCTGTTCCCGTGCTGCAACGCGTGGTATCCGTGTTACGCCTGTCACGAGCATCACGCCGGCCATGAGGCCGTTCGGTGGCGCGCGGATCAGAACGACTGCCGCGCGCTGCTGTGCGGACGATGCGGCGAGACCATGTCGATTCGGCACTACCGCGCGACCGGCATGTGCGACGCGTGCGGCGGCCGCTTCAACGACGGGTGCAGACTGCACCATCATCTCTACTTCGCGTAACGAGGGTTCCCAGCGGACGCCTCCTATACTTGGGGGCTGGCCATATTCGGCCGGAACCCCGACCCCCGAAAGAGACAGGTGCGCTGTGCTTGCCGTCAGTGATCTCGAGATCCGCGTCGGTGCGCGCCTGCTCATGGAAAATGTGAGCTTCCGCGTCGCGGCCGGCGACAAGATCGGCCTCGTCGGACGCAACGGCGCCGGCAAGACCACCCTCACGAAGGTGCTCGCGGGCGACCTCGCCGCCGCCGACGGATCCGTGAAGGTGTCGGGCGAGCTCGGCTACCTGCCGCAGGATCCGCGTACCGGAGACCCCGAGGAGCTCGCGCGCACGCGCGTGCTCAACGCGCGCGGCCTCGGCGACCTGCAGGCCGGCATCTCGCAGGCGACGGAGGAGATGGGATCGCCCGATCCGGCCGTCGCCGAGAAGGCGATGCGGCGGTTCGGCCGCCTCACCGAGCGCTTCGAGTCGATCGGCGGCTACACCGCCGAGGCCGAGGCCGCCGTGATCGCCTCGAACCTGTCGCTGCCCGATCGCATCCTCGACCAGCCGCTCAAGACGCTCTCCGGCGGTCAGCGCCGCCGCATCGAGCTCGCGCGCATCCTGTTCAGCGACGCCGACACGATGATCCTCGACGAGCCGACCAACCACCTCGACGCCGACAGCGTCGTGTGGCTGCGCGAGTTCCTGAAGTCGTACAAGGGCGGGCTCATCGTCATCAGCCACGACGTGGAGCTCGTCGGCGAGACCGTGAATCGCGTGTTCTACCTCGACGCGAACCGCCAGATCATCGACATCTACAACATGGGCTGGAAGCTCTACCAGCGCCAGCGCGTCGCCGACGAGGAGCGCCGCAAGAAGGAGCGCGTCGGCGCCGAGAAGAAGGCGTCGGCGCTGCGTCAGCAGGCCGCGAAGTTCGGCGCGAAGGCGACGAAGGCCGCCGCCGCGCACCAGATGGTCGCGCGCGCTGAGAAGCTGCTCGCGGGCCTCGACGACGTGCGCCAGGCCGATCGCGTCGCGAACATCCGCTTCCCGAAGCCGTCGGCGTGCGGAAAGACGCCGCTCATGGCCTCCGGCCTATCGAAGTCGTACGGCGCGCTCGAGATCTTTGCGGGGGTCGACCTCGCGATCGACCGCGGCTCCAAGGTCGTCGTGCTCGGCCTCAACGGCGCGGGAAAGACCACGCTGCTGCGCATCCTCGCCGGCGTCGACGAGAGCGACACAGGGCAGATCGAGCCCGGACACGGCCTCAAGATCGGCTACTACGCGCAGGAGCACGAGAACCTCGACGTGAACCGCAGCGTGCTCGAGAACATGATCTCGTCGGCGCCGAACCTCAACGAGACCGAAGCCCGCAAGGTGCTCGGATCGTTCCTGTTCACGGGCGATGACGTCCTGAAGCCTGCCGGCGTCCTCTCCGGCGGCGAGAAGACGCGGCTCTCGCTCGCGACCCTCGTCGTCTCCAGCGCGAACGTGCTGCTGCTCGACGAGCCCACGAACAACCTGGACCCCGCCAGCCGCGAAGAGATCCTCGGCGCGCTCGCACACTACGAGGGAGCCGTCGTTCTCGTCTCCCACGACGAGGGCGCCGTCGAGGCGCTCAACCCCGAGCGCGTCCTTCTCCTCCCCGACGGCGTCGAGGACATCTGGAACCGCGAATACCTCGATCTCATCACCTTGGCCTGAACCCCGCGGCACGCACATCGCTGCGTTGTCGGTCGGTCGACGCACGTTCGTGCGCCTTCCCTCCTCCGCCTTGCGCTGCACGCGCCGCGGCGCCCAGGATGGAATGCGGGTCAGATGGCGTCGAGGATGGCGTCTTCGGCGTCGGCGTCGCGGTCTCGGCGCTTCGGGCGGCGGGCGCGCGGCTTCCGGCGCGGCGGGAGGTCGTCGAGATCGTCCTCGTCATCCTCATCGTCGTCCGTGTCGTCCTCGCGGTTCGCGCGGATCTCCGTGCGGATCATGTATCCGATGAACACGAAGCCCATGACGGCGAACAGGATCCACTGGATCGCGTACGACAGGTGCGGGCCCGCGTCGATCTCGGGCGCCTCGATGGCGTTGGGCGCGTCGGCCGGGGCCGGATCCTCCGAGGCCATGATCGCGTAGATCGGCGTCACGACGCTCTCGCCCAGCATGTCGGCGATCGTGGGCACGTGGATCGTCGGCAGCTGCCCGTCGGGCGCGGTCTGGCCGGATGCCGTCTGCGGCTCGCTCCCGCGCGCCCGCGCGATCACCGTGATCTCGCCGGTCGGTGCGTCGGGGGCGGCGACCTCATCGCCGCCGTACTCGGGCGGCACCCACCCGCGGTCGACGGCCACGATCCGACCGTCGTCGAGCTCGAACGGCACGATCACCTCGTACGCGCTCGTGCCGCCCCGCGGCCGGTTGCGCACCAGAAGCTGCTCGTCCGGAAGATAGTGCCCCGTGAGCAGCACGGGCTGCCACTCGTCATCGGGATCGAAATCGTCGGTGCCGCTCATCAGCTCGTCGAACGCGATGGGATCCGCGTCGTAGTTGTTCTCCACGAGCGCGTTGGCGGCGGCGCGCTCCTCGCCGCGCACGAACTGCCAATTCGACAGGAACGCGCACGCGATCGCGAACAGCAGCGCGATCACCGCGTACACGACCCACCGAGCGGCGCGGGGCCAGGTCTTCATCGGGACTCCTCTGGAAGATCGACACCGGATCCGTCGGACACGCCGTCGACGACCGTCACCGGAAAAGCGCGGGACGCGAGGAAATCGCGCAGGTATTCGACGTGCTCATCGCACGCGAGCCAGACCTTGCGACGGTCTATCGTGTGGATCTTCGGGTTGCGCCAGACCACGCTGCGCGCCGCGTCGGCGCGGCACTCGGCGCGAGAGCACTGCGGAGACTCGGGGGAGAAGCCGAGGATCATTGTGGGGACCGTTTCTCATCACCGGGCGCCTCGTCGATGCGGATGACGTCGCCGGCGGGATCCGCCTGGGTCGCCGGGCCGTGGGCGTCGAGGTAGCGTTCCGGGCTCACAGCGGATGTTCGCACGTGCGCGTTCGCCTGGTTGGCCAGGACCACCGCGAAGTACGGCAGGAACACCGCGCCGATGCCGAACACGAAGGTCTGCCACCCCCACGGCTGCACCGCGAACGCGAGCACGACGCACACGGTGCGCACGGCCATCATGATGACGTACCGCTTCATGCGGGCGGTCTCGTCATCCTCCGGCGATTCGTCGATCGACGTCGCCGATTGGGGAGCCTTGCTGCGGTGCTTCACGATGACCCCAGTTTAGGCCTCGCACCTGGGGCGAGGCCGGGGATCACATCGTGCTGAATCCGGCGAGCAGCGCGGCGGCGACGAACGCCAGGACGATGAAGATGACGATGCTGAACAGGATCAGCACGTAGCCGATGATGACGCCGGCGAGCGCGAGCCCGCGACCGCCCCCACCGCGCTTCTTGATCTGTGACAGCGCGATGTGTCCGAAGATCACGGCGAGCACCGCCGAGAGGGGCGCGAGCACCGACAGGATCGCGCCGAGGAGCGGAATGAGGCTCAGCAGCCACGACGCGGGGGAGACGAGCGCGCAGATGAAGGACGTGAGCGCCATCGGATTGGTCTGCTGCTGCGGCGCGACCGGATACGGCTGCGCGTACTGCGGCTGGGGCGCCGACGGCTGGTTGTACGGCGGCTGCGGCGGTACGGGCTGCTGGTAGTCGGACATATCGCACTCTCCCTCGGTCGGTGATTCTAGAGTACTGGGGCGACGCGCCCACCGCATTCCGGAGAACCCGACGGATAGGCTGGCGTCTGCCCCACCCCGACAGCAGGAGAACACCCCATGAGCACACCCGCCACCTCGGATCGCGTCGCCCTCGTCACGGGCGGCAACAGGGGAATCGGACGCGCGATCGCCGAGCGCCTCGTCGCCGACGGATATCGCGTCGCCGTCACGGCGCGCAGCGGATCCGGTCCGGCAGGCGCTCTGACCGTGATCGCCGACGTGAACGACGCGGCGTCGCTCGACCAGGCGGTCGCAGAGGTCGAGTCCGCGCTCGGCCCGATCACGATCGTCGTCGCGAACGCCGGCATTACGAAGGACACGCTGCTCATGCGCATGAGCGACGACGACTTCTCGAACGTGGTCGACACCAACCTCGGCGGGGCGTTCCGCACCGTCAAGCGCGCGATCAAGTCGATGATCAAGGCCCGCCGCGGCCGCATCATCCTGATCTCGAGCGTGTCGGGGCTCTTCGGGGTCGCGGGACAGGCGAACTACTCAGCGTCGAAGTCGGGACTCGTCGGGTTCGCCCGCGCGATCACGCGAGAGCTCGGGGGGCGGGGGATCACAGCGAACGTCGTGGCGCCCGGGTTCATCGAGTCGGATATGACCGCCGAGCTCGACGACAAGACGCAGGCCGAGTACCGCAAGCAGATCCCGGCCGGTCGCTACGGAACCGCCGAGGAGATTGCGGGGGTCGTGTCGTGGCTCGCGGGCGACGAGGCGAGCTACATCTCGGGCGCCGTCATCCCGGTCGACGGCGGCCTCGGCATGGGACACTGACGCCCGAGCGAGCGGCAGTCGGCTTCAGGGCAGCAGCGGGATCAGCTGAGAAAGATCCACGGGCCCGACCGACACGGGCGCGGCCCTGCGCACCGCGGGCTTGGCGTTGAACGCGACGCCGAGCCCGGCGGACGCGATCATCATGAGGTCGTTCGCGCCGTCGCCGATCGCGATCGTGCGGTGCGGGGAGATGCCGTGCTCGGCCGCCCACGCGGCGAGGTGATCCGCCTTGGCCTGCGCGTCGACGATCGGGCCGTCGACCTCGCCCGTGACGATTCCGTTCTCGATCGCGAGCCGGTTCGCGCGCCAGAAGTCGACGCCGAGCGTCGGGGCGAGCTCGTCGAGGATCTCGTGGAACCCGCCCGAGACGACGCCGGCGAGGCCCCCGCGCTCGTGCACGGCGGCGGTGAGCTCTGTGACCCCCGGCGTCGGCTCGATGCGCGAGAGCACACGTTCGAACGCCGCTACCGGTACGCCCGCGAGCGCCGACACACGCGACCTCAGGCTCGCGGCGAAATCGATCTCGCCGCGCATCGCGGCCTCGGTCGCGGCGGCGACCTCGGCACCACGGCCCGCCTCATCGGCGATGAGCTCGATGACCTCGTTGCGGATCAGGGTGGAGTCGGCGTCGAGAACGACGAGAAAACGCGCAGTCACCCTCAGAACAGTAGTCGGAGCGTGGCGGTAGGCTCGAACTCATGACTTCCGTGCTCGAGATGAACGACGTCGTCGTGCGTCGTGGCGCCCGCAATATCGTCGACAACATCTCCTGGACGGTGAACGATGACGAGCGGTGGGTCATCCTCGGTCCGAACGGTGCAGGTAAGACGACGCTGCTGCAGATCGCCGACACGATGATGTTCCCGACGACGGGAACCGTCGACGTGCTCGGCGAGCGCCTCGGCAAGACCGATGTGTTCCAGATCCGCCCGTTCATCGGGTTCGCCTCGACGGCGCTCGCGCGGCGCATTCCTGCCGACGAGACGGTGCTCAACGTCGTCCTGACGGCGGCGTACTCGGTGCTCGGCCGTTGGAACGAGCAGTACGAGCCAATCGACGAGCGGCGTGCGATGCGCGTGCTCGCCGAGTGGAAGCTCGATGGCCTCGCCGATCGCGTGTTCGGCACGCTGAGCGATGGCGAGCGCAAGCGCGTGCAGGTGGCGCGCGCGGTGATGACCGATCCCGAGCTGCTGCTGCTCGACGAGCCCACCGCGAGCCTCGACCTCGGCGCGCGCGAGGAGCTCCTGCAGCTGCTGACGGGATACGCGCAGGCGCCGTCGACGCCCGCGATGATCATGGTCACGCACCACGTCGAGGAGATCCCCGTGGGGTTCACCCACGTGATGCTCGTGCGCGAGGGCCGCGCGGTGGCACAGGGACCGCTGCGCGAGACGCTCACGCGCGAGAACCTCGCCGAGACGTTCGGATTCCCGATCGCCGTCGTCGAGCATCGGGGTCGCTGGGTCGCGCGCGCCGAGGCTCCCATCTTCGCCTGATAGAATCTCTCGCTGGCGCTCGAGGTGCGCCTGTGCGGACATGTCCGCGCGCTTCCCTCCTCACCCCCTATCTTCTGAAGGACAGCCATGAAGACTGACATTCACCCCACCTACGCGTACGTCGTGTTCCGCGACCTCGGCTCGGGCCAGACGTACCTCACGCGCTCGACCGCGACCAGCGACAAGACGATCGAGCTCGACGGCACGGAGTACCCCGTGATCGACGTCGAGATCTCGGCCGCTTCGCACCCGTTCTACACGGGCAAGCAGCGCATCATGGACTCGGCCGGACGCGTCGAGAAGTTCAACCAGCGCTTCAAGGGCTTCGGCAAGTAGACCGCGCCTACGACGAAGGGAGCCTCGCACAGCGAGGCTCCCTTCGTCGTTACATCAGCGGATCGGCCAGGCCCCGTCGAGCGTCTCGCCCGCGGAGAGCTTGCCGATCTTCACGAAGTACTGCGTGAGGCTGGCCGACTGCTCGGCGGCCCATCCGGCCTGCGCATCGTGCAGCTGGGCGACGTTCGACGGAAGGTCGCCTCCGTAGCGCTCGGCCTGTGCGAGCGCGATGCGTCCGGCGGCGATCGCGTCGGCGGAGGCCTCGTGCGCGTCCTCGAGCGCGACGCCGTAGTGCGCCGCGACGATGTCGAGGGTGCGCTTGCCGCGACGATACCGATCCATCTGCTTGTCGATGACGAGCGGATCCACGACCGGTGAGGGGTTCTCGATCGGGGCGATTCCGTGGCGGAGAGCCTCGTGCTTGAGGAGCGAGAGGTCGAATGCGGCGTTGTACGCGACGACGGGGATCCCTGCCGCGAGCAGCGCGCGGACGGCGCTGACGATCTCGTCGACGACCTCACAGGCGTCCCGGCCCTCGGCGCGGGCGCGCTCGGTGGAGATGCCGTGCACGCGCGCGGCGCCCTCGGGGATCTCGATGCCCGGATCCGCGAGCCAGTCGTGCGCCTCGACGACGTTGCCGGCACCATCGAGCACGCCGACGTACGCCGTGACGATGCGATCGGAGGTGACGTCGACGCCGGTGGTCTCGAGGTCGAAGACCGCCACGTTCGTCAGCAGGCGGCCCTCGGCGGGCTCGAACTGCGCGGTGATGTCATCGAATACCATGCGGAGCTCCTCGAAATCGATCTGGGCGACGTGCGACGGCACCGGGCGCCGCCCGGAGGAGGAACGCTTCGCGGGGCGAGGCAGCCACGAGACGCGCTCGCCCGGACCGTCGAGGTCCGCCAACGGGAACAGCGGCGGGGGATCGGGCCACGACGTCTTCATACCCCTAGAACGTAGGCGGGATATGCCGCAAACTCGACTCGCCACGCCCTAAACTCGGCAGGGTGTCCGTGCCCTCGCCATACTCCGCCGCGCTCGAGCGGATCCCCGTGACGCAGAAATCGGTCGACGCGGGCGGAACGCGCACGGCCTACTGGGAGTACGGGCCCGCCGATTCCGAGATGACGATCCTCGCCGTGCACGGCTTCCGCGGCGATCACCACGGGCTCGAACCGGTGGTGGCGCAGATGCCGGACGTGCGATGGATCATGCCCGACCTGCCTGGATTCGGCCAGACCCCGCCGATCGCGGGCCGCACGCACGACCTCCGCGCGTACACGGAGTGGCTGACGGCATTTGCGAGCACCGTCGCACCCGGGGCGATCGTGCTGGGGCACTCGTTCGGATCGATCGTGGCGTCTGCGGCGGTCGCGGGCGGGCTCGAGACGCCGCGGCTGATCCTCGTGAACCCGATCGGCGCTCCGGCCCTCGAGGGGCCGCGCGGCGTGCTGACCCGGCTCGCCGTCTTCTACTACTGGGCGAGCGCGCGCCTGCCCGCGGCCCTCGGCACGGAGCTGCTGCGCTCGCCCATCATCGTGCGGATCATGAGCATCGCGATGGCGAAGACGCGTGACAAGGGGCTGCGCCGGTTCATCCACGACCAGCACGACCGCTACTTCTCGACGTTCAGCGATCGCGAGACCCTGCGGCAGGCGTTCACGACGAGCGTGTCGCACGACGTGCGGGAATCGGCGGGTGCGATCGATGTGCCCACGTTGCTCGTCGCGGCGGTTGAGGACGACATCACGCCCATCGCCAAGGAGCGCGAGCTGGTTCGGATGTTCCGCGATGCAGTGCTGACGGAGATCGACGGCGTCGGGCACCTGATCCACTATGAGAAGCCGCGAGAGGCGGCCTCAGCGATCCGCGACGTTATCGGGATTCGCGGCGAGCGAGCTCCATGAGTCCGGATACGCGGTAGGGGATCGACTCGTTCATGACGAGCCGCGTCTCGGAACGCTCGACGCCCGGGATCGCGAGGATCCGCGCATCGACGTCGAACAGGTGCCTCGCGTCGCGGCACGCGACGAGCGTGAGCATGTCGACCTGTCCCGAGACACCGTGCACCTGCACGATCTCGGGCACGCGGCGCAGCTCCTCGACGATGCGCGGCAACTGCGTCTGGTCGAGCCCGATCGAGATGTACGCCTGGAGGGGGAAGCCGAGCGCCGCGGAAGAGATCGAGCGTTCGAACGACTGGAAGACCCCCGCCTGATCGAGTCGCGCCATGCGCGCCTGGACCGTGTTGCGTGACAGCCCCAGTTTCTCCGCGAGGGCGACGACCGTCGCGCGCGGATCGGAGCTGAGCGCGGCGATCAGCTCGAGATCGGCGTGATCGAGGGAGGACATAATGCCAGAGAGTACCAGTGAATCGGGTCGCGAGCTAACAAAGTGCTCAGTTGCTCTGCGATCGAATGCGCGTCATGGCTGATCACGCGCAAGATTTCTGTCAGCGTGGTGAGCCGTTGTAGCCGATGACGCGCACGTCGGGCCCGATGACCTCGACGATCTGCTGCGATCCGTTGCCGACGTGCTCGCCCTCGCGGGGGAGGGATCCGCCCGACGCGTACCGCAGGATCGTGCTGATGAGCCCGCCGTGGGCGACGGCGATGACGGGGTCGGCGCCGGCCTCCTCGGCGATCTCCTCGAGAGCTGCGAGAGCCCGCTCCTGCAGCTCGATGCTCGACTCGGATCCGGGCGCGTTGCGGTCGGGGTAGGTCGACCAGTAGTCGACGGCGGTCATGCCCTCGGCCTCGCCGTACAGGCGTTCCTTGAGCCCGTCGTGGAGCACCGGCTCGCCGAGGCCCGTCGCGCGTCCAATGATCTCGGCGGTCTCCTTGGCGCGGTCGAGCGGGCTGGCGTACAGGCGGCGGTAATCGCCGCCCCGGAGCGCCTCGCCGGCACCGGCGGCCTGCGCGCGTCCCGTGTCGTTGAGGGGGATGTCGCTGTGCCCCTGCACGCGTCCGAGTCGGTTCCATTCGGTCTCGCCGTGGCGCACGAGCGCTATCAGTGTCACCCCTTCAGCTTAGGGGAGGATAGGACGATGCACCTCGAGCGGATCGATGACGCGGGCGACGAACGGATCGCCGATTACCGGAGCCTCACCGACGTCGCGCTGCGCCGCAAGCTCGAGCCCGAGGGCGGGCTGTACATGGCCGAGTCGGCGAAGGTGCTCGCCCGAGCCCTCGCGGCCGGACACGCACCGCGCTCGGTGCTCACCGCCGAGAAATGGCTGCCCGACATCGAACGGATCGTCGGCGACCGCGACGTGCCCGTATACGTCGTCGCCGACGATGTCGCCGAGGCCGTGACCGGATACGCGGTGCACCGCGGCATGCTCGCGGCGATGCACCGACCCGAGCTGCCGAGCGTCGCCGACGTGCTGTCCGGCGCCCGCACGGCGCTCGTGCTCGACGGCCTCGTCGACCACGCGAACGTGGGCGCCGCCTTCCGCGGTGCGGCCGGCCTCGGGGCCGACGCCGTTCTCGTGACGCCGCGGTGCGCGGATCCGCTCTACCGTCGCTCGGTGCGCGTGTCGATGGGCACGGTGTTCCAAGTGCCGTGGACGCGCCTGCCGGAGTGGAACGACGGCGCGGCCGACGAAATGCACGCCTCGGGCATGCACATCGCGGCGATGGCGCTGGCCGACGACGCCGTGCCGCTCGACGAGTTCGTCGCGAACCGCCCGGAGCGCGTGGCGTTCCTCATGGGATCCGAGGGCCCGGGGCTCGATAAGCGGGCGCTCGCCGCGGCGGACACGAAGGTCGTCATCCCGATGTCGGGCGGGGTCGATTCGCTGAACGTCGCGGCGGCGAGCGCCGTCGCCCTCTGGGCGCTCAGGTGAAGTCGGGCCGCTTCGCGCTTCGGCCGTCGCCCGACGATTCGTGACGCACGCGGCGCAGCACCCACGGAACGAGGTGGGTGCGCGCCCACACGAGATCCTCGCGGCGGGCGGCGCGCCAGGAGCGCTCGGGCAGCGGATCGGGTTCGAGGTGTTGCAGGTTGTTCGGAACGTTGAGGGTGCGCAGCACCATGCGAGCGACCTCGTGGTGGCCGAGCGAGTTCAGGTGCAGCCGGTCGGTGGCCCAGAACCGCGAGTCCTGGATCTCCTTCAGCGCCCAGAGGTCGGCCACGAGTGCGTCGTAGTGCTCTGCGACGGCGCGGATGTTCTCGTTGTAGATCGCGACCTTTCCGCGGAACGTGCGCAGGACGGGCGTCCAGCCGACATCGAAGCCCGTGAAGGTCACGATGGTCGCGCCCGACGCGGACAGCCGATCGACCGCGTCGCGGAACAGCTGTGCGACCTGGTCGGGATCCGTGCCCGGGCGGATCACGTCGTTGCCGCCCGCGCAGATCGTGATGAGGTCGGGCTTCAGCGCCAGCGCCGCGTCGATCTGATCGTTCGAGATCTGGCGGATCAGCTTGCCGCGCACCGCGAGGTTCGCATAGGCGAAATCATCGGCCTGGTGCGCGAGCACCTCGGCGACGCGGTCGGCCCAGCCTCGATGGCCGCCGGGGGAGTCGGGCTCGGGGTCACCGATGCCCTCGGTGAAGGAGTCGCCGAGCGAGACCATGCGCCGCCACGGGTGGGATTCCTTGTTCTCGATGAACGGCGTGCGTTCCTCAGAGTGGTTCACGAGGGGCAAGCTTACTGTTTCTGCGGCGCGCCGTCACCGCCTGAGAGATGCCGAAAAGCGATGTCAGGGGTCCGGGCTATCGTGGATTCTCGTGCTGAGCCCGTCCTATCCCCAGAGAGCCCCGAGGGGCACCGCCGGGGCTCTGCGGGCCTGGCAGCAGGAGGCTCTCGACCAGTTCTTCGCCGTCGATAAGCGCAACTTCCTCGTCGCGGCCACACCCGGGGCCGGTAAGACGACGTTCGCCCTCACCGTCGCCCGCGAGCTTCGCCAGCGCGGCGACATCGACCGCATCGTCGTGGTGTGCCCGACCGAGCACCTGAAGACGCAGTGGGCCGATGCGGCCTCGCGTGCGAGCATCCGCCTCGATCCGGCGTTCAGCAACGGGTCGCCGTATCTCGCACGGCACTATCACGGCGCCGTCGTCACGTACGCGCAGGTGGCCGTGAAATCGAGCGTGCACCGCAAGCTCGTCGCCGATGCGAGAACGCTCGTCATCCTCGACGAGGTGCACCACGGCGGCGACGCGCTCAGTTGGGGCGACGCGATCCGCGATGCTTATCAGCCCGCGACGAGGCGGCTGCTGCTCAGCGGCACGCCGTTCCGCAGCGACGACGCGCCCATTCCCTTCGTGGACTACGCGCCCGACGAACAGGGCCTGCGCACCTCGATCACCGACTACGACTACGGCTACGGCCGAGCCCTCGAAGACGGCGTCGTCAGGCCCGTGCTGTTCCACGTCTACTCGGGCCACATGAAGTGGCGCACGAAGATGGGCGACGAGTTCGAGGCGCACCTCGGTCAGGACAACACCAAGGACATCACGAGCCAGGCGTGGCGCACGGCCCTCGACCCCGAGGGCGACTGGATGCCCGCGGTTCTGAAGAGCGCCGACCAGCGGCTCACCGAGATCCGCAATCATGTGCCCGACGCGGGCGGGCTCGTGATCGCCACCGATCAGACCAACGCCCGGGCCTATGCCGAGATCCTGCGCATCCTCACGGGCCAGCGTCCCACGATCGTGCTGAGCGACGAGAGCGAGTCGTCGAAGCGCATCGAGCAGTTCTCGCAGAACTCGTCTCGCTGGATGGTCGCGGTGCGCATGGTGTCCGAGGGCGTCGACGTGCCGCGCCTCGCCGTCGGGGTCTATGCGACGAGCTCGTCGACGCCGCTGTTCTTCGCGCAGGCGATCGGGCGCTTCGTGCGCGCGAGGCGCAAGGGCGAAGCCGCCAGCGTCTTCCTGCCGCAGGTGCCGACGCTGATGGCGCTCGCGCACGAGATGGAGAAGCAGCGCGACCATGTGCTCGATCGCGGTGAGAAGGACGCCGACGGGCTGGATGATTCGCTCCTCGACGCCGCAGAGCGCGAGGAGAAGGCGAGCGATGACCTGTTGGAGGAGGAGTTCTCCTTCCAGAGCCTCGGTTCCGTCGCGCATTTCGATTCCGTGGTCTTCGACGGCCAGCAGTTCGGACAGCTCGCCGTTCCGGGATCCGAGGAGGAGCTGGAGTTCATCGGGCTGCCGGGCCTGCTCGAACCCGAGCACGTGCACGACCTGCTCATGCAGCGCCAGGCCCGTCAGTCGCGCCACCGCGAGGTGCGCGAGACGCGCGAGCGCGAGTCGGGCGGCCTGGGCGAGCTGCCCGAGCCGCTGCACCGCACGCTCAAGGAGCAGCGGCAGCTGCTGAACAGTCTCGTGGGCGTCTACGCGAACCAGACGGGGGATCCGCACGGCCAAGTGCACGCGTGGCTCCGGCGCACGTGCGGCGGCCCCGCCGTCGCACAGGCCACTGTCGCGCAGCTGCAGGCGCGGATCGACGTGCTGCGCAAGCGCGTTCGGCGTTAGCGGCTTCGGGGTTCCGAAACTCTCCCAACGGCCCTCAGCAGCGCTCGATACGTTCGTTGTGCCCCGCGCCGCAGCGCGAGGGGGCCCGCCCTGACCTGAGGAGCCACGCGTGTTCGCGTCGTCCGCTGAAACCGATCC
Organism: Microbacterium gubbeenense DSM 15944; assembly: GCF_000422745.1. Lineage (GTDB taxonomy): Bacteria > Actinomycetota > Actinomycetes > Actinomycetales > Microbacteriaceae > Microbacterium > Microbacterium gubbeenense. Next base: position 176,933 of record NZ_AUGQ01000006.1, read on the forward strand.
GTCCGATCCCACGCCGGCCGACCGCCGCCGGTGGGCACAGTACCTCGCCGATGAGCGCGCGGAGGCGGCGACGTACCGCAGCCTCGCCGAGCGACGCGAGGGCGACGAGCGTCAGATCCTGGAGGAGCTCTGCGCCGCCGAGAAGCGCCACGAGCAGCACTGGCTGCGTCTGCTCGACGGCGAGCCGGATCGCATGCCGAAGGCGAGCATGCGCACGCGCACGACGGCGTGGCTCGCGTCGCACTTCGGGTCGATCTTCACGCTCGCGCTCGCGCAGCTGGCCGAGGCGCGCTCGCCGTACGACACGGATCCGCACGCCTCCCCCCGCATGCGCGCGGACGAGAAGGTGCACCACGAGGTCGTCCGCGGCCTCGCGGCGCGCAGCAGGCGCAGGCTGTCGGGAACGTTCCGCGCAGCCGTCTTCGGCGCGAACGACGGCCTCGTGTCGAACCTGGCCCTCGTCATGGGCATCGGTGCGACGGGCGTGTCGGGCACCTTCGTGCTGTTCAGCGGCATCGCCGGCCTGCTCGCCGGCGCGCTGTCGATGGGTGCGGGGGAGTTCGTCTCGGTGAAGTCGCAGCGCGAGCTGCTCGAGTCGACCGAACCGAGCGACTACGCGCACGCGGGCCTGCCCGATCTCGACCTCGACGCGAACGAGCTCGCGCTCGTGTACCGCACGCGCGGGCTGTCGGCGGAAGAGGCCGAGAAGAAGGCGCGCGGGGTCGTCGGCGCCGCGCAGGCGGGCAACATGCCCGCCCCGCGCACCGGGCCGGTGTCGTACGAGGTCGTCGGATCCGCGTGGCGCGCCGCGCTGTCGAGCTTCCTGCTGTTCTCGGGCGGCGCGATCATCCCGGTCCTGCCGTGGATCTTCGGCCTGTCGGGCGTCGTCGCCGTCGTGGTCGCGCTCGTGCTCGTGGGAATCGCGCTGCTTGCGACCGGCGCGATGGTCGGCCTGCTGTCGGGCGCGTCGCCGCTGCCCCGCGCGCTGCGACAGCTCGCGATCGGCTTCGGGGCCGCGGCCGTGACCTACGCTCTGGGCCTGCTGTTCGGGGTGTCGGTGGCGTGACGCGCCCGGGATCCGCGATCGATTCGCGACGGCCCCCGGCGGCTGGTAGTGTTGCCTCTTGGTTCGGAGAACGGTTCGCAGGACCGGAGCCCGGATCGACACCCAATGCGCGGGTGGCGGAATAGGTAGACGCGCTAGCTTGAGGTGCTAGTGCCCGTATTAGGGCGTGGGGGTTCAAGTCCCCCCTCGCGCACGCGAATGAAATGGCCTCTGACCTGGGATTTAGTTCCCAAGGTCAGGGGTTGTTTTCGTTGGAAGTGCTAGAAAAAGTGCTAAGTGTTCTCTATGGGGCATCTGGGTGCCAGCGTTCGTACGTACCACGGTGTCAGCAGGACCTGGGAACATAGAGGTATGCCTCGCGCTGAGTCCGTGGCGTTATTGCAAGGAGTGCGCGAGGATCCCGCCGTCTGGACTGCAAAGTATGGCCCTGTGCTTCAGGCTTCGAGGATACGACGGTCGATGTGTTCGACGGCGCTGGCTCGGGCACAGCCTCGGCGGTGAGCCTTGAGCATGCTTCCCTCCTCCAGGTTTGGGATGCAGGCTCGGGGAAGAAGAGATACTGCCCACGCGGCGAGTAGAGGGCAGTTCTGATTTGTCTAGTTGCCACGAGCCGCACTACAGCCCGGGAACATCGACCAGGTCGCCCCACGGCAGCCCGGACAGTGCCCAGAGCAAGGCAAAGCCATGGCTAGAGTGGAGGGGTGAGCGGAAGCAGCGAGACTAGTAAGGGAACAGACCGCCGGATCGGCCTGACTCCCGAGCGAGTCGTCGAGGTTGCGATGGAACTGTCTCGGGGTGGCGGCCTGAGCTCATGGACTGTGCGCGACCTTGCTGACGCGCTCGATGTCGCTCCTTCGGTCATCTACCATCACGTAGGTGGCCGCGACCTAATTATCCGGGGGGTCGTTGAACGTGTGCTCCAGGGCATGACCCCTCCGGATCCCGCCTTGGATTGGCAAGCGTGGTTCCGGGCGTTCCTGTATGACGGGCGGCCCGCGATCGACCCGTACCCCGGCGTCGCGAAGTGGCTCATCATGCATGGGCCGACTTTCCCCAGCATCCGAGGCTTCTTCGATGCGGGGATTTCGACTCTCGAGCGAGCAGGGTTCCCGCAGCCGGCCCTCGTCTACGCGCTCCTCGTGAACACCGCAATGCTCACCATCACGATGAGCGATGACCGTCTTGAGTCAGGAGATGACGGCCCCCGCGACCATGCCAGTATGCTCCGCGATTTCTCCGCGATGAACGTTGAGAGCAGCGGCATCAGCCGCATGATTCGGGAGGTCCTCGGACCACTCGCTGAGGACCCGACTCGGGCCGGCGAAGCCGTCAATGACGCCTATTACCACCTGCTCGTGGAGACCTTGCTCACCGGACTTGCTGCGCGACTTCCGTAAATCGGCACGTGCGCCCCTCACTCTCAGTGCTTGAGGTGGTTGCCCTCAGGGGCGCCCGCGTGGTTATTTCGGCGATCACATCGAACGTGTGATGCAGGTTAGGCATGCCTTACCGTATACTCAATACTCGAACGTTGTTCTAGTGGTTGGGCTGCTGGCCTACTCAGGCGTTCGTCCCGTATCGAAAGGATCCCTGTGTCTACATCTGTGCGCCGGCGCGCGCTTCCTGTCCTTGCACTCACGGCGAGCGCTGCTCTTCTGCTGTCCGCCTGTTCCGGCGACCCCGGCGACGCGCCAGCAGATCTCGAGACGCGAACGATCGCCAGTGAAGTCGGCGAGTCCACCGTTCCGGTGGACCCGGAGATGATTGTGGCGCTCGACGAGCCGGCTGCGCTGAACATGTTGAGCATCGGTATCACCCCCGACGTCGTGTTTGACTCGTGGCGTACCACGGTCCCAAAGGCGATCCTCGAATCGGCCGGTATCGAGATGGCCACGACGTCATCGTTCTACCCGGAGTTGGAAGAGGTAGCCGCGTTCGAGCCCGATCTGATCGTTGGCACCGCGGCCGAAGGGTTCGCCGAATCCGGGCCGGCGTACGCGAGCATCGCGCCGCTCATTGGCGCGCTGTACGCCGAGGCTGACGGAAGCCAGATCATCGAGGCGTACGGCGAGTACTTCGACAGGCCCGCGGAGGCGGCCCGCGTCAGCGACGCTCTGGACGCTCTCGCGGAGGAGACAGCTGCGGCCCAGCCCGCTGGCGAGACCTCGATCTCGGTGCTCATGTCGTGGGCGCAGGACAACATGCCGTTGTACATGGATGCGGCCAACTCGCTTCATGGAACGATCGCTGCGGCAGGCTTCACCCGTCCGCCGTTGCAGGACGAGGTCCCCGCGGAAGGCAGCGCATTTGGCGGGTGGACGGTCTTCTCTCCCGAGCAACTGCCTGCACAGGATGCCGATGTGCTTGCCATCGCCGTCGCCGCGCAGTACAACCTCGAAGGCATCACCGAGATGCCGCTCTACCCCTCGCTCGCCGCGGTGACGAACGACCGGTCTCTCGTCGTCGACGGGGACCTGTGGTCGGGCGGCGCCGCGTTCTACACCTATTGGGTGCTGCGTGATCTCGCGACGATCGCCGCTGGCGATGATGCTCCGGGTACCGTCGATGACGGCGCGGAGCGCTGGAACGACTACCTCACGGCGATCGGCGGCTGAGGTGTCGGCTCACGCGCCCGTGTCGGAGCGATCGGTCACGTTCTGGCAGCTGGCTGCCCCCGTACGCGGGCGCGTGAAGCTGGCAGGGCTTCTGTCTGCGCTCGGAGCGATCGCAGGTGTGCTCCCGGTGCTGTTCGCGATGGAACTCGTTCGTATCCTCGTGCCCGGCCTCGGCGGTGCCGAGACGAATGCCACCCAGGCGTACGTCATCGTCGGTGCGTTGATCTTCGGCGTCGTGCTCGCCCAGGCGCTCACTCTCGCCGGGTACGGCATCAGCCACGTCGCCGATGCTCGGTTGGCTGAGTCGCTGCGTCAGCGTCAGGTGGATCAGGCGCTCCGGCTGCGGCTGGACTGGTTCGCCCGCACCGGTTCCGGGCGGGTAAAGAAGGTCATCCAGGACGACGTAGTGAAAGTTCACCAGCTCGTGGCGCACCTTGTGCCTGACTCCGCCAACGGTCTGGTTCGCCCCCTGGCCAGCCTGGTGGTGCTGTTTCTGATCGACTGGAGGATCGGGCTGATCGCGCTCGTGCCGCTGGTGCTGGCCGCAGCGAGTCTGCCCCTGATGCTCAAGGACGTCACCACCCGATTCGCGCAGTACAACACAGCGCTGGCAGACCTCAGCGCTGCGGTCGTCGAGTTCGTCCGCGGCATCGCACCGATCAAGGTTTTCGAGGCATCAGCAAAGGGTCATCGCCGCTTCTGGGACAGCGCACGCAGCCATCACCGCTTCTACACCGAGTGGATGGAGTCGACCACCCGGGGGTCGGCCCTGATGACGGTATTCACCTCGCCCGGCTTCGCGGTCGTCGTGTCCTCGAGCGGCACGGCGCTGCTCATCGTCCTGGCAGGAGCGGATCCGGTACTGCTGCTGCCCTCGATACTGCTCACCGCGAACATCGCAGGCCCGCTCTACCTGATGATGCAGATGACCCAGTTCCTCCGCGAGGCGAACGGCGCAGCCGGCAGCATCGTCGAGTTCTTCGAGCTTCCCGCCGCGACACAGGGCGACCCTGGACGCCGAGCATCCGGAGAGGCAGTGGACATCGACAGCGTCACCTTCGCCTACGAAGACGGTCCACGAGCACTCCAGGACGTGAGCCTCGCACTCACACCCGGCACGGTGACCGCGCTGGTCGGCCCCTCCGGATCGGGCAAGTCCACACTCGCCTCCATCGTGCCCCGTCTCCTCGACCCCGACACCGGGCAGGTGCGACTGGGCGGCGTCGACACGACGGAGCTGACCGCCCTGGAGCTCTACCGGCACATCGCGTTCGTCTTCCAGCAGCCCTATCTGATGCGAATGACGGTACGAGACAACATCCGACTGGCTCGCCCCGACGCCACCGACGCGCAGGTCGTCGCGGCGGCGCGTGCCGCGCAGATCCACGAGCGCATCGAGCGGTTGCCGCAGGGTTACGACACGGCCGTCGGCGAGGACGCGCGACTCTCGGGCGGCGAGCAGCAACGGCTTTCGATCGCTCGGGCGATTCTGATGGATGCCCCGATTCTGGTCCTCGATGAGGCGACTGCGTTCGCCGATCCGGACTCCGAGGCCGCCATCCAGCGCGCCCTGGCCGAGCTCACCCGCGGGCGCACGCTGCTGGTCATTGCACACCGGCTGCACACCGTCGCCTCAGCGCATCAGATCGCCGTACTCGACCGCGGAACCGTGCGCGAACGGGGCACCCACGCGGAGCTGCTCAACCGCAACGACCTCTACGCCCGGATGTGGCGGACTTATCAACGAGCGCGAGACACCCCGCTCGCCGACACCACCACCAGCCCATCAGAGGAGACGAAGCGATGATCCGGCGCCTCTACGCCATCGCCGACGCGGACGCTCGACGCAGACTGACAACCTACCTAGTCCTCTCCGCCGTCGCGATCATGCTGGTCTCCACGGCCCTGGTGCTACTGATCCCCCTGATCCGCGCGCTGTTCTCAGATGATCCTGCCCAAGCGCTGCCCTCCGTCATCGCCATCGCGGCGGTCGGGTTGGCGGCGATGACCATCGAGATCGTCAGCGGCATGTATGGAGAGCGGACCGGCGCAGTGCTCATCCTCCGCATGCACGAAGTGATCGGAGAGCGGATCATGCGCCTGCCGATCGGCTGGTTCGACAGCGAGCGGATCGGCACGATCAGCGCTTTGACCTCACGGGGGGTCACCTTCGCTGCCAATGCACCGAACTCGTTCCTGCGTCCGGTCTGGCAGGCGACCGTAGGCCCGCTCGTCGTTGCGACGGCGGTGGTGTTCATCCACCCAGTGATCGGCGCCACCATGCTGCTCGGCGGTATCGCCGTGGTCCTCGTCTGGCGTGCTGTACGCGCACGAGAGCAACGATTCCGGCTGCGCTCAGACCAGATGAACGAGGAAGGCACCGCGCGCGTGCTGGAGTTCGCCGCCGCGCAGCCTGCCGTGCGCGCCGCAGGCCCGGACTCCTTGGCCGAACGCAGTGTTCGGGCAGCGTTGCGCGAACAACGAGCAGCGGCCGAGCGTGTGCTCGCGCAGAGCAACCGGAGCATGGCACTGTACAACGTGGTGGCGTACGCGGTACTGCTCATCGTCGTCGTGCTTGACGTCTGGCAGGTCGGGACAGGCGAACTCGATGCCCCGACGTTCGTCGCCCTCCTCGCCATGCAGATCCTCGGCACCTGGTTCGCCGTGCACGGTCTCCCGTTCGGGGAGGGCCTGGACATGTCCAACCGCACCCTGGATCAGATCGACCGGCTGATGACCGCGCCGGTGCTCCCCGAGCCCGACGCCCCGGCCCGCCCCGTCGACGCGCGCATCGAGTTCGATGACGTCACCTTCGGATACAGTGCGGATTCACCGGTGATCCGCGGGGCCTCCTTCCACGTGCCCGCAGGAACCATGACGGCGATCGTCGGCCCCTCGGGCTCCGGCAAAACCACCATCGCCAGGCTTATCGCGCGCTTCTTCGACGTCCAATCCGGCGCGGTGAAGATCGGCGGCGCCGATGTGCGAGCGCTCGGCACCGCGGTCACCCTCGCACAGTTGTCGGTGGTGTTCCAGGACGTGTACCTGTTTGAGGACACGCTGCGAGAGAACATCAGGCTGGGCCGTCCCGACGCCAGCGACACGGAGGTGGAGGATGCCGCCCGCCGCGCCGGGGTCATCGAGATCGCCGAGCGACTGCCGCAAGGGTTCGACACCCCGGTAGGCGAGAGCGGCGGCACGCTCTCGGGCGGGGAACGTCAGCGGGTGTCGATCGCCCGTGCGCTCCTCAAGGACGCCCCGATCGTCCTGCTCGACGAGGCAACGGCAGCGCTGGACATCGAGAGCGAAGCGCTCATCCAGCAAGGCCTTGCAGACCTCTCCGGCCACAAGACCCGAGTGGTGATCGCGCACCGACTGCAGACGATCCGTCAGGCCGACCAGATCGTCGTACTCGACGGCCAGGGTCGGATCGAAGCCGCCGGCAGTCACGACGAACTCCTCGACGCGAGTCCGAGCTACGCAGGTTTCTGGGCGGAGCGCAGCGGCACGTTGAACTGGAGGATCGATGCGGGGTGACCGCGTCACCGGGCGCGTGGCTGTGCTCGTCCTCGGCATCCTCCTCATGGGCGCCACGGCGGCGGCGAGCCTGTTCGTCGGAGCAGGTCACGTCGCACCGCAGGATGTCGTGGATGCCCTGCTCGGAGGTGGGGACGCCGAGAGCGTGACGATCGTCCGCGAGATGCGGCTGCCGCGGACGATCAACGCCCTGCTCGTCGGAGCAGCGCTCGGCTTCGCCGGAGCGATCATGCAAGCCCTCATCGGTAACCCGCTCGCCGACCCCGGCCTGCTCGGGGTCAACGCCGGGGCAGGGCTTGCGGTCATGATCGCCGTCGGCGCGATCGGACTGACGAGCTTCAACGCGTACATCGGCTTCGCGCTCGCCGGTGCACTGCTCGTTTCCCTCTTCGTCTACGCGGTCTCGCTCACCGTCGGACGCGGCTCACCCTTCACAATCGTCCTCGCTGGCGTCGCCGTCACCGCGGTGCTCACCGGTGTGTCGACGGCGCTTGCGGTGCTCGACTCCGCCCGGTTCAACGCCTTGCGCGGTTGGATGTCGGGGGACGTCGCCGGACGCGACCTCGAGGTCATCGGCCAGGGTGCGATCGTGATCGGAGTCGGGCTCGTGGTGGCTATGACGGTCACGCGGCCGCTCGCGCAACTCGCACTCGGCGCCGACACGGCTCGGGGGCTCGGCGTCGCCGTCGGACGCACCCGACTCGGCGCGGCTATCGCGGTGATGCTGCTCGCCGGGGGTGCCACGGCCTTGGGCGGGCCGATCGTCTTCATCGGGCTCATGGTGCCCCACCTCGCCCGCGCCCTGGTCGGCCCGAGGCTGAGCTGGGCACTCGCCTACAGTGCGCTGGCCGGGGGCCTGTTGCTGCTCGTCGCCGACATGATCGGTCGGGTCGTGATCCCCCCGGGCGAGGCGCCTGCGGGATTGCTGACGGCGATCATTGGGGCTCCGGTGCTGGCCATGCTGGTGCGCGGATCTGCCGGCCGCGCGAAGGAGGAACAGCGGTGACCGAACGGCAGACTGTGGACTTCGGGTCCCACCGGATTCTGCTGCGAACGCGTCGGACATCGAGCATCGTGAACACCCGCACTGCGACGCTGGTGATTGTCGCGTTGCTGGGTGGCATGGTGACGTTCTTCCTGGCCGTCTCGCTGGGGAAGTTTCCCGTGCCGCTCGGCGAGGTCTTCTCGATCCTCGGCGGCGGCGACCACGGCTTCAGCAACCAGGTGGTACTCGAATGGCGACTGCCTCGCGCGGTCGCCGGGCTCGTCTTCGGCGCAGGGCTCGGCGTCTCGGGGGCGATCTTCCAGTCGATCACCCGCAACCCGCTCGGCAGCCCCGATGTCATCGGCCTGGGCGTGGGCGCCTACACCGGTGCGCTCATCGCCTCGCTCGTGTTCGGCGGTGGCGTCGCGGTCACCGTGCTCGCTCTCGCTGGCGGGGTGGGCTCCGCGCTGATCGTCTACTTGCTCTCCTACCGTCGCGGGCTCTCGGGAATCCGCTTCGTCGTCGTCGGCATCGCCTTGTCCTCGGCACTCACCGCCGTGAACTCCATCCTGCTGCTGCGGATGAGTACGCGCTTCGCGACCACCGTGAGCATCTGGGGCCAGGGAAGCCTCGTCGATGTCACCTGGGCCGAGGTCTGGCCGGCGGCATTGTGCGTTCTGGTCCTCATCCTCCTGGCCGCCGGGCTCGGACCTTCCATGCGGCAGCTGGAGCTGGGCGACAGCGCAGCAGCATCCACCGGCGTGCCCATCGAGCGGGCACGGCTCGCGCTGCTCGCGGTCGGTGTGCTGTTGACCGCCATCATCACCAGCGTCACCGGGCCCATCGCCTTCATCGCACTCGTCGCCCCGCAACTGGCCCGCCTCCTCACCGGCAACGGCGGGGCCACCCTCGCAGGATCCGCCGCCACAGGCGCACTCCTGCTCAGCGCTGCCGACGTCGCCGCGTCCCACCTCCTGCCCGTCTCCGTGCCGGTCGGGGTCGTCACCGCCGTTCTCGGCGGGGCCTACCTGCTCGCCCTCATCCTCAGAGAGGCCCGACGTTCATGATCCAGATCCAGAACGCCACCGTCGGCTACGGCGGCCCACCCGTCAGCACCGGCATCACCCTCGAGATCCCCGAGAACTCGGTGACCATGATCGTCGGCCCGAACGGATGCGGTAAGTCCACCGCCCTGCGCACGCTCGCGCGACTCCTTACCCCGACCACGGGCACCGTGCTGCTGGATGGCGCAGACATCCGGTCCATGAAGACGAAGGAGCTGGCCAAACGGCTGGGTCTGCTCGCACAGCAGTCGTCGGCACCGGACGGGATCCGAGTCGCGGAACTCGTCGCGCGCGGACGCTATCCGCACCAGAGTCTGCTGCGACGATGGTCAGAAGAGGATGATCACGCTGTCGCGGACGCGATGGCGATCACCGGGGTGGCTGAGTTCTCTGCGCTGCCGGTGGACCAGCTCTCCGGTGGGCAGCGCCAGCGGGTATGGATCGCGATGGTGCTCGCTCAAAAGACGCCGCTGCTGCTGCTGGACGAGCCCACGACCTTCCTCGACTTGGCCCACCAGCTCGACGTGCTCGAACTCTGCCGCGCGCTCGTCGAGGAGCGGAATCGAACTGTCGTCGCGGTGGTCCATGACCTGACGCAAGCGGCACGCTTCGCCTCCCACCTCATCGTCATGCACGAGGGGGCCGTCGTCGCCGCCGGTCCCCCCGCGGAGGTGGTCACGCCGGACCTGATCTGTGACGTATTCGAAGTCGAAGCCAAGGTCGGCCTCGATGCCGAGACCGGCGTCCCGACCGTCATTCCCCTCCGCACGCTCCGTACGACCCCCCGAGCAAAGAAGTCGCTCAGATGAGCAGGGGGCTCTCACGGCGCAGCTTCCTCGCCGCCGCGGGCGGCAGCGCGCTGGGTGTGCTCGGCGTATGGTCGTTGAGCTCCTGCGCCCCCTCCGGACCCTCCTACATCCTCGCGACAGACCCGGAAGTCGCGCAGCGGGAGGCGACGCGCCCTCGAAGCGGAGCGACCGTCCGACACCGGCTCACCGCCGAGGCAGACTTCATCTCACTCGCCGAGGGCCAATTACTCGGCACCTGGGGATTTCGTGAGGACGCAGCCCTCGCCGCACTCGGTCCGACCCTCAGAGCCAGTCGAGGCGACCGCCTCGTCGTCGACGTCGACAACAGGCTCACCGAGGACACCTCCGTGCACTGGCACGGGCTTCGCATCCGCAACGACATGGACGGCTCCCCGCCCGACACACAAGACCCGATCCTGCCCGGGAGCGGGTTCACCTACGACTTCACGCTCCCCGACCACGGAACCTACTGGTACCACTCCCACAGCGGCCTCCAGGCCGACCGGGGCCTGTTCGGGGCGCTCGTCATCGAAGACCCCGACGACACTAGTGGTGCGGACACCGATCTGGTGCTCGTCCTCGACGACTGGCTCGACGGAATCGCGGCGACACCCGAGCAGGTGCTCGCCGCCCTCGGCCCCACCGGTGGCGGACACGGATCGCATGGATCCCACGGCATCGACGTCTCTGGCGAGATCACGCCCACAGCACAGGAGCTCGTCGGCCAGGGCATGGGCCATTCCGACGTGCTCGGCGGGCCGACCCAGCACATCGCCTACCCGCTGCACCTGATCAACGGTCGCACCCGCGAGGATCCCGCACGCCTGGAGGTCCCTTCGGGTTCCCGAGTGCGGCTACGTGTGATCAACGCCGCCGCCGAGACCCCGTACCGCATCGCCCTCGCCGGTCACCGTCTCACGGTCATCGCCGCAGACGGGTTCGACACGCAACCCTTCGAGACAGATGCCGCGCTGATCGCGCCCGCACAACGCCTCGACCTCACCGTCGACCTCTCATCGGGCGTCTGGCCGTTCGTGGCGAGGGTGGAAGGACGCGAAGGATCCACGCTGGCAGTGATCGGCACCGCTGACGCGGCCGGAGCCACACCAACCGGCGCCCGCGCCACAGAGATCCCAGAGCTCGACCGGCGCCTCGCAGTTGACGCGGACCTCCGTCCGGCCGAGCACGCCGCGCTGCCCGAGCGAGAACCCGACCAGCTGTGGAGGCTGGAACTCATCGAAGGCACCGGCGGATATGTGTGGGGTATCGCGGGAGAGGACGCCGCCCGGCTGCAGCCACGCCTCGGCGAACGAATCCGCATGCAGCTCACCAACACCACCTCGATGTGGCACCCCATGCACCTCCACGGGCACACCTTCGCCTCCCGCACCCACGCAGGCCTCCGCCGCGACACGATCGCCGTGCTTCCGGGCGAAACAGCGACCCTCGACTTCGACGCCGACAACCCCGGCCGCTGGATGATCCACTGCCACAACGCCTACCACTTCGCCGCGGGTATGACCGCGCCGATCCGATACATCCGGTGAACCTGAACCCGACTCGCACACCACCCCGTCCACATCCAACCAGTACCCCGCATCAACATCGAAGGAGCATCATGTCCCGCAGCCATCAAGCGCCCCGCCGAGCCGCCGCGACCCTCGTCACGTCCGCGCTGGCTGCCGTACTAGCACTCGGACTCGCAGGCTGCGGAAGCAGCGGCACCGAGCACACCGTCACCATCGACGGGCTCAAATGGACTCCCGCCGAAATCGAGATCGAGGTCGGCGACACCGTCGTCTGGGACATGGAATCCAACGGCATGCCACACGACGTAGTCTCCGACGACGAGCTCTTCGCCAGCGAACTCATGACCGAAGGCGAGTTCCGCTACACCTTCACCGAAGCCGGCGAGTACGGATACCATTGCACACCCCACCCCCCAATGATCGGAACCATCACGGTCGTCGAGCCTTGATCCTTGCGCGTCAGCCTGTTGAGACGCAAGACCACCGATGAGCTCGCGCATGTTGGGAGCCTTTCTGGGTGAGGTTGCTGCCAACGGCAAGTAGCACGTTCTGCACGGACTGCGCTATCCGGTGGGTGCTGTGCCTCAGAGGCCGAGGTGGGCGGCGAAGCGGTCTACTGCTGACCTCTGCATGGTCGGGGTGACGTGGGAGTAGATGTTCATCGTCGTCGTGATCGTTGAGTGCCCCAACCGCTCCTGGACGACCTTAGGGTGCTCTCCGAGTTCGAGCAGCAGGGTTGCGTGGGTGTGACGCAGGCCCTTGATCGTGACCCGGTGCAGGCTGTCGAACTTCGCGGTCGCCCACTTGAGGCGGCGATCCCAGCGGCTGGTGATCGCGTCGGGTGAACGGAGCTTCCCGTCATCGTCGCCGAAGACGTAGGCGTCGGCCTTCGCGAGCTCGAACGACACCTCAGCGCGGGCGACCTTGTACGAGGCGAGCGCTTTCAACGTCTCGGCGTCCACGTCGATGACGCGGGCTTGCCCGGTCTTGGTGGTCTTCGTCTTCGTCCAGTCGTCGGTATCGACGGCGCGGCGGATGCTGACTCGCATGGTCTTCGCGTTGATGTCCGACCATTTCAGGGCGAGGGCTTCGGAGCGGCGCATACCGGTGTAGGCGATGAGTCGCCACAGCGGGAACAGTTCGTCTTCGAGGGTGTCGCGGTTCCAGGTGAGGAAGGTCTGCAACTGCTCGGCCGTCCACGTCGCGATCTCGGGTTTCTGCGCCCGCACCTCGCTGGACTTCGGGGGTTTGACGGTGCGCTTCTTCTTCGCCGGGTTAACCGTCAGGTGCCCGTCGTCGATCGCAGCGTCCAGGATCGCGCCGAGCACGACGTGCACCTTGTGGACGCTGTTGGCCGACAGCGGCTGTCCTTTGCCGTATTCGTCGCTGCGGCCGTGGTCTTCGAGGTCGCGGTAGTGGCGGGCGATCCTGGTGGCGGTGAGCTTGTCGAGCCGGATATTGCCGAGCTGGGGCCGGATGTGGTTGCGGATGATCTTCTTGTACCCGGTAATCGTGGACGCCGCGAGCTTGAGCCCCGCCACCCACTCATCCGCATAGGTGCTCACGGTCGGCACCTTGTTGCCAAACTTCTCGTTCTGCTTGCGCTGCTTCAACGCCTCCTGCAAGGCGTCGTTGGCTTCGTCGGTGCTGGTGAACCCGGAACGGGTCAGGCGACGTGATCCCATCTCGGGGTACTCGGGGTCTTTCAGAACGTAGATCTGGAACCGCCACCGCTTCCCCGTGTCGGTGTCATAGGACTGGATCGAGCCAGGCTGCCGAGAGCGCGAACGCCGCTGCTGCGTCTCACCCCCGCCGCCCTGCCCTGCGGACTGTGGCTTCTTCGTCATGACCGGGTGCTCCTTGCCGTGCTCTGCCCGGGCCGGTGAGTGTCGGCATAGTTCTCGATGTAGTTGGCGGCGTTGAACACGCGCCCCTCCGGGTCGAGCCGCACGCCCCGCTCCTGGATCACTCGCGCGCGTGCCCGCGCCGCCTCCAAACGCTCCTGGTATGCGGCAATGGTCTTCGGGTGCGCCTGAGTCCTCTCGGGGTCGCCCTTGCTGGGGGCGGTCATGCCCGCGAGGGTGGTTTCGAGGTGGTGGATGCGGTCGGTGCAGATCACCCATTCCTGCTGCCAGTAGTTGAACAGCCCCTCATCGGTGAGCCCGAGTTCCCCGCGCATCCACCGATCAATCTCCTCCGGCTCGTACCCCTCCGGCACCCCGGTGAGCGTCGTCTGCTCGTCCGGCGGGGTCAGGAGCGCGGCGGGGGTGGTGCGCAGCAGGTAGGCGATCACGGTCAGGTCGTCCACGTCCACGCGGCGATCCCCGGCCTCCAGCTTGCTGATGCCCGAGGTGGAGAGCTTTCGCCCTGCGGCTTTCAGCCCGTCGGACATGGTGCGCAAGTCCATGCCGATCGCTTGCCGGGCGGCGCGGATGTTCTGTGCGACGTGCGTGTTCGTGATGCCTGCGGGGTTGCCCCGCACCCTCTCGGTTTCCATAGTAGAAAACTACAGCGCAATGCTTGACAGCGCAAGTGCGATTCTCTACGGTGGGATGAACCACATTTCTCGGCGCTGACACGAACGGATGGTGTGACGATGCGGCAGAGCACCCTCGACATGGACGATCTCCGCAAGCGGCGCAGCCTCGTCATCACCCGCAAAGAAGCCGCCGAAGCCCTCGGCGTCGATCCCCGCACGATTACCACGAGCATCAACGAGGGCACGATCCCGCATGTGAAGCTCGGGCGTCGAATCGTGATCCCCCGCGAGAAGTTCCTCGCCCTCTTCGCAGACGCCACGCCCGACGGGTCGTAGGCGGCACTCTGAGGCGATGCCGAATCGGCACCCCCGCGCCGAGTTCCCGGAGGAATGTCGGCGGAGCATGACGCGCAAGAGCACCTGCGACCCCGCCGTGCTCGACCGCGAGCTGGACGCTGCACGTGGACATTGTCGTGCCCTGCCTCCGCCGGATAAGTTTGGACTCGATGCTCCACCTGGAAGCGACCGGGGCGGGCCAAGTCTCGGTCTGTAACGGTTGAACAAGCGCCGGACATTATTCTACGAGGGCGCTGAGTACCTGGGCCTTACCTGAGACCTGCGATAATGAGCGTATGCAGTCTCCGTCGCGTCTCCCGCACCTCGTGCGCGGGTCGAGTGCGGCTGGGATTGCGACGTTCGCGGCATTGTTCTCGCATGTCGTCGGCGGTGGCGCGATGCCTGGGCCGCTGGGGATTTCTGTGCCCTTGCTGCTGTCGTTGATGGTGTGCATCTTGCTCGCTGGTCGGAAACTGTCGCTTGCTCGGCTGTCGGTGTCGGTGGTCGCGAGCCAGACCTTGTTCCACACCTTATTCGTGCTCGGCACGCCCACCGCAGCCGCGGGCGCGCAGATGGATATGTCGGGCGGGGCTCATCATCACGGTCACGGGATGATGCAGATGCCGGTGGTGTCGGAGCAGACGATCACGCTGGTGCATGGCGATGCCACGATGTGGGTGTCGCACTTCATCGGTGCTGCGATCACGGTCTTCTTCCTGTACCGAGGCGAGCAGGCGATTCATCGTCTCCGCGCCTTGGCTGAGCAGTTCGTCGCATGGGTGCGGCATCGTCTCGTGGTGCCGCTGCGTCTCCCGGTCGCGACGGCCCCGGCGCGGGTGCCGGTCACCGTGGAGATGAGCGGTTGGACGGTGCTGTCTCAGCTTCAGGCCTCGACGTTGAGCAGGCGCGGGCCGCCTCGTGTCTTTCGGATCGCTCACTAACTCTCCCAGTGTCGCCGCTTCCGGGCTGGCGATTCTTGTGCTGTAGCCGGTTGTCGCCGCCCACGCACGCATATCCTGCGTGCGTTGTCGCTTGCGCGAACCCTCCAGCCGCATAGCACAGAGCGTTCGAGCGTTTCCATACGGCAGTTCGTATCGATCTGACCGCATCCCCGTACAGGCGGGTGGCGGTGCCGACCCCGCGCACGCGTGCGCCTCGTGGTCGGGAGTATGCATGTCTGAAAGGCACAAGAAACCAATGATGAAGATTCGCAATCGCGCCGCTCGCGCCGGGGCCGTGTTCGGGGTGGCGCTGCTGGCGCTGACCGGATGCGCGACCGGGCAGAACGAAAGCGCAAGTACGCAGCAGGAGGAGCCTGTCGCGCAGACGGCCCAGGCGGACTCGGTCATGATCGAGGACGCGTGGGTGAAGACCGCCCAGCCGGGCGACATGACGGCCGCGTTCGGCACCCTCGAGAACGCTTCCGATCAGGACGTGACGGTGGTATCGGTGGAGTCGTCGGCGTCGCCGATGATGGAACTCCACGAGACCGTCGAGAACGATTCCGGGCAGATGGTGATGCAGGAGGTCGAGGGCGGCTTCACGATCCCCGCGAACGACCACCTGCACTTGGAGCCGGGCGGGAACCACCTCATGCTGATGGAACTCCCCGAGGCGATCCAGGCCGGTCAAGAGGTGACGTTCACACTCACGTTCTCCGACGACTCCACGTTGGAGTTCACGGCCGTCGCGAAGGACTACGCGGGCGCAAACGAGACGTATGAGGGAGACATGGATCATGGCGACATGAACCATGACGACGCCGAGCACAGCGAGCACTGATGAGCGCCCCCGACCGGGGCGAGCCGTCCGTTAAGGCGGCGTCGACCCGGCGGCAGTTCCTCCTCGGAGGGGCCGCCGCCGGGGTCGGCGCGGCTGCCACGCTCGGCATCGGCTACGCCCTCACTCCACACGGCGAGGCCACTCCTGCGTCGGTGCCGCTCAACGGTGACGAGACGGTGCCGTTCTACGGCACCCATCAGGCGGGGGTCGATACCGATGCACAGGCGCACGCCATGTTCATCGGCCTCTACCTACACCCAGAGACTGACCGGGATGGGCTGCGGCGCATGATGGGGATTCTCACCGACGACGCGGCACGACTCGCCCAGGGCGTGCCGCCGCTCGCAGACTCCGAACCGGAACTCGCAGTCGCACCCGCGAGGTTGACGGTCACGTTCGGATTCGGGCCGGGCTTCGTCACCCGCGCAAGCGGCACAGGTCCTCAGTGGCTTCAGCCGTTGCCCGCGTTCGGCATCGACCAACTCCAACCGGAGTACGGTGACGGGGATCTACTGATCCAGGTCGCCTCAGACGACCCGGTCACGGTCGCGCACGCGACCCGGATGCTCCTCAAGGACACGCGCAGCTTCGCGAGTCTCCGGTGGGTGCAGCCGGGGTTCCGGCGGGCGCACGGCTCGGTGAAGCCGGGCACGACGATGCGGAATCTGTTCGGGCAGGTCGACGGCACCACCAACCCCACCCCGGGAACCACCGACTTCGATAAGGTCGTGTGGGCCACGGGCGGCTGGTTGACCGGTGGCACGGGGGCGGTGATCCGCCGGATCCGCATGGATCTAGACAAGTGGGATCGCCTCGACCGTTCCGGCCGCGACCAGGCCGTGGGCCGCTTTCAGTCGAACGGGGCACCGCTGACGAGTAGCCCGCACGAGCAGGCGGCAGAGTTCGATGAACCCGACTTCGAGGCGAAGACCTCGACCGGGTTCACCGTGATCCCGGAGTTCTCCCACATGGCGAGAGCCCGCCCGGTAGAAGCAGGCGAGCGGATCTTCCGTCGCGCCTACAACTATCAGGGGCCACCCGTCGGGGATGAGCTGTCGGAGTCGGGGCTGATCTTCGTCTCCTACCAGGCGGACGTGGAGCGGCAGTTCGTGCCGATCCAGCGCCGTCTGGACGAGCTCGATCTGCTGAACGAGTGGACGACCCCGATCGGCTCGGCCGTGTTCGCGCTCCCTCCCGGATGCGCGGAGGGCGGCTTCATCGGCGACACCCTCCTCACCTGAGCCGACGTGCCCTGCGCTCGGCTCGATTGTCCCGCGTCAAGTAGTTGGCAGGATTTCTTCGATTTCGAAGTTGGGGATGGTGGGGTGCGCGTGGCCGGCGTAGACGTCGGCGGGTCGGTTCCAGGCGATCGCTTCGTGCGGGCGGACGTGGTTGTAGTCGTGCCGGTAGGCGTCGATCTGATCGACGAGGGTCAGGCCGTCGTCGATTTCCTCGCGGAACAGCCACTCGTACTTCATCGTCCCGAAGCCGCGTTCGCGTGACCCGTTCTGACCCGGCGTTCGCACTCTCGTGCGGACGTGGCGGATCTCAGGGTGTGCGGCGATGAACGCTTCGAACGTGAATGAGCGGAACGGGCCGCCGTTGTCAGTGACGATCGT
>NZ_AUGQ01000007.1 GCF_000422745.1 Microbacterium gubbeenense DSM 15944
TCTCGCCCAGGCCTGGCAGGAGCGGATGCGGATGGGCTACTTCGTCCAGATCGCGAACATGCCCGAGGCCACGAAGCTCTACGACACCGTCGTGACCTGGTGGGACGCCATCGAGGTCCTCATCGTCACCGGCGCAACCACCGCGAAGGTCGAAGCGGGCAACACCGGCATCAAGAACATCAAACGCACCGGCCGCGGATTCCGCAACGCGGAGAACTACCGGACGCGTATCCTGCTCACCAGCGCCGCGAGAACCGTAGCGTGAATACCCGCCACAGCAGGGTCATTCACCACGAACCGCGAAGAGCCGCTATACCTGATCCGGCTCGGCGTGCTGCGCCGCCGCGCGCTCGAGCGGCCGCCTGCGTTCTAAGCGCCCTGCTGCGCGATCGCACGCAGGTGCGCGCGGGTCGGTTCCACGACGTGATCCGCGTACTCGGGGTGCTTCGGCAGCCAGGCCTTCACGTACGGGCACACCGGCACGACCTTGTGGCCCGAGGCGATGAGGTCGTCGATGACGCCGCGGACAAGGACCGACGCGAGGCCCTGGCCGGAGTAGTCCTTCGAGACGAGCGTGTGGAAGAGCACGCGCTCGTCGCCGGTGTCGACGTACTTCTCCTCGCCGATCTCGGTCTCGCCATCGAGCAGCACGTAGCGCCGCTCGTCGGGACGGTGGTCAACAGTTGCCATGATCGTTGTTCCTCACTCGCGCGGGCGCAGCCGCACGTTCGGCAGGACGGGGGCGGGCAGCGCATCCGGCTGTCCGGAGGGAAAATCGCCGAAGAGCGGATCCGGGCTCTCGCCGGGTTCGAAGCCCATCTCGGCCTGGTAGCGGCGGCGGAACTCTGCGACCTCGTCGTGGGTGCGGCCGACGAAGTTCCACCACATCACGATCTGCTCGGCGAACGGCACGCCGCCGAGCAGGATCACGCGCGCGGCGTCCTCCACCGCAATCGTGAGCGAATCGGATCCGGTCGGCACGTACGCCAGCTCGCGGTGCGCGATCGCCGTGCCGTTGACTCGCGCATCGCCCGACTCGGCGAGCACCGCGTACTCGAAGTCGCGTCGGGCTTCGAGCGTGACGGACGCGCCGGCCTCGAGCGTGAGCTCGGCACCCAGGAGGTCGGGCGTGCGCGTGTCGACCGGCGACGCGGATCCCGCGAGCGAGCCGATGAACACGCGCGCGCTCACGCCGGGCGCAGGGGAGACGGGTTCGGGAACATAGTGCGCGAAGTGGTTCTCGCTGAAGCGCGTGGCATCGGGGAGCGCGTACCAGAGCTGCACGCCGTGCAGGATGCGGGTCTGATCCGTCGAGATCTCCTGGTGGGTGATCCCGCGGCCGGCGATCATGAGGTTCAGCTCGCCGGGGACGACCCGCGCGGCGTTGCCACCGGAATCGAGGTGGTCGATCTCGCCGCTGAACAGCCACGACACGGTCGCGAGCCCGGTGTGCGGGTGGCGCGGCACGCTCATGCCGCCCGTGACCGACACGTCGTCGGGGCCGTAGTGGTCGAGGAAGCACCAGGATCCGACGAGCGAGCGCTTGCGCTGCGGCAGGGTGCGGGCGACGGGCATCGCGCGGGGCCCGCCGAGGGGCACGTCGCGCGGGGTCAGCACCTCGACATCGGAACACGGTTCGCCGGGCTCCAGCACAGCGACGTCGGGATTGCGCTCCACGTTGCTCATGGGGCCAGCATACGGTGCATGCGGTTGCATAGGAACAAGTTTATCGTTGACAATAGTGTGTTGCACACAGTATCGTCAGATCTCATGATCGACTCTCCCAACGCGCACCTGCAGGAGCTGCGGCGGGGAACGATCGTCCTTGCCTGCCTCCGCCGACTGCGGAGCGCGGACTATGGCTATAACCTGCTTGAGCAACTGGCGAGCCAGGGGTTCGAGACAGATGCGAATACGCTGTACCCGCTTCTGCGACGGCTCGAGAAGCAGGGGTACCTCGAGAGCGAGTGGAACACCGATCAGTCGCGTCCGCGCAAGTTCTACCTCACATCCGACGAGGGCGAACGGCTCGCCGAGATGTTGACCCGCGAATGGCAGCTGCTGACGCGAGCGATCGCGTCTCTCACCGATGAGGAGAAGTGACATGACGGCCACGCTCACGGAACGCTACGTGCACGATACGATCCGCCGCCTGCCGCCCGACGCGAGAGACGACGTGCGGCGAGAGCTCGAGGCCTCCATCGCCGACGCCGTCGAGGCGCGAGGCAACGAGGGCGTATCGCTCGCGGAGGCCGAACGCCTCGCGCTCGAAGACCTCGGCGATCCCGCTGTGCTCGCGAGCGGCTTCGCGGATCGGCCCCTCGCCCTGATCGGGCCGCGGTTCTTCCTGCTGTGGTGGCGGATTCTGAAGGTGCTGCTATGGAGTGTCCCGCCTGTCGCGGGAGCAGGTGTCGCGATCGGTCACGCAATCGCGGAGGAACCCGTCGGCACGATCATCGCCGAGTCGATCGTGGTGATGATCAGCGCGATCATGCACGTGTTCTTCTGGACGACGATCGTGTTCGCTGTCCTCGACCGATCCGGGGCCCGGATCGCGGCGCGGTGGACCGTCGATCGGCTTCCCGAAGCGCCCGAGCGTCAGGGCGGCGTGGCCGACGCCATCGCGTCGGGAGTCGTGCTCATGCTCGTCGTCACAGCCGTTCTGTGGGACTACGCTCGCGGGTTCGCCTTCCTCAATGGGAGCTGGACGTCGGTGCTGAGTGCCGAGCTCTGGCCGTGGTGGATCGCCGGGCTGTTCTCGGTCGTACTCGCTGAGGCCGTCTTCGTCGTCGTGCGCGCGCGTCGCGGCGTCTGGACAGTCGGCCTCGCGGTGATCCGGACCGCGATCGCGATCGTATTCGTCAGTTGGGCGGCATCCGTCATCGGGCGCGGGCTCCTGCTGGCAACTGAGATCGTCGCTGCGTTCCAGGCGGTGGGCGTCGGCGCGGACGTGATGCGGATCCTTGCGATTCTTCTGATCGTCGGCATCGCGGTCACTGCGGTCGCTGCGGTCGTACAGGCGTGGCGCGGCGTGCGGCGCGCAGGCTGATTCGGCGTTCGAGACTGCGTGCACCGGCCCCGGGGTCGTCCCGGGAGCGTACGCTGGAGCGCGATGACGAGCGACTTCTCCCGACCCGTGTTCCGCCCCTCTGCGACGTTCGACCGCCTGTTCGCGTCGGAGGATCCGGCGGAGGTCTCGCGCGCCGCGCACGCCACCGCGACGACGCTCCTCGCACGCGCGCGTGAGGACGAGGATCCGGAGACGATCGAGCGGCTGATCGCGTTCACGGCGTCGCACGGCATCGACGATATCGCCCAGCTCTGGTCGCGTTCGCCCGCGAAGTCGCTGCCCGGCGCGCTGTGGAGGATGTACCTCATGCAGCTCAGTATCCACGACGACCCACAGACCGCCGCACTGCTGTATGAGCTCGGCCGGCAGAACCTGCCGACGACCGACGCAGTCGTCGCGGGCGCCCCCACGCCGGCGGGGCCAGCGGAGCTCATGGTGCTCATCGACACGATCCTGCGGGGTGCGTTTACCGGGGACTTCGCGGTGGCGCTGGATCGCACGGCGGCATTCTGCCGGGTGCAGGCCTCCGGGGCGACGCACCTCGCCGACGACTACGAGCAGACCGAACCGCACCGCTCGACGGCGCTGACGACGCGCGCCCTGCGCCTGGCGTCGTACGCCGACGATCTCGCGATCGCCGCCCGCCTCTGGCGCCGCGACGACCTGCTCTGAGAACCGTGTCCCCGTTGGAGCGGCTTTGAGGCGGTGATCGCGCACTAACGGGGACATCGTGATCTGGAGAGCTCGAGGTGGCCGGATGGGCGGTGCTCGGGTCTGCCGGTGACCTCAGCTGTTCGTGGTCAGGCGCACGAGGTTCGCCCACGGATCCTCGAACGACACCGTTGCGCCGTCGTCGCGGATCTCGACGCCGTAATGCAGCAGGCGCTCGGTCGTGGTGCCGATATCCTCCCGCGTCGGCAGGGCGATGTTCACCGCGCCGAGGCCGAGCGTTCGGCCTCGGCGGCCTGCCCCGCTGCTGTTCCACACATTCATCGCCATGTGGTGGTGGTAGCCGCCGGCGCTGACGAACAGGGCGCCGTTCCAATCGAGCGTCGTCTCGAAGCCCAGCTGGTCCACGTAGAAGGTGCGCGCGGTGTCGACGTCGCCGATGCTCAAGTGCACGTGACCGACGCGCGCGCCGCCGACGACCGGATCCGCCGCGCCCGCCTCGGTGAGGTGCTCGCGCAGGTAGGCGTTCGGGTCGAGGCGGACGACGCCCATCTCGACCTGCCCGTGGGTCCAGCTCCATGTCGTGCGGTCGCGGTCCCAGTAGAGCTCCACACCGTTGCCCTCGGGGTCGGTGAAGTAGAACGCCTTGCTCACGAGGTGGTCGGCGCTGCCCGTGAACGTGCCCGGCGCGTGGCGGGCGACCGATGCCACGGCCGCCGCCAGCGCGGGCTCCGTCTCGAACACGATGGCCGTGTGGTACAGCCCGGCATCGCGCGGGGACGCGTGCCGCAGCTCCGGCGCGTGCTCGAGGATCACCACGGGTTCCGTGTCGCGGCCGAGCACGGCCATCGGGCCGACGGCGGTGAGCACGGTGAGCGGTACGGCCTGCGTGTAGTACCGGGTCATCGCGTCCAGGTCGGCGACGCGGAGCGTCACCGGGCCCATGGCCGTGTCGGCGGCGAGCAGGTCGGCCGCGCCGCGGACGTCAGCTGACAACGGCGAACCCTGCCGTCCAAGCCACCTTCTCCTGCGCGGCGAGCGTGAGCTGCAGGAAGCCGATCGCCTCGAGCTCGTGCGCGCGCTTCAGGGATCCCGCGTCGATCGCGCGCAGTCCGCCCGCGGTGATCGCGTCGGCGAGCGCCGTCTTCGCGCCCTCGTCGTCGCCCGCGATGAGCACGGTCGTCTCCGCCTGGCCCACGGTGCCCGACGCGAGCGTCGCGGCGAAGTTCGTGTTGAACGCCTTCACCACGTTCGCGGCCGGGAGGGCCTGCTGCAGCTCCGCCGTCGCCGAGCTGCCCGCGGGCACGACGAGCGCGTCGAAGGTCGCGAAGTCGAGCGGGTTGGTGATGTCGACGACGGTCTTGCCGGCGAGCTTGTCGCCGTAGTCAGCCGCGATCTGGGCGATCGCGGGGTAGGGGACCGCGAGCACGACGATGTCGCCCCGGACGTCGGCGTTGTTGTCGGCGCTGCCGATGTGCTGCACGTCGGCGCCGCCCTTAGCGAGAACGCTGTCGATCGCGGTGCCCATGTTGCCGTTGCCGAAGATGGTGATGCTGGTCATGATGTCCTCCAATTTGATTGTTGCTACAACTATAAGGGTCAACATCGTTGTCGGCACAACTATTCCCGTAGGATCGTGTCGTGTCCAGACCTCGCTCATTCACGCCCGAAGAACAAGCGACATGGGCGCCCGTCGCGACCATGATGGAGCTCTTGCCGCGGCGGCTCGACGCTCAGTTGCTGCGCGACGACGACCTGACGCACTTCGACTACTTCGCTATGGCCGTGCTCACGCGGGCCGATGGCCATTCGCTGCGGATGAGCGAACTCGCCGATCGCACGAACGCAACGAGGCCGCGGCTGTCGCATGTCATCGGACGCCTCGAGACGCGCGGGTACGTGGTGCGTTCGAAGGCACCCGGCGATGCTCGTGGCACGGATGTGCGTCTGACGCACGAGGGGCGGCGGAAAGCGATCGCGGCGACCCCGAGGCACGTCGACAACGTCCGAGACGCTGTGCTCGATGCGCTCACGCCGGAGCAGCGCGTCCAGCTGCGCGAGATCGCGAACCTCGTGCTCGAACGGTTGGATCCGAGCGGGCAGGTGGCTGGGCGTCACCGCGGCGATTTCGATCCGAGCTGAGAGTCTCGTGGCTATCGACCGTGGGGCACGAAGGTGCCGAGCCGCAGAAGTACGCCTCACGGCGGAAGGCCGCTCGAAGCGGCGAAATTTGGAGCCCGGGGTAATCTGCGGCCCGGCACTACCAGTGTAACGAACTGCAGCCCGAGGAATTCCTGACTCAGCAGATGCGGAGACGAGCCACAACCGCGGACCGCATGCACGATCTGGTCCGCGGTTGTGGCTCGTCTCCGTCCGAAAGGCTCGGGATTATCCGAAGCGGCCCGACACGTAGTCCTCCGTCGCCTTGACCGTCGGCGTCGTGAAGATCTTGGTCGTGTCGTCGTACTCGATGAGCTTGCCCGGCTTGCCCGTGCCGGCGATGTTGAAGAACGCCGTCTTGTCGGACACGCGGCTCGCCTGCTGCATGTTGTGCGTGACGATCACGACCGTGTAGTCGTTCTTGATCTCCGCGATCAGCTCCTCGATCGCGAACGTCGAGATGGGGTCCAGGGCCGAGCAGGGCTCGTCCATGAGGATCACATCGGGCGAGACCGCGATCGCACGGGCGATGCAGAGGCGCTGCTGCTGGCCGCCGGACAGGCCCGAACCCGGCTTCTCCAGGCGGTCCTTGACCTCGTTCCAGAGGTTCGCGCCGCGCAGCGACTGCTCGACGAGCGAATCCTGGTCGCTCTTGGCCATGCGGCGGTTGTTGAGCTTGACGCCCGCCAGCACGTTGTCGCGGATCGACATCGTGGGGAAGGGGTTGGGCCGCTGGAAGACCATGCCCACCTGGCGGCGGACGAGCACGGGGTCGACGCCCGGGCCGTACAGGTTCTTGCCGTCGATCATGACCTCGCCCTCGACGCGGGCGCCGGGGATGACCTCGTGCATGCGGTTCAGGGTGCGCAGGAAGGTCGATTTCCCGCAGCCCGACGGGCCGATGAACGCCGTGACCGTACCGGGCTGCACGTCGAGGGACACACCTTCGACGGCGAGGAAGTCGCCGTAGAAGACGTTGAGGTCATTGACTTCGATGCTCTTGGACATCCGATGAATCCTTCTTCGTTGCTGTCGTCAGCGCGGTTCAGCGACCGCTGGTCTTGGGGGCGAACACCTTCGAGATGAGGCGCGCGAGGAGGTTGAGCACCATCACGATGAGCAGCAGCGTGAGGGCGGCGGCCCACGCGCGTTCGAGCGACGCATCCGGGCTCGAGGCGCTGGGGTACATGAACTCGTTGTACACGTACACGGGAAGCGTCATCATCTGCCCGTTCGACGTCTCGAACGGGTTGAGCTGAAGGTTCTGCACGAATCCGGCGGTGAGCAGCAGGGGAGCCGTCTCGCCGATCACGCGGGCGATCGCCAGCATGACAGACGTCGTGATTCCGGCGATCGCCGTCGGCAGCACGACCTTCGTGATCGTCAGCCACTTCGGCACACCGAGCGCGTACGAGGCCTCGCGCAGCTCGTTCGGCACGATGCGCAGCATCTCCTCAGATCCGCGCACGACGACCGGGATCATCAGCACGCTGAGCGCGAGCGCACCCATGATGCCCATGCGCACGCCGGGGCCGAGCAGTAGCGCGAACACCGAGTAGATGAACAGACCGGCGACGATCGACGGGATGCCGGTCATGACGTCGACGAAGAACGTGATGGCGCGGGAGAGCCGGTTGCCGTTGCCGTATTCGATCAGGTAGATCGACGTCATAAGGCCGATCGGAACGGAGATCAGCGTGGCGAGCCCCGTGATGATGAGCGTTCCCCAGATCGCGTGGACGGCGCCGCCGCCCTCGCCGATGATGTTGCGCATCGAGAAGCTGAAGAACTCGCCGTCCATGCGCGCGAGGCCGTTGGACACGACGGTCCACAGCAGCGAGACGAGCGGCAGACAGGCGATCACGAACGCGGTCGAGATGAGTGCCGTCATGAGGCGATCGGTCGCGTGGCGGCGGCTCTCGGCGATCGACGAGATGACGCCGATGAGCACGATGTAGATCACCATGCCGACGAACAGGGCGCCGACGACATTGAAATCGGCGAGATCCCGGCCGTCGTGGGTCACGCCGAAGATCGCGAACGAGATCGCCATGGCGCCGACGAGGATCGCCCAGGGGGTCCAGCCGGGCAGGTGGCCCGCGGTGATGGATCGGGTGGGGGCGGGCGCGGCGGTGGCCGAGGGAGAGGTCATGTCAGTTCGCTCCCGAGAACTCGGCGCGACGGTTCACGAGCCAGCGCGCGATGGCGTTGACGGCGAACGTCACGATGAACAGGATGAGGCCGGTGGCGATCAGGGTGTTGACGCCCGTGCCATACGCCTCGGGGAAGTGCAGGGCGATGTTCGCCGCGATCGACTGCGGGTTTCCCGACTGCAGCAGCTGGAAGGCGATGATGGGCGATCCCGACAGCACCATCGTGACTGCCATGGTCTCACCGAGCGCACGGCCGAGGCCGAGCATCGCGCCCGACACCATGCCGCCGCGGGCGAAGGGGAGGACCGACATGCGGATCATCTCCCAGCGCGTGGCGCCGAGCGCCAGGGATGCCTCTTCGTGCAGCTTCGGCGTCTGCAGGAACACCTCGCGGCAGATGGCGGTCATGATCGGGAGGATCATGACCGCGAGCACGAGAGCGGCGGTCATGATCGTGCGACCGCTGGCCGAGACGGGGCCGCTGAAGAACAGGTCGAGGACCGGAACCGTGCCGAGCGTGTTCGTCAGGGTGACGTAGAACGGCTGCAGGAAGCTCGAGAAGAACAGCGCGCCCCAGAGGCCGAACACGACGGACGGGACCGCGGCGAGGAGGTCGATCACGTATCCGAGCACGGCCGCGAGCTTGCGGGGCGCGTAGTGCGAGATGAACAGCGCGATGCCGATCGCGATCGGCGTGGCGATGAACAGCGCGAGAAGCGACGACCAGAGCGTGCCGAACAGCAGCGGAACGGCGTAGCTCCAGAAGCTCTCGCCCTCGAGCATCGGGTTGTCGTCAGGATCCGTCGCGAACGCGGGGATCGACTGCGCGATGAGGAAGAAGGCGGTCGCGGCCAGCACGATCAGAATGATGATGCCGGCACCGAGCGAGGCCCCCGAGAAGGCGAGGTCGCCGGGGCGCTTGCGGGCGCGGATCCGGGTGGCGGGCGATGGATGCTGCGCGTCGGGCGCTGGCGCGGGCGCCTTCTCCGAGATGCTCATTAGCTCCCAGTTCTTGTACGTGGGGGACATCATGCGTGCGCCCCCGGGCGGGGATGAGGTCGTGCTCGCCCCCGCCCGGGGGCATGGAAACCGGTTCTCAGCCTATGCGGCCGGGCCCGGTCCCGAAAGTGTTACTCGGTGACGATCGCGTCGATCGCCGCGTTGACCTGCTCGCGGAGGCCCTCCGAGATCGGAGCGCTGCCGGCCTCATCGGCGGCGACCTGCTGGCCCTCCTCCGACGCGACGAACGTGAAGTAGTCCTTCACGAGCTGCGCCTTCTCGGCGTCTTCGTACTCGACGCAGCCGATGAGGTACGACACGAGGGCGATCGGGTAGGCGCCGTCCGAGGCCGAAGCGGGGTCGACCGCGAAGACGAGGTCCTGGTCCTCACGACCGTCCTCGAGGTCCGAGTTCTCGATGAGCTTCGAGGCGGCCTCCGACGAGTACGGCACGTACTCGCCGTCGACGCCCACGGCCACCTGGCCGGCGTCCTCGGGAGCCTGCGACGCGTCGAGGTAACCGATGGTGCCCTCGCTCGAGCCGACGACCTGCGAGATGCCCTGCGTGCCCTGGGCGCGCTCGGTGCCATCGATCGGCCACTCGTCGCCGACCTCGTAGGTCCACACGTCGGGGGCGGTCGCGGCGAGGTACGACACGAACGTCTCGGTGGTGCCGGAGGCGTCCGAGCGGTTCACCGGGGTGATCGCGAGATCGGGGAGCTCGACGCCCTCGTTCTGCGACGCGATCGCCTCGTCGTTCCACTGCGTGATCTCACCGGCGAAGATACCGGCGATCGTCGCGGCGTCGAGGTTGAGCGTGTCGATCTCGGGCAGGTTGAACGCGAGCGCAACCGGCGAGATGTAGGTCGGGATCTCGACGATGCTGTCCGACGCGCAGGTGGCGAAGCCGCCCTCGAACTCCTCGACCTCGAACGCACGGTCGGAGCCGATGAAGTCGGAGGCGCCGGCGATGAAGTTGTCGCGGCCGGTGCCCGATCCGGTCGACTCGTAGTTGACGGTCGCGTCGGGGTTGTTCGTCTGGAACGTTGCGACGAGGGCTGCCTGCGCGGCGGCCTGCGACGAGGCGCCGGTGGCGCCGAGCGTGCCGGCCGAGCCCGCGGGGGCCTCGGAGGACGAGCCGCCGTCGGAGGGGGCGTCACTGGCGGGTGCCTCGTTCGCGGCGCAGCCGGCGAGGGTAAGGGCAGCAACGGCACCAATAGCGGCGATGCCGGACAGGCGAGAAAGCTTCACGAAGAAATCCGATCCGTTCAGAGAAAGGGCAGTTCTGGTGCTGGGAGGGACGCCCAACAGTTTTCGACGCTAAGCGCGCTCTCTGACCGGATCAGAGACTCAAGGTGAACGGGAGATTAACGAGGTTGTGAAACCCCTCAGAGTGCGTAGTCGGCGATGACCGGTGCGTGGTCGCTCCAGCGCGCGTCGTACGAGGGGTAGCGGTCAACGCGGTAGTCCTTGACGAGGTCCGCGAGGGCGGGAGTCGCGACGTGGTAGTCGATGCGCCACCCGGTGTCGTTGTCGAACGCCTGGCCGCGGTTCGACCACCAGGTGTACGGCCCGTCGACCTCGCCGGCGAACGTGCGGCCCACATCGACGAAGCCGAGCCCCGTTCCGGTGGATCCGTCGACCATCTCGAGCGATGCGCCCGCCTCGCCGAAGAACCGGTCGAAGTACGCGCGCTCGCGCGGCAGGAAGCCCGACTTCTTGCGGTTGCCGCGCCAGTTCTTGATGTCGAGCTCTCTGTGACCGACGTTGAGGTCGCCCGTGACGACCGCGTACTCGCCGAGGTGGGGGAGACGCTCGAGCATGGCGTTGAGGAACAGCCACTTCGCGGCCTGCTTCGGGGTGTCGACCTCCCCGGAGTGCACGTAGGCGCTCACCACCGTGAGGGTCGTGCTGCCGACGTGGAAATCGGCCTCGATCCAGCGGCCGTGGGAATCGACGGTGTCCTCGCCGAGGCCGACGCGGTGCGCGACGGACGGCTCGCGGGAGGCGATCGCCACGCCCGCGCGGCCCTTCTGCAGTGACTCGTCCTCGAGGATGTGCCAGCCCGGCAGGATCGCCTCGAGGTGCTCGCGCTGTCCGCGCACCTCCTGCAGGGTCAGGATGTCGACGCCCGAGGCGTCGATCCACTCGCCCATGCCCTTTCGAGCGGCGGCGCGGATCCCATTGACGTTCACGGAGGCGATGCGAGTCATGCGCCCCAGCCTAACGACGAAACGGGGCCCGGCACGATGCCGGACCCCGTTTCGCGTGCTGCGTTCGCTCAGCGGCCGCCCTTGAGGATGGCCTGCTTCACCTCGGCGATCGCCTTGGTGACCTCGATGCCGCGCGGGCACGCCTCGGTGCAGTTGAAGGTCGTGCGGCAGCGCCACACGCCCTCCTTGTCGTTGAGGATGTCGAGGCGCACCTGCGACTCGTCATCGCGCGAGTCGAAGATGAACCGGTGCGCGTTGACGATCGCGGCCGGGCCGAAGTACTGCCCGTCCGTCCAGAACACGGGGCACGACGAGGTGCACGCCGCGCACAGGATGCACTTCGTGGTGTCGTCGAAGAGCGCGCGGTCCTCGATCGTCTGGTGGCGCTCCTTGTTGCCCTTGGGCGCCGAGTTCGCCTGCAGGAAGGGCTGCACCTCGCGGAACGACGCGAAGAACGGCTCCATGTCGACGATGAGGTCCTTCTCGAGGGGGAGACCCTTGATCGCCTCGACGTACACGGGCTTCGCGATGTCGAGGTCCTTGATCAGCGTCTTGCAGGCGAGGCGGTTGCGGCCGTTGATCCGCATCGCGTCGGATCCGCAGATGCCGTGCGCGCAGGAGCGGCGGAACGAAAGCGAGCCGTCCATGTCCCACTTGATGCTGTGCAGGGCATCGAGTACGCGGTCGGTCGGGTACATCTCGACGTCGTAGTCGACCCACTTGGGTTCGGCGTCGACCTCCGGGTTGAAGCGGCGCACCATGAAGGTGACGAGGTACGACTGGATCGCCTCTTCCTCGGCCGGTGCATCTGCCACGACAGCGGACATCAGTACTTCCTCTCCATCGGCGGGTAGCGGAGCTCGCCCGCCTCGTTCTTCGTGAAGACGACGGGCTTCCACTCGAGGGCGATGTGATCGTCAGGATCCGGCGAGTGCGGGTTGCCCGTCAGATACGCCATCGTGTGCTTCATGTAGTTCTCGTCATCGCGGTCGGGGTAGTCCTCACGCATGTGGCCGCCGCGGCTCTCCTTGCGGTTGCGGGCGGCGTAGGCGACGATCTCGGCGAGGTCGAGCAGGAAGCCCAGCTCGATCGCCTCGAGCAGGTCGGTGTTGAACCGCTTGCCACGGTCATCGACGGCGACGTTCATGTAGCGCTGGCGCAGGCCGTGGATCGTGCCCATCACGTTCGTGAGGGTCTCCTCCGTGCGGAACACCTGCGCGTTCTTGTCCATCTCCTCCTGCAGCGTGCGGCGGATGTCCGCCACGCGCTCGGTGCCCTGCGAGGAGCGCAGGCGCTCGACCATCTCGCGCACCTCCTTCGCGGGATCCGCGGGGAGGGGCACGAAGCCGGCCGACTTCGCGTACTCGACGGCGTTGCGGCCCGAGCGCTTGCCGAACACGTTGATATCGAGCAGCGAGTTAGTGCCGAGGCGGTTGGATCCGTGCACGGACACGCACGCGCACTCGCCGGCCGCGTACAGGCCCGGGACGATCTCGTCGTTGTTCGCAAGCACCTCGCCGTTGTTGTTCGTCGGGATACCGCCCATCGCGTAGTGGGCGGTGGGCATCACGGGAACGGGCTCGACGACGGGGTCGACGCCCAGGTAGGTGCGGGCGAACTCGGTGATGTCCGGCAGCTTCGTCTCGAGCACCTCGGCGCCCAGGTGGGTGCAGTCGAGGTAGACATAGTCCTTGTTCGGTCCGGCGCCGCGGCCCTCGAGGACCTCCTTGACCATCGAGCGCGCCACGATGTCGCGCGGCGCGAGGTCCTTGATGGTCGGGGCGTAGCGCTCCATGAAGCGCTCGCCCGACGCGTTGCGGAGGATCGCGCCCTCGCCTCGGGCGCCCTCGGTCAGGAGGATGCCGAGCCCTGCCAGGCCGGTCGGGTGGAACTGGAAGAACTCGATGTCCTCGAGCGGCAGGCCCTTGCGCCAGATGATGCCGACGCCGTCGCCCGTGAGCGTGTGCGCGTTCGACGTCGTCTTGAACATCTTGCCGAAGCCGCCGGTGGCGAACACGACCGACTTGCCCTGGAAGACGTGCAGGTCGCCGGTCGCCAGCTCGAGGGCCACGATGCCCGCCACGCGCGTGCGGCCGTTCTCGTCCTTCGAGGTGACGAGGTCGAGCGCGTAGAACTCGTTGAAGAAGTTGATGCCGAGCTTGACGCAGTTCTGGTACAGCGTCTGCAGGATCATGTGACCGGTGCGGTCGGCGGCGTAGCACGCGCGGCGCACAGGCGACTTGCCGTGCTCGCGGGTGTGGCCGCCGAAGCGCCGCTGGTCGATCTTGCCGTCGGGCGTGCGGTTGAAGGGCAGGCCCATGTTCTCGAGGTCGATGACCGCGTCGATGGCCTCCTTCGCGAGGATCTCCGCAGCGTCCTGGTCGACGAGGTAGTCGCCGCCCTTGACGGTGTCGTACGTGTGCCACTCGGCGTTGTCGTCCTCGACGTTCGCGAGCGCCGCGGCCATGCCGCCCTGCGCCGCGCCCGTGTGGGATCGGGTCGGGTACAGCTTCGTTACGACGGCGGTGTTCGCGTTCGGACCCGCCTCGATGGCGGCGCGCATTCCGGCGCCGCCGGCGCCGACGATGACGACGTCATGCTGGTGGTAGTAGACGCCGTCCTTGAACTCTGCGTCGGGGTATGCGTTGGATGCCATTGCTGTTTCGCAGTCTTTTCCGTCAGAGGGCCTGGCAGGCGTCGGCGATCGCGCCGCCGGTGCTCGCGCCGATGCAGGGGTCGAAGGTGAACACGACGAGCGTGCCCAGCAGGATCATGAGGGCCGCAACGATGCCGATGACCCAGACGAGCGTGGCGCGCGTCTTGGCGCCGCGAACGTAGTCGTTCACGATCGTGCGCATGCCATTCGCACCGTGGATGAAGGCCAGCCACAGCATCAGAACGTCCCACCACTGCCACAGCGGGTTCGCGAACTTTCCGGCGACGAAGCCGAAGTCGAGAGCGCTGATCCCGTCGCCGAGCATCAGGTTCACGAAGAGGTGACCGAAGATCAGCACGACGAGGAGCACGCCGGAGACGCGCATGTACAGCCAGCCCCACTTCTCGAAGTTGGAGCCCTTGCGGCGCTGGGGTGCGCGGGGCGCGTCGATGGTCGAAGCATTCATCAGTGACCGCCTCCCATGTGCGAGAGGACATTCGGGATATGGCGCACGCTGAAGCCAGCGATCGTCACGATCCACACGACGATGACGCACCAGAACATCTGGCGCTGGTACTTCGCGCCCTTGGACCAGAAGTCGATCAGGATGATGCGGAGTCCGTTGAACGCGTGGTACGCGATTCCGGCCACCAGCACGACCTCGCCGAAGCCCATGATGGGGTTCTTGTAGGTGCCGATCACGGCGTCGTACGCCTCGGGCGACACGCGGATGAGCGCTGTGTCGAGGACGTGCACGAGGAGGAAGAAGAAGATGGCGACGCCGGTGATGCGATGAAGCACCCACGACCACATGCCCTCGCGGCCGCGGTAGAGAGTTCCTCGCGGAACTTTTGACGTGGTCTGGGACACATCGGGTGTCAGACGCGCGGGTGCGGACACGATCGTCCTCTCTGATCGAAAGCTGATGATGCCGGCGCGCACGCCCCACATACAGACATGCGGTGAGCCTGTGACCCAGGATACTCCGCACATGTCGATCCATCGATGAAGGCTCGCCTAAGTATCTCGACGTCAAGACATCTGCGAGCCCAGAAGCGCGTCGACTACGGTTGAGGTCATGTCTGAGCCGATCGATGACTTCTTCGCCGTGATCCCCGCTGGTGGCATCGGATCGAGGCTCTGGCCGCTGTCGCGAGCCGAGTCGCCGAAGTTTCTGCACGACCTGACTGGATCCGGCGTCTCGCTGCTGCGCACGACGTGGGACAGGCTCCTGCCGCTGACCGGACCCGAGCGGATCAGCGTGGTCACCGGCCGCGCGCACGGCGCGAAGGTCGAGGAGGAGCTTCCCGACGTCTCGCTCGAGAACGTGTTCATCGAACAGGATCCGCGCGACTCCGCTGCGGCGATCGGGCTCGCCGCGGCCATCCTGCACCGTCGCCACCCGGACGTCGTGATCGGATCCTTCGCGGCCGACCACGTCATCAAGCGGCAGCGCGTGTTCGAGTTCACGGTGCGCCAAGCCGTCGCCGCGGCCCGCGCCGGTTACATCGCCACGATCGGCATCCAGCCGTCCGAGCCGGCGGTCGGCTTCGGGTACATCAAGACGGGCGAGGAGCTCGTCATCGACGACGCGCCGATGGCGGCGCGCGTCGAGCGCTTCGTCGAGAAGCCCGATCTCGCCACGGCGCGCGAATACTTCTCGGACCGGTCCTATCTCTGGAATGCGGGCATGTTCATCTCGCGTGCGGACGTGCTCCTCGATGAGCTCAAAGCGAACGAGCCCGCGCTGCACACGGGACTCGTCGAGATCGCGGAGGCATGGGACACGGACCAGCACGACGCGGTCGTCGAGCGCGTGTGGCCGGGGCTCAAGAAGATCGCCATCGATTACGCGGTTGCCGAGCCCGCGGCCGAGAAGGGGCGCCTCGCCGTGATCCCGGGGCAGTTCGACTGGGACGACGTCGGCGACTTCGCGAGCCTGTGGGGCCTCGTCGGCGACGGCAAGCGCAACGGCGTGACCGTGCTCGGCGAGAACGCGAACGTCCTGGACGACGGCGCATCGGGGTTCGTCGTGTCGCAGACGGATCGCGTCGTCGCGATGATCGGCGTCGAGAACGTCATCGTCGTGGACACGCCGGACGCGCTGCTGATCACGACGAACGAGCACGCGCAGCGTGTGAAGCAGACCGTGACGGCGCTGCAGAAGCAGGGCCGCGGGAGCGTTCTTTAGACGGTCGCGACAACCGGGCCGCGGGGCATATGTAACTTTCCCGTTTCACCGCACCAAAGTGCTCGAAAAGCGCAATGGTGCCGGGGTAGCGTGTGCATATTGCCCTGCGAGGCGCAGTCCGATTGGCGGCTGTGCTGTGGGGCCCAGTCAATGGAGGACTCAGCGTTATGAAGACGATCACGCGTTCCGCGCTGGCCGGCATCGCCGCCGTCAGCGCAGGCCTTCTGCTCGCAGGATGCGGTGCGGCGCCCGAGGAAGAGACCGCGAGCGGCGGCAACGGCGGGACGGAGGACGCGGCCAGTGATTTCCTGCCGTGCATCGTCTCGGACTTCGGCGGTTTCGACGACAAGTCGTTCAACCAGCTCTCGCTCGAGGGCGTCGTCCAGGCGGCCGAGGAGCTCGGCGTCGAGTGGAAGGAAGTCGAGTCGAACGCCGAAACCGACTACGCCCCGAACCTCGAGAACCTCGTGGCCCAGGGCTGCAACGCGATCGTCTCGGTCGGCTTCGCCCTCGCCCCCGCCACCATCGAGAACGCGAAGGCGAACGAGGACATTGACTTCATCCTGGTCGACGACGCCGCGGACGCCGATTTCGACGGTGAGACCGACGTGCCGACGATCAAGCCGCTGCTGTACGACACGGCGCAGGCCGCGTTCCTCGCGGGCTACCTCTCGGCGGGCTACTCGGAGACCGGCAAAGTCGGCACCTTCGGCGGCCAGGAGTTCCCGACCGTCACGATCTTCATGGACGGCTTCAAACAGGGCGTCGACTACTACAACGAGGAGAAGGGCACCGACGTCTCCGTCGTCGGCTGGGACGGCGAGACGGGCACCTTCACGGGCGGCTTCGAGGCCGGCCCCGAGGCCAAGAGCGCCGCGCAGAACATCATCGACCAGGGCGTCGACGTGCTGCTGCCGGTCGGCGGTCCGATCTACCAGTCGGCGCTGCAGGCGATCAAGGAGTCCGACAGCGACATCGCGCTCATCGGCGCGGACGCCGACCTGTACGAGACCGACCCGTCCACGGCCGAATTCGTGCTCACGTCGATCCTGAAGAACATGGACCTGTCGACGTACCAGGCCGTCACGGACAGCGCGAACGGCTCGTTCGACCCGACGCCCTACGTCGGCACGCTCGAGAACGACGGCGTCGGCATCGCCGACCTGCACGACTTCGCCGACAAGGTCGATGCCGATCTTCTCGCCGAGGTCGAGGCGCTGAAGGAATCGATCATCGCGGGCGACGTCGCCGTCGAGTCGTACCTCGGCTGATCCCGTATCAAAAAGCGGGGAGGCGAGCTCACGCTGGCCTCCCCGCTTTCACGCCCTGCTGAATAGGATCGACTCATGAAGCTCGAGTTGCGCGGCATCACCAAGAGATTCGGTGCTCTCACCGCCAATGACCACATCGATCTCACGATCGAACCCGGCGAGATCCACTGCCTCCTCGGCGAGAACGGCGCCGGCAAGTCCACTCTGATGAACGTGCTGTACGGCCTCTACCAGGCCGACGACGGCGACATCCTCATCGACGGCGCCGTCCAGGGATTCAGCGGGCCCGGCGACGCGATGGCCGCGGGCATCGGCATGGTCCACCAGCACTTCATGCTGATCCCGGTGTTCACCGTCGCGGAGAACGTCATGCTCGGTCACGAGCAGACGAAGTTCGGCGGCCGCCTCGACCTGGCTGCGGCCCGCGCGCGGGTGCACGAGATCTCGAAGCGGTTCGGTTTCAACGTCGATCCGGACGCGCTCGTCGAGGACCTGCCGGTCGGCGTGCAGCAGCGCGTCGAGATCATCAAGGCGCTCTCGCGGGATGCGAAGGTGCTCGTGTTCGACGAACCGACCGCCGTGCTGACGCCGCAGGAGACCGATGAGCTGATGACGACGATGCGTCAGCTGCGCGACGCCGGCACATCGATCGTGTTCATCACCCACAAGCTCCGCGAGGTGCGCGAAGTCGCCGACCGCATCACGGTGATCCGCCTCGGCAAGGTCGTCGGCGAGGCCGAGCCGACGGCGTCGAACGCCGAGCTCGCCTCGCTCATGGTCGGCCGCGCGGTCGAGCTGACCGTGCACAAGGATCCGCCGACCCTCGGCGACGAGGCGCTCGTCGTGAGCGGTCTGACCGTCACGGACGACGTCGGCACCGTCGTCGTCGACGACGTCTCGTTCTCCGTGCACGCGGGAGAGGTGCTCGCGATCGCGGGCGTGCAGGGCAACGGGCAGACCGAACTCACCGAGGCGATCGTGGGGCTGCAGGACCGCGTGTCCGGCTCGGCGCGCTTGAATGGCCGTGAGCTGGCCGGTCGGAGCGTGCGGGACATCCTCGACGACGGCGTCGGCTTCGTGCCCGAGGATCGCAGCGTCGACGGGCTCGTGAAGGAGTTCTCGATCGCCGAGAACCTCATGCTCGACCGCTCGCACGGAGAGCCCTTCGTCTCGCGCGGCACCATCCGGCAGAACGCGCTGAACGACTTCGCGCGCGAGAAGATCGACGAGTTCGACATCCGCACGCAGGGGCCCGCGCAGGCCGCCGGCCGCCTGTCGGGCGGCAACCAGCAGAAGGTCGTGCTGGCGCGAGAGCTGAGCCGCGACCTGTCGCTGCTCGTCGCGGCGCAGCCGACCCGCGGCGTCGACGTCGGCTCGATCGAGTTCATCCACACGCGCATCGTCGCGGCGCGCGACTCCGGGATCCCGGTGCTCGTCATCTCGACCGAGCTCGATGAGGCCGCCGCGCTCGCCGACCGGATCATGGTCATGTACCGCGGCAAGGTCGTCGGAATCGTTCCGGGCGACACACCGCGCGAGGAGCTCGGCCTGATGATGGCCGGCATGTCGGGGTCATCGGCTCTGGGTGGGGAGACGAGCGCATGAGCGCCGCAGAGACCGCGCCGAAGCCGTCGCGCTGGCACGTCGCGCTGAGGCAGATCACGACCGGGGGCGCCGCGATCTCGGTGCTGTCGGTGGTTCTGGCACTCATTGCGGGATCCGTTCTGATCGCGATCACGAACGAGAGCGTCCAGTCGGCCGCCGGGTACTTCTTCGCCCGCCCGATGGACACCGTCGCCGCGGTGTGGGACGCCGTCTCCGGCGCGTACGCCGCGCTGTTCCGCGGCGCCGTGTTCAACCCGAACGCGTCCGGCTTCGCCGCGCAGATCCGGCCCCTCACGGAATCGCTGAAGTTCGCGACCCCGCTGATCGCGGCCGGCCTCGGCGTCGGCCTGGCGTTCCGCGCGGGCCTGTTCAACATCGGCGGACAGGGGCAGATGCTCATGGCCGCCGCCGGCGCCGGATACGTCGGCGCCTACCTCGACCTTCCCGTCGGCCTGCACCTGCTCGTCGCGGTCGTCGCGGGCGTCGTCGCCGGCGGCATCTGGGCCGGCATCGCCGGGTACCTCAAGGCCAGAACCGGCGCGCACGAGGTGATCCTCACGATCATGCTCAACAACATCGCGCTGTATCTGCTCGCGTGGATGCTCGCGACGCAGGGGATCCTGCAGGCCCCGGGATCGAACAACCCCAAGACGGCGCCGATGGCGGAGACGGCGCTGCTGCCGAACCTGCTCGGCGATCGCTTCAACCTGCACGCCGGCTTCATCCTCGCGCTCGTCGCCGTCGCGTTCACGTGGTGGCTGCTCGAGCGATCGAGTCTCGGATTCCGGCTGCGCGCGGTCGGCGAGAACCCCCACGCCGCGCGTGCGGCGGGCATCAGCGTCAGCCGCTCGTACGTGATCGTGATGGTCATCGCCGGCGGCCTCGTCGGCGTCGCCGGCGTCAGCCAGGTGCTCGGCACGGTGCCCACGGGCTTCGGCGGCGACATCGACGCCGGCATGGGCTTCGACGCCATCACGGTGGCGCTGCTCGGCCGCTCGTCGCCGATCGGAATCCTCGGCGCCGGCATCCTGTTCGGCGCCTTCAAGGCCGGCGGCTTCTCGATGCAGGCGGCCGAGCAGGTGCCGAACGAGGTCGTCCTCGTCGTGCAGTCGCTCATCGTGCTGTTCATCGCGGCGCCGCCGCTCGTGCGCGCGATCTTCCGCCTGCCGGATCCGGCCCAGCCCCGGGCGCGAAAACGCGGCCGTCACGCGAAGGCGGTGACCGTATGAGCGCCGTCATCGAGCCCGTCGTGAGCGACGAGCAGCGCAAGGTCACGATCACGTCGTGGAAGGTTCCGGCGATCTTCGCCGTGTTCACGGTGCTGTTCGCGCTGATGCCGCTGCTGGCGCCGCGCGAGGGCGTGAGCACCTTCCGCCTCGTGCGCAGCGCCGCCGCGGCGATCCAGCTGCCGGACCTCGTCGTGCCGTCGAACCCCACGGCGTGGGTGTGCGTCGCGCTGATGGCGGTCGCGACCGTCGTCGCCTTCCTCCGCACCCGCGCGGGGAGGCCCTCGCCGCTCTGGCTGACGATCGTCTACGTCGTGCTGCTGCTCGTCGGATTCCTCGCGTGGGCGTCGGCCGGCGCGACGCTGCCGATGATCGGCCTGCTGACCGGATCCCTCGCCCTGGCGACGCCGCTGATCTTCGGCGCGCTCGGCGGCGTGATCGGCGAGCGCGTCGGCGTCGTGAACATCGCGATCGAGGCGCAGCTGCTGTCGGGCGCGTTCTCGGCGGCGCTCGTCGGATCGCTCACGGGCACCCCGTGGCTCGGCCTGGTCGCCGCGATGATCGCGGGGCTGCTGGTCGGGCTCGTGCTGGCGGTGTTCGCGATCACCTACTTCGTGAACCAGATCATCGTCGGTGTCGTGCTGAACGTGCTCGTCGTGGGGCTGACGACCTTCTTCTTCAGCACCGTGATGGCCGACAACACGGCGACGCTGAACTCGCCCGAGCTGTTCCGCGTCATCTCGATCCCGGTGCTGAGCGAGATTCCGGTGATCGGGCCGGTGCTCTTCCAGCAGACCGTGCTGACCTACCTGATGTACATCGTCGTGGCGATCGTCTGGTACGGGCTCTACCACACGCGCTGGGGCCTGCGCCTGCGCGCCGTGGGCGAGCACCCGCAGGCCGCCGACACCGTGGGCATCAAGGTCGCGGCGACCCGGTACGCCAACGTCATGCTCGCGGGCGCGATCGCGGGCATGGGCGGCGCGTTCTACACTCTCGTGTCGAACCCGCAGTTCGGACGCGAGATGACGGGCGGCGCCGGATACATCGCGCTCGCCGCGCTCATCTTCGGTAAGTGGGATCCGATCCGCGCGACGCTCGCGGCGCTGCTGTTCGGGTTCGCGACGAACCTGCAGGGCGTGTTCTCGGTGATCGGATCCCCGGTTCCGAGCCAGTTCATGCTCATGCTGCCGTACGTCGTCACGCTGTTCGCGGTGGCGGGCCTCGTCGGACGCTCGCGCCCGCCGGCGGCATCCGGCCAGCCGTATATCAAGGGATGAGGCCATGACCGATATCGACTGGGATGCGCTACGCGAGGTCGCGATCAGCGCCATGCGCTCGGCGTACGCGCCGTACTCGAACTACCCGGTGGGCGCCGCGGCGCTGGTCGACGACGGGCGCACCGTCGCGGGGTGCAATACCGAGAACGCCTCCTACGGCGTCGGGCTGTGCGCCGAGTGCGGGCTGGTCTCGAACCTCGCGATGACGGGCGGCGGGTCCCTCGTCGCGTTCGTCTGTGTGAACGGTGAGGGCGAGACGATCATGCCGTGCGGTCGCTGTCGGCAGCTGCTGTACGAACACGCCCACCCGACCATGCTCCTCGAAACCGTCTCGGGGATCCGTACGATCGACGAGGTGCTTCCCGACGCATTCGGGCCGCGCGACCTCGAGAGGGTGAACTGATTCCATGGCAGAGCCGTTCGACGCCGTCGATGTGATCCGTACCAAGCGCGACGGGGGAGCAGTCCCCGAGCCCGCGCTGCGGTGGATGATCGACGCATACACGCGCGAATACGTGCAGGACGCGCAGATGTCGGCGTTCACGATGGCCGTCCTGCTGAACGGCATGACCCGCGAGGAGATCCGCGTCATGACCGACGCGATGATCTCAACGGGCGAGCGGATGAGCTTCGCGGGGCTCGGCAAACCGACCGCCGACAAGCATTCGACCGGCGGCGTGGGCGACAAGATCACGTTGCCGCTGGCACCGCTCGTTGCGTCGTTCGGCGTCGCCGTGCCGCAGCTGTCGGGGCGCGGGCTCGGCCACACGGGCGGCACGCTCGACAAGCTCGAGGCGATCCCCGGGTGGCGCGCACAGCTCACGAACGAGGAGATGTTCGCGCAGATGCAGGGCCCCGTGGGAGCCGTGATCTGCGCGGCCGGATCCGGTCTCGCGCCGGCGGACAAGCGGCTGTATGCGTTGCGCGACGTGACCGGCACGGTCGAGGCGATTCCGCTGATCGCCTCGAGCATCATGTCGAAGAAGATCGCGGAGGGCACCGAGTCGCTCGTGCTCGATGTGAAGTTCGGCACCGGCGCGTTCATGAAGGACTATGCGCAGGCGAAGGAGCTCGCCGAGACGATGGTCGCGCTCGGCACCGACTCCGGGGTGAAGACCACGGCGCTGATCACCGCGATGTCGACGCCGCTCGGGCTGACGGCCGGAAATGCCAACGAGGTGCGGGAATCCGTCGAGGTGCTCGCGGGCGGCGGACCCGCCGACGTCGTCGAGCTCACGGTCGCGCTCGCGCGGGAGATGCTCCAGATGTCGGGCATCGACGCGGATCCGGCCGAGGCTCTCAAGGACGGCCGCGCGATGGACACGTGGCGCGCGATGATCCGCGCGCAGGACGGGGATCCGGACGCGCCGCTGCCGGCGCCCCGCGAGACGCACGTCGTTGCGGCCGAGCGCGACGGCGTCATGACGCGCCTCGACGCGTTCGACGTCGGAATCGCCGCGTGGCGCCTCGGTGCGGGGCGCGCGCGGGCGGCGGATCCGGTGGTGCACGCGGCCGGAATCGATCTGCACGCGAAGCCGGGCGACGTGGTGCGCGCCGGAGATCCGCTGTTCACGCTCAACGCCGACGACGGCAGCCGGTTCGACCGCGCGCTCGAGGCCCTGGCGGGTTCGTTCGAGATCGGCGAGACTGCTCCCGAGGCCGCGCCGATCGTGCGCGAACGCATCACATCCGTTTGACCCGTCACACGCAGGAGAATCGCATGTCGCGTCCGCAGAACAAGCATCGCCCGGCCCGTCGAGAGGCGAGCGTCGAGGGCGTTCCGATCCGCAGCCTGCCGAAGATCTCGCTGCACGACCACCTCGACGGGGGCCTGCGGGCTTCCACGGTGTTCGAGCTCGCGGGAGCCGCCGGCATCCCACTGCCGGCCGAGAGCTCGCGAGAGCTCGGCGAGTGGTTCGCCGCGCAGTCGGCCTCGGGATCGCTCGTCGACTACCTGAAGAGCTTCGATCTGTCCGTCGCGGTGATGCAGACAGCGGAGAACCTGTCGCGCGTCGCGCGGGAGTTTGTCGAGGATCTCGCGAACGACGGCATCATCTACGCCGAAGTGCGGTGGGCGCCCGAACAGCACACGACGGGCGGCCTCGCGCTGGCCGACGCCGTCCAGGCCGTCCAGGAAGGCATCGAGGAGGGCGAGGACATCGCCGCCGACAACGGCCATTCGATCCGCGTCGGGCAGATCCTGTCCGCGATGCGTCAGGGATCCCGCTCGTCCGAGATCGCGCAGCTCGCGGTCGACTTCCGCGAGGACGGCGTAGTCGCGTTCGATCTCGCGGGGCCCGAGGACGGGTTCCCGCCGTCGGGGCATGTCGAGGCGCTCGACCTCCTCGCGCGGGAGTTCATGCCGGTGACGATCCACGCCGGCGAGGCCGCGGGAATCGACTCGATCCGTTCGGCGCTGCTCGACGGGCGCACGCTGCGCCTGGGGCACGGCGTGCGGATCGCGGAGGACCTCGAGGAGGTGCAGGCCGAGGGCGACGAGGTGCGGGTGCGCTTCGGTGACACCGCGCGCTGGGTGCGCGACCGCGAGATCGCGCTGGAGATGGCACCGACCTCGAACCTGCAGACGGGCGCGATCGCGCGGTGGGGAACGACGCTCGAGGACCACCCGTTCGACCTGCTCTACCAGCTCGGGTTCGCCGTCACGGTCAACACCGACAACCGCTTGATGAGCCGCACCACGCTCACGCGGGAGCTGGCCGTGCTCGTCGACACGTTCGAGTACGGCCTCGACGACCTCGAGACGTTCCAGCTGAACGCGGCCGCGGCGACGTTCCTCCCGATCGAACAGCGCGAAGAACTGATCGACCTGATCGCGGAGGGCTTCGAACAGGCCTGACGCCCGACAACTCTTCATTTCTGGCACTTTTCCGCGTGCAAATGCACGCAGAAAAGTGCCAGAAATGAAGAATTAGGGGGGAATAGTCTCCGAGCGATCGGAGTTGAGGTCGACGTGCGGGTTTCTCTTCTCGATCGGTCTCGGACCCGTCACGGGGACGTCGATGGGCAGGCGCTCCATGACTCCGTCGCTCGCGCGGTGCAGGCCGAAGAGGCCGGGTATCACCGGTTCTGGGTCGCCGAGCATCACGCCGTGCCCGGCATCGCGTCCGGATCGCCCGCGGTGCTGCTCGCGGCGATCGGGCAGGTGACCGAACGGATCCGCCTGGGCTCGGGCGGCGTCATGTTGCCGCAGCACCAACCGCTCGTCGTCGCCGAGCAGTTCCGCATGCTCGCATCCCTCACCCCCGACCGGATCGACCTCGGGGTCGGGAACTCGTTGGGGTTCACGCCGGCCGTGCGCCGCGCGCTCCGGCGCGAGCGGACCTCGCCTGCGATGTTCGAGCGGGAGATCCGGGAGCTCGTGGGCTTCCTCCGCGACGAGGAAGAGGTGACGGCGCGTCCGGCGACACCGCGGATCCCCGTGCACGTGCTCGCCACGCGATCGGGTGTCGATATCGCGGCGCGGCTCGGGCTGCCCGTCGTTGTCGGCGGGCCGCTCGTGCTCGACGACGCCCTGAACGACACGCTCGCGCGCTACCGCGACATCTTCTCTCCGCATGCCGCCGATGCCCGGCCGCACGTGATCCTCTCGGTCGACGCATTTGCGGCCGAGAACGAGCGGCGCGCGCGGGAGCTCGCCCTGCCCGAGGCCTGGGCGATGGCGATGTCGAGGCGCACGGGAGAGTTCCCGCCGCTCGAATCACCCGAGCGGATCCTCGCCCAGACCTGGTCGGACCGCGTGCGGGAGCGCGTCGATCAGCACCTTGAGAAGGTCATCACCGGCACGTCCGGCGCTGTCGCGGAGCGCCTGCACGAGCTCATCGACGACTCGGGCGCCGACGAGATCATGGCGTCGACGTCGACGTTCGATCGCGGAGCGCTCGGCGACCTCGATGCGGCGCTCGTGAGCGCGGTCGCCAAGGCGTAGCGCGGATCCGGCTACTGCAGCTCGTCGATGCTCAGCCCGCATACGCTGTAGAGCTCCTGCGCCGCGCGCTGGTGCTCGCCCGCGGCCTCCGCCGCGTCGCCCGGGTCGTCCATGTCGAGCAGCTCCTCGTAGGCGTCCGCGAGATCCTCGAGGGGCTCGCGCACCTGCTCGGTGGACATCTGGCGGGCGAGGTCGTCGAACAGCTGGCTGAGATCGGCGTTGGAGTTCATCGCGTCCGGAGCGGCGGCGAAGAGCACATCGCAGTCGGCCTGCACGTCGGCATCGACGGTTCCCTCGGACCCGTCGAACCCGTCGGATCCCTCGGGCATCTCGAAGTAGTCGTCGGGGTTCTCGGGCACGAGATCGCCGTACTCGTCGACCATCGTGTTCGCGAAGTTGAAGAAGCTCGCGGTGACGAACACGATGACCGAGCCGATGCCGGCCAGGCCGCCGATGATCGAGATGACGAGCGCCGCGATGCTCACGCCCTTCGCGGCCGCGCGGCGCACGAGAGCGACGATCGCGAGCACGAGGCCCGCGATGATGAACAGCCACCCGGCAAACGAGACGCCGCCGAGAACGGTGCCGATGCCGGGCGCGAACGACGCATACCCGAGGCTCACGACGATGAGGCCGATGATCGCGAAGACCAGAGCGAGCACCGGCATGAGGGAGCCGGGACGTTTGCGCTCAGGGGGCGCGGGCGGCGGCGGCGACTGCGGTCCTGCCTGCGCGGGGTAGCCGTGGGGCGCCGTCGGGGCGTTCGACGCCGGCGGGGTCTGCTCGGGGAA
This sequence comes from Microbacterium gubbeenense DSM 15944, assembly GCF_000422745.1. Taxonomy (GTDB): domain Bacteria; phylum Actinomycetota; class Actinomycetes; order Actinomycetales; family Microbacteriaceae; genus Microbacterium; species Microbacterium gubbeenense. The sequence goes on from NZ_AUGQ01000007.1 coordinate 26,230, forward strand.
ACCGTACGGAGGCTGCGGAGTGCTCATATCTTCCATTGTCCCGGTTCGGACCGCGTTCCGCGACGGCAGTCGGAGAACTCGGGGGAAAACCAGAAGACCCCGCGACCGGATCCGTGCGGGGATCTGGTCGCGGGGTGCCGGAGGTGCGGACTCCGGGGCTGGTGCCGCGCTACGCCGTGTGTCGCGCGACGACGTCGCGGACGGGGGCGTAGAGCGGGTGCGACGGGTCGAGGCCCGTCACCTCTGTCGTGAACGCGTCGGCACTCAGGGACGTGAGCTTCGCGCGCAGCTCGACGGCCTGCTCGTCGGCAGGATCCTCGAACGCGAGCGCCGCGTCGACCGCCGCGAGCAGCCCGGCGACGCCGAGCCCGCGCTCGGCGGCCTCGGCCGCGGGACCGATGAAGCGCTCGTGGCGCGACAGCTTGCGCAGCGGCTGGCGCCCGACGCGCGTCACCGTGTCGGGCAGGGCCGGGTTCTTGAAGCGCTCGATGATCGTCCTGCGGTACTCGGCGAGATCCTCGGCGGCGAAGCCGTGCTTCTGCTCGAGAACGGCGCTCGTCTCGGAGATCGCCGAGCCGACCTTCTGCTCGATGTCGGGATCGGACAGGGCGTCCGCGATCTTCTCGAAGCCCGCCAGCGCGCCGTGATAGGCCGTCGCCGCGTGCCCCGTGTTGACCGTGAACAGCTTGCGCTCGATGAACGGGCCGAGGTCGTCGACGAAGTGCGCTCCGGGGATCGACGGCAGGTCGCCGTCGAACGGGCCCTGCTCGATCGCCCACTCGAAGAACGGCTCGACCGTGACGTCGATGCCGGCGCCCTCGGGCTGCCCCGGGACGATGCGGTCGACGGCCGTGTTCGCGAACACGGCGCGGGACGACAGGTCGGGCCACTCGTCACCCGCGAGGGACTCGACATGCTCGCGCAGCTGATCCGTCGCGCCGATCGCGTTCTCGCACGCCATGACCTGCAGCGGGCGCGCGCTCGCCACGCGTGCGCGCAGCCCGGCCACGAGCACCGGCGCGATGAACTTCAGCACGGTCGGCCCGACGGCGCACGTGACGACGTCGGCCGAGGCGACCTCGGCAGCCACCGCGTCCGGGGCCTCGGAGCTGTTCAGCGCCGAGAAGCCCGTGACGGTGACGTCGCGTCCGCCGTCGCCGACCTCGTGCACCGTGTACGAGTCGGCGGCGTTGATCGCGTCGACGAGGGATCCGGCGACGTCCGAGAAGACGATCTCGTAGCCGCCCTCGTGCAGCAGCGCGCCGACGAACCCGCGCCCGATGTTCCCGGCACCGAAGTGCACGGCCTTCTTCGTCACGAGAGCCCACCCTTCAGCAGCGTGTAGAGCTCCTCCTCGGTCTCGGCGGCCTTGAGGCGCGCGACCGTGTCGTCGTCGCCGAACTGGATCGCGACCGACTGCAGGATCTCGAGGTGCGCGTCGCCCTTGCCAGCGATGCCGACGACGAACGTCGCCGTGTCGCCGTCGCCCCAGTCGACGCCGCCGTCGTAGCGGATCACGGCGAGCGCGGATCCGAGCACGGCGTCCTTGGCCGCGTCGGTTCCGTGGGGGATCGCGAGACCGTTGCCCATGAACGTCGAGACGGTCTGCTCCCGATCCTTCATCGCCTGGAAGTAGTCGCCCGTGACGGCGCCGGCGGCCTCGAGGATGCCCGAGGCCTCCTGAAGCGCCTCGTCGCGGGTGACGGATCCGGAGTGGATCTTCACGTACTCGGGCTTCAGGACCTCCGCGGCGCCGGCCGGCTCCGCGTCAGCAACCGGTGCGGCAGCCGGGGCGGCCTCTGCGGGGGCCTCCTCAGACTCGCCGTTCTGCTGCTTCAGCAGCATCTCGACGACCTCGTCGTACTCGGGCGCGTTCATGAACCCGCCGACCGACACGTGCATCGCGCTCGGCTCGTTCTGCTTCGCGCGGTCGGTGAGCTGCGACTGCGTGATCACGAGGTCGGCAGTGCCGTCGAGGTTGGCGATCGACTTGTTGGTGACCGTGACGCCCGTGATGCCGGCATCCTTGACCTTCTTGCGCAGGACGCCCGCGCCCATGGCCGACGAACCCATGCCCGCGTCGCACGCGAAGATGACCTTCTCGATCGTCTTCGTCGCGGTGACGCTCGCGCCCGCGGCCATTCCGGAGAGGAAGTCGGACTTCTTGCCCTTGTTCTTCTCGGTCTGAGCGACGGCCGCGCCGAACCGGTCGCCCGCGGCGAGGTCGCGCTTGCGGCTCGCGCGCAGGATGACGGAGGCAATGGCGAACGTCACGGCGGCCGAGATGACCACGGCAAGGATGATGCCGAGGTAGTCGCTGCCGGGGGTCTGGATCATCACGGCGATGATCGATCCGGGCGCGGCCGGGGCGCGCAGGCCCGTGTCGAAGAGCGCGTTGGTCGCGACCCCCGACATGCCGCCCGCGATGACGGCGATCAGCAGCGACGGCTTCATCAGCACGTAGGGGAAGTACACCTCGTGGATGCCGCCGAAGAACTGGATGATCGCGGCGCCCGGGGCCGAGCCCTTCGCCGCGCCGACGCCGAAGAACGTGAACGCGAGCAGCAGACCAAGGCCGACGCCGGGGTTCGCCTCGAGCAGGAACAGGATCGACTTGCCCTGGTCGGTGGCCTCGATCGTGCCGAGCGGGGTGAGCACGCCGTGGTTGATGGCGTTGTTGAGGAAGAACACCTTCGCGGGCTCGATCAGGATGCTCGTGAGCGGCAGCAGGTCGCGACTCACAAGGAACTCGACGGCCGACGAGAGGACACCGGTGATCCAGTTGACGACCGGCGCGAGAATGTAGAACGAGAAGATCGCGGCGAGGAATCCGAGGATTCCGGCCGAGAACATGTTGACCAGCATCTCGAAGCCGGCCTTGACCTTGCCCTCCCACAGGGCGTCGAGCTTCTTCATGATCCACGCGCCGAGCGGGCCCATGACCATGGCGCCGAGGAACATGTGGATCTGGCCGAGGCCGCCCTCGCCGTCGGCGTTCTGCGCGGCGATCAGGAGGTCGCTGCCCGCGATCGCTCCCATCGTCGCGATCATGCCGACGACGCCGCCGCGCTTGTCGTAGATCATGAATCCGCCCGTGTAGGCGATGACCAGCGGCAGCAGGTAGTGGATCATCGGGTCGACGATCGTCGACAGGTCGGCGTTCGGCGTCCAGCCCTTCTCGATGAAGAAGGCGGTGAACAGGCCCCAGGCGACGAGCGCCGGGATGTTGGGCATGATCATGCCCGACATGAACGAGCCGATCTTCTGGACAGCGACCCGGAAACCGCCCGGGGCCTTCGTTGCTGTGTCGGTAGACATCGTGATTCCTTGGGTGAGAGGGACGTTACGCGGCAGCGCGCGCAGCCGACTTCGCGCCGTCAGCATTGCCGGTGTCGAGGGCGGCCTGCGCAATGCGCTGGGCGTCTTGGAGGGTGTGCTTAAGGAGTTCGGCGCGCACATCAGCGAGCGCCGAGGGCGACATCGACAGGGTGGTCACGCCGAGGCCCACGAGAACGACGGCGAGCAGCGGATCCGCGGCGGCCTCGCCGCACACGCCCACGGGCTTGTCGTTGACCTGGCCACCATCGGCGACGGCCTTGATCAGGCGCAGCGCCGCGGGGTGCCACGGGCTCTGCAGGTGGGCGACGGATCCGAGCAGGCGGTCCGCTGCCATCGTGTACTGCACGAGGTCGTTGGTGCCGATCGACGCGAAATCGGCGACCTTGAGGATCTGGTCCGCGAGCAGCGCGGCCGAGGGAACCTCGACCATGACTCCCGTGGTCTTCAGCCCGAGCTCGGTGGCCAGGTTCATGAAGTACTCGGTCTCGTCGATCGTCGCGATCATCGGGGCCATGACCCACAGGTCGGCGTCGGTCTCGGCGTCGGCCTGAGCCAGAGCGGTCAGCTGATCGCGCAGGATGTCCTCGTGGAACGAGAGCGCGCGGATCCCGCGGCGCCCGAGGGCCGGGTTCTCCTCGCCCTCGTCGGTGAGGAACGGCAGCGGCTTGTCGGCGCCCGCGTCGAGCACGCGCACGACGACCTTCTTGCCGGCGAATGCCGCCAGAAGATCGACGTAGCTCTTCTTCTGGCTCTCGACGGACGGCGCCTCGTCGTTCGAGAGGAAGAGGAACTCGGTGCGGAACAGGCCCACGCCCTCCGCTCCCAGCTCGACCGCCTCGGCGGCGCCATCGGGATCCCCGAGGTTCGCGAGCAGCGGCACGAGCGTGCCGTCCGATAGCGCTCCCGGGGTGATCGGGGCGGCCTGCGCCGCGGCGCGGGCGTCCGCGCGCGCGGTGGCCTCGGAGATCTGCTCCTCGGACGGATCGATGATCACGACGTCGTTCTCGGCGTCGACGATCACGATCTGGTCGTCCTCGAGGCCCGTCGCGCCCGTTCCCACGACCGCGACGATGCCCTTCTCGCGGGCGAGGATCGCGGTGTGCGAGGTCGGGCCCCCCTCGGTCGTCACGACGGCGAGCACCTGGTCGAGGTCGAGCAGCGCCGTATCGGCGGGGGCGAGGTCGTTCGCGACGAGCACGAACGGGTGCCCGGGCTCGGGCACGCCCGGAGCCGAGACTCCGCGCAGGTGTGCGATGACGCGCTGGGCGACATCGGCGAGGTCCGCGGCGCGCTCGCCGAGGTATCCGCCGAGCTCCTGGAGCTGCTCCGCGAACTCGGCGAACGCCGTGTGGACGGCGTACTCGCCCGTGGCGCCCGCGTCGATCTTGTCGTGGACCGACTCCTCGAGCGTCGGGTCCTCGGCCATCATGGCCTGAGCCTCGAGCACGTCCTGGGCCGAGCCGCCCGCGCGCTCGCCGCGCGCATTGAGCTCGGCGGCTGTGGCCGAGACCGCCTCGGCGACGGCCTGCTTCTCCTCGTCGGGCGTGCGCTTCGAGGGCGCGTCGCTCGGCGGCTCGAGGCCGGCCGCCATCGTGGCGACGGGACCGTGGGCGATGCCCTGCCCGATTCCGGTTCCGCTGATCTCGGCCACGTCGATCACGCGTCCTGGTCGGTCTCGAGCATGGTGGCGAGCTGGTCGAGCACGCCTTCCGCGCCGTCGCCCTCGACGGTGAGGGTGACGACGTCGCCCGTGTTCGCGCCGAGCGAGATGACGCCGAGGATGCTCGCGGCGTTGACGGCCTTGCCGTCGACCTTCGCGATCGTGACATCGAGGCCCGAGTCCTTCGCGGCGGCGCTGAACAGCTTCGCCGGGCGGGCGTGCAGGCCGTGCGAACCGGCAATGGTGACTGTGCGAGTAGCCATGGTGTGTTCCTTTCGAAGGGCGGGTCCGTGGTGGATCCGCGGGGCGAGGTCGCGCACGACCTCGAGGGCCAGCGAGCCCTCGCGATCTCGCGCGATATCGGCGGGGAGTACTGCGAGGGGCACGCCCTGTGCGCGCGCATGCGCGTGCACATCGGCGAAGGCATCGCCCACGTGGGAGGCCACGAGAACCGCATCGGCGGATCCGAGCTGCCCGGCGAACGACGACAGTGAGGAGGGGACGGCTTCGACGTCGGTGCCGGCCGCTTCCGCGGCACGGCGAAGCCGCGTCGCGACGAATGTGCTCGAAGCGCCGGCGCCACAGATCACGATGATCTTCATCGATTCACGTCTCCTTCTCACCATCATCCTGTTCCTGTCCGGGCGCGAAGGCAATGGAGACCTGTTTCCGCACCCTGCGGAAAACTGCCGCCGAAGGGTGATTGACTTGGCGGGTGACCCGGAAACGACAGGCGCGGATGCTCGGCATCCTGTTGCGTCGATCCGACTGGGTGACGGCCGGCTACATCGCCGACCACCTCGGTGTCACCTCGCGCAGCGTGCGCAGTTACGTCACGGCGATCAATCGGCTGGCGCCTCACGGCGACGCGATCGAGTCGGGTCCGCTCGGATATCGCGCCGCCTCGGGAGCCGCCGAGGTCGAGCTCGACGAGGACCGACCGACGCGCGGCACGCCGCGAGAGCGGGCGCTCACCCTCGTCCGGCAGCTGCTCGAGACCGACGAGGGCGTCGACGTATTCGTGGCGGCTCTCGAACTGCACGTGTCGCCCGGCACGATCGAGGCCGATCTCCGGCGGATCCGTGCGGCGCTCGACGGCACCGAACTCGGCTTCCGGCGCGAGGCGGCCGTCGTATCGATCGAGGGATCCGAGCTCGCGCGGCGCCGCTTCATCGGCCTCCTCGTGCACGAGCAGGCCGACGAGGGCGGGCGCGACGTGATCGCGTCGCACCGTGCGGCTGAGCGCCTGGGCCTCGACGCGGGGGAGTTCACGCAGACCGGTCGCGACCTGCTCGACGCACTGTCGGGCCTCGGGTACGCCGTCAACGAGCTCGCGGCGGCCGATGTCGTGCTGCACGTGGCGATCGCGTGCGACCGCTCGGCGCACGGGCATCCGCTGCCGGATTCCGGCATCGCGGCGCGCGAGCTCGCGCCGGTCGCCGAGGTGATCCGCGGAATCGCCCGCAATCGATTCGGCGCGGAGCTCGGCGAGTCCGACCTCGCGCACCTCGCCTCGCTCGTCATGCTCTCGATCGTCGACTCCGGATCGTCAGGGTCCGGGATCCGCGCGGATCCGGCGGTCGAGCGCGCGGTCGCGTCCGCCGTCGCGCGGGTCGCCGACGCGTACGACGTCGAGCTGGCGCAGGAGGGGCTCGTCGGCCGGCTCGCCCTGCATGTGGAGAACCTCGTGCGGCGGGTGCAGGAGCAGCTGTTCTCGCGCAACCCGATGACGCGCTCGCTCAAGGCGGCCTCGCCGCTCGTGTTCGAGATGGCGGTGCAGGTCGCGAGCGACCTGTCGCGCGACCTTGGGGTCACCATTCCTGACGACGAGATCACCGACATCGCGATGCACCTCGGCGCCTCGCTCGAGATCGATCGCGAGTCGCGCGCGGTCGTGACGGTCGCCCTCGTGTGCCCCGGCATCGACGAGATGCGGCGCCAGCTCGAGAAGGGCATCGTCGCGGAGCTCGGCGGCGAAGTCGAGATCATCGAGCGCTCCACCCGGTACGACCCCGACTGGGCGGGGTTTGGCGCCGACCTCGTGCTGACGACGATCGACCCGCCGGCGCACGGGGCATCGGAGAAAGTGGTGCGGATCCCGCCGTTCCTCTCCGAGCGCGACGTGTCCCGCATCGCGGACGCCGCGCATCGCGTGCGCCGGCAGCGCCGCCTCGTGCGGCTGCGCGAGGAGATCGAGAAGTGGTTCGTGCCCGACGCGTTCGTGCGCGATGCGCCCGAGTCATCGCCCGAGTCGATCATCCGCACGCTCGGCGACTCGCTCATCGACGCCGGAATCATCGACGACGGCTACGTGGCGAGCGCGCTCGAGCGCGAGGCCCTGAGCTCGACCGCGTTCACGGAATCTCTCGCCGTGCCGCACGCCATGACGATGTCAGCGAACCGCACCGCGATCGCCGTGGCGGTCTCGGAGCACGGCATCGTCTGGGGCGAGGATCGCGTGCACGTCGTGGCTCTCGTGGCGTTCAGCGAATCGGATCGCCCGGCGTTCCAGACCGTGTTCGAGCAGTTCGTCGATGTGTTCGCGGATCCGTCGAACGCGCGCCGAATCACCCGCCGCGCGACCGACCTCGCGACCTTCCTGACGGAGCTCGCGGCCCTGATCGACGAAACGTAGCGACTCGAACTCAACCTTCCTGTCGCTGCTCTAGAACGCCGAAATTAGCGCAGCAGCGGGAATGTTGAGGCATGTCCGTAATTGTCTTGTTGTGCAAGTCTTGCTACACAAGATAATGTCGATGGCATGGATGAGATCCGCGAACGCATCGCCACGAACCTTCGCAAGGGGGTGCTCGAAGGCTGTGTGCTCGCGCTTCTCGCGGACCGCGATATGTACGGGCTCGAGCTCGCCGACCAGCTCGTCGCGCGCGACCTCACGGCGAGTGAAGGCAGCCTCTATCCGCTGCTCGCACGCATGCAGCAGGCCGGCTCCGTGCGGAGCCGACGCGAAGTGCGGGACGGATCTCGACCGCGGAAGTACTACGAAATCACCGACGACGGCCGGGCGATGCTCTCAGCCTTCGCCGAAGTGTGGGGTCCGATCTCGCAGCACGTGAACAACACACTGGAGGAGAAAGCATGAACGCCACGCAGGAACGCCGCGCCGAGCGGTACCTCGCGCAGCTCGATCGTGAGCTCGGAATCCTGCCCGCCGTGCAGCGAGCCGAGATCATCGATGACGTCGAGTCCCACATCCTCGATTCCCTCGAGCGCGGGCGCGACATCGATCAGATTCTCGCGGGGCTGGGCACGCCACGCGAAGCTGCGAAGAACTACGCGGATGAGCTCGACGTGCAGCCGGCAACCGACCCGGAGCATCGCGCCGAGCGCTGGCTCTCGATCGCGACGGTCGGCGTCGGTGTGATTGTTTCGGCCCTGATGCTGTTCATCGAGCCTGAACTCGCGTCGGGGCTCGGACTCGGCGGAGCTGTGCTCGCGGTCGCGCTTCCCGTCCTGCTCGGAGCGACGCCGCTCATCGTGCCGCGGCCGTGGGGATCCATCGGGCCTGTGCTCGCTGCGATCGCCGCAACAGCAATCGTAATCGCCGGATTCTTCCTCTGGGGGAACCTCGTCATGTTCACCCCGCTGATGTTCATGCTGTGGGCCGCGGCCGTCGTTCCCTCGGCGACCCGCTCGCGAGGCACCGGCGCGCGACTCGCCCTGCGGATCATCGGCGGCGTCGCGGTCGCACTGCCCGGGATTGTGTCGGTGTGCGCAGTTGCCACCGGCACCGTCGAGCCCACCGTCTACGTCGTGCTGCTCGGGACTGCGATCGTCGCGGTGGGCGCGCTGTTCGCGTGCGGTGTGCGGATCGCCTACGTGATCGTCACTGCGTCGGGAGCAGCGACACTGGTCGCGAGCATGTTCGACCCCGGTCTGCTGTTCCTGGGCTTCTGGAGCGCGGGCGGCATGTGGTTCGCGCTCGGCATCGGTGCACTAGCGGGCACCCGAGGCCTGAACCGTCCCGCAGCTGCTCTCACACGCCGGAAGCGGTCAGGTTGACGACGCGGGTCAGACGATGAGCTCGCGGACCGAACGCTCCAGCGCCGAGAGCCGCTGCTCGGCGTCGGGCGCCGATGTCGCCCTGACATCGAGATAGGCCTTCAGCTTCGGCTCGGTGCCGCTCGGGCGGAAGATGACGCGGGATCCGCCGTCGAGCAGGAACCGCAGGATGTCGCCGCCCGGCTGTCCCGGGGCGGGGCGCAGCAGGTCGTCGAAGCGGGCGACCGCGACGTCGCCGAACGCGGCGGGGGGATCCGCCCGCAGCCGCGCCATCGTGGATCCGATGATCGACAGATCCTCGACGCGGATCGAGACCTGCGCGCTCGCGAAGTGGCCGATCTCGTCGGCGAGCTCGGCGAGCAGATCGGCCAGCGTCCGCCCCTCCGCGCGCGCGTCGGCGGCAAGGCCGAGCACGGCGACCATCGCCGAGATGCCGTCCTTGTCGCGCACGGTCTCGGGGTTCACGAGGTAGCCGAGCGCCTCCTCGAAGCCGTACACGAGGTCGGGCGCGCGCGAGATCCACTTGAAGCCCGTGAGCGTCTCGTGCCAGTCGAGGCCGTGGAGCCGGGCGATCTCGCCAAGGCCCGGCGACGAGACGAGCGAGCAGGCGAGGGATCCGGATCCGCCCGCCGCACGCGCGGCACGGGCGCCGAGCAGCAGGCCGATCTCGTTGCCGGTGAGGCGGCGCCAGCCGTCCGGCCCGGGAACGGCCACCGCGACCCGGTCGGCGTCGGGATCGTTCGCGACGATGAACTCGGCGCCCGCGGCCTGGGCGGCCTGGAACGCGAGATCCATCGCGCCCGGCTCCTCGGGGTTCGGGAACGCGACGGTCGGGAACGCCGGATCCGGGGAGATCTGTTCGGCGACGACGTCGGGCTGCGGGTATCCCGCGTGCTCGACGACGGCGCTCGCCGTCTCCCACCCCACGCCGTGCATGGCCGTGTAGACCCAGCGCATGCTCTCGGCAGAACTTGGGGCCGGCGCGACGGCGGCGGTCGCCGAGATGTACGCGTCGACGACGTCGTCGCCCGCGATCTCGTACGACGACGAGCGCGGCAGATCGGCGATCGATCCCTCGGCGACGGCGTCGATGAATCCGGCGATCTCGGCGTCGGCGGGCGAGACGATCTGGGCCCCGCCGTCGGCGCCGCCGAGGTAGACCTTGTAGCCGTTGTCGTTCGGCGGGTTGTGGCTCGCCGTGACCATGACACCGGCGTCGGCGCCCAGGTAGCGCACCGCGAAGGCGAGAACCGGCGTCGGCAGCAGGCGGGGGAGGAGGATCGCCCTCAGCCCGGCGCCCGCGAACAGCTCGGCCGAGTCGCGCGCGAACACATCGGAGTTCTTGCGGCCGTCGTAGCCGATCACGACGACCGGCCTCGCCGACGACGCGAGCAGGTAGTTGCCGAACCCCGCGGCCGCCTGCGCAACGAGCACACGGTTCATCCGCATCGATCCCGCGCCCAGCTCGCCGCGCAGGCCCGCGGTGCCGAACTGCAGGCGCCCCGCGAAGCGCGAGGCGAGGTCGGTCTGTGCCGCCGCGTCGTTCTGCTCAGCGGCCGCGACGAGCGCGCTGAGCTCCGCGCGCGTCTCGGGATCGGGATCCTGCGCGAGCCAGTCGTGCCACGCCGCCATCAGAGGCGTCCGATCACGTCGGCGAGCAGCTGGGAGATGCGGGATTCGGCGGCGCGGCCCGACTCGATGACCTCCTCGTGGCTGAGTGGCGTCGGCGAGATGCCGGCCGCGAGGTTCGTGATCAGCGAGAAGCCGAGCACCTCCATGCCGGCCTGGCGGGCGGCGATGGCCTCGAGCGCCGTCGACATGCCGACGATGTCGCCGCCGATGGCCCCGACCATGCGCACCTCGGCGGGCGTCTCGTACTGCGGCCCGCGCAGCTGCGTGTACACGCCCTCGTCGAGCGACGGATCGACCTCGCGCGCGATCGCCCGCAGCCGCGCGGCGTACAGGTCGGTCATGTCGATGAACGTCGCGCCCTCGAGCGGGGTGTCGGCGGTGAGGTTCAGTTGGTCGCTGATGAGCACGGGCTGCCCTGGGGTCCAGCCGCGTTTCAGCCCGCCCGCCCCGTTCGTCAGCACCATGGTCGTCGCGCCCGTTGCGGCGGCGGTGCGCACGCTGTGCACGACCCGGCGCACGCCGTGGCCCTCGTAGTAGTGGGTGCGCGCGCCGATCACGAGCACGTGGCGCCCGTCGGGGGTCGCCACGCTGCGCAGCGTGCCGACGTGGCCGTCGAGCGCCGGCTTCGAGAAACCGGTGACCTCGGTCGCGGGGATCGTGGCGACCGTCTCGCCGATGAGATCGGCTGCCTGCCCCCACCCGCTGCCGAGGGTGACGGCGATGTCGTGGTGTGCGATTCCGGTCAGCCGCGCGATATCGGCGGCGGCGGTGCGGGCGACCTCGAACGGGTCGGCGGCGAGGTCGAGGGGGTGCGACGGATCAGTCATGCAGACACGATATCCGCCGCGGTGTGAGAATGGACATTATGAGTTTCGACTTCGAGCGCAAACAGCGCATCGCGATCATCGGCGGCGGCCCCGGCGGCTATGAGGCGGCGCTCGCGGGCGCCCAGCTCGGGGCCGAGGTGACAATCGTCGAGTGCACCGGCGTGGGCGGGTCCGCCGTGCTCACGGATGTGGTGCCCTCCAAGACCCTCATCGCGACAGCCGACGCGGCCCGCGCGATCGAGGACGCCGGCGATCTTGGCGTGCAGTTCTTCGCGCGCGGCGAGAAGGGCAAGCCGCTCAAGCCCGAGGTGGCGATCAATCTGCTCGCCATCAACAAGCGCATCCTCGCTCTCGCGGGCCAGCAGTCCGAGGACATGCGCGAGCGCTTGCTCGAGGAGGGCGTCACGATCATCTCGGGGTACGGCCGCCTCGAGGGCGACGACGCGATCGTCGTGTCGACGGGCCCCGAGGGCACCGACTTCGACCGCATCGAGGCCGACACGATCATCGTCTCGGTCGGTGCGTCGCCGCGGGAGCTGCCCACCGCGAAGCCCGACGGCGACCGCATCCTGACGTGGAAGCAGATGTACAACATGTCGGCGGTGCCCGAGCACCTGATCGTCGTCGGATCCGGCGTCACGGGCGCCGAGTTCGCCTCCGCGTACATGAACCTCGGCGCTCAGGTCACGCTGGTCTCGAGCCGCGAGCAGGTGCTGCCGGGCGAGGATCCCGACGCCGCGCGCGTGCTCGAGAAGGTCTTCACCCGCGGCGGCATGACGCTGCTCGCGAAGTCTCGCGCGCAGACGGTCGAGAACACCGGTGACGGCGTCGTCGTGACGCTGTCGGACGGATCGACCGTCGAGGGATCGCACTGCCTGATGGCCGTCGGCGGGGTGCCGAATACACCGGGTTTGGGGCTCGAGAGCGCCGGGGTGCAGCTCGAGGAATCGGGCCACATCCGCGTCAACAAGGTCGGACGCACGTCGATCCCGAACATCTACGCGGTCGGTGACTGCACCAACCTCGTGCCGCTCGCGTCGGTGTCGTCGATGCTCGGCCGCACGGCGGTGTTCCACGCGATGGGCGACTCGGTGATTCCGTTCTCGAAGCACAAGGTCGCATCGAACATCTTCACGTCGCCCGAGATCGCGACGGTCGGCTTCACGAACGATGCGAAGAACGCGATCGAGCTCAAGATCGACCTCGAAGAGAACCCGCGCGCCAAGATGATGGGCGTCAAAGACGGGTTCGTGAAGCTCTTCGCCCGCAACCTCTCCGGCACGGTCGTGGGCGGCGTCGTCGTCGGCCCGAAGGCGAGCGAGCTGATCTTCCCGATCGCGATGGCCGTCGAGCGCCGACTCACGGTGGACCAGGTCGCGCGCGTGTTCACGGCCTACCCGTCGCTCGCGGGATCCATCACCGACGCCGCGCGCGCCATGCACGGCATCTCGATGCGCGGCGAGGAGTAGACCGCACGAGAAAGCGGGCCGTCCCGGAGGGGGCGGCCCGCTTCTTCGTGTGATCAGACGATCTGCAGCAGCTGGTGGCCCGAGCTGACGGTGCCGCCGACCGGCGCGTCGATTTTCTCGACGCGCCCGTCCTTGTGGGCGGTGAGCGGCTGCTCCATCTTCATGGCCTCGAGCACGACCACGAGGTCGCCCTTGACGACCTCCTGGCCCTCCTCGACCGCGAGCTTGACGACCGTCGCCTGCATGGGCGACTTCAGCGCGTCCCCCGACGCACCGCTCGAGATGCCCGTCGACTGGTGGCTGCGGCGCGACGGCGGCGCCGCGACGGGGCGTCCGATGCTGGCCGGCTGCGTGATGCGGTCGGGAAGGCTCACCTCGACCCGCTTGCCGTTCACCTCGACGACGACGCTGTGCCGCTCCTCCGCGGGCGATGCGTCCTGGGCCTCGCCGTCCCATGCCGAGATCCGGTTGTCGAACTCGGTCTCGATCCAGCGCGTGAAGATGCCGAACGGGCCGGACTCGGGCGCGAACGCCGGGTCGGCCACGACGGCGCGGTGGAAGGGGATCACGGTCGGAAGCCCCGCGACCTCGAACTCGTCGAGGGCGCGGCGCGAGCGCTCGAGCGCCTCCGCGCGGGTCGCGCCGGTCACGATCAGCTTCGCGAGCATCGAATCGAACGCGCCGCTGATCTCGTCGCCTGCGGTCACGCCGGAGTCGACGCGCACGCCGGGGCCGCCCGGCTGCTTGAACACCTGAACGGGGCCGGGCTGCGGCAGGAAGCCGCGTCCGGGATCCTCGCCGTTGATGCGGAACTCGAACGAGTGGCCCTCGGGCGTCGGGTCGTCGTAGTCGAGCGTGCCGCCCGCGGCGATGCGGAACTGCTCGCGCACGAGATCGATTCCGGTGATCTCCTCGCTCACGGGGTGCTCGACCTGCAGGCGCGTGTTCACCTCGAGGAACGAGATGGTGCCATCGGCCCCGACGAGGAACTCGCAGGTTCCGGCGCCGACGTAGCCGACCTCCTTGAGGATCGCCTTCGACGCGTCGTACAGCGTCTGGGTCTGCTCGTCCGTGAGGAACGGCGCGGGCGCCTCCTCGACGAGCTTCTGGTGACGGCGCTGCAGCGAGCAGTCGCGCGTGGAGACCACGACGACGTTGCCTGCGGCATCGGCGAGGCACTGGGTCTCGACGTGGCGGGGCTTGTCGAGGTACTTCTCGACGAAGCACTCGCCGCGCCCGAACGCCGCGACGGCCTCGCGTGTGGCCGACTCGAACAGTTCCGCGACCTCGTCGAGCTCGCGGGCGACCTTCAGGCCGCGGCCGCCGCCGCCGTAGGCCGCCTTGATGGCGATGGGCAGGCCGAACTCCTCGGCGAACGCGACGACCTCATCGGCGGTCTCGACCGGTCCGGGTGTGCCGGGGGCGAGCGGGGCGCCGACCTTCTCGGCCACGTGGCGGGCCGTCACCTTGTCGCCGAGCTGTTCGATGGCCTCGGGGCCCGGGCCGATCCAGATCAGGCCGGATCGCTCGACCGCGCGCGCGAACTCGGCGTTCTCGGCGAGGAAGCCGTAGCCGGGATGCACGGCATCGGCGCCCGAACGGCGGGCGATCGAGAGGATCTTGTCGATGACGAGGTATGTGTCGGCGCTGGTCGAGCCGTCGAGCGCGTAGGCTTCGTCGGCGAGCTTCGCATGCAGCGCATCACGGTCCTGGTCTGCATAGACGGCGACGGAGCCGATTCCGGAGTCGCGGGCCGCACGAATAATGCGGACGGCGATCTCTCCACGGTTGGCGATGAGCACCTTACGGATTGCGGGCATGGATTCGAGCCTATTCGGCACGAGCCCGTGCCATTTGATTGACCTCCACAACATGCACGGCGTTTCGTGTGCGGATCGCTACGAGGAGGCGCTCCAGAGGCCCGTCCACTCGACGCCGAGCTCGCGCACGAGGCGGCGGATCGTCGAGAGCGACATGCCGACGACCGTCGACGGATCCCCCTCGACGCGCTCGATGAACGCCCCGCCCAGGCTGTCGACGGTGAACGCGCCCGCGACCCCGAGCGGCTCGCCCGTCGCGACGTACGCGTCGATCTCGTCGTCGGTGATGTCCGCGACGAAGCTCACGCGCGCCTCGGCGGTCGCGTCCGCGCGGGTGAGGGATCCGTCGTCGATGCGGATGATGCTGTGGCCCGAGTGCAGGATCCCGGTCCTGCCGCGCATCATGCGCCAGCGCTCGGCGGCGCGCTCGGGCGTGTGGGGCTTGCCGTAGACGCGGCCGTCGAGCTCGAACATCGAGTCGCCACCGATCACGAGGCCTGAGAAATCATCGGCGAGCGAGACGGCGACCGCCTTCGCCTTCTCCTTCGCGAGGAACTGCACGTGCTCGGCGGGGGAGAGCCCGCGCCCGAGCGCCGTCTCGCGCGCGGCGACCGCCGCGTCCTCGTCGACGCCGGGGGAGGCGAGCTGCGGCTCGATCCCCACCTGCCGCATGAGCATCAGACGGGCGGGGGACGTGGACGCGAGACACACCTGCATGCTCCTAGTCTCCGACACATCCGGCGCGCGCCGCGATCCGCGTGCCGGAGATCTCCGGAATCGCAGTGGGACAATAGCCGGATGCAGACAGGCGACATCGTAGAGCTCGAGATTTCCGGCGTCGCCCACGGCGGGGTGTTCATCGCCCGCCACGGGGATCCGGGGCTCGTGGTGTTCGTCCCCGACACGCTCCCGGGCGAGCGCGTCGTCGCGCGCATCGTCCAGGTGAAGAAGTCCTTCGCGCGCGCTGAGGCGCTCGAGGTGCTCGAGGCCTCGCCGCCCCGCGTGCCGCACATCTGGCGCCAGGCCTCCATCGATGTCGCCCCCGAGCTGCGCCCCGGCGGCGCCGACTTCGGTCACATCGCCCTCGCCCACCAGCGCGAGCTGAAGGCGCGCGTGCTGACGGAGGCGTTCGACAAGTTCGCCGGCGGATCTGTGCCGACGACCGTCGAGCCGGTCGCGGACGACGAGCAGGGCACTCGCTGGCGCACGCGCGTCGGTCTGCACGTCGACTCGTCCGGTCGCGTCGGCCCGTACGCCGCGCGCACCCATGACGTGATCGAGGTCGCGGACCACCCGCTGGCGACCGAGCAGATCGAACGAACAGCCCTTGCGCTGGGCCGTGAGAAGCCCGGCCGGGTCGACCTCGTCGAGCCGGCCGACGGATCCGTGCGGATCCTCCGGCGCCCCGACGCGCGCGGCCGCGGCCCCCGCTCGGAGCCCGAGGTCGTCACCGAGATCGCGGCCGGCCGCGAGTTCCGCGTCGACGCGGGCGGGTTCTGGCAGGTGCACCGCCAGGCCGCGACCGCGCTCGACGCCGCCGTGCGCGAGGCGCTCGCCGGAATCGAGGCCGACGACGGCGCCCACCACCTCGACCTCTACGGCGGGGTCGGCCTGTTCGCCGCCGCGCTCGCCGATCGCGGCGGCCGCGTGACGACCGTCGAGTCCTCGTCGCGCGCGACGCTCCACGCGCGGGAGAACCTCGAGGACCTGAAGGTTACGGCCGTCACGGCGCGCGTCGAGCGGTTCGTCGACGCGCTTCCCGCGGATCCGTCGCTCGCGCAGGGCGTGACCCTGCTGGATCCGCCGCGCGCGGGAGCGGGCGAGCAGGTGGTGACCCGCATCGCGGAGCTCGGCCCGCGCGCCGTCGTGTACGTGGCGTGCGATCCGGTCGCGCTCGCGCGCGATGTCGGCATCTTCCGGCGCCTGGGATACGACCTCGACCGGGTGCGCGGCATCGACCTGTTCCCGGGGTCGCACCACGTCGAGGCGATCGCCGTTCTGCGGCGTTGAACACACGACGCGCCGATCCGTTGTGCATGTTCGCCAAGGGCGAGGCGCATGCCGCGGATAGGGTGGAACGCGTGACCGAACCGGACATGACGACCACCGCAGGCAAGATCCAGGACCTGCGCAACCGCTACGACCAGGCCGTTGTCGAGCCTGAGAAGGTGGCTGCCGAGAAGCAGCACGCCAAGGGCAAGCAGACGGCCCGCGAGCGCATCGAGCAGCTCATGGATCCGGGTAGCTTCGTCGAGCTCGACGAGTACGTCAGGCACCGCACGACCGCGTTCGGCATGGACAGGTCGCGCCCGTATGGCGACTCGGTCGTCACGGGCGTGGGGCGCATCCACAGCCGCGTCGTCGCGGTGTACTCGCAGGACTTCTCGACGTTCGGCGGATCCCTCGGCGAGGTCGCCGGCGACAAGATCCTGAAGGTCATGAAGTACGCGCTGCAGAACGGGCTGCCGATCATCGGCATCCTCGACTCGGGCGGCGCGCGCATCCAGGAGGGTGTGCTCGCGCTCGGGAAGTACGCCGAGATCTTCCGCCTCAACACACAGGCCTCGGGCGTGATCCCGCAGATCTCGATCGTCATGGGCCCCGCGGCCGGCGGCGCCGTGTATTCGCCCGCGCTGACCGACTTCGTGATCATGGTCGACAAGACGAGCCAGATGTTCGTGACCGGCCCCGACGTGATCAAGACGGTCACGGGCGAGGACGTCGGCATGGAGGAGCTCGGCGGCGCGCACACGCACAACACCCGTTCGGGCGTGGCGCACTATCTCGCAGAGGATGAGGACGACGCGATCGACTACGCGCGCACGCTGCTCGGCTACCTGCCCGACACGAACATGTCGGATCCGCCCGACTTCGCGTCCGACTTCGAGTTCGAGACGAACGATCTCGACCAGAAGCTCAACACCCTCATTCCCGATTCGCCGAACCAGCCCTACGACATCCACGAGGTGATCGAGGTCATCGCCGACGACGGCGAGTTCCTCGAGACGCAGCCGCTGTTCGCGCCGAACATCGTCGTCGGCTTCTCGCGGATCGAGGGCCGATCGGTCGGCATCATCGCGAACCAGCCGCAGCAGATGGCCGGCACCCTCAACATCGAGGCCGGCGAGAAGGCCGCGCGCTTCATGCGATTCTGCGACGCGTTCTCGATCCCGGTCGTGACCCTCGTCGACGTTCCGGGCTACCTTCCCGGCACCGACCAGGAGTGGACGGGCGTGATCCGCCGCGGGGCGAAGCTGCTGTACGCGTACGCCGAGGCGACGGTGCCGCTCGTGACGATCATCCTGCGGAAGGCCTACGGCGGTGCGTACATCGTCATGGGATCCAAGCAGCTCGGCGCCGACGTGAACCTCGCGTGGCCGTCGGCAGAGATCGCCGTGATGGGCGGCCAGGGCGCCGTCAACATCCTGTACCGGGGCGAGATCAAGCGCGCCGAGGAGGCCGGCGAGGACGTGCAGGCGGTGCGCACGAAGCTCGCAGACGAGTACACCTACTCGGTGGCCTCGCCGTTCCTCGCGGCCGAGCGCGGCGAGCTCGACGGCGTCATCGAGCCGGCGCAGACGCGCGTCATGATCGCGAAGGCGCTGCGCTCGCTGCGCCGCAAGCGCGTCGAGCTTCCGCCCAAGAAGCACGGGAACATTCCGCTGTGACCGAGAACCCGATGGTGCGCGTCGCGGGCGGAAGCCCGACCGACGAAGAGCTGGCGGCGATCGTCACGGTTGTGAGCGAGCACTACGAGCAGGAGGCCTCGACCGCGACGATCACGGACGAGCCCGTCGATCGCTGGTCGCGGTCGCTGCGCATGCGCGACACCCGGCGCCGCGAGTGGGGCAGGTTCGCAGGATGAGCGCGGAGGGCGCCGCCGCGCCGCACGTCGTGGAGGTTCCCGTCAGCGAGTCGACGAACGCGGAGCTCGTCGCGGCGCTGCAGTCGGGCGAGTCCTGGCCGCACCTCGGCGCGCTCGTCACCCGCGATCAGCGATCCGGGCGGGGCCGTCTCGACCGCGAGTGGGTCGCGCCCGCGGGCACGGCGCTCGCGATCTCGGTCGTCCTGCGGGTCGGCACGGTGCCGGACGAGCGCCGCGGATGGATCCCGCTCGTCGCGGGCGCGGCGATGGTCGATGCGATCGGCGCGCAGCTTCCCGGCGCCGGCGTGAAGTGGCCGAACGACGTGCTCGTCGATGGCCGGAAGATCTGCGGGATTCTCGCGCAGGTCGCCGATTTCGACACGATCGTGGTCGGAAGCGGCGTGAATACGCGGATGACAGCCGGACAGCTGCCGGTCGAGACGGCGACTTCGTTCGCCGCGCGCGGCGTCGTGGTCGATGAAGAACGGCTCATCGCCGACTATCTGCGCCGCCTGGGCGAGCTGGTCGACGCACTCGGGCGCGGATCCGTGCGCGACATCGTCGCGGAGCGCTGCGTGACGATCGGGCAGCGCGTGACGGCGCACCTGCCGGGCGGCGAACGCATCACCGGTCGCGCGATGGGCCTCGACGAGTTGGGCCACCTGCTCATCGACGGCGCCTCGCGCCCTATCGCGGTCGGCGACATCGTGCACCTCCGCCCTGCCTGAACCTATCGGTCTCCCCGTTGGAGCTGCTCTGACGGCCGGATAACCGCGTCGATCGGGACATGGTGGGGGAGGGCGCGCCGCGCCCGGATTCCGAGCGGCGCGAGAGAGGATGGGCGCATGGATCAGCACGAGCTCCGCATCGCCACGTTCCGGCGCGGGTCGGCGTGGCTCGTGCTCCCGGCGATCCTCCTGATCGCCACGGCCGGGGCGGCGGCGTATTTCTTCACGAACCTCCCCGCGCCGTTCGAGGACTGGATGCTCCTGGCCGCCGCGGCCGCCATCGTGCTGTTCGCGGTCGTGCTGCCATGGTGGGTCTGGGCCTCGCGGAGCTACATCGTCACGACGCGTCGCGTGATCGAAACGCGCGGACTCCTGATCCGCCGCCGCCGCGAGATCCTGCACCAGGCCGGCTACATGATCGAGGTGTCGCGGGGTCCGCTGCAGCGCATGCTCGGCCGCGGCACGCTCTCGCTCGGCACGGGGGACGGCGGCATCGAGATGCGCGATGTGCACTCGCCCAAACTCGTGCGCGAGACGCTCAGCGATCAGATCGAGGTCTGCCAGATCCTCGCGCATCGCCAGGCGCAGCAGCAGGCGGCGAGCCCGTACCTGCATCACGATGTGCCCGTGACCTGAAACAATAGGGGTTATGACGAAGCGTGTCGGTGTGATCGGCGGCGGCCAGCTGGCCAGGATGATGATTGCTCCGGCGAGCGAACTCGGGATCGAGATCCGAGTGCTCGCCGAGCAGGACGGCATGTCGGCCGCGCTCGCGGCGACCGCCACGGGCGATTATCGCGACCTCGAGATGGTGCGGGCGTTCGCGCTCGACGTCGATGTCATTACGTTCGACCACGAGCACGTGCCGCAGGACGTCCTGCGCGCGCTGATCGCCGACGGCACAGCCGTCCACCCGGGCCCCGATGCGCTGCAATACGCGCAGGACAAGCTCGTCATGCGCGCGAAGCTCGCCGAGATCGGCGCCCCGCAGCCCGACTGGGCCGGCGTCTCGACCCGCGAGGAGCTGCAGGCGTTCATCGACGAGCACGGCGGTCGTGCGGTCGTGAAGACCCCGCGCGGGGGGTACGACGGCAAGGGCGTACGGGTGATCGGATCCGCCGACGAGGCCGCCGACTGGTTCGATGCGTTCGCGGGCGAGCGGATCCTCGTCGAGGAGCTCGTCGACTTCCGCCGCGAGCTCGCGCAGCAGGTCGCCCGTCGCCCGTCAGGAGAGATGGCCCCGTTTCCGGTCGTCGAGACGGTGCAGAAGGACGGCGTGTGCTCCGAGGTCTTCGCGCCGGCCCCGCACGCGTCCGAGCGCACGATCGAGATCGCAGCGCGAATCGGCACCGAGATCGCCGAGGCGCTCGGGGTGACCGGCATGTTCGCGGTCGAGCTGTTCGAGACGACCGATGAGCGGCTGCTCGTGAACGAGCTGGCGATGCGCCCGCACAACAGCGGGCACTGGACGCAGGACGGCGCGGTGACGAGCCAGTTCGAGCAGCACCTGCGCGCGGTGCTCGACCTGCCGCTCGGCGCGGCGGATCCTGTCGCCGAGGCGACCTGCATGATCAACATCCTCGGCGGGCCCGCGGGCATCGATATCGACGAGCGATTCGGCGCCGCGATGCGGGCGCAGCCGGCGGCGAAGATCCACACCTACGGAAAGTCGGCGCGCCCGGGCCGCAAGGTCGGACACATCAACGTCGTGGGCGACAGCATCGACGACGCCGTATACGTCGCCCGCGCCGCAGCCGCCCACTTCGAATGACGAGGCGTGGCACTGTCAGGAGATCACAAACTGGTCACATACCCTCGTATGGTGCTTCACTCCTCTGAAAAGCCGCTCGTCGGCGTCGTGATGGGCTCGGACTCCGACTGGCGGATCATGCAGGACGCGTCCGCCGCGCTCACCGAGTTCGGCATCGCCCACGAGGTCGAGGTCGTGTCGGCCCACCGCACGCCCGACAAGCTCATGAGCTACGGGCGCGAGGCGCGAGGCCGCGGGCTCAAGGCGATCATCGCGGGCGCCGGCGGCGCCGCGCACCTTCCGGGCATGCTGGCCTCGCTCACGGCGCTGCCCGTCATCGGCGTTCCGGTCGAGCTCAAGACGCTGGAGGGCCTCGACTCGCTCCTGTCGATCGTGCAGATGCCGGCGGGGATCCCCGTGGCGACGGTGTCGATCAACGGCGCGAAGAACGCGGGCCTCCTCGCCGCGCGGATCCTCGGATCCGGCGACGCCGACGTCGCCGATCGCGTCGAGTCCTACGCGAAGGAGCTCGAGCGCCAGGTCGACGAGAAGAACGCACGTCTCAAGGATTCTCTTTCGTGACGCTCTCCGCCGAGCGCACGGCGGGATCGGTCATGAATCAGCGACCGATTCGCCGCCCCGACGCGGCGAACGTCAAGATGATGACCCGCCGCGGCTGGTGGCTCGTCATCCTCAATTTCCTGATCCCCGGATCCGCGCAGGCGCTCGCCGGCAACCGGCGGCTCGGCCGGCTCGGGCTGCGGCTGACGCTCGTGATGTGGGTGCTCGTCGTCATCGCCGCGCTCGGCGCGCTGCTCTGGCGCACCGCCGCGCTCGCGGTCGTGACGTTCCGATTCACGCTCCCGATTCTTGCGGTGCTCCTCGCGGTCTACGCGGTCGTCTGGGTGATCCTCTCGATCGATACGCTGCGCCTCGTGCGCGTCGTGAGGACGCGCGCTCCGCAGCGATTCTTCATCCTCCTGTTGGGCCTGATCCTTGCGGCCGTGCAGGCGGTCACGGGCGTATTCGGCGTCAGCACGCTGATCACCTCGAGCGGATTCCTCAACGACAACTTCTCGAACGCCGCGCCGGTCGTGCCGCCGAGCGACGGCTATTACAACGTCCTGCTGCTCGGCGCCGATTCGGGTGAGGGGCGCGACTCGCTGCGCTACGACAGCATCTCCGTGATCTCGATCAACGCCGACACGGGCGCGATCACGATCACCGGCGTGCCGCGCGATCTCGAGCACGCCCCGTTCAGCGAGGGCAGCCCGATGCTCGCCGAGTACCCGACGCGCTTCGAGGGCCACGCGGATCCGGAATGCGGGTGGACGAGCGGGATCAACCAGCTCACGAACGCGGTCGCGTTCTGCCGCGAGGACGGCGGCGAGAGCCTGTATCCCGACGCGGAGAAGCACGACTCGCTCCCCGAGGTCGAGGCGACCAAGGACGCGGTCGAGGGGCTCACGGGCCTCGAGATTCCGTACTACGTCTCGATCGACATGCAGGGCTTCGCCGCGCTGATCGATGCGGTCGGCGGCGTGACCATCACGGTCGACGAGCGCCTCCCCGAGGGCGGCGGCCCCGCGTACGACGACCAGCCCGCGGAGGAATGGGCGACCGGGTGGATCGAGAAGGGGGAGCAGAAGATGAACGGCGAGACCGCCCTCTGGTACGCCCGCTCCCGCTACACGACGAGCGACTGGGATCGCATGCAGCGTCAGCGCGAGCTGCAGACCGCGGTGCTCAGCCAGATGACGCCGCAGAACCTGCTCACGCGCCTCGAAGAGGTGGCGGATGCGGGCACGGCGGTGCTCGATACCGACGTGCCGCGCGCGCTGGTGCCGACGTTCCTCGACCTGGCCGTCGAGGCGCGCAAACAGGAGATGGGCTCGGTCGAGCTCAATCCCGATATGGGCGTCGACCAGATCGAGCCCGACGTCGCGCTGATCCAGCAGATGGTGCACGATGCCCTCCACCCCGCGACCGAGGCGCCGGCTGAGTGAGCGCTCCCAGACTCCCGCGGTCCCGGGCGATAGGATCCGATGTGACCTTCCGCGTTCGACCCCTGCGAGGCGCGTTCCTGTGACGAGTATCGACCTGAGTGAATATGACGTGCCCGGCCGCGGGCGCGGGCTGGCGGACGTCGTCCGCTGGCGCTACCTGCTGCGGCTGCTGATCCGCAAGGGCACGGCCACCCGCTACCGCAACTCGGTGCTCGGGTGGACGTGGTCGTACGTCAAGCCGCTGGTGCAGTTCTTCATCTACTTCGCGGTGATGGGCGTCATCTTCGGCATGGACCGGGGCACCGACAACTACCCGCTGTATCTGTTCTCGGGCTTCATCACGGTGCAGTTCTTCAACGAAGCGTTCGGAAACGCCACGAGCTCGGTCGTCGGAAACAAGGCGCTCGTCAAGAAGATCTATCTTCCGCGCGAGCTGTTCCCGATCGCGGCGACGGCCGGCGCGTTCGTACACTTCCTGCCGCAGCTCGCGATCCTGCTCGTCGTGGCGTTCGTTTACGGGTGGGTGCCCGGCATCCTGAACCTCGGCGCGATCCTGCTCGGGCTGCTGATCATCGCGCTCATCGCCTTCGGCCTCGGGCTGCTGTTCGCGGGCATCAACGTGCGCTTCCGCGACATCGAGAACTTCGGTGAGGTCATCCGCCAGCTCGCGACGTGGGCATCGCCCGTGCTCTACACCTGGCAGCTGATCGAGGAGCATCTCGGCGACGTCATGTTGTACGTCTACATGTGCAACCCGATCACGGTCGCCGTCGAGCTGATGCACTACGGCTTCTGGAAGCCGACCGTCGAGGAGCACGCCGGAGGATGGGTCGGTTTCGCCCCGCACTTCGGCGAGCATGTCGGCATCGCCATCATCATCAGCATCGTCATCGTCGTGATCGGACAGGTCACGTTCCGCCGCTTCGAGAGCACCTTCGCCCAGGATCTATGATGTCGAACACTCTGCAGCAGACCTCGGACAGGACGCCGGCGATCATCGTCGACCGCGTGACGAAGCGCTTCATGAAGCGCAACACGCACTCGCTCAAGGAGGGCTTCGTCAGCTGGACGAAGAAGAAGAAGGTGCGCGCCGATCACTTCGAGGCGCTCCAGGACGTCAGCTTCCAGGTCGGGGAGGGTGAGGCCGTCGCGGTGCTCGGCTTCAACGGATCAGGCAAGTCGACGACGCTCAAGATGGTCTCCGGAGTGATGGCGCCCGACGAAGGCCGCGTGTTCACGAAGGGCCGCGTCGCGGGACTGATCGAGGTCGGCGCGGGTTTCCACCCCGACCTGTCCGGGCGCGAGAACGTCTACCTGAACGCCGCGATCCTCGGCATGCAGAAGCACGAGATCGACGAGCGCTTCGACGACATCGTCGCGTGGAGCGAGATCGGTGACTTCATCGACCAGGAGGTCAAGAACTACTCGTCGGGCATGTTCATGCGCCTGGCATTCTCGGTGGCGATCCACGTCGATGCCGACGTGCTGCTCGTCGACGAGGTGCTCTCGGTCGGTGATGCGCCGTTCCGCGAGAAATGCAATCAGAAGATGAAGGAGCTCACCGAGAAGGGCGTGACGATGCTCATCGTCAGCCACAACATGGGCACCGTCCAAGACCTCTGCACGCGCGGCATCGTGATCCACGAGCACAAGGTGCTCTTCGACGGCCCGATCAAGGACGCCGTCAAGGTCATCCGGGAGACCCCGCACTGAGCGGGCGCCGCGCTACTTCCTGAACTTCGACTTCAGCACGCGGAGGGCGCGCTCGGGGAGGCTGTAGCGCTCGATGTCGGTGCGGATGCGGTCTTCCATCTCGACCAGACGCTGGTCGATGAACTTCGTCAGATACAGCGGCAGGCCCGGGCCGTTCTTCGCGACCCAGGCGCGCAGGGCCTCGTCGCGCAGCTGCGCGTCGATCTTGGCGTGCTCGTCGTTGCTCGAGATGACGCTGTTGCCGTCGGATCCGGCCGACGCGGGGCGCTGGTGCCAGTAGGCGAGCGGCTTGTCATCGTCGAGGTACTCGAGCGCGCCCTTCGTGAGCACCTTCAGCGCGAAGTTCCAGTCGCCGACGACGGGCAGGCGCTCGTCGTAGAGCCCCAGTTCGTCGTGCAGGGTGCGCCGGTAGACGAACCCGATCGGCACGAAGCGATTGTGCAGCATGGTGTCGCCGAGCGTCGGCGCCGTCAAGTGCTGCTGGAAGACCTCGCGGCCGAGCTCGACGTAGTCGCCGCCCTCGACTCTTTCCCACACGATCTCGATCTTCGACACGACGCCGCCGCGCTTGTCGTTCTTCTCGCTGTCGAGGTAGTCGGCCGCCCGCTCGAGGAACGACGGGTGCCACGAGTCGTCGTCGTCGTGCAGGACGAGGTAGGGCGCCGTCGTCGTGAGGACTCCCGCGTTCGCGCTCGCCCAGCGCCCGTGCGACTCCTGGCGATGCAGCACGCGGACCTGCTCGCGCAGCTTCTCGGGAACGCGCGCGACCATCGCATCGACGGCTGCGGGATCGCCGCCATCGTTGACGACGACGCACTCCCAGTCGGACAGCGTCTGCGCGGTGATGCTGCGCAGCGCGCGGTCGAGGAACCGCGGACGATCCTTCGTGCGAACGACGATCGCGACGCGCGGCTCGGTCATCGGCCCATGCCCGTGTACGTCCAGCCGGCGTCTCGCCAGGCTGCCGGGTCGAGGATGTTGCGTCCGTCGAAGATGACGGGACGGGCGACCTTCGCGAGCGTCTCGGCCGGGTCGAGGGCTTTGAACTGCTTCCACTCGGTGACCACGACGACGGCTTCGGATCCGTCAAGTGCGGTCTCGAGGGAGTCGGCGTAGTTCAGCTGCGGGTGCGCGCGGCGTGCGGTGTCCATCGCCTCGGGGTCGTACGAGACGACCTCGGCACCGAGACCCTTGAGGCGGACGGCGACGTCGAGGGCGGGGGAGTCGCGGATGTCGTCACTGTCGGGCTTGAAGGCGAGGCCGAGCACCGTCACGCGGTGTCCAAACACCTGTCCGTCGAACGAATCGACGACGAGGTCGACGACGCGTTGCCGGCGGCGGAGGTTGATCTCATCGACCTGCTTCAGGAACGCGACGGATTCGCCTTTGCCGAGTTCTTCGGCGCGGGCGGTGAAGGCGCGGATGTCTTTGGGGAGGCACCCGCCACCGAACCCGACGCCGGCGTTGAGGAACTTCCGGCCGATTCTTTCGTCGTGTCCGATCGCGTCGGCGAGCTGGGTGACGTCTGCTCCGGTGACCTCTGAGATTTCGGCCATGGCGTTGATGAAGCTGATCTTCGTGGCGAGGAAACTGTTGGCGGCGACTTTGACGAGTTCCGCGGTGGGCTGGTTGGTGACCAGGCGGGGGGTGCCGCGGTCGAGGATCGTCGCGTAGACGTTGTCGAGGGTGGCGGTGTCTTCGTCGCGGGTGGCGTCGGTGACGCCGTAGACGAGCCGGTCGGGGTCGACGGTGTCTTTGATCGCGAATCCTTCGCGGAGGAACTCCGGGTTCCACGCGAGACGCACGCCCTTTGTCGCGGCGAGTTCGGTGAGTCTCGCGGCGGTGCCGACGGGGACGGTCGACTTCCCGGCGATGAGGGATCCGGGCTTGGCGTGTTCGAGGATCGCGTCGGTGGCGGCGTTCACGTAGGTCATGTCGGCGCCCTGGGCGCCGGAGCGTTGCGGGGTGCCGACGCCGATGAAGTGGACCTCGGCGTCAGCGAGGTCGGAGTAGTCGGTGGAGAACGTGAGCCGCCCGGAGGCGAGCCCGTCCTTCAAGACGTCGACGAGTCCGGGTTCGTGGAAGGGGGGTTCTCCGGCGGCGAGTTTCGCGATCTTGGCCTCGTCGACGTCGATGCCGACGACGGTGTGGCCGAGGGATGCCATCGAGGCTGCGTGGACCGCGCCGAGGTACCCACATCCGATCACGCTCAACTGCATGGAGATCTCCTTCGTCAAAGGGTGAATGACCCTGCCGGGACACTTCCCTTATCCTGCCACGCGCAACCGTCGCATATCCTGGTGCGGACATGACCGGATCCGCTCACGACGACGCACCACTGCTGTCGGTCGTCATCCCCACGCACAACGTCCGCCCCTGGCTCAGGCAGGCACTCGACTCCGTGCTGCGGCAGGACGTCGATCTCGAGGTGATCGTCGTCGACGACCGCTCGGACGACGGCACGATCGAGTTCGCGCGCGAGGCCGCGGGCCGCGACGCGCGTGTCAGCGTCGTCTCGTCTCCCGGCGAGGGCGGCGGATCCGCGCGCAACGCCGGAGCGGATCTCGCGCGCGGCCGCTACCTCGTCTTCGCCGACGGCGACGACCTGATCCCCGACGGCGCGTACGACGCGCTCGTCACGAGCCTCGAGGTGAGCGGATCCGACCTGGCCGTCGGCGACTACATCAAGTTCCGCGCGGTCGACACGTGGCGCCCGACCGCGGCGATGCCCGCATACGGGCGCGCCTCGCGCGGCGTGACGCTCGCCGACGAGCCGACGCTGCTGTACAGCAGGCCGTGCTGGAACCGCGCGTTCCGCCGCGAGTTCTGGGAGGCGAGCGGTATCCGGTTCCCCGACGTTCCCCGCTCGAACGACATCGTGCCCATGGTGTCGGCGCTCGTGAAAGCCGAATCGATCGACGTCGTCGACGACGTCGTCTACGTCTACCGCGAGCGCCCGGGATCCGGGTCGATGACCGCCCGCGCGGGGGCAGCGACGAGCCTCGTCAGCTACCTCACGCAGGAGGCGGAGTGCGCGCGGATCGTGCGTGACACCCGCGACGCGGATCTCGCGGCGGTCTTTGCCGACCTCGTCTGGGATCGCGACGCGTTCGTGGCGGTCAACCGCTACCTGCTCGCGTGGGAATCGCACTCCGACGGCGACGCCCTCGTCGCCGAGAAGGTGCGCGCGCTCCTCGACCTGACGCCCGTGCCCGACGAGGTCGGGCCGCTGCGGCGCCTCGCCCTCGAGCTCGCGGCAGCCGGATCCTTCGCCGCCGGCCACGCCGTCGCGCGCGTTGCAGGCGGGCACCCCGAGGGATCCGATCCGTCGGAGGAGCGCGCGGATCTCGTCTCGACGTGGCGCGCCCTCATCTCGGAACTGGACTCGCGTGAGCTGTCGGACGAGGAACGCGACATGCTCACCGAGCGCCTCTCGCGACAGCTCGCGCAGCCGCGCACGGGGGATCCGTCGGCGTGGCAGGCGCTCGTCGGCGCGGCCGAGCGCGTGCTCGGAGAGCGGGTTCGCCTGTTCGCCGCCGACGCGTGGCAGTCCGGCGATCTCGGGGCGCGCGAGCGCACTGCGGCGCGTGCGCACAGCCTCGCGGGCGGGGACCTGCTCGCGATCGACGGCACCGTGTCGCCCGACGCCGGGGACGTCGCCCTCGCGCTCCTCGACGGAGAGGCGTCCCTCGAAGGTGACGGGCCACGACTGATCCGGCCCGTGAGCGTGACCTGGCGCACGGCCGACGACGGCGTGCGCACCTGGTCGGCGGCGTTCCCCGCGCACCAGCTGCCGCTCCACCGCCCGCTCACGCCCGTCGCGCTCGGCGAGGACGGCGCGTTCTGGAACGTCGATGCCGCGTTCGAGCTTCCGGCGTACTCGCGGCGCGATGCGTTCCTCTACGACGTCGTCGACCGGATCCTCATCGTGCGCCGCCGGCGCAGCTGGCTCCTGCGCGGCATCATCGCCGCCGTTCGTTCCAGAGTGCGCGGTGGTCGTTCAGACGCGCGATAACGACGACGGGGCACTCGCGAGCGACGTGAGCAGCGCCGAATACTCGCGCGAGATGTCCCAGGGCGCGATCGGGGCGAGGAACGCGTCGAAGTCGCGGTCGGTCACGCCCGCGAACGGATCGCCCGCGAGCAGCTCGGCGATCGATGCCTCGGGACCCGCGGGGTCGAAGAACGCCACCCACGCCTCGCCCGCGAACTGATCGCGGAGGAACGGATCGCCCGGCAGGATCACCGGTACGCGGAAGGTCGCGGCGAGGTGAAGGGATCCGGAGTTGAGGATCGCCCGGTAGGGGAAGCACGCGACGTCGGCGGCGCGGAACCACCGCGCGATGTCGGCGTCGTCGACGAACTCGAGCTGCGACACCGTGCGCAGGCTCGCGGGGAGCGAGGCCGCGAACTCGGCTCGGGGCATCTCCTTCACGGCTCCGGCCAGCATCAGCACGAGGTCGCCGCCGCGCTCGTCGTTCGCCCGGGCCGCGGCGCGAGCGAGATCGTCGACGCCCTTGTACGGGCGGATCTGGCCGAGGAACAGCACCGAACGGTCGCTCTCGGCGATGTCGAACGACGCTCGAGCGTCGGCGCAGGTGATGCCCGTGTCGTACACGCCCTCGTAGCTCGGGTGCGCGATCTGGCGGATCTTCCGCGGATCCACCGTCGCCACGTCACTGATCGCGGCGGGCGTGTGCGGCGCCATGATGTGAATCGCGTCGGCGGAGCTCGCGAGCAGGCGGTACAGCGCCACCTCGAGCTCGCGGAACGTGAGCTCGTGGGGGAGGCGATTGTGGATGGTCCAGACGAGCTTCGCGCCGCGGGAGCGGAGGCCGGTGAATATCCGCTCGAGGTTCGCGACGCGGCGCCTCGCCTCGGATTCGGACTGGGCCTGCTGCGCGATCGGCGTGGTCCAGTGGACGTGCAGGGTGTCGCCGCGGCCGAGTCGAGCTGCGCCCGCGACGAGGTCGTCGTAGGTGTGGGCGCCCTCGACGCGGAACCCATCGGCGCGCGCCGACAGCTCGAGCAGATTGAGGAACGCGTTGTTCAGATACGCCGGAAAGACGAGAACCTGGGGGCCGGATCGCATGTGGTCGATCCTACGGCCGCGTCACCGGAATCGGGACGGGCCCGCTCCGGTGACGCGAACCGATGCTCACAGCGTCATGGGGATCCGTTGGGGTCACCGGAATCTGCGTGTCGGACGACGACGTCAAGACTTTCAGTGTCACAATCGAGTCACTTCTGTCACACTGGTAACCATGCGTCGCACCAACCACGGCTATCGGTATGCCCAGAAGGGGCGTGCCCTCTTCGGTGTCGCGATGGCGGCGGCCCTCATCGGATCCCTTCTGCCGACTGCCGCGTACGCGGACGAGCAGCCCGCGCCCGAACCGACTCCGACGGTGGCGCCGTCGCCCGAGGTCGCGGCGACCGAGCAGCCCCCGGAGTCGGAACCCACGTCGACGCCGACTCCCGAGCCGACGGACGCGCCGGAACCGGCGCCCGAACAGGCCCCGACCGCGGAGCCCACGCAGGAGCCCACCCCGACTCCTGCACCCACCCCGACTCCGACGATGACGACGGACCCGGGCGAGGTCGATCTCACCGGCATCCTGCTGCCCGACAACGGCGACTATGCGGGCGACACCACCGAGGACGAGGCGGATCCGGGCGCGTACTCCGAGACGCAGGCCGGCCTGCTGACGGCGGATACGCTCAACGGTTTCAAGGCCGGAAACATCATCAGCGACGCCAAGATGTACACGTCGGGCACGATGTCGGCGAATCAGATCCAGGGCTTCTTCAACCAGAAGGTCAAGCGCTGCGACTCGAACTACACGTGCCTCAAGGACTTCTCGATGAAGACCCGCACCAAGGCGCCGAACTCGTACTGCACGAACACCTACCAGGGCTCGAGCCGCGACACGGCGGCGCAGATCATCTCGAAGGTCTCGAAGGCCTGCAACGTCAGCGAGCGCGTGCTGATCGTCATGCTCCAGAAAGAGCAGGGCCTCGTCACGCACACGTGGCCGAGCCAGTTCCGCTACGACATCGCGATGGGCTACGCGTGCCCCGACCACGCGGCGTGCGACAGCACCTACTTCGGCTTCCAGAACCAGATGTACATGGCCGCCTACCAGCTGCAGCGGTACACGAAGGACAGCTACTTCAGCTGGTACCCCGTCGGTAAGACGTCGCAGGTGCGCTGGCACCCGAACGCGTCCTGCGGCACCGGCCCCGTGCGCATCGAGAACAAGGCGACCGCGGCGCTGTACTACTACACGCCCTATCAGCCGAACCGCGCGGCCATGCGCGCCGGATACGGCGTCGGAGACTCGTGCTCGGCGTACGGAAACCGCAACTTCTACAACTACTACACCGACTGGTTCGGAGGCACGCACGGGGGATCCCCCGGCGGCGGAACCACGGGATACTCGGTCACCGGCGCGACGGCCGTGAAGTGGAAGTCGCTCGGCGGCGCGAGCGGCATGCTCGGCAAGCCGATCGACAAGAAGAACTGCACGTCGGGCGTTGGCTGCTACCAGGTTTTCAAGGGCGGCAGCATTTACTGGACGCATAAGCACGGGGCCGTGTACGTCCGCGGCGCGGTCCGCGACGCTTGGGCGAAGGTGGGATCGCGCAACGGTGTGCTGCGCTATCCGACGAGCGACCCGCAGTGTGGCCTCACCCGTGGCGCGTGCCTGCAGCACTTCCAGGACGGCACCATGTACGCCATGTCCGGACACGGCGCCCACTACGTGCGCGGCGCGATCCGCAATAAGTGGGCGCAGACCGGAGACCGTCACGGCACGCTCGGGTACCCGATCTCTAACCCGCGCTGCGGTCTGGTCGACGGCGCGTGCCTGCAGGTGTTCGAGGACGGCCGAATCTACGCCTCGAACGCGGGCACGCACTACGTGCGCGGCGCGATCTTCGACGGCTGGGGGCGCGCCGGGGGGCGAGAGGGCAGGCTCGGCTACCCCTCGTCGGATCCGCGGTGCGGCGGTAATGCCTGCACTCAGAGCTTCGAGGGTGGCACGGTCCGCCACCAGAGCGGCTCGACGCCGCGCGTGCTCTACCGGTAGCGCTGTGGCGTTCCTCGAAGAGTTGATCGCGGGCGTGCGCGTTCCGCGCTGGGTCCCGGACGGTCCCGATGCGCCTCGGAACTTCGGCGACGAGATCGGCCCGCTGCTCGTTGGCGCTCTCGTCGGCTCCGGTGCGCGTGAGGGCGACGCGCGCCTGATCTCCGTGGGCAGCGTGCTGCAGTACTCCCTTCCCGGCGACGTCATCTGGGGTACGGGGATCAACGGCAACGTGCGCCAACGCGTGCGGTACCCGCTCGACGTGCGCTCGGTGCGCGGCCCGCTCACCCGCGCGATCCTGCTCGGGCACGGCGTCCGCGTGCCCAAGGTGTACGGCGATCCCGCACTCCTCGTTCCGAGGCTCTTCCCGTCGGTCGCGCCCGAGGGATCCGGCAGCATGCTCGTCGTGCCGAATCTGAACGAACTCGACCGCGTGTCGGGAAGTGAGGTGCTCAGCCCGCTCGGCGACCCGCTGGCGATCGCGGGGCGCATCGCGGGCAGCGGCTTCGTCGTGGCGAGCTCGCTGCACGCACTCGTGCTCGCCGATGCCTACGGGATCCCGTCGCGTCCCCTGGTCCCGGAGGCCGAGCATCCACTGAAGTACCTCGACTACTACGCCGGCACGGGGCGTCCTGGCGTTGCATTCGCCCGATCGGTCGACGAGGCAATCGAGCTCGGCCCGGTCGCTGCCGCAGAGGCCGACATCGACGCGATCGCGCAGGCGTTCCCGCGCGACCTCTGGGGCGGATCCGCTACCTCGCCTGACAATTCGTCGGCCGACTACTCGGAGCTGCGGCGCGAGTCGTGGCGCGCGAGGGAGGCCCTTGCGCTCGCCGTCGGGCGCGAGGCGAGCGACAGTGCGGCGCAGGCGCTGCTGCGCGTCGACCAACTCGTCGCGCAGCAGCCCGACGACCTCGTGCGGGTGCTCGAGCTGTGCTCGACGAGCGCAGTGCCGGACGGCGCGGCGCTGAACGCGGCCGTGCGCGCGCACCTCGACGGATCCGAACCGCACGGCGAGACGGACGCGCGCCTGTCGCGCGCTGTGCGCCGCGTGGCAGGAAAGGCGGATCTCTCGGTGATCGCCCGCGTCGCCGCCACGGGTAAGGTCTCGCT
The DNA here is from genome assembly GCF_000422745.1 of Microbacterium gubbeenense DSM 15944. Taxonomy (GTDB): domain Bacteria; phylum Actinomycetota; class Actinomycetes; order Actinomycetales; family Microbacteriaceae; genus Microbacterium; species Microbacterium gubbeenense. The sequence continues at coordinate 59,260 of NZ_AUGQ01000007.1, forward strand.
CGCCCGATTGATCGCCCGCGGAGAGAAGATCGAAGATGACGGACGCGCTCACCTCGGCGACGAGGAAGCGGTCGCGCCACCGAAGGCCAGCCGTCTGCCTCGCGTACTCAGGCGCCGCGGATAGCACCGGGATACACTGCGTTCCTCCTGCCGGCGTACCCTGTTGAGAACACACCCGGCGTGATCTTCCTGTGACATTTGACCGCGTCTTCCAGGAAAGCCGGGCCGCCTCTGAAAGAATGGGCACTATGGATACCGATCTTCTTGTCGTCGGCTCGGGCTTTTTCGGCCTGACGATCGCTGAACGTGCCGCGAACGCGGGCCGCAAGGTCACCGTGATCGACCGCCGCAACCACATCGGCGGAAACGCCTACAGTGCTGCCGAGCCCGAGACGGGCATCGAGGTGCACCAGTACGGCGCGCACCTGTTCCACACGTCGAACGAGACGGTGTGGGAGTACGTGAACCGCTTCACCACCTTCACGAACTACGTGCACAAGGTGTACTCGAACCACAAGAACGTCGTGTACCCGCTGCCGGTCAACCTCGGCACGATCAACCAGTTCTTCCAGGCCGCGTACTCGCCCGACGAGGCGCGCGCACTCGTCAAGGAGCAAGCGGGCGAGTTCGACGTCAAGTCCGCCGCGAACTTCGAGGAGAAGGGCATCGCGCTCGTCGGCCGCCCCCTGTTCGAGGCGTTCTTCCGCGACTACACCGCCAAGCAGTGGCAGACCGACCCGAAGAAGCTCTCGGGCGATATCGTGAGCCGCCTCCCCGTGCGGTACACCTACGACAACCGGTACTTCAGCGACACCCACGAGGGCCTGCCGACCGACGGCTACACGGCGTGGATCGAGCGCATGGCCGACCACCCGAACATCACGGTGCAGCTCGAGACCGACTTCTTCGACGCGTCGCAGCCGTTCAACAAGGCCGCTGTCGTCGGGCAGATCCCGGTCGTGTACACGGGGCCTGTCGATCGCTACTTCGACTACGCCGAGGGCGCGCTGAGCTGGCGCACGCTCGACTTCGAGCAGGAAGTGCTGAACATCAACGACTTCCAGGGAACCTCCGTCATGAACTACCCGGACGCCGACGTGCCGTACACGCGCATCCACGAGTTCAAGCACTTCCACCCGGAGCGCACGGAGCTGCTCGCGCAGGACAAGACGGTCATCATGCGCGAGTTCTCGCGCTTCGCCGAGGCGTCCGATGAGCCGTACTACCCGGTGAACACGCCGGAGGACCGAGAGGGCCTGATGGTCTATCGCGATCTGCAGAAGGGCGAACAGGACGTGCACTTCGGCGGCCGGCTCGGCACCTACCAGTATCTCGACATGCACATGGCGATCGGGTCGGCGCTGTCGATGTGGAATAACAAGCTCGCGTAGACACCAGCATGACGACCCCGCGGCGGCGCTACCTTCACTCCCTGTGGCTTCTGTCGTCGCGCGACCTTCGGGTGCGCTACGCGACGAGCTGGCTGGGGTATTTGTGGAGCGTTCTCGATCCGCTCGTGATGAGCGCGATCTACTGGTTCGTGTTCACGCAGATCTTCCAGCGCGACGTCGGGGCCGACCCCTACATCGTGTTCCTGATCTGCGCGCTCCTGCCGTGGGTGTGGTTCAACTCGTCGGTCAGCGACTTCACGAAGGCGTTCAATAAGGACGCGAAGCTCGTGAGATCGACCGCGATCCCGCGGTCGATCTGGGTGGGCCGGATCATCGTCTCGAAGGGCGTCGAATTCCTCTGCTCGTTGCCCGTGCTCGTGCTGTTTGCGGTCTTCGGCGGCGCGACGCTGACCTGGGGCGTGCTCTGGTTCCCGCTCGCGGTGCTGATGCAGGTGGTCCTGCTGACCGGCCTCGGTCTCATCGTCGCGCCGCTGTGCGTGATGTTCAGCGACCTCGAGCGTACGACGAGGCTCGTGCTGCGCGCCCTGTTCTATGCGACGCCGATCATCTACAGCGTCGGCGACCTGCCCGACGTCTTCCGCGAGCTCGGCGCCTTCAACCCGCTCTCCGGGATCTTCACGATGTACCGCGCCGCGTTCTTCCCCGAGCTCTGGGACACGTTCGCGGTCAGCATGAGCGCGCTCATGTGCGTCGTATTCCTGGGAGTCGGGATCCTCGTGTTCCGCCGGCTCGAGCGCCCCCTTCTGAAGGAGCTGTGATGGGCGAGCAGGAGTATGCGATCGAGGTCGATTCGCTCGGCGTGCGGTTCCGCCGTTCGAGGCGGGGCCGGCGCTCGATCAAGTCGATGTTCGCGGATCCCAAGCACCGCACGCCCAAGGACGAGTTCTGGGCGCTGCGTGACGTGAGCTTCCAGGTTCGCCCCGGCGAGTCGATCGGCGTCGTCGGGCGCAACGGTCAGGGCAAGTCGACGCTCCTGAAACTCGTCGCCGGTGTGCTGCTGCCCGACGAGGGAACCGTGCGGGTCAACGGCGGCGTCGCGCCGCTCATCGAGATCACGGGCGGGTTCGTGGGTGATCTGACCGTGCGCGAGAACGTGAAGCTCACGTCGGGGCTGCACGGCATGAGCAAGGCGGAGATCGCCGAGCGGTACGACGAGATCATCGACTTCTCCGAGCTGCACGACTTCCAGGACACGCCCTACCGGCACCTGTCGAACGGCATGAAGGTGCGCCTCGCGTTCGCGGTCGTGTCGCGGCTCGATCACCCGATCCTGCTCGTCGACGAGGTGCTCGCGGTCGGAGACAAGGCCTTCCGCGAGAAGTGCTACGGGCGCATCGACGAGATGCTGGCCGCGGGCCGCACGCTGTTCTTCGTGAGCCACCGCGAGGCCGACCTGCGCCGATTCTGCGAGCGCGGACTGTACATCCGTGACCACCGGCTGGCGATGGACGCGTCGATCGGCGAGGTGCTGACGACGTACAACAGCGACATCTGAGGGCAGTTCCGCGCCAGAATCTCGCTGTACTGGCAGACTACGACGGTGATCATTGACGTGGAGGCGCCGCCGCCGCGGTCGCGCGTATCCGCGCCATCGCGGATCGGCGAGATCGATGGGCTGCGCGGAATCGCGCTGACGCTCGTCGTCGTTTTCCACTTGTTCGGCCACGGCCGCGTCTCGGGCGGCGTCGACGTCTTCCTCACGATCTCCGGGTTCCTGCTCGTCTTGTCGCTCGCGCGCGCCCTGGGCGCGGATCGTCCACTCGGCATCGCCTCGCGCTGGGGGCGCACGTTCTCGCGGCTCGCCCCGCCCGCGGCCGTTGTGCTCGTGGCCGTCACGATCCTCTCGTTCACTGTCTATTCGCCCTGGCTGCGCGAACAGAACCTCATCGAGGTCGTCTCCACCGCGCTGTACGTCGAGAACTGGCAGCTGATCACCTCCCAGCTGGAGTACGGTGCGGCCGGCCCCGAGACGAGCCCCCTGCAGCACTTCTGGTCGTTGTCGGTGCAGGCGCAGTTCTTCCTGGTCTTTCCGATCGTGGTCGCTGCGATCGTGTTTCTCATCCGGTCGGTGCGTGCTCGGGTCATCACATTCTGGGCGCTCCTGACGGTGGCGACGGCCGCGTCGTTCGCGTACGCGCTGCGCGAGAATCTGGCGGATCCGCAGAGTGCGTACTTCGACTCGTTCGCCCGTTTCTGGGAGCTCGGGCTCGGCGGACTCGTCGCGGGCATCGCGATGGCGGGGCGCGCGCTTCCGGCGAGCATGAAGGCGTTCGCGGGGTGGGCGGGGCTCGCCATGATCATCGTGAGCGGGTTCGTGTTCGACGGCGGGACGATGTACCCGGGGCCGGCGGCGCTGCTGCCTGTCGGCGGGGCGCTCCTCGTGATCCTCTCGTCCGCGGGCGGACGGCGCTCGCCCTCGGCGCTCCTCACGAGCCGGCCGCTGCGCTGGCTCGACAGCATCTCGTACGGGCTGTACCTGTGGCACTGGCCGATCCTCATCGCGCTGCTGACGCTCCAGGGGCGCGAGGCGATCGACTGGCAAGGCGCGCTCGTCGTGCTCGCGAGCGCGCTCGCCGCGACGATGCTGACGCGTCTGCTGCTGCGGGCGCCCACGACGTGGGCGACGGATCCGCGGCGGTCGATCGCGCTCGCGCTGGTGGCGATCATCGTCGCTGCGGCTCCCGCGGGCGCCCTCCTGGCGCACGCGGCGACGCAGCGGTCGCCCGTCGCCGTGGCCGGCTGCGCCGGCGCGGCCTCGCTAGATCCCGACCGCACCGATTGCGCGGACGAGATGTACGACGGCGAGCTGCAGCCGGCGCTCGAGAACCTGCGCGCGGACGACGCGAACAGGGGAGAGTGCTGGGCGCCCCTCGGCAGCGACACGGTGGCGGTCTGCGCGCTCGGCGACGAGCACGGGTACGCGAAGCGGATCCTCGCCGTCGGCGACTCGCATAACAACGTCTTGCTCGACGTCTACGAGGAGATCGCCTCGGCGCGCGGGTGGCGCATCGATGCGGCGGGGCGGGCCGGATGCCAGTGGGTATCGCCCGACGCACCCGTCTACGGGCAGAGCGATGCGGATCAGCAGGCCTGCGCAGACTGGCGCAGGGCGATCGACGAACGCGCGACGTCGGGCGAGTACGACGCGATCTTCACGACCGCCTCGTCGAAGTCGAGGTTCGCGTCGACGTCGGCCGGCGTGACGGACGACGAATATCACGCGGAGGTGCTCGTTGCGGCCTGGTCGCACCGTTCGTCGACATCGACCCCGATCATCGCGCTGCGGGACAACCCGATCTTCCCGAGCGAGATGCTCGAGTGCCTCACCGATCGGCAAGCGATCGATGCGGGGGAGTGCGCGCTGCCGCGCACGCGCGCGCTGCTCGACACGGGCGTCGACGAGGCCGTCGAGATGACCGAGAACGCCCACCTGATCGATCTCAGCGACCTGCAGTGCACCCCGGATGTGTGTTCGATGGTGCAGGGCGGGGTGGTCGTGACGCGCGACGGAGCGCATCTCACCCGCACCTACGCGGCGACCCTCGCTCCCTATCTCGACGGCGAGCTCGCGCGACTGATCCGGTGAGAACGGAGCGTTCTTGATGGTTCTCCCACCGACTCTGCGCGACACTTATGACGGTGACAATTGAGCAGACCACGAGGCGCGCGCGAACGAAGCCAGCTCGGATCACGGAGATCGATGGCCTTCGCGGCGTCTCACTGACCCTCGTCGTCGTCTTCCACCTGTTCGGTCACGGGCGAGTTTCCGGCGGGGTCGACGTCTTCCTGATGGTCTCGGGATTCCTGCTCACCCTGACCCTCGCCCGCCCGCTCGCTCGGGGCGGGACGGCCGCTCGGCGTCGTCGCGCGGTGGGCCCGCACCTTCATCCGGCTCACCCCGCCCGCGGCTGTCGTACTCGTCGCCGTCGTGGTCATGTCGTTCGTCGTATACGAGCCGTGGGCGCAGCTCGGCACGCTCCGCGAGGTCATCGCCACGGCTCTCTATTACGAGAACTGGCACCTGATCTCCGAGCAGCTCACCTACGACGCAGCCGGATCCGAGACGAGCGCGCTGCAGCACTTCTGGTCGCTGTCGGTGCAGGCGCAGTTCTTCGTCGTGCTGCCGCTCATCGCGGTCATCGTCACGCTGCTCAGCCGGCGCCGCGCGACGCGCGTGCGGATCTTCTGGGTCGCCGTCATCGTGGGCACGGCCTGCTCGTTCGTCTACGCGTGGCAGCTGAACGCGTTCGATCCGACCCGCGCATACTTCGACTCGTTCGCCCGTGCATGGGAGCTCGGATTCGGCGGGATTGTCGCCGGCCTGTGGAAGCGCGGCATCGTGATCCCGGCCGCGTGGCGCGGCATCACGGGCTGGATCGGGCTCGCCATGATCATCTCCTCGGGATTCGTGTTCGAGGGCAAGGAAGCGTATCCCGGTCCGGCCGCGCTGCTGCCGGTGCTCGGGGCCGCTGTCGTCCTGCTCTCTGCCGGCTCGACCCACAGGGCCTCGGCCTCGCGCGTGCTGTCGCACCGCAGCCTCGTCCAGCTCGACCGAATCTCGTACGGCCTGTACCTGTGGCACTGGCCGATCCTGATCGCGTACCTCACCTACCGTGGCAACACCGATGGCGTGATCGGCCCGCTCGGCGCGATCGCGGTGCTCGCGGCGGCGTACGTGGCGACGATGCTCACGACCTGGTTGCTGCGGCTTCCCACTCGGTGGGCCGCCAACCGCGGCGTCTGGACGCAGCTCGCGGCCATTGTGGTGGCGATCGCGATCGCGGTCGTGCCCGCGACGACGAGCCACGCGGCGATCATGCGCAGCGCCGACGTGCCGCTCGAGGCCTGCTCGGGCGCCGCGGCGCTGGATCCGGACCGCCCTGAATGCCACGACTTCACAGCGCACGCGAGCCGCATGCCGCCGACGGGGGTCCTGCCCGTCGAGGCGCTGCGGCGCACCGACGACGCGACGCGCTCCGAATGCTGGAGCGACATGGGCGACGACGCGTTCGACATGTGCACGCTCGGCGATCCTGACAGCGACATGCGGATCCTCGCCCTCGGCGACTCGCACCTCGCCGTGATGACGGATGCGATCGAGCAGATCGCCGAGGATCAGGGCTGGCGCGTCGACATGGCCGCGCGCGGCTGGTGCCGCTGGATGGGCGAGGACGCGCAGCTCGCGGACCTCTCCCAGATGCTGCAGGACCGGTGCACCTCCTGGCGGGAAGAGGCTGACGCCGTGGTCGACGAGGGCGGCTACGACGCGATCTTCGTAGCGGCCGCGTCGCACTCGGCGTTCGCCGTGCTGGAGGGCACGGACCAGGCCGAGTTCGAGACGGAGAAGCTGCTCGAGGCGTGGTCGAAGCGTCCCGACGCCGAGAACGTGCCGATCATCGCCCTCCACGACAATCCGATGATCCTCTCGTCGGTGCAGTCGCCGTGCTTCGGGAACGCGCGCGCCCTCAACGACGGCGACTGCTCGGTTCCGCGCGACGAGGCGATCGCCGACACGACGGGCCTCGACGATGCCGTGGCACAGGATCCGAACGCCGTGACGATCGACGTCAACGACTTCATCTGCGCGCCCGACCGGTGCAACCCGGTCGTCGGCGGTGTTGCGGTTTACCGCGACAACGCACACATGACGGCGACGTTCATCGGGACCCTCAGGCCGTACCTCGAGCGCGAGCTGGTCGACGTTCTGCCCTGATCGGTGCGGCCTTATTCAGGCAGACGGCGAAAACCTGCTCGCGCAGAGCTGACCGACGCGACGACAGTTCTCGTGGCGGTGACCGATCAGCGCCCGAGCGCGGAGCGCAGCTCGGCCGCAAGATACGGGCCGAGCGTCGAGGCGTACGTCGCCGTGATGTGGTGCGAGTCGCGGTAGACGACGACGCCGCCGATCACGGGCGGGCACACGCCGTCGGCGCAGTAGTACCGCGTGAGGTCGAGCAGCGTGGCGTTCGGATCCTCATCCACCGCGCGCTGCTTGCCATCGTCGAGCAGCACCTCGTCCTGGGGCTTCGCGCAGCGCTCGACCGCCGTCGACGGATCCTCGGAGATACACGTCACGGGCGACTCGCCGAAGTACGGGTTGTCGAGCAGCGCGAGCACCGGAACGCTCGTGTCGGGGCGAGCGGCCCACGCGGAGACCATGCCGGCGACCTTGTCGTCATCCGCGTCGGTCTCGCCCCCGCGGCTCGCGACGATGTATGCATCGACGTCGTCCGCGGTCTGCACGTACTCGTTCACCGACTGGCGCCACGACGCACACGACGCGGTCTGTTCGTCGGTCGCGAGGCTCAGATCCTCGTCGGTCCACGAGCAGCCCGCGTGCCCCGCGACGTCGATGCGCCAGCCGAGCTCGTCGGCGGCGGCCTCGTACGCGGTGAGCATCGCGTTGTTGTGCGAGTCGCCGATCGCGACGAGGTGCATGTCGGCGTCCTTCGGGCCGAACGAGCACATGTTGAGGTCGGCGATCTCCGGCCCGGCCCAGCACTCGGCGGTGTTCGCGTCGTCCTGCTCGATCTCGCTCAGCGCGGGAACGAGGGGCGCGTCATCGAGCTCGGGGTTCTCGCACGGGGCGAGCTCCGGGTCGATTGCCTGTGCCCCGAAGCAGTCGGGCTGCTGTTCGATGAGCTGTTCCTGCGCCTCGAGGGTGCTCTGCTCGCTCTGGCGCAGGAGGGCCGTGGAGCCGAGCGAGATGACGAGCACGCACGCCATGCCGGCGGCGCTCCAGATCGCGATCGTGCGCGGCCGGCGGCCGTGCAGCAGCTTGTCGGACGTGCGCACGCGATCCTCGACGTACCTCGTCGACAGCCACGCGAGCGCGATGCTGACGGCGGCGATCGCGAGCTTGTGCAGGGTCGTGAGCGGCACGCCGGTCGCGTACGGCACGATCACGATGAAGGCCCAGTGCCAGAGGTACACGGCGTAGGAGACGCGGCCCAGCATCGAGATGGGCGTGATCCGGCCGAACGGCGCGAGCAGCGACGGGGCGCCGCCCCAGATCGCGAGAACAGTGCCGAACACGGGCAGCAGTGCCGAGACGCCGGGGAAGGGCGTCTCGCCCGTGTACACGACGACCGAGATGAGGATCATCGCGACGCCGATGCCCGCGATGACGGTGCCCGGCCGAGAGCGCGTGACGGCGGGCGCAAACGCGAGCAAGGCGCCGGCGCCGAACTCCCACGCTCGGGTGAACGTCGAGAAGTAGGCGGAGCTCGGGGCGACCTGCATCTGCACGACGCTGTAGATGAAGGAGGCGATGGTCGCGACGGCGATCGCGACCAGCGTGACCGTGCGCCACGGGAGTTTGCGGAACAGCCACATCGACAGCACCATCAGCAGCGGCAGCATCACGTAGAACTGCTCTTCCGCCGACAGCGTCCAGAAGTGCTGCACGGGGGAGGCGATGTTGTCGGCTGCGAGGTAGTCGACGCTGGCGAACAGGAGGTGCCAGTTCTGCACGTACAGCGCGGAGGCGGTGACATCGCCGAAGAACTGCGGCCACAGGGCGTTCGGCACCCAGATGAGGGTGGCGATGCCGACGAGCGCGAGCACCAGCAGGGATGCGGGCAGCAATCGGGCGGCGCGACGGGCCCAGAACTTTCCGAGCGCGATCCTGCCGGTTTTCGCGCGCTCGCGAATGAGGTGGGAGGTGATCAGGTATCCGCTGATCACGAAGAAGACGTCGACCCCGACGAAGCCGCCGGTGAGGCGGTTCGGCCAGAGGTGATAGAGCATGACGCTCATCACCGCGAGCGCGCGGAGCGCCTGGATGTCGGGCCGGAACCCTCGGGTCACGCTGCGCGCGTCGCGTCGCGCGCGCACGGATGTCTCCGTCATGCGCTCCGGGTCAGCGGGCGAGGAGCCCGCGCAACTTCCGCACCACGCGGGCGGGGATCCCGCCCAGCTTGCCGTTGATGCCGCGCACCGCGCGTCCCGCGCGTCCGCCGGTGCGCGCGTTGAGCCCGCGCGCGACCAGACGCGTCGTCGAAACGGACTCCTCGGCGCGTTCCGCGCGGATCCGCATGTCGGCGAGCTCGTTCTCGAGCTGCGCGACGCGGGGCTCGACGCGCACGACGCGGGCGCCGAGGTCGTCGTTCTCGCGGATGTCGGAGATGTGGGCCGACTCGCTCGCGCGCCACTCGAAGCCGGCGATCTGCGCGACGACGTCCTCGAGGCTGCGGCCATCGGCGACGTACGGCCGCGCGCGCTCGACGACGGCCGAGTTCCATACGGTGACGGCCTCGTCGTTGTCGTGGCCCGGAGTGAAGAAGCGGATGGCGCCGATCCAGGGCTTGTCCATCATGACGTACATCTCCTGCAGGCTCTCGCTCGACAGCTCGACCGTAATCGGCATGTCGACGCGGAACGGCGCGGGGAAGACGCTCTCGGGCCTCTCCTCGGCGAAGATGACGCGGTTATCGGTCTGGAACCACTCCTTGACGAGATAGAGCTCGTTCATGGGGTCGGCGAGCATGCGACGGCGCCCGTCGTGCAGCTCGGACCACGGGCCGACGAGAACGACGTGCACGTCGGTCTGCGTGTTGTTGAGGATCCGGTCGATCGCGGGGCGCGCGTACACGGCGTTCTCGGCGGTCACCTCGGTGACGACCTTGATCAGCGGCACTTCCCAGATGCGGTTGTCGGCCTTGCGACGGTAGCGGGGGATCGCCATGCGCTGCGCGAAATGGACGTCGTTGTGCCAGGCGACTTTGGCCGCGTGATCCTGAATCGTGCCGCGGCCCATGTGCCAGCCGACGGCGTCGTGTGCGGGGATGAAGACGGCGCCCGCCTGCCAGAGCTGGTAGGCGATCTCGGTGTCCTCGCCGAGGTGCAGGCGCGTGTCCTGGCCGAACGTGCGGTCGTAGACGGCGCGGGTCACGGTCGCGCACGCGCCCATGTGCGTCGAGTAGTTGCGTCCGTCCGACGTGTTCAGGTCGTCGGTGTCGCGGTAGATCTGCTTCGACCAGTGCTCGTGCAGGTCGCTGCGGTCGTAGTCATCGCCGATCGTGCCGGCCTTGACCTTCTCGTAGACCTCTTCGGGCGTGTAGGTCCAGTCCTCGATGAAGCCCTTCTCGCCGATCGTGGCGGCCTCGGGGATGAAGTGCCCCCACTTGGCGTGCTGGCGCACGTTGTCGCGGAAGAGGATCATGTCGGAGTCGCACCAGTAGATGATGTCGCCCGTGGTCGACTTGATGCCGATGTCGGTCGCGTTCGAGCGGCCCCAGCCGTCGCTCACCTCGTGGATGCGGATGACGCGCGTGTTCTTCGGCACGAACTCGCCGAGCTCGACCGGCTCTTCGCCGCCGCCATCGTCGAGCACGACGACCTCGAGCAGGTCCTCGGGGTAGTCCTGTGCCGCGAGCGACGCGAGCGTGAACTCGAGCGTCTTGCTCTTGAACGACGGGATGATGACGGAGACCGTGAGCGTCGGCTCCCAGCCCTCGGGCAGTGTGCCGTCGAAGACGTCTCGCCAGCGGTTGCGGGAGACAATCGGGGGCGTGGCGGTCTGAGAATCGGCGGCAGTCACGTTCCGCAGTCTAGCCAGCGCGTTCTGACAGGGCTATGAGAACACTCGAAGCGCGCGGACGCTCAGGGATCGTTCAGGCGCATCGCGTGGCTTACGGATGCGGCCGCGGGTCGCCGAATAGACTCGTGGCCATGCCTGTCGATCGACGTGTCTTCAACTTTCCCGGGTGGCACGACAACCCCTACGTGCAAATCCTCCAGTCGGAGGTCATCGCGCGCGGATACGAGATGGCAGGAATCCCCGATTTCGACCAGGCCGTGATCGAGCTGACGTCGCCGGAGCGCCGCGGCGTGATCCACGTGCAGTGGACGAGCCCTGTGACGGAATGGGCGGTCAACGCCGTGGACGCGCGGCGTCGCACTGATCTGTTCCTCGACGCGCTCTACAGCGCCAAGCAGTGGGGGCGGCGGGTCGTGTGGACGATCCACAACGTGCTGCCGCACGACACGCTGTACCCGAAGACCAACATCTACCTGCACGAGAAGCTGGGGCTGCTCGCGGATGCGATCCACGTGATCTCGCCGCACACCGCGCAGATCGCCGCACAGTCGTACGCGCTGCCGATCGAGAAGATCGTCGAGATCCCGCACGCGAGCTACGACGGCGTCTACGGGGATCCCGTGGAGCGCACGGCCGCCCGCGCGGCGCTCGGCGTCGAGGGCACGGGTCCCGCGGCGCTGTTCTTCGGATGGATCCGGCCGTACAAGGGCCTCGAGCACCTCGCGGCGGCGACCCGGATCGCGTCGGAATCGGGCTCCGAGCTGCAGCTGCTGCTCGCGGGACGCCCGCAGGGCGATGTCGACGAGATCCTCGACGCGCTCGAAAACGGACCCGTGCCGCTCACGACGCACCTCAAGCGGGTGTTCCCGGAGGACGTGGCGACCTGGTTCGGTGCGGCGGACGTGCTCGTCCTGCCGTACCGCGCGATCCTCAACTCGGGCAACATGTTCCTGGCGGCGACGTACTCGCTGCCGGTCATCCTGCCCGACGAACCGCATCTCGTTGCGGAGTTCGGCGGGGAGGCGTGGATCCGGTTCTTCGACCGGTCGAACGCGGACGCCTCGCTCGCGGAGCTGCTCGCGGACGACTGGTACCGCTCGCGTGTCGCACGGTCCGCGGCGAGGGCCTTCGCCGATTCTCGCCCGCCCGAGCGCATGGCCGCGCAGTATGCCGACCTCATCGAGCGCCTGGCTGAGCGTTCGTAACATTATCGCGGGGTAGCCTGTGGGCGCCCCGACCGCCTCAATCCAGGGAGAATCGGATGCGCCGAGCCGATCGTCACAATTCCACCGCGACCGACGCCGTGCGGCTCGATTCGCCGGTCGCCGTCGCCGAGCGGATCGGTGTCGAAGCGGCACCCGTCGACGTGTTCACGATCGAGATCCCGGACGCCGACCTGCTGCGCGCGCTGGCACTGCCGCGGAATCCCGCGCAGAAGACGAGCGAGCTCCGGCTGAGGATCGAGCGCTGGGACGCGCCGTCGCCGCGCTGGCGCGGGAGGCTCGGACACGTGCGCGGCCTGAAGAGCTTCTCGTTCGACGCGGATCAGTCGAAGGGCGGCTCGAGCGCGGTCGTCGCGCTCGAGCGCGCGACGCCGGTGCACGAGATCGCCAACGCACTGATCCCGCTGTTCATGCCGAACACCCCGTTCGCGGGCGCGGGCTTCCCGCTCGTCGCGGTCGCCGCGGGAGCGGACGAGGAGGTGCTCTCGCTGCTGCCGACGCGTTCGGTGCCGCCGATCGAGCCGATGATCGAGCGCCTGCAGGGCGTCGGCCTGAAGCGGGCGGATCTGCTCATCGGCGGACCGCGCCGCCTGGCGGACGACATCGCGACGCACCACCTGACGACCGACGAGGCCGCGCGCGGGTACCCGCGCACGGAGCTCCCGACGCTCGACCTGAACGTGCACAACCCCATCGGTCGCGAGCTGCTGTTCAAGCGGTCGCGGCCGGCGCGGCGTCTCGTGCTGCTCGAGGACCGCGCGCTCATCGTGGCGATCGAGGACGACAGGGGTGCGCCGATCGAGTTCGACCTCGGCCGGCCGCTGACGGCCGCGACGGTGCGCGAGCTCCGCGGGGTGGAGAGCATCTCGCTGGATGGAATCGCCGTCGTTCCCGAGGGTCTTGCGGCGCGCTTCGCGGAGATCGCGGCGACCGACACGATCCTGCACTCGCTTCCGGCGTCGGTCGAGATCGCACCCGTTGCGCTCGCGCCGGCGCTCGTCGACGTGATCCGCCGCCCGTACGCGCAGACGATGGGTCTCGAGCGCGAGCTGCGCCAGGTCGAGGCGCGGCGCATCGCGATGCGCGAGCATGCCGGGTTCTTCCGGCTCGCCTCGGCGATCACCCGCACGACGGGGGAACGGTACCTGCCGCGCGTCAGCGTCATCCTCTCGACGATGCGCAGCGAGCTGGTTCCGGGCGTGCTGAAGATGATGGCGCAGCAGACCTACGCGCACTTCGAGGTGATCGTGGTCGTGCACGGCGTGCCCGCGCCCGCGCTCGACGGCGTGGACCTGGCGGGCCTCGACTACACGATCGTCGAGGTGCCGGACACGGTGCTGTTCGGCGGCGCGCTCGCCGAGGGCGTGCGCCGCTCGTCGGGCGACCTCATCACGAAGCTCGACGACGACGACTGGTACAGCGAGCACCACATCTCGGACCTCGTGCTCGCGCACCTCTACTCGCGCGCGGATGTGGTCGGCAAGACGACCGAGTACCTCTTCTTCGAGGAGGTCGGCCAGACCGTGCACCGCACGTTCGCGACCGAGCGGTACCACGATCAGCTCGCCGGGGGAGCGATGCTTCTCACACGCGCGGCCTTCGACGCACTCGGCGGCTGGCGCCCGACGCCCAACTCGACGGACCGCTCGGTGCTGATCCGCGTCGAGACGCAGGGCGGCATCGGGTACCGCACCCAGAGCCTGGGGTACCTCTATATCCGACACGCATCGAAGCACACATGGGAGCGCACGGCCTCGCAGCTCGTGAACGGCGCGTTCGAGCAGTGGCGCGGGTGGCGGTATCCCGAGGTGGGTTCCTGACCAGGTGATGCACACGGCGTGCGACGCGTCGTCATCAGGATGACGGCGCGTAAGTACGCGACCGCGGGAACCTCGTCCTACGCGACGAATTCATCGGGCCGCTGCTATGTCGAGAGCCGCTTCACGATCTTTGCAGGAACGCCCGCGACGACGACGTCGTCCGGCACGTCTCCGGTGACGACGGATCCCGCGGCGACCACGGACCCTGCACCGATCGTCACGCCGGCGAGAACGGTCGTGCTCGCACCGATCCACGATCCGTCACCGACGCTGATCGCGTCGTGACGCACCGCGCCCGCCCGGCGCTCGTGCGAGCCCATGTCGTGGGTGTCGGTGACGAGCCTCACGAACGGGCCGATGTTGACCCGATCGCCGATCGTCGTGTTGGGGCGAACGTAGCAATCTCGATTGATGAACACGTCCGCACCGATCGAGATGTCGCCCGTGAACTCGCTGCCGCGATAGATGCGCGAGCCCGCCCCGACGCTGATCGTCACGCGATCGGAGTGGTTGAAGACGACGTCCGAGTCGACCTTCGCGTCGTCCGCGATGTTCAGCATGGCAATAGTCTGCCAGCGCGTGCGGCCCCGGGCAGAGTCGGCGGACTCGCGCGGCGAGTCGCGCGGGTCGTGCGAGCGGCTTGCTCCGCGGCCCCGCGCGCCCCGGTCCCGCACGCTATGGGCGCGGAAGCCCCGGAGGATTGACCAGCGACTCCTCGACCCCCTCATCCTCGAGGCCCCAGCGCTCGAGAGCCTCGTCGTACGTGCCGTCGTCGATGATCGAGTTGAGCACGATCGCGACGGGGTCGATCAGGCCGTTGCCCTTCGCCGTGGTGACGCCGATCTGCGCGGTTTCGGGGAAACCGCCGTTGATGGTGCCCACGACCTTCGACTCTCCGCTGACCGCCGCCGCGTAGGCGGCCGTCGGGTTCGGCCCGAAGATCGCGTCGACGCGTCCGGATGCAAGTGCGAGCTGCGCCGCGGCGTTGTCGTCGTAGTACACCGGCTCACCCGGATCGATGCCGTTCGCCTCGTTCTCGGCGAACCAGTCGAGCAGGATCTTCTCCTGATTCGTGCCGCTGCCGACCACGACCTGCAGACCCGAGACGTCCTTCGCCTCGGAGATGGAATCGATGCCGCTATCGGCCTGCACCTGGAACGCGATCACGTCGTTGCGGTGCGTGGCGAAGTCGAACAGATCCTTGCGCTCCTCCGTGACCGTGACGTTCGAGACGACGGCGTCGTACTTGCCCGATTCGACGCCGAGCGGCCAGTCGGCCCACGCGACGTTCTCGGGCGCGAACTCGAGGCCGAGTCCGTCCGCCACGAGCGAGGCGATGTCCGGCTCGATGCCGAGGATCGTGCGGTTGTCGTCCTCGGCGAGGAACCCCAGCGGCGTCGATCCCGCGCTCACCGCGACCGTCAGTTTGTCGTCCTGGATCGGCTCGAATCCGCTCGCCTCGAGCGCCGCGACGGCCTCCGGAACCGGGTCGATGTGCGGACGGTTCTCGGCGTTCGCGGTCGTCAGGTCGAACGGGCTCTCGCCCTCGCTCGCTGCCGGCGCTTTCGCAGCGTCGGCCGACGCCGCGTCGCCGTCGGTGACCACGGCGTCGCAGGACGCAAGGCTGGCGACGGCGCCGATGAGGATGAGGGCGGCTGCCGCGCGCCGCGGGCGGATCGTGAGGGTCATGGCGTGTCCTTTGCGTTCGGTGAGAGGGATCAGATGACCCAGTCGAGGAATTCCTGCGTGCGTGTCTGCTCGGGGGTGCGCAGTACCCGCGACGGCGGGCCCTGCTCGATGATCCGGCCGCCGTCGAGGAACACCGCGTGGTCGGATACCTCGGCCGCGAAGCCGATCTCGTGCGTGACGATGATGAGGGTCGTGCCGCCGTGCGCAAGGCTGCGGATCGTGCGCAGCACCTCGCCCACGAGCTCCGGATCGAGCGCGCTCGTCGGTTCGTCGAAGAGCAGCACATCCGGATCCAGTGCGAGCGCCCGCGCGATCGCGACGCGCTGCTGCTGCCCGCCCGAGAGCTGGCGCGGATAGTGGCCCGCGCGATCCGCGAGTCCCACGCGCTCCAGCAGCTCCCGGCCGCGGGCGATCGCCGCGGCGCGCTTCGCCCGCTTCAGCGCGATCGGCGCCTCGATGATGTTCTCCAGCGCCGTGAGGTGGGGGAACAGGTTGAAGTTCTGGAAGACCATCCCCACGCGCGTGCGCCGCTCGAGCACCTTCTTCTCGGGCAGCTCGTGCAGTTTGTCGCCGCGGCGCTCGTAT
The DNA here is from genome assembly GCF_000422745.1 of Microbacterium gubbeenense DSM 15944. Classification (GTDB taxonomy): domain Bacteria; phylum Actinomycetota; class Actinomycetes; order Actinomycetales; family Microbacteriaceae; genus Microbacterium; species Microbacterium gubbeenense. Next base: position 75,530 of record NZ_AUGQ01000007.1, read on the forward strand.
CCGATGTGCGCGCCGTCGCTCGTGACCGAGCCCTGATCGATCGTCTCGAGGTGGTTGATCGCGCGCAGCAGCGTCGACTTGCCCGATCCCGACGGCCCGAGCAGCGCCACCACCTGGCCCGGTTCCACGCGCAGGGTGATGTCGTGCAGCACCTCGTGCTCGCCGTACGACTTGTGGAGGCCGGTGATCTCGACGAGCCCGGCCCGGGCGGAAGCGGTCATGCGGGTTCTCCCGAGGTCTGTGGGGTCTGAGAGCGGACGCGGGCCGTCGCCGTTCGGAACGCGCGCCGCAGCTTCTGCAATGGGGTGGGCGGCAGCTCCCGCGCCGCGCCCCGGGAGAACCTGCGCTCGACGTAGAACTGGGCGATGCTGAGCAGCGTCGTGAAGATCGTGTACCAGACGGCCGCGACGAGCAGCAGCGGAATCACCTGCTGGTTGCGGTTGTAGATCACCTGCACGGTGTAGAACAGCTCGGGCAGCGCCACGATGAACACGACCGACGTTCCCTTGAGCAGGCCGATGACCTCGTTGAAGGCGTTCGGCAGGATCGCGCGCGCCGCCTGCGGCAGCACGATCCGCCGGAACCGCCGCAGCTGCGGGATGCCGAGCGCACGCGCTGCCTCGAGCTGACCCTGGTCGACCGACAGCAGGCCGCCGCGAATGATCTCGGCCGAGTACGCCGCCTGGTGCAGCGAGAGCCCCAGGATCGCGGCGACGGTGGACGACAGCAGCCGCACCGTGTCGAACTCGACGACCCAGAAGTCATACGTGAACGGCCACCCGATGCCGAGCGTGGGGAACAGGTAGCCGAGGTTGTACCAGACCACCAGCTGCACGACGAGCGGCACCGAACGGAAGAACCAGATGAAGCCCCACGCGAAACCGTTCAGCAGGGGGGATCCCGACAGCCTTGCGAGCGCGAGCAGACCGCCGAGCGCGAAGCCGATCACGGCTGAGGCCGCCGTCAGCCACAGCGTCAGCCACAGTCCCCGCAGCACCGCCTCGTTGAAGAAGTGATCCGCGAACACCGGCCATCGCCACTGCGGATTCGTGAAGAAGGTCCACACGAGCTGCGCGAGCAGGAAGACGGCGATGGCGCTGAAGACCCACCGCCACCAGTGGCGCAGCGGGACGACGTCGAGGGCGCCGGGGTGCGCGGGTTCGGTGCGGGTCAGCGGGGGCATGCCTGAAATCTAAGGGCCGCCCGCCGCGCCGCCTAAGTCAGTGACGAACTAAGAATCGCCGTGACGACGTATTGCCGCATATTGCGAAGTGCGTCGCGACGAACCGCCTATCAGTCGGCCAGCGGCGCCATGATCTCGAACGACTTGTCACTCGCGAGAGCGAACCCATCGCGCATGCCGCGCCACAGGTTTCCCCACCCCTTCTTCGTGATCCTGCGCTCGACGAACGCGAGGCGGATCAGCTCCTTCGAGAAGGTCGCCGCCGTGCCGATCGCGAACATCAGGGGCCGGTAGTCGCCGTGCGCGCGGTAGTAGTGGGCCATGATGCCGCGGTTGCGCATGATGTAGTACCGGTACATGTCGCTCGAGGCATTGAGGTGGCGCGTGCCCATGTCCCACTGCTTGATCTCGCGCGTGCGCTGCAGCACGAATTCGTCGACGATCACGCACGGCGTCCGGCGCGAGGCCAGGTACCCGTAGATCGTGTCGTCCCAGTAGATGAAGAACCGCGGATCCGGCAGCCCCAGCTCCTTCACGAGCGAGCGGTGGATGAACATGCCCTCGAAGCAGCCCGAGTTCATCTCGCGGTATCCGGAGTCGTCGAATCCGGCCGGCGCGAACGGGATCGGGATGCCGAGCGACGTCGACACCCGGTACTGCCAGTAGAACTCCGAGCCGTCGTAGTCGTAGCGGCGGCCCTGGATGTGGCGGAACTTCGGCGCCCACGCGCCCATCCGCTCCAGCCCGTCGGGCAGCACCTCGACGTCGTCGTCCATCAGCCAGATCCATTCGGATCCGAGCTCGTACGCCGTCTCCATGCCCGCGCTGAAGCCGCCCGCACCGCCCGTGTTGGTCTCCAACCGGCGGTACACGACCTCGGTTCCGGTCTCCGGCGACAGGCGCTCGACGACCTCCGGCGTGTCATCGGGGGAGGCATTGTCGATCACGACGACGTGGCCCGGCTTCGGATCCATCGTGCCGATCGATGCCAGGGCGCGGCCGAGCAGCGCCGAACGGTTGAAGGTGACGATCACGATCGTCGCGGATGCGGGGTCGAACGAAGTGCTCATGCGTCTGCCTCGAAACTCTCCACCCACTCATTGTCCGCCACGAGCTCCGGGAGTGCCTCCCGGTACTCCCTGGCGAGCCGCGGCCACTGCTTCTTCAGCTTGCGATGCAGGCGGATCGAGTCGTACAGCATGCCGCGGAACGTGCCGCGGTTGCGCGTGTAGATCTGTTTTCCGGATCCGTCGGCCGCCGAGATGAGCGCCGAGTCGAACGCGGGCACGCGCCACCAGTGCGCGTCCTCCTTGCCGAACTCGACCTCGGGCGTCGCGACGTTCTCCGGGGCCGGCTTCCGGATCAGGTGGCTGAGAAGCGCGCGCGCCGTGAAGATCCTCAGGCGCATGCCCGTCGGGCTGTCGAACTCGTGCCGGCGGTGCAGCTGGAACACCTGGCGTCCGCGGCGCGAGTGCAGCACCTCGTCCGGATCCTTGTGCACGACCGTCTCCGGAAACTTCTGCGCCATCTTGCGCGCGAGCGGCATGCGGGTCGCGAGCGTCTTGCGCATGTGATCCGGGCCCGACAGCACGTCGCGCAGCGCGAGGTTCCGCAGCGCGGTCGGATAGTACTGCATCATCATCAGGTGCTTGAGGTCCATCCGGCGGCTGTGCCGCAGCAGCGTGCCGCCGTTCGGAACCGTCGAGTGCAGGAGTGCCGCGACAATGCGGTTGCGCGCGTGGAAGTAGGCCTGCCAGTCGATCGAGTCGTCCTTGCCGACCCACGACACGTGCCAGAGCGCCGCGCCCGGCAGCGTCACGGTCGGCACGCCCTTCGCGCGTGCGCGCACCGCGTACTCGGCGTCGTCCCACTTGATGAAGGCCGGCAGCGGCAGCCCCACCTCGGCGATCACCGAGGTCGGGATGAGGCACATCCACCACCCGTTGTAGTCGGCGTCCATGCGCATGTGCAGCTGCTTGGCCTGCCGCAGGTTCTGCTCGCCGAAGTCGTGCGGCATCTGCTCCTGGTAGAGCGTGCGCCACATGAACGGCGCCTCGTCGATGACCTCGGCCCACGCGTGCAGCTTCGGACGATCGAGCAGGTCGAACATGTGCGCGCCGACGATGACCGGCTTCGTCGCGAAGCGGCCGAACACGACCGAGCGGCGGATCGATTCGGGCTCGATCCGCACGTCGTCGTCGAGCAGCTGCACGAAGTCGCTCTCCGGGCGCTGGAGCGTCTCGTGCATTGCGCGCGCGAACCCGCCGGATCCGCCGAGGTTCTTCTGCGTGATCAGCTGGAGCTGATCGCCCAGGGCACCCGAGACCGCATCGAAGTTCGGCTGCGCGTCGACGCGATCGTTCCCCTGATCGATGAGGAAGATGCGGTCGACGACCTCGAGCACGCCCGGGCTCGCGGCGAGCGCCTCGAGCGTCTCGACGCAGTACGTCGGCTTGTTGTAGGTCGTGATGCCGAGCGAGGCCTTGCCCGCGCGCGCCGGCTGCTGCGTGGTCGTCCACTCGGCGCCGTCGAGGATCACGTCCTGCCGGCCCGAAACGATGTCGAACCAGATCCATCCGCCGTCCGAGAACTGCGTGAGCGGGATCTCGAACGACGACGTCGTCGCTTCGCCCGTCACCTCGGCCGTGTCGATACGCTGCTGCACACCGGATCCGTTCGAGCGGTACACGAGGACCGTCGCCTCGCCCGTCGTCCGCACCGTCAGCGTCACCGAGCGGATCGCCGTCCAGTGCTGCCAGTACGAGGCGGGGAAGGCGTTGAAGTAGCTCGCGAACGACGTGCGGCGCCCCTTTCGCACGCGCACGCTCTCGCGCCCGAGCACGTCCCCGATGTGGGCGCCCGTCGCGACCCGCACCGGCTTCTCGTCGATCGTCGACCAGGAGTCGGCGTCGAGGTACAGGGGCAGGAGGTCGGGGTCGCGATCAGTGGGGAAGACCACGTTCTGCAGAACGAACGGCATAGACAAGTGCTCCGTCGGGATCGTGAGGGGCGGCGCCGCGGCTCGCGCAACGACCGAATCGAGCCTACCTGGCGGATCGATTCCCGCCCTGAGGGCGAGCCGGGGGAGGCTCGGGCGCCCGCGGATCGATCGACAGGCGCCAGGACCGCTCGCGTCCGGCCCGCACCGCGCACATCACGAGCAGCATCCAGCCGATTCCGGTGAGCGCATAGCTCTCGAAAACGGATGTGACGAGCAGGGCCACGAGCGTCAGCGGCAGCCACGCGTGCACGACCGAGCGCCGATCGGCCGCCGCCAGCCACGCGCGCACGAGAGCGACGCCGCCGAGCAGCGCGAACAGCAGCAGCCCCACCCAGCCGAGCTGCAGCAGGACGTCGAGATAGGCGTTCAGGCCCGAGAAGTTGGGGGAGGACAGGGCGAGGTTGATGACGTTCGTCGGGAACGGCTCGTTATGCCACGTGCCGAACAGGCTCCACCCGGTCACTGGTCGGCGCCCGATCCATTCGATCGTCTCCTGCCACAGCTGGGTGCGCGTGCCGAAGCCGGATCTGCTCGCGAAGAACGCGGCGATCTGGCGGTGCATGACGAGCGCGAGCGCGATGCCGACGAGCGTCGCGCCGCCGATCACCGCGTCCACGCCGCGGCGGCGGGCGTGGGGCGTGCGCCGGGCGTAGGAGAGCGCGAGCTCCGCCACGACGACGACCACGATCGTGACGAGCGCGGTCGGCGAGCCCGACAGCACGACGAGCAGGCCCGCGAGGATGAGCGAGTACACGGCGACGCGGCGGGCGACCGCGCGCGCACGCCACTCGATCACGAAGGTGATCAGGGCGAGGACGGCGACGAACCCGAGCATGTTGCGCGATCCGAACAATCCTTGGATGGGGCCGCCGTACGCGATGAGCCCCTTGACTCCGAGCGCCTCGAGCGGGGCGTCGAAGATGATGCCCGAGAACACCTCGATCGCGAGCGATGCCGCGAGCAGCCATCTCAACACGTCGCCCACGGCGCGCGCCACCTGCAGGGTGTCGCGCACGTGCGCGATGGTCACGGCGATCGCGGCCCATCCGACGAGGGCCAGCCACGCCGCCATCGTGCGGGCGTACGCGCCGTCGAGCGCCCACGCGAGGCTCACGATCGACCACACGAGGAAGAGGAACAGGCTCGTCGGGGCGAATCCGATCAGGGAGAGCTCGTCGCGCCGCGCCGCCAGGATCGCGATGCCGATCACCGCGAGGCCCCCGATGATCGTCGTGACCGTGACGAGGCCGTTGACGCGCTGGATCGACCCGGCGAGGAACCCGAGCGTGAGCGCCGCAAGCGTGTAAGCGCGCGCGAACGGCGCCGACCTCAGGAGGTCGGCGAGCGCGCTGCGCGCCGCGCGGCGCATGGAGTTCACGGCGTCCGACGCTGCCGGAGCTTGCTCGTGAAGAGCACGACGAGCATCCAGCCCCACAGCATGATCGGGTTCGACTCGGCGATGCCCTGGGCGAGCAGCGCCCACAGGATCAGCAGCGGCACGAGCGACAGGGGAGAGAAGGGCAGCGTCTCGACGCCGACGCCGCGCGGCCGGTCGACAGCGTGGAACCACGCGCGCCACACGGCGGATCCGTACACGATCGCGATGACGAGGATGCCGGCCGCGCCGAGCTGCAGGAAGACGTCGAGCCACATGTTGTGCGCCTCGAAGACGGTGATGCCGTGGTCGATGATCCACCCGTCGAAGGCCGGGTCCCACGGCACCCACGGCGACGAGAACCCGTGGCCGAACGCCGGCCGGTCCCGCGCGCGGTCGATCACCTGGTCCCAGATCTCGCTGCGCCCCGTCAGGCCTCCGTCGCGGCCGAGCAGGGCCACGATGCGGTTGTAGCCGAACACGGCGATCGCCGCTCCTCCCGCGGCGACGAGCGTGCACAGCACGTAGATCCGCGTGCGGCCCGACGGCGACGACTCGCGGCGCATCAGGAGCGCCGCACAGAGCACCGCGACCGCCAGCGCGCCCGCGACGATGCTGGTGGCGGATCCCGCGCGCAGCAGGATCCACACGGCGGCGAGCAGCCACAGCGACCGCGCGACGATGCGCTCGGCCGGCAGCCGCTCGATCACCGCGAGCCGCAGCCGGGCGGCGAAGACGATGATCGCGATGACCGCGAGCATGCCGAGCAGGTTCGAGTTGCCGACGATGCCCTGGATCCTCTCGCCCACGAGCCACGAATCGAACAGGTTGCCGCGCACCCAGTACCAGTGCGGATCCGGGTCGCCGTCGACCGGGAAGAAGTTCGGCATGATCGGGTGGTGCAGGATCACGGCGACCCACACCTCGATGGCGATCGACCCGCCGATGATCCAGCGCAGGGCCGCCTCGAGGGCCCGCACGATCTCGCGCCACGACAGCATGTCGGCGATGATCACGCCCTGCAGGGTGAAGGCCACGAGCACGACCCACGTCGCGACGGTCGCGCCGGGCCAGTCCGACCACGCCGTCGAGGCGCCCGCGAGGGCGACGTAGCCGAGCGCCGCCCAGGGCAGGCGCTGCCACGCGAACCCGCGTCGGGCGACGCGGGGGATCCAGATGGCGAGCGAGCCCGCGACGACGAGCGCGATGAGAATCGCGGCTCCGATCGCGCCCAACAGGTTGTACCACCACGAGTAGGCGAGGCCGCTGAACAGCACGAATGCGGCATACGCGCGCATCGCGAGATGGCTCGTCGCTTCGCGTTCGGGCGCGACCGGCGGGTGCGCCACGGGGTGTCGGGTCAGGCGGGCCATGTGATCAACTCTATTCTTTAGGCATGCTGGTGCGACTGAGCAATGCCCCCCGCCCGTTCGATTGGGGTTCGGAACACCTCATCGCCGACCTCGAGGGGCGCCCCGCATCCGGCCCGGAGGCCGAGGTCTGGTTCGGAGACCACCCGGCCGACCCCGCCGACGTCGAAGACGGATCCGGGCGCACCCTCGACGCGTGGATCCGCGACGAGACGGACGGCGCGCGCCTGCCGTACCTGCTGAAGATCCTCGCCGCCCGCCAGTCGCTGTCGATCCAAGCGCACCCGACGAAGCGGCAGGCCGAGGAGGGCTGGGCCGCGGAGCGCGAGCTGCCCGAGGCTGCGCCGCACAACTACGCCGACGACAACCACAAGCCCGAGATGATCGTGTCGCTGTGCGACGAGTTCGTCGCCCTCTGCGGGCTGCGCGACATCGAGCGCACCCGCGAACTGCTCGCCGAGCTCGGCGACGCGGCATCGCCGCTTCTCGAGAGGATCCGCGACGACGCCTCGCTCGCCGACGCCATCGCCTGGCTGCTGTCGGGCGACGCGCAGGAGACCGTCGAGGCGATCTCGCTCGCGCTTGCGGACGCGAGATCCGACGCCTTCGCCGCCGACTTCGACAACGCGCGGCGCAACGCCGCCGACTTCCCGGGCGACCCCGGCGTCGTCGTCGGCCTGCTGATGAACCTCATGACGCTCGGCTACGGCGAGGCGCTCTTCCTCCGCGCCGGCCAGCTGCACGCCTACCAATCCGGCATCGGCGTGGAGATCATGGCCGCGAGCGACAACGTCATGCGCGGCGGCCTCACGCCGAAGCACATCGACGTCGCCGAGCTGATGCGCGTTCTGGAGCGAAAATCGGGGCCCGTCGCGCTCGTTCGGCCCGTTTCCGCTGGGAGCGGATTCGACGAGTATCCCGTCGAGATCGACGACTTCCGGTTGCTGCGCGCGACGCTCGGCGACGGCGGATCCGCCGCGGCCGACCTCGACGGCACCGCGATCGTGCTCAGCGTGTCGGGCACGGCGAGCGTCACGGCGGGTTCGGGGAGTATCGATATCATGCCGGGCCGCGCGGCGTTCGTCACGGAGGAGTCGGCGCTGGAAATCACCGGGTCAGGCGAAGTTTTCGTCGCTCTTTCGGGAGTATGACGCCTCCTCGAGACACGCCGAAGGGCCGCTAACCTTCAATCCGGGGATGAGGCCCTTACGATGATCGACTTGAAATTAACGAATCACACGGGTGTAATTACCCAGGGAAGGCATTGATCCGAGGCCGACCGAGGGGGAGTAGCACCATGACCGCACCGTTTTACAATCCAGAGGCGCCGTCCGACTGGTTCGTCGACCCCGCCGAGCGCGGAGTACCCGGCGCCCCGATGGCAGGCGGCGTCGAAGACGACGGCGCGCTCTCGTGGCAGACAGAGGCGCTGTGCGCCCAGACCGATCCGGAGGCGTTCTTCCCAGAGAAGGGCGGATCCACTCGGGACGCGAAGCGCGTCTGCGAAACGTGCGATGTGCGCGCCCAGTGCCTCGAGTATGCGCTGGCCAACGACGAGCGCTTCGGCATCTGGGGCGGCCTCTCCGAGCGGGAACGCCGCCGCCTCAAGCGCGAGCAGCAGGCGTCCTGACGGCCTGCCGCCGGGCATCGAGGCCGCGCCGCCCCCGGGCGTCGGTCGTGCTCGGCCGCACGTTGTCAGCGACATCTCAGGTGTGTCAGTGAGCGGTACTGCGCTCGTGCGGTCATAGGCTTGCGGAGTCATGCCCGCCCCAGTTCACGCCGTTCTCGTCACGCGATCCTCCCCCTCGGCCGCGGCCCGGATCGCGCGCGCCCTCGCGGCGCTCGACGCCCAGACCCGGCCCGTCGACAGCATGTCGATCGTGGTGTGCGGCGACCCATCTCCCGTGCGCGAGGCCGTCGATGCGTCGTCAGCGATGACCGCCGTCACGGTGTCGGAGCGCGCGACCTTCGCCGCGGCGATCGAGGCCGCGATCGACCGCGTTCCCGAGGGATCCCACGCCTGGCTGATCGACGACGGCTCGATTCCCGAGCCGAATGCGCTCGCCAGCCTCACCGCCGCGCTCGAGCGTCAGCCGTCGGTCGCCGTCGCGGCGCCCAAGCTCGTGCAGGCCGCGGATCGCCGCCGCATCGAGTCGTTCGGCACGACCATGACGCGGTGGGGGCGCACGGTCGATCTCGCCCGCAGCGAGTACGACCAAGGACAGCACGACCACGCCGATGACGTGCTCGGCGCCGACGCCCGCGGCATGCTGCTCAGCCACGACGTCGTGGCAGACCTCGTGCCGGACCGCGCCCTCTCCGGCATCGACGAGGGCCTCGACATCGGCGTGCGCGCGCGTCTCGCAGGGCGACGCCTCGCACTCGCCCCCCGTGCCCGCGTCGCGGTGTGGCCCGCGCACCGTCCGACGCTCGCGCACGCATACGCGTCGCGGGTCGCACGGCTTCACCGCCGGCTCGCCTACGCGCACCCCGCGCTCGTCTTCTTCCAGTGGCTCCTGCTCCTGCCGCTCGCGCTCTGGGCCACCATCGTGGCCCTGTTCGCGAAGCTGCCCGGCCGCGTCGCGCCCGAGTGGATGGCCGCCGTCACCGTTCTCGTGCGGATCCCGTCTATCGCCCGTTCGCGCTCGCGCCTGCGGCGGTTCCGCACCGGATCCTGGGCGCAGGTCGATCCGCTGCGCTTAACGCGCGCCGAGCTGCGCGCGCACCAGCACGCCTCCGACGACACGCGCACGCCCGTTCGCGCGCCGCTGCGCTTCTTCTCGGGCGGCGGGGCGTGGGTCGTCCTCGCCTCGCTCGTCGCGAGCATCGGCGCGTTCATCGCCCTCCTCACCTGGCCCGCGATGTCGGGAGGCGCGCTCCTGCCGCTGCGCGGCACGGTCGCCGGGCTGTGGTCGGACGCGTTCTACGGCCTCCGCCCCGAGGGCATCGACCAGGTCGCGCCGGCCGATCCGTTCTCGGTCATCGTGGCGATCCTCGGATCCGCCTGGCCGGCGGCCCCGTCGTACGCCCTCGTGCTCCTGTGGCTCCTCGCGGCGCCGCTCGCCGTGCTCGGGGGATGGTTCGCCGCGACGCGCGTCGCCGACGGCGCGGCCGCCCGCATCACGCTCGCCCTGCTCTGGGGAGCGGCGCCGCCGCTGTGGTCCGCCCTCGCGGAGGGTCGCCCCGCCGCGGTGATCCTGCATCTGCTGCTGCCGTGGCTCGCGTACTGCGCCAGCGCGGCGCACCGCGCCTGGACCACGGCCGGGGCCGCCTCGCTCCTGCTCGCCGCCGTGCTCGCGTGCGCGCCCTCGCTGGGGCCCGCGGCCATCGTGCTGTGGCTCGCCGCGCTCGTCGCCGCCATCTGCGTCTGGCGCCGCGGCATCGCGCGCATCGTGTGGATCATCGTGCCGACCGTCGCGATGTTCTTCCCCGTCGCCGCGGCGCACGTCGAGCGCGGCACCGGGTGGGCGCTGCTGGCCGATCCCGGCGCCCCCGTGCCGTTCGCGCACGGGGACGCGTGGTCGATCGCGGCCGGATTCGTCGACCTGTCGGCGTGGCCGCGGCTGCTCGCCGACCTCGGCATCACGGCCGACGGCGCCTCGTGGGTGCCGCTGCTCGTCGTGCCGGTCGCCGTCATCGCGCTCGTCGCCCCCGCGACCGGGCGCTCCTGGGCCGCGGTCGGCGCGCTCGCCGCGGCCGCCCTGGGCAGCATCACCGCGGTCGCCGCGGTCGGTGCCGGCCTCGTGTTCGCCGAGGGCGAGCCCGTGCCCGTGTGGCCCGGCAGCGCCCTGAGCCTCGGCTGGCTCGGTCTCGCGCTGGCCGCGGCGATCACGATCGACGCCGTCCGCCGCACGGCCGTGCGCCGCCTCGCGGGGATCATCGCGGTCGTCGCCGTGATCGTCGCGATCGCGCCGCAGGTGACGTCGCTGCATCGCGGGGCGACGCCGCTCGCGTCCGGCGAATTCACGACGCTTCCGGCGTACGTCGCGGCCGAGGCGACGGGAGACCGCGAGATCGGCACCCTCGTCGTCGAGCCGCTCACGAACGGATCCGCCGAGGCGCACGTGGTCTGGGGATCGAGCGAGACGCTCGGCGGCTCGTCCGTGCTCGCGAACTCCGCCGTTACGGTGTCGAGCGACGACGAGTGGCTCGCCGAGGTCGCCGCGAGCGTGATCTCGGGCAGCGCGGAGGCGATCACGCAGCCCCTCGCCGACGCCGGGGTGTCGTTCGTACTGCTGCGCCAGAGCGTCGGATCGCAGAACACCGACCAGCGCGTGATGGCGCTGACCGCGCAGGCGTCCATGGATCAGCGCGCCGGCTTCGTGCGCGTCGGCGAGACCGAGCGCGGCGTGCTCTGGCGCGTCGACGGCGAGCTCACCGAGCGCGGCGGGCTCACGGGATCCGACACGACCACCGCGTGGACCGTCGGCGCCATCCAGGTCGCGATCCTGATCGCCGCGCTGCTGCTGGCGATCTCGACCCGCCGCACGCGCGACGAGGCGAAACTCGTGCCGCGCACGATCGGCGACGAGCGGAAGGAGACACCATGACGCGCCGCACGATCAGGATCGTCGCCGGCTCGGCCGCGGGCGTCGTCCTCGCCGCGGCCGCCGTCGCGGCGAGCTTCGCCCCCTGGCCCACGGTGTCGGCGACGGGGCCCGGAACGCCGGCCGCGCCGCAGATCGAGGTGACGCCCGCGGCGGGGCAGACGGTGCTCGCGTGCGACGGACCGCTTCTCGCGCTCGGCCGCGACGCCGCGGACGCCTCGAAGCTCGCCTCCGCCGCCGACACGGCGGTGACATCGGGCGCCGCGGCCGGCGACGGCCCGGTCCAGGAAGCGGACATCGGGCTGCCCGACGTCGGAACCGCCACGAGCGTCACGCAGGATCCGGTCGACGGCGCCCCCGTATCGGTCGCCGCCGCGACCTCGGCGTCGCTCGAGGAGGCGGACCTGCGCGGCTTCGCGGCCTCGTCCTGCCGCCCCGGAAGCCCCGAGTCGTGGATCGCCGGTTCGGCCGTGGAGACCGGCACGACCGACGTGCTCGTGATCGCGAATCCGAGCGACGTCACGGCGACCGTGCAGCTGTCGGTGTACGGCGTCGACGGGCGCACGACGCCGGCCGGCGGGGAGATCGCCGTGCCGGCCCACGAGCAGCGCGCCGTGCCCGTCGCGAGCATCGCGGGCGGGGAGGAGACTCCCGTCATCCGCGTGATCGCCGAGGGCGCGCCCGTCCGGACGAGCCTGCAATCGTCGACGATGCGCACGCTCGATCCGTACGGCGTCGACCTGCAGCCGGGCGTGCTCCCGGCCCGGGAGGCCGTCGTTCCCCACGTGCACGTCACCCAGCGGGCGGCGCAGGCAGGGGAGGATCCCACCCAGGTGCGGGTGCTCGGCACCTCCGGCGAGTCCGGATCAGTCGACATTGACGTCGTCGAGGAGGACTCCGGCGAGTCCGTGTTCTCCACGACCGCCGAGCTCACGGCCGATGTTCCCGTGAGCGTCGGGTTCGATGGGCTCGAGGCCGGCAACTACGCCGTGCGCCTGTCCGGCGACGTCCCGTTCGTCTCGGCGGTGCGCCAAGCGGCGAGCGACGACTACGCGTGGTTCGCGCCGGGCGAGCCGCTCGAGGGATCCGCCCTCGTCGCGGCGCCCGCGAGCCCCATCGGCAGCGTGGCGCTGAGCTTCGCGGCGCTCGGGGACGAGGGCGCGTTGGTCGAGATCACCGCGACCGGCGGCGGCGACACACAGACCCTCGAGCTCGCAGCGGGGCGCGCCGACACGATCAGCGTGCCCGCCGAGGCGACCTACACCGTGAACGTCGTGAGCGGTTCGGTGTCGGGCCTCGCGAGCGTCGGCGTCGACGGATCCATCGGGGGGTTCCCGATCGATCCCGATCCCGCGCTGCCCGAGCCGGTGACGATCGTCCCGTAGGGAGCGTTCCTCAGTGGAACGGGTCGGCGCCGAGATCCCACGGGTCGCGGCCGAGGTAGTCGGCGGCCGCGCGGAAGACGGCGCCCTCGGTCAGCAGGCGCTTGTGGAAGTCGTCGGCGCGGTGCATCGGCAGCCCGTGCGCGCGGTCGAGCCGCTCGATCACGACGCGGTGGATGACGATCAGCTGGCGGTCGCGATAGATCGTCCAGCGGGGGAGGGCGTCCTCGGCGGCGGTGATCGGCATGGATCCGATCTCGAAGCGCACGTCGCGCAGCTCGGGCCACGTCTGCTTGAGGGCGTCGGCGGTCGCCGTGACCATGACCGTGAAGCGGTCGTAGCGCGATCCGACGGCGGGCAGCGGCGGCCGCGTCAGCTGGCTGCGATTGACGCGCCCGTGTCGGCCGTGTCGGGCGAGCCGAGGAACCGGCGGATCCTCCGCTTCGCGGCGCGCGCGACCTGACCACTTCATGGATTCAGCATATGCTCGCACGCGTGGAGGATCGAATCTGTTCGAAGGTGAGCTGCCAGCGCGAGGCGGTTGCGACGCTGACGTTCGACTACGAGGGCCGCATGGCCGCGCTCGGGCCGCTCGGCGCCGACAACGACCCGCACGCCCACGACCTGTGCGCCGAGCACACCGAACGCATGTCGGTGCCCACCGGCTGGGCGGTCCTGAAGCACGAGTCCCTGCGCGACTGACCCGCGCGCGTCATGCGCCCGTGAACGGATCCTGACCGCCGAGGAGCGCGGCGCGCTCGCGCTCGGTCCGCAGCACCGTGCGCTCGCGCTCGCGGCGCACGGCGGCGACGCCGGCCAGCAGCACCTCCGGCGGGGCCGACGGAACGGGGGAGACGAACGGCGTCACATCGCGCGCAAGGTCGGCGGCGATCCGCGCGCGGGCGCCCGCGTGCATCTTCGCGGCGGAGGAGGCGAAGCGCGTCACCTGCGCGTCGAGGCGGGCGGGCAGGCGCGCGACATCGGCGACCTCGGCCCACCCCGCGAGCTCCGGCGGGAGGAAGGCGGCCGGTGCGGGCAGCGCGGGACGGCGCGCGCGCTCGCTGTACGTGCCGGCGACCAGGTCGCCGAGGCGCTCGGCGCGCGGCGTGAAGATGCCGACGAGCAGCGCGATCCCGCCGAACGACATGTACACCTCGAGAACGCCGACGAGGCCGCGGATGAAGGCGTGGCGGAACCCGGTCGCGCCGCCGTCGGCTCGCACGATCCGGCCGCCCGCGGCGAGCTTGCCGAGGCTGCGGCCGTGCGTGAGGGTCTCGACCGTGATCGGCAGGACCGCGAAGCACACGACGAGGAACACGATCGCGAAGATCTGGAGCGTGCCCTCGGTCAGGATGCCGGCGTCGAAGAGCGACCCCACGCCCCAGATCATGATCGCGAGGTAGACGAGCCAGGCGAGCACCGCGTCGATGAGCCCGCCGAGCACGCGCAGCCCGAGGCCGATCGGCTGGAGGTCGAGGGCGACCGCCTCGCCCGTGAGCACCTCGCCGTCGAGCGCCAGCGCGCGAGGTCCGCGCGGCCCCGTGAGCGTGGTCTCCGACATGCCACCAGTTAATCAGACCGCCCGCGCGCGGCAGGCGACATTAGGCTGGAGCCGATGAATCTCGACGCGATGATCGACGAGCGCCGCCCCGAGTGGGATCGGCTCGACGCGCTCGCGCGCCGGAAGAGGCTCACGGGGCCCGAGACCGACGAGTTCGTGCACCTGTACCGGTCGGCGTCGGCCGACCTCGCCGACATCAAGACGTCCGTCGGGCGCACCGCGGCCGGCGACTACGTCTCGAACATCCTCGCGACCGCGCGCCTCAAGCTCACCGGGGCGCCCGACAACGTCGCGCGCCAGATCCCGCGCTTCTTCGCGCGGCAGCTCCCCGCGGCGCTGTACCGGATCCGCTGGCTGACGCTCGTGATCGCCGCCGTGTTCATCGGGATCGTCGCGCTCGTGGGCTGGTGGGCGCAGCAGGATCCGGCGTACATGGCGGCGCTCGGCGACGAGGCCGATCTGAAGCAGTACGCGGAGGAGGACTTCGTCGCGTACTACAGCGAGCACGCGGAGGGCGTGTTCGCGGGCATGGTCTGGTCGAACAACGCCTGGATCGCGGCACAGGCGATCATGTTCGGCATCACCGGCATCTGGCCGGTCTACATCATCATGCAGAACGCGACGGGCCTCGGCGTCTCGGCGGCCGTCATGAACTGGTTCGGCCACGGCGACGACTTCCTGCTGTTCATCCTGCCGCACGGCCTGCTGGAGATGACGTGCATCTTCGTCGCCGGTGCGGCGGGCATGCGGATCTTCTGGGCCTGGATCGCGCCCGGCGCGCGCACCCGAGCGGCGGCGCTCGCGGCGGAGGGGCGCGCCCTCGCGACGGTCGTCGTCGGCCTCGTCTTCGCGCTCGCGCTGTCCGGAATCGTGGAGGGCTTCGTCACCCGCCAGCCCTGGCCCCATGCCGTGAAGATCGGAATCGGCGCGGTCGCGCTCGGGATCTTCCTGTTCTACATGCTGTTCTTCGGCCGCCGGGCGACGGCGCTGGGGGAGACCGGCGACCTGTCCGAGTACGAGGCCGGCACGCCCCGGCTCGTCGCGGGCTGAGCCCGCCGACGCCTCAACCTTCCGGAAGATGCTCTATTCGGCGCGATTCAGAGCAGTTTGCGGCAGGTTCAGCGCTGTTCGCAGTCGGCGCACACGCCGCGGAAGGTGATCGCGGCCTCGAGCACCCGCATACCGTGGGTGTGGCTCGGTGTGAGGCAGGGGGCGGCTCCGACGACGCAGTCGACGTCTTCGACGCGGCCGCACACGACGCACTGCACGTGGTGGTGGTTGTCGCCGCGCGCCATCTCGTAGAGCGCGCTCGTCGCGCCCGGGAGCGACACGCGCTGCGCGATCCCGGCGCTCGTCAGGTCGTTGACGATGCCGTGCACGGTCTGCAGCGCCACCCCGGGGATCCGCGTCTGCACGCGTTCGTGCAGCTCGTCGACGGCCGCGTGCGCGGTCTCGGCGAGCGCCTCGAGCACGGCGGTGCGCTGCGTCGTCACCCGAAGGCCCGCGCCGCGGAGCCGAGCGGGCGCATCGATGGCAGTGAGCATGAACCGATTCTAACTTGTTCTGAACGATTCATGACTGTGAGTCGCTGTCTGTGCGCCAGCTGGGAGAAAATGAAACGTTTTGACGATCGTGGATCGGAGGCGTACCGTATGGGGAAAGCGCTTACCCTGCGTTTGTCGATGATGATGCCGAGGAGAACGATGACGTCTGCCGATGTGAGGGCCCCCAAGAAGGCGAAGAAGGGGCAGGGCGGCCGCGCCGCCGTGAGCGGGTGGCTGGGAAGCACCCTCGAATATTACGACTTCTCGATCTATGCCTCCGCCGCGGCACTGGTCTTCCCGACGGTCTTCTTCCCGTCGGAGAACCCCGCCGTTGCGATCATCGCCTCGCTCGCGACCTACGGCGTGGGATATGTCGCGCGCCCCCTCGGCGCGTTCGTGCTCGGCCACTTCGGCGACAGGTACGGCCGCAAGAAGCTCCTCGTGTTCGCGATGCTCCTCATGGGAGTGTCGACCTTCCTCGTCGGCTGCCTGCCGAGCTACGCGCAGATCGGCGTCCTCTCGCCCGCGATGCTCGTGGTGCTGCGCCTGATCCAGGGCTTCGCCGTGTCGGGCGAGCTGGGCGGTGCGACGACGATGATCGCCGAGCATGCGTCGAAGGAGAAGCGCGGATTCCTCATGAGCTTCGCGCTGCAGGGAACCCAGTTCGGCAGCATCCTCGCGCAGGCGAGCTTCATTCCGCTGTCGACGTTCCTGTCCCACGAAGACCTGCTCGCGTGGGGCTGGCGCATCCCGTTCTTCCTCAGCGCGGTCGTCGTGATCGTCGCGCTCATCATCCGCTCGAAGCTCGATGAGACGCCGATCTTCGTCGACAAGGCCGACAAGAAGAACCGCACGATGCCGATCGTGCAGCTGTTCCGCACGAGCGGCGGCGCGGTGTTCCGGGCCGTCTGCATGGGCCTCGCGAACGTCATCGGCACGACCGTCGTCGTCTTCGGCACCACCTACGCCACGCAGGAGGCGTACGGCGTGAAGATGGACGCCGCGGTCTACCTGTGGATCCCCGTCGTGGCGAACATCGTCGCGATCATCCTGATCCCGGTGTTCGGCCTGGCGTCCGACAAGATCGGCCGCCGCCCGTTCCTGATCGTCGGCCCGCTGCTCGGCGGCATCGTCGCGGTGCCGTACCTGTTCGTGGTGCAGGCGCACAACGTGGCGCTGACCTTCGTGCTCGCGATCCTCGTGTTCGGCATCATGTACCAGATGTTCAACGCCACGTACGCGAGCTTCTTCCAGGAGATGTTCCCGACCGAGACGCGCGTCACGGGCTTCGCGCTGTCGCAGAACATCGCGCTGTTCCTCACGGGCCTCATGCCCTCGGTGTTCGCGATCATCGCACCGCCGTCGAGCGACCACGTGCCGCTCATCATCGGCGTCGTGACGCTCGTGCTCTGCGTCATCTCGTCGGCCGCGGCCCTGTTCTCGAAGGAAACCGCCCGCCAAGACATCTCCTGAACCTCCCCCCTGCACAACCCTTCATTTCTGGCACGATTCTTCGTCTAATTGCATACGGAAATGTGCCAGAAATGAAGGGTTTGGGTTAGAGCTTGCCGGCCTTCTTCAGCTGCAGGTAGCGGTCGGCGATGCGGGGCGGGAGCTGTTCCGGGGTGTCTGAGACCGCCTCGGCGCCCGCTCGGCGCATCGCGTGCGCGACGATCTCCGCGTCGCGCACCGTCGCCTCCGCCGAGGCGGCCCGGTAGAGGTCGGTGACGGATCCGTCCGAGCGCGCCGTCTCCGCGAGCGCCGCGTCCGTGACGGTTCCGACGAGGACCGTTGTCGAAGCGTCCGGCAGACCCTGCAGTCGCGTCACGAAGTCGCGCGAGCTCGACAGCGACTCCTGCGCCGTCAGGATCACTACGAGGCTCGGCCGCCGAGCGAGGCGACGCGCCTCGCCGAACGCGTGATCCCAGTCGGTGTCGATCAGCTGCGCCTCGACCGGAGCAAGCGCGTCGGTCATCGCCGGCAACAGGCGCGCTCCGTCCACGCCCGTCACCCGGGCCCGCACCACGCGGTCGTAGGCGAGGACATGCACGTGGTCTCCCGCGCGGCTCGCGAGGGCCGTGAGAAGCATGGCCGCCTCGAACGTCGCATCGAGCCGCGTCTCGTCGCCGACGCGCGCGGCCGCCGTGCGCCCCGTGTCGATGATGATCGTGACGTGCCGGTCGCGCTCGGGCCGCCACGTGCGCAGCATCGTCGAGGTGCTGCGCGCCGTCGCCCGCCAGTCGATCGAGCGCACGTCGTCGCCGCGGACGTACTCGCGCATCGAATCGAATTCGGTTCCCTGGCCCCGCACCTGCAGCGAGGTGGATCCGTCGAGCTCGCGCAGTCTCTGGACGCGGCTCGCAAGGTGGCGCCGCGCGCGGAACGGCGGCAGAATCCGCACCGCCCCCGGCGCGGGGATCGACCGCTGGCGCCCAGCGAAGCCGAGCGGGCCGAGCACGCGGATCGTGACGAACTCGCTGCGCAGCTCGCCCCGCCGGCGCGGCAGCAGCGGGATCGTGAGCGTGCGGGACTCCCGCGGCGGCACGGACGCGCGAAGGCGCGCCGCGGACGCCCCCGCCGTCGGCTGCCACGCGTCGCGCACCCGGGCGCGCACCGTGCGCTCGCCCGTGTTGACCAGCTGCAGGCGCGTGATCACCTCGTCGCCGAGCTTCGCCCGCGCGGGCACATCGCGCGAGAGGCGGAGGGATCCGGGGGAGGGCGCGGCGACCACGTCGACGGCGGCGACCAGGGCGATGAACAGCACCCATCCTCCGAGCACCGTCCACGCGCCGAACCCCGCCGCGCTGAGCAGCACGAGGGGCACGACGCCGATGGCGACGAGGAGGGGGAAGCGGCCGGTGACGTACACGGTCTATCGCGGAACGGGCGTCTGCCGCAGCACCGAGGCGAGGACGGCGTCGACCGACACGCCCTCGATCTCGGCGTCGGGGCGCAGCTGGATGCGGTGGCGCCACACGGGCGTCAGCATCGCCTGCACGTGGTCGGGTGTGATCGCGGGGTATCCGCCGAGCCACGCCCACGCCTTCGACGCCGACAGCAGCGCCGTGGCGGCGCGGGGGCTCGCTCCCACCTCGACCGACGCCGCCTCGCGCGTCGCGCGGGCGAGGTCGACGATGTAGGCGAGCATCTCGTCGGTCGCGGCGACGCGATCCACCGAATCCTGTGCCTCGCGGATCTCCTCGGGCGTCACGGCCCGGTCGATGCGCTCGAGGTCGCGCGGCGTGAATCCGTCGGCGTGGCGGCGGAGCACGTCGACCTCCGCATCCCGCTCCGGCACGCGGATGATCAGCTTCAGCAGGAATCGGTCGAGCTGCGCCTCGGGCAGCGTGTAGGTGCCCTCGTGCTCGATCGGGTTCTGGGTCGCGGCGACGAGGAACGGCTCGGGCAGCGCGCGCGTGACGCCGTCGCTGGAGACCTGACGCTCCTCCATCGCCTCGAGCAGCGCCGACTGCGTCTTCGGGGGAGTGCGGTTGATCTCGTCGGCGAGCAGCACGTTCGTGAATACCGGGCCCTCGCGGAACTCGAACTCGCCGGCCTTTGCGTCGTAGATCAGCGATCCGGACACGTCGCCCGGCATGAGGTCGGGCGTGAACTGCACGCGCTTCGTGTCGAGGCCGAGCGCCTTGCTGAAGCTGCGCACGAGCAGCGTCTTCGCGACGCCGGGCACGCCTTCGATCAGCGCGTGTCCGCGGGAGAGCAGGGCGATCAGCAGGCCGCTGACGGCGCCGTCCTGACCGATCACCGCCTTGCCGACCTCGGTGCGCACGCGGCCGACGGCCTCGCGCAACCGCGCGGCGTCGGGATCGGCGGGCGTCTGATGCGGCGCACGGGGCGCGGGAGCCGCGGGCTGCGGCGCGGCGGATGCGGGTGTGGGGTCAGTCATCGTGAGCGTTTCTCCCAGGGATCGATGGACTCGAGGGCGGATTCGACCTCGCGGAGCCGTGCGCCGAGCTCGGCGAACTCCGCATCGTCGGCCGGCGTGGTCGTCAAGGTATCGAAGACGGATCGCGGATCGCGGCCGAGCGCTCCCGCGACGGCGCGCGCGAGGGTCTCCGGCGACGCATCGCGCGGCAGCGACAGCTTCTTCGTCATGCGCGCCTCGGCGCCGCGGCGCAGGGCGGCGAGCGCGTGGGCGGGCTCACCGCTCGAGCGGTACAGGCGCGCCCGACCCTCGAGGGTCTCGCCGGCGCGCACCGTGACGGGCAGGGTCTCGGCGACGAGCGGGCCGAACCGGCGACCGCGCCAGAGTCCCGCGGCGATGGCGGCGAGGACCCCGAGCACGATCGCGGGCGTCACCCAGCCCGGCAGGAGGTCGGCGATCGAAGACGCCGCCCCCGCCGTGCCGGCGTCCTCGGGCGAGGGCGAGTACCAGACGACGTCGCCCGTGGATCCGAGCACGCCGAGCGCGAGGGCGGCGTTGCCCGCCTGCGCGAGATTCTCGTTCGCGAGCACGGCGTTGCCGTCGAACACCGTCACGGCGGATCCGCTCGCCGCTTCCGCGCGCACGAGCGCGTAGCCGTCGCCGACCGGGTAGCAGCCGGCGGCGTCCGGCGGAGCCGTATATGCCGTTCCGGCGATGATCTCCCCGGCGTTGTCCGCCGCGGGGAAGGAGCACATCGGGGCGATGGGGTCCATCGACCCCGCGTCGGCGTATTCGATCCCGGGAATGACGGCATCGAGCGAGGCGATGTCGCCGTCGAGGATCACCGTTTCGCGTGCGTCGTCCGCCAGCTCGCGCAGGGTCTCGATGTCGAGGTTCCGCGTGTCGGTGATCACGAGCGTCGAGCGCGAGGAGAGCGCCGCACGCGCCGCGTCCGCGTCATCCGCGGTGGTGACCGTCGTGCCGCGCTCCTCGAGGATCGTCGTGATGGCGCGCGCGCCGTCGTAGCGCGGGCTGTCGGCCGCCAGGGGATCCGGCGCGCTCCATTCGGGTTGGAAGGAGTACACGACGGATCCCGTGATGACGATGACGGCGAGGATCGCGACCCAGCTCCAGATGCGGCGCGCACGCGACGTGCGCTGGGCCCGCTCCGAGGTGTCTGTCGTGGCGATGAGGCTCATGCGAACGCCGCCTCGGCGATCTTCGCGGGACGCGAGGTGCGCACCGCCTCGTCGAGCGCGGCGATCGCCTCCGACGAGCCCTGCGTTCCCGGCCGGCGCAGGTAGCGCACGTCATCGAAGACCCCGCCCGCGGCGGCCAGGTCGGCCGCCTGGGCCGGGAAGAAGTCGCGCGCCGCCGTCACGAACGCATGCGCCGTCATGCCGGGCGGGGCGTGGATGATGCCGCGCTCGTCGAGGGCGCGCGCCACCGCGCGGAAGCGCAGCACGATCGCGCCGTCCCAATCGCCCGCATCGGCGGCCGCGCGCGCGGCGCGGCGCAACTCATCGGCGGTGCGCTCGTCGGCGTCGAAGACGCCGGCGGACGCGGGGCGGCGCGTGCGGTGGTCGCCGCGCGGTGCGCCCCAGATCACGAACGCCACGACGATGATCGCGACGATGAGGGCCACGATGACTGCCGTCCAGACGGGGCTCCACGCCGCGCCCCCGAGCTGGGGGTTGAACAGGTCGATGAAGAACTGGCCGATCGCCTGCGCGACGCGGTCGAAGAGCGTCGGCTCGGCCTCGCGATACGCGGCCTTCTCGAGTTCCCGCTCCGCCCAGTCCCGTGCTTCGTCGGGGTCGGGAAGCACAGCGACCAGACGGATCATACGGGCGGTGCCGGCGGCTGGTCGGGAGGCGTCACGTCGGGACGCGGCTGCGGGGGCGCGGGGCGCGGCGGCACCGGAGCGTCGTCGTATCCGGGCTGCGTGCGACCTGGCTGCGTGTACTCAGGCTGTGCGTAGCCGGGCTGCTGGCCGTACTCGGGCTGTGCGTAATCCGGCTGCGCGTATCCCGGCTGCGCGTATCCAGGCTGTGCATATCCGGGCTGCTGTCCGTATTCCGGCTGCGCGTAACCGGGCTGCGCATAACCCGGCTGCGCGTACCCCGCCGACCGCGCGTCCGCGTATGGTGAGGGGCTCGCATCCGCGATGAAAGTGTACGGATCGTCGCCGCCGCCCGATTCGACGTAGCGGCGCATGCGCAGGTCGATTCCCTCGACGCGCATGCGGGCATCGATGTAGCAGAGCGTGCTGCCGGCGCCCATGACGATCGTCATGATCGACGCGATCGCGAACATCAGAACGAACACGAGCACCGTCGCGACGATGCTCACGACCGCGAGCGCGGTGAAGTCGTTCGACGCCGCCCCGAACGGCGCGAGAACGCCCATCACCAGCGGCATGAACATCGACAGCACGCTGGAGATGATGCTCGAGGCGACGTTCGTGATGAGGAAGAGCAGCGCGAACACGCCGAACGTCGACCAGAAGCGGCCGCGCGTGAGCACCCACGACCGAGAGATCGCGCGGATCGGGCCGATGCCCTCGAGCACGATCGACGGCGCCGCGAGGTACAGCTTCGTGGCGAGCCAGGCGTACAGCACCACCCCGCCGAGGAACGCCGCGATGCCGACGATGACGGCGAACACGAGCGCGACGCTCGAACCGACCACCGCGAGCACGATGGCGGGAGCCGCGAGGATCACGAACGCGACCATCGAGGCGATGCCGACGAGCACCGAGTACCCGACGAGCCGCCAGAACGCGGGGCGCACCCGGCGCCACAGCACGGCGAGCCCTGACTTCTCGGACAGGGAGGCGTGCGCGACCTCGGCCACGACGATCCCCTGTGCGATGACCGTCACCGCCATCAGCAGCGCCGCCAGAACCAGCGAGCTGAGGATGACGATCGCCGTGCCGCCCGCCATGAGCTCGTTGAACTCGGGTGAGAACTCGGGAACCGTCGCGGCGCGCGAGAACGCGGCGAAGGTGATGAGCCCGAGCGCGGTCATGTAGAGGAGCATCGACAGCGTCTGCACGCCGACCACGAACAGCAGCAGAACCCGCGGGTTGCCCTTGAGCACCGCGAACGACTTGCCGAGGATCGTTCCGAATCCGAGCGGGTACAGCGGTATGAGTCCCTGCCGGGGGGCCGGAGTCCAGCCCTGAGAAACGCGATCTGTCACGATGTAGTGTCCTCCCGCCCCCATCGTTCCACACACAGCGCGCCGAAGCGCGAACCGCGACGCGGCCGGATAGGCTCAATACCATGACTGGTCACATTCTCGTGGTCGATGACGACACTGCTCTTGCGGAGATGATCGGCATCGTCCTGAAGAGCGAAGGCTTCGGCGCGGCGTTCTGCTACGACGGCGCGAAGGCGTTCGACGTCTGGCGCGCGGAGAAGCCCGACCTCGTCCTGCTCGACCTCATGCTCCCGGGCAAGGACGGCATCGAGATCTGTCGCGAGATCCGCGCCGAGTCCGGCGTGCCGGTCATCATGCTGACCGCGCGCTCCGACACGACCGACGTCGTGTCGGGCCTCGAGGCGGGCGCCGACGACTACATCGTCAAGCCGTTCAACCCCAAAGAGCTCGTGGCGCGGATCCGCACGCGGCTCCGCCCCCCGACCCCCGACACGCAGGCGAGCTTCGGCATCGGAGACGTGTCGATCGACGTCGCCGCGCACGAGGTGCGCCGCGGCGACGAGCTCATCTCGCTGACGCCGCTCGAGTTCGAGCTTCTCGTCGCGCTCGCGTCGAAGCCGCAGCAGGTGTTCACCCGCGAGCAGCTGCTCGAGCAGGTGTGGGGCTACCACTACAAGGCGGACACGCGCCTCGTCAATGTTCACGTGCAGCGCCTGCGCTCCAAGGTCGAGATCGACCCCGATAACCCCCGGGTCGTCATGACGGTGCGCGGCGTCGGCTATCGCGCCGGCGCCGTCGCCTGACGGGCGCCATGGTCGGCGCGCGCTCGGATCGGCACGGCGCCAGATCGATCCGCTTCGTCCAGCGCCCGGTGACGGCCTGGCGCGTTTCGCTGCTGTTCCGCACGGTCGTGATCGCGACCGCGGCGACGACGGTGGCGGTCATCATCGCGACCGTCTGGGCCGCGCTCGCGATCCAGTCCGATCTCTACGGCGCCCGCACGGCGCAGGTCGAAGAGGACACCAAGCGCGCGATCGACTTCACCCAGCAGAACCTGTACGACGCCGCGCCCGCGACCGACCGCGCCGCGATCCAGTCGCTGCGGCAGTCGATGCTCGAGGACCTGTCGGCGTCGTCGTCGACGCACCTGATCGTCGGAGGCCCGATTCCCGGGCTCACGAGCGACGATGCCCCCTCGGCGTTCAAATCCCGCAGCGACGTGTTCGACGCGTCGCTCGTGCCGGACGGGCTGCGCGAGCAGGTGCGCACCGTGCCCGAGACGCAGTGGCTGCAGCCGATCGGACTGACGGGCGTGGACGGCAGGGTCGTGCCCGGGATCATCGTCGGGCAGCAGATCCAACTGCCGCCGGTCGGCTCGTACGAGGTGTTCTTCGCGTATCCGCTGACCGACGTCGTCGAGACGCTCGTCTTCGTGCAGGGGGCGCTGGCGCTCACGGGCATCGCTCTCGTCGTGATCATGGGCGCGGTCGTCTGGCTCGTGATGCGCTCGGTCGTCGCCCCCGTCGTCGACGTCGCTCGCGCGAGCGCGCGCTTCGCCGACGGCGACCTGTCCGCCCGCCTCGTCGAGAGCGGGCAGGACGAGCTCGCCGTGCTGTCGAGATCCTTCAATCAGATGGCCGACAGCATCGAGAACCAGATCCGCGAGCTCGCCGACCTCTCGCTCGTGCAGCAGCGGTTCGTCTCGGACGTCTCGCACGAGCTGCGCACGCCGCTGACGACGATCCAGCTCGCCGCCGAGGTGCTCTACGGAGATCGAGATGACTTCGATCCGATCGCGGCGCGATCCGCCGAACTGCTGCACGACCAGGTCGGACGATTCGAGCAGCTGTTGACCGACCTCCTCGAGATCAGCCGCTACGACGCCGGATCCGTCGAGCTCGAGCGCGAGGAGACGAGCCTCAGCGGCGTCGCCGAGCAAGTCGCCGAGTCGATGCGCCAGGTCGCCTGGCAGAACGACACCGAAGTGCGCTTCCGCGGGGCCGACGGCGACGACGTCATCCCGATGGATCCGCGCCGCATCCGCCGCATCCTGCGCAATCTCGTCGGAAACGCGATCGAGCACAGCGAGAACCGGCCGGTCTTCATCACGGTCGCGCAGAACGACACGGCCGTCTCGGTCGGCGTGCGCGACCAGGGCCTCGGCATGCGGCCCGAGCACGTCGAGCGCGTCTTCGACCGCTTCTGGCGGGCGGATCCGTCGCGGCAGCGCACCCTCGGCGGCACGGGGCTCGGCCTCGCGATCGCCCTCGGCGACGCGCGGCTCCACGACGGTGCGATCGACGTGTGGTCGGAGATCGGCGTCGGCACGCACTTCGTGGTGACGCTTCCGCGCGTGCCCGGTCCGGAGCAGGAGGTCGTGCCTCCCATCGCCGCGCAGCCCGTCGACGAGCTGACGACCGGCGACCTGCGGGCCGGCAACGGCACCGACACCGAGACTCTCGTGGTCATGCACAAGCCGGAGGAGGAACGATGAGGCGCACGCTGCGGACGATCGCACTCGGTGCGGTGCTGACCCTCGCCCTCGCCGGGTGCGCGGGGCTGCCGATCGAGGGATCCTTCCAAGCGGGCCTCAAGGCGGACGATCCCACCTCGACGATCCGGTGGCAGTTCAGCCCCGACGGACCGGAGGACGGCGCGAAACCGATCGAAATCGTGCTGGGCTTCCTCGATGCGGGGGAGAGCCCCGCGAACGACTGGGAGGTCGCGCGCGAGTTCCTCACTCCGTCGGCCCGCACGACGTGGGATCCGGACGCGCGCGTGACCGTCGACCGCGTGAACGACCGCGAGATCGGCGACTTCTTGGCGGACGATGTCGGCGAGAGCGGGCAGGTCAGCGTGCGGGTCGCGCCGACGGCGAGCGTCGATGAGACGGGGCGCTACGAGCTCACGGGATCCGCCGTGCGCTCGCTCGAGTTCGAGCTCGCCCTCGTCGACGGCGAGTGGCGGATCTCGTCCGCTCCCGACGGCGTCGTCGTGCAGAGCGGCACGTTCTCCAGCATCTACACGCCGCAGAAGCTGATGTTCTCAGGCCCCGGCGACCGACTCGTGCCGGACCTTCGGTGGTTCCCCGATTCGGGCGGGCTCGTCGACCGCGTCGTGCACGAGCTCGTCGAGGGCGGCCCCGCCGACTGGCTCGACCTGGCGGTGTCGTCGGCGTTCTCCGGCGTCACGCGCAACCGGGTCACGGTCGACGACAACGGATCCGCGACGGTCGACCTCTCCGCAGAGGTCGAGGAGGCGGATCCCGTCCGGCGCGCGCGCATGCAGACGCAGCTCGAGCAGACCCTGTCGACGTTCGGCGTCGATCAGGTGCGGATGATGGTCGACGGCCACCGGGTCACGGCCCCCGACGACGCGATCGTATCGGTCGAGCCCGACGCGCGCGCCCTCGTGATGACCGAGAACGACTTCGGCTACCTCACGAACGGCGAGATCACGCCCATCACGGGCCTGACAGACGCCATCACCGCACGGTTCACGCCGGAGAGCAGCGAGGACGACCCCGCCCGGTCGATCTCGGTCGCGCCCGACCTCAGCCACGCCGTGGTGCAGACCGAGGGCGGCGAGATCTGGCGCATCGATGCCGAGACCGCCGAGTTCCAGGCGCTCAGCTACGAGACCGACTGGGAGCACCCCGCTCTCGATCCGTTCGGCAACGCGTGGGCGGTGCGCTCCGACAAGCCGAAGCGGATCGTCGTGTGGGACGCGGACGGCGAGGCGCACGAGATCGAAGGCGTCGACGGGCTCACGCAGATCTCGGCGATCGAGGTGGCGCGCGACGGCGCGCGCGTGGCGATCGCTGGGCGCGTCGACAACCAGTCGGTCCTCATCGTCGCGGGGATCCGTCGCGACGAGACGACCAGCGTTCCGGTCGCGCTCACAGGCGCGCGCATCGTGTCGTACCTGCCGGAGGCGGCCACTTCGGCGGCGTGGGTTTCCGACACGGTGGTGGCCGCGATGATGGCGGGCGAGGAGCGCACCCTCATCCGTGAGCAGCAGGTGGGCGGAACGGCCGAGAACCCGACGGCGTCGTTCGTCGCCACGGCGATCACCTACGGCAACCCGGAATCTCGCGAGCGGCTGCTGGCAAAGGACGGCTCGCTCTACGTCCGCAACGCGACGACGTGGCAGCAGGCCGGCTCGGGCGTCGTCGTGCTGGCGACGCAGCTCGGCGCGCCGCCGGTCGCGGGCGGTCAGTGACCCCGCTCACAGCCCTCGCGCGACCGGCGAACTGTCCACAGCTGTAGCGACCGGGCGCGGCGCCGCGCGACGATGGCGGCATGAGGGATCGGATCGCGCGTGCCGCGGCGGCGGCGCTCGCGCTCGTCCTCCCGGCCTCGTGCGCGTCGTGCGCAGCGCCCGGCGTCGCGCTGTGCGCGGCCTGTCGCGCAGCGCTCGAGCCGCGCGTGGAGACGGTCGATCTCGATGGGCTCCGGGTCCACGCCGCCCTGCGGTTCGAGGGGTCCGCGGCGCGCATCGTCCGCGCGTACAAGGAAGAAGGCAGAACCGACGTCCGCCGGCCTCTGTCGGCGGCGCTCGGATCCGCGCTCGCAGTGGCCGCGGCGGGCGAGCGCGGCCTGCTGGCCGTCCCCGTTCCGGGAGGGGCGGCCCGCGCGCGCCGCCGTGGGTATCGCGTCGTCGAGGAGCTGCTGCGCGGCGCGGGCGTGCGGCCCGATCGCATGCTCGTCTGGTCGAGGCGAGCGGCGGACCAGCGCGAGCTCACCCGGGAGCAGCGACGCGAGAACCTGCGCGGCGCGCTGATGGCGCGGGGCGCGGATCCCGGGGCGCGCGTCGTCATCGTCGACGACATCGCCACGACCGGCGCGACGCTCGCCGAGGCGTGCCGGGCGCTGACGGCCGCGGGGGCGGAGGTCGTCGGCGCCGCGGTGGTCGCCAGGACCCCATTGCGGTCCGATGTGAACGGCCGATGACACGCCCGAGAACGCGGCATGACCAAATGGGTGACACGAGCGCGAAGTGGGCATACGGTGGGAGGCCAGAAGCGACGTGGTTCGCTCACTCCGGGCGGACCGGAATGGGAGGCACAAGATGGACACAAGCATCGTCGGTGTGGGCGTCAGCATCACCGAGCGGTTCCGCACCGTTGTGGATGAGAAGCTTGCGCGCGTTGAGAACCTCGCCCCCCGCGCCGAGTCTCTGGACGTCAAGGTGACCCAGTCGGCGCACCACCACGGACGCGTTGAGGAGGCAAAAGTCGAGCTCACCGTGACCGGAAAGGGAAAGCTCGCGCGCGCCGAGTCTCGCGCAGAGGACAAGTTCCAGGCGCTCGAGATTGCGCTCGACAAGCTGACGAACCAGCTGCGCCGCGCCAAGGACAAGAGGGTCACGGAGCGCCAGCGCCCGCACGGCGCGCGGCACGCGAAGGGCTCCGGCTCGTCGCTGCAGGGCATCGACATCACCCCCGTCGACGCCGAGACGCTCGAGGCCGTCGCGACGGGCACGGTGCCGGTCGCGCACGACGAGGGCGAAGAAGCCTACTCGCCGGTCGTGATCCGCACGAAGACGTTCGAGCCCGAGTGGATGACGGTCTCCGATGCGGTCGATCGCATGGAGCTCGTCGGGCACGACTTCTTCCTGTTCATCGACGCGCAGACTGACCGACCGAGCGTCGTCTACCGCCGCCGCGGCTGGGACTACGGCGTGATCGAGCTCGAGACCGAGGCGCCGCCGGAGCGACAGCTCGCCGGCTGAGCCTGAGGTCCTACGGCAGCCGCGGAACAGCTCCCATGAGCTTCCGCGTATAGGGATGGCGGGGCGCGCCGAGCACATCGCTCGTCGCGCCCCGTTCGACGATCCGGCCGCGCTCGAGCACGATGGTCTCCTCGCAGAGCTCCGCGACGACGCCGATGTCGTGCGAGACCATCACGAGCGTCATCTCGCTCGACGCGACGAGGTCTGCCAGCAGGTCGACGATTCTGACCCGTGTCGTGACATCGAGCGCGCTGACGGGCTCGTCCGCGAGAAGCACGCGCGGCTCGCAGACGATCGCACGGGCGATCGCGATGCGCTGGCGCTGGCCGCCGGAGAACTCGTGCGGATACCGGCGCGCGGCGTCCGCCGGCAGACCGACGCGCTCGAGCGCGCTCGCGACGCGGCGATCGAGCTCGTCGCCGCGCGCGATGCCGAGCGAGCGGATCGGCTCGCCGACGATCGCCGCGATGCGGCGGCGCGGATCGAGCGACGCGTACGGATCCTGGAACACGCACTGCACATCGCGCCGGAACTCGCGCATCATCGCCCGGTCGCGCCTCGCGAGCGGCCGATCGCCGTACAGCACCCGCCCCGACGTGGGCGTACGGAGGCCCAGCAGCAGGTTCAGGATCGTCGACTTGCCGGCGCCGGACTCGCCCACGATGGCGAGGTTCGTGCCGGGCTCAACCGCGAGGCTCGCGCGATCGACGGCGGGCGCGGCGCCCCGGCCGTACGCGACGGTCGCATCCTCGAGTGCCAGGAGCGTCATGAGCCCATCCGCCTCTCCAGCGCGTCCTCGAAGCGCTTCGCGCTCGCGATGAGCCCCGCTGTGTAATCGTGCTGCGGGAAGGCGAGCATCGCACCGACCTCGCCGCGCTCGACGACCTCGCCGCGCCGCATCACGAGCGCACGCGAGGCCACCTGCGAGACGACCGCGAGGTCGTGGCTGACGAACACCACGGACATCTCGCGCGCCGTCGCGATCTCGTCGATGAGCGCGAGCACCTCTGCCTGCACCGACACATCGAGCGCGGTGGTCGGTTCGTCGGCGAGCAGGACCTTCGGCTCGGCCGCAAGGGCGATCGCGATCGCGATGCGCTGGCGCTGCCCGCCCGACAGCTCGTGCGGGAACGCCCGCGAGATGCGGTTCTCGTCGGCCAGCGCGACCTGCGCGAGCAGGTCGCCGACGGCCCGCTTGAGGGCGGATCCGCGGGCGCCCCGGCGACGCAGGGGCTCGGCGATCTGCGCGCCGACGCGCATGAGCGGATCGAGCGCGGTGCGCGGCTCCTGGAAGACGGGCGCGGCCGCGCGGCCGCGGATCCGGTTCAGCGTGCGCTCGCGGGCGCCGACGATCTCGGTGCCGTCGAGCACGATGGATCCCTCGGCGGTGAGGCCTGGCGGCAGAAGGCCCATGATCGCGAGAGTAGTGAGCGACTTGCCCGATCCGGATTCGCCGATCAGGCCGATCCGCTCGCCCTCGTCGAGATCGAACGACAGACGGTCGACGAGGATCTTCTCGTCCGCGCGGATGGTGAGGTCCGAGACCGACAGCAGGCTCATGCGGCGGCCCTTTCTCGCGAGGTCGGATCGAGGCGGTCGCGCAGCCCATCGGCGATGAGGTTCACGCCGATGACCAGCACGACGATGAGGATTCCGGGCACGATGGCGCCCATGGGTGCGACGAGCACCGTCTGTTGCGACTCCTGCAGCAGGCGGCCCCACGACGCGTTGGGCGGCGGGGCACCGAGGCCCAGGTACGACAGACTCGCCTCGGCGAGCACCGCGAGCCCGAACTGCAGCGCGAGGCTCACCGCCAGCGTCGTCCAGATGTTGGGCAGCACGTGCCCCACGACGATGCCGAACCATCCGGTGCCCGACGTGCGCGCGGCGGTGACGTAGCTCGACTGCAGCACGCGTTTGGCGAGGATCCGGGTGAGGCGGGCGATGATCGCGCTCTGCGCGAGACCGATCGCGAGCACCGCGGTCCAGATCGTGGCCGGCTGGGCGGCGACGATCAGCATCGCGAGCAGCAGCGTCGGGAACGCGATGAGCACGTCGAGCAGGCCCGCGAGCGTGTCATCGAGCCACCCCTCGGCGAATGCCGCCGCGATGCCGCACACGATGCCGACGACGGCCGCGATGACGACCGCCCCGATGCCGGTGATCATCGCGATCCGCGCACCGATCATGAACTGGCTCGTGAGGTCGCGCCCGAGGCGGTCGGTGCCGAACAGGTAGCCGCCGACGCCCGGCGGCGTCAGCCGGCCGCCCGACGTGTCGGCGACCGGGTGGGGGAGCCACACGAGCGAGACGACCGCGATCGCGGCGATGAGCGCCGTGAGCAGGATCCCGACGCTGAGGGTGAGGGCGCGGCGCCTCATGCGCTCGCCTCCGAGAGCCGGTCGCGCAGGCGCGGGTCGATGATGCGCTGCGCGATGTCGGCGGCGAAGCCGATCACGAGCACCGCGAGCGTCGAGATGACGAGCACTCCCTGGATCACGGGGTAGTCGTGCTCGGCGATGCCGGTGACGAGCAGCGATCCGAGCCCCGGCAGGGCGAAGACCTGCTCGACGACGACGGCGCCAAGGAGGGTCGAGGCGAGCTCCATGCCCATGACGGCGACCACCGGAACGGCGGCGCTGCGCAGTCCGTGCCGCCACATGGCGAGGCCGAACGAGGATCCCATCGCGCGCGCCGTGCGCACGAAGTCACTGCCGGCCACGTCGAGCACGGCCGAGCGCACGTACCGGATCAGCGACGCGCTCATGATGATCGCGACCGTGGCGATCGGCAGGACGAGGCTCGTCAGGGCGGTCGGCGCGTCGGCCCAGCCGCCGAGCGGGAAGCCGCCCGCGGGGAGGATCCGGAGGTTCAGCGCGAAGATCACGATCAGGATCATTCCGAGCCAGAACACGGGAACCGCGATGCCGAGCTGCGCGACCGCGTTGAGCGCCGCGCCGTACCAGGTGCGCGCACGCGTCGCGGCGATGTACCCGCAGGGCACCGCGATGACGACCGCGACGAGGAATGCGATGAGCGTCAGCGGCAGCGTGACCCGGAGTCGCGCGGCCACCTCGTCGCCCACGGACAGGCCGCTCACGAAGCTCGTGCCGAGGTCGCCCGACGCGACCGAGGCGATCCAGGTCGTGAACTGCTGCAACAGCGGGAGGTTCGACCCGACCTGTTCGCGCGCCGCCTCGATCTGCTCGTCCGTCGCGCCGACCGCCACGAGCGCGTTCGCGGGATCCCCCGGGAGCACTCGCAGGAGCAGGAACAGCACGACGCTCGCGATGACGAGCGAGACGACGAGGAACAGCCCCCGGCGCAGCAGGTACCGGATCATGGGCGGCGCGCGGCGGAGATCACACCGACTTCTCGATGTCGTACGCGAAGAACTGCGAGTTCAGGCCATTGAGCGGGTAGCCCGTGACCGCGTTGGTGGCGACGACGATCTGCGGGTAGAGGTAGAGCCACTCGCTCGCCGCCTCCTCGGCTGTCTTCTCGGCGACGAGCTTCAGCAGCTCGGTCTGCTCGGCCTCGCTCGCGACGAGCTCGGACTGGGCGACCCACTCCTGCACCTCGGCGTTGTCGTAGCCCCAGTAGAAGTCGGGATCGCCGTACCAGACGAGGTCGCGGTCGTTGACGTGCTCCTGCATCGTCGCCTCGAAATCGCGGTTCTGGTAGACCTTCGTGTACCACTCGTCGGCGGAGATCGTGTTGATCTCGACGGTCACGCCGATGTCGGCGAGCTGCGACTGGATGAACGTCGCGGCCGTGGGGTGCGGGTCGTAGCTCGGGGTGTCGATCGTGAACGTGAAGCCGTCGGCGTACCCGGCCTCCTCGAGCAGGTCGGCGGCCTTCTGGGTGTCGTACGGGTCGAGCCCCGTGAGGTCCTCGTACCAGGGATCCGTCGGCGGCACCATCGAGCCGATGAGCGTGCCGTACTCGCCCCAGACGGAGTCGAGCAGCTTCTCGTCGTCGATCGCATACGAGACGGCCTGGCGCACGCGCACGTCGTCGAACGGCGCGGCGGCGTCGTTGAAGGCGAGCAGCAGCTTCGTCGTCGACTCGCCGTCGTTGATCACGAAATCGCCGCCGGACTCGAACATGGCGAGGCCGTCGGGGGACTGCTGGCTCGTGACGACGTCGACGGCGCCCGTCAGCAGCGCGTTGTTGAGGGCCGTCGCCTCGCTGAAGTACTGGAACACGACTTCCGCGTTCTTCGCCGGGTCGCCCCAGTAGTCGTCGCGGCGCTCGAGGCTGAGAGCGGATCCGCGGGTCCACTGGCCGACCGCGTACGGGCCGGTGCCGTCGGCCTCGGTCTTGCGATCGCCGTCGAACTCGCTGTTGACGATCCAGACGTAGCTGAGGTTGTAGATGAACGAGATCGACCGCTCCGACAGCGTCACCTCGACCGTGGAATCGTCGATCGCGGTGACCTGGTCGATCACGGCGAGCTGGCTCTTGCGGGCCGACTGCGAATCGTCGGCGGTGACCTTCTCGATCGAATAGACGACGTCGTCGGCCGTGAGCGCCTTGCCGCTCGCGAACGTCGCGCCCTCCTGGAGCGTGAACGTGTACGTCAGACCGTCCTCGCTCATCTCGTGCGAGGCGGCGAGCAGCGGCTCGACCCCGCCCGAGTCCGCGAGGCGGAACAGGCCCTCGTAGACGTTGCCCGTCAGCGCCTCGGTGACGCCCTGACCGCCGCCCGACGTGTTGTCGAGGTTCTGCGGCTCGTACATCGACCCGATGCTGATCGTCGCGTCGGCGTCGACCTGCGCGCCCGCCGGAAGCTCTTCCGGGCCGCCCTCGGGCGACTCGGCCGCCGGTGAGCAGGAAGCGAGGACGAGGCCCGCCGTGACGATGACGGTCGCTGTCGCGATCTTGAGGGTGCGCATCGGGATCCTATTTCTGCGGTTGTGTGGGAGGAAGATCAGTCGGTGAAGCGCGGCAGCTTCTCGCCGGCGTGCAAAGCGACGTGCAGGCGATTCTGCACGGGCGGCATGGGGCAGTTGAACTGGTCGCTGAAGCCGCACGGGGGGACGAACGCGCGGTTGAAATCGAGCGTGACGCGGTCGCCGTCGGGCTCGTCGACGAACAGGAACCGGCCGGCGCCGTACGTCTCGTCGCCGTTGGTCGGATCGCCGAAGACGAGGAGCAATCGGCCGTCGTCATCGAACGCGCTGAGCGCGTACTCGGCGCCCGCGATCGTCGCGGTGATCGTGCCGGGCACGGCCTTGTCGCGGGATCCGCCGTTGTCGCGGATGTGCTCGAAGGCGACGGAGTGGCCCTCGGGGTTCTTCTCGTACGAGGCCTCAATCACCCAGTCGGGGTCGTAGTCGTAGACATCGACGGCGGTGAACCGCGTGATCGCGTCGCTCGCGACGTCCCACACGCGCAGCCCGTGCTCGACCGCGCCCGTGTCGATGTTCTCGCGCTCGAGGGCCGTGACGGTCTTCGTCGGCTCGAGATCGGCGCGCTCGGCCTCGAGGTCGGGCGTCTCTCCCGCCGGCAGCCAGCGGGTTTCGACGAGCGCGAGATTGCCCATCGGGCCGACGAGTGCGGCCATGCGGCTCGTGTGCCATTCGCGCCAGTCGGCGCGCGCGGTCGATGCAGTCATACGAATAATTCTATGGGCGGTCTCTGGGCGCAGACTCAATCGAAGATATCGCCGATGAGCCCGCCGAGGATCGCACCGCCGAGCAGGCCGCCGAGCATGTCGCCGCCGCCCATTCCGCCGCCGCGGCGACCGCCCATTCCGCCGCCCCACCCGGATCCGCCCCAGTCGTCGCGCCGTGCCTGATCGATGTCGCGCTGGGCGAGCTGCAGCGACTCGTGCGCGAGCTGCGAGCTGCGGTGCGCCATGTCGCGCGCGCGTTCGCGGGTGTCTTCGTCGGCGACGAGCGTGCCGGCGTCGATGCGCAGCCGCTCGGCCTCCGCGAGGCGGGTGCGGGCATCCGCGCCGATCAGGGCGCGGTGGCTGTCGAGCAGGCCGCGGGCGGCGCCGATCGCGCGGTCGGCGGCCTCGACGTCGTGCGCGACGTGCTCGATCGAGGGGATGTTCCTCTGCGCGCGCTCCCGGGCCCGGTCGAGGGCGGCGTTCAGCTCGCTGACGCGGGCGAGCTCGGCGAACGGGTCGCCCGGCGTGCCGACGGGCGCGAGGTCAGACAGGCCCTGCTCGAGCTCGGAGATGGCGCGGGTGACCGATTCGGTCTGGCGCTCGGTGCGCGCCTCGCCGATGTCGCCGCGCGAGTCGGCGACGACCTCCGACAGCGTGTTCTGGGCTCGCATGGCCTCGATCTCGAAGTCGTCGACGGCGTCGAGGATCGCCTGCGCGCGCCGAACGGCCTCGATCGCGGCCTCGAGCGCGACGAGCGCATCGTCCTTGCGGCCCGCCTCGCGGCGACGCTCGGCGACGTCGCACGAGTGCAGCGCGAAATCGACGAGCTGGCGCCCCTCGGCGGGGTTCGCGCCGATGCGCTGCAGCGCGGCGTGAGCGTACCGCGTGCGCAGCCGCTCGACGGTCTGCTCGGCGGCGGGCAGCCGGTCCGCGATCCGCTTCGCCTCCTGGCGCGTGCTCTCGCGCACGCGCGGCGCCTCGCGCACCTTCGCGACGCGATCCTTCAGCGCCTCGGTGCGCTCGTCGAGCACATCCTCGGCCCACTCGCACAGCTGCGCGATGCGGGCGTTGCGGGTGCGCAGCTCTTCGGCGGTGTCGGGGATGTGGTCGTGGTTCAGCTGGTGCAGCTCGAAGGCCTCCCGCATGTGCAGGGCGACCGCGTCGAGCCCGTCGCGCAGATCCTTCGTCGCGGCGTCCCCGAGCTCGGCCGATGCGAACGCGAGCTCGTCGCGGGTCGTGCGGATGCGCTCATCCGCGGCGACGAGCGCCTTCTGCGCCTTCGTCGACAGCACGTGATCCGCGGCATCCTGCCGCTCCTGCTCTTCGCGCTTTCGCTTGCCCCAGAACGCCATGGGTCGATTCTATGGTGCCCGAACGGGGCCGCGGTCGTCGGCACCGGTCTTCCGGGCGCGCGCAATGAGGTTGCCCAGGTGGTAGATGACGAGCGCCGCGACGGTGCCGAGCACGATGCCGCCGAATTCGAAGCCCTCGATCTGCATCGTGAAGCCCGCGATGCCGATCACGAGCGACACCGCCGCGGTGTATTGATTGACCGGTCGCGAGAAGTCGACGCGGCCGTCGACCCAGATCTTGATGCCGATGATGCCGATCAGGCCGTACAGCGCCGTCGTGACGCCGCCGAGCACCCCGGGCGGGATCGAATTGAACACGGCGCCGATCTTCGGCGAGAAGGCGAGCAGGATCGCGGCGAACCCGGCGACCCAGTACACGGCCGTCGAGTAGACGCGCGTGGCCGCCATCACGCCGATGTTCTCGCCGTAGGTCGTCGTGCCGCTTCCTCCGGCCGCGCCGGCGAGGGTGGTCGCGATGCCGTCGGCGATGAGCGCGCGGCCCGTGTGCTCGTTGAGCGAGGGATCGTTCGTCATGGTCGCCACCCCGCGGATGTGGCCGACGTTCTCGGCGACGAGCACGAGCACGACGGGCAGGAACATCGCGAGCGTGGACCACGTGCCGGGCGCCGCGAAGTCGGGGACGTGGAACTGCGGAACGCCGATCCAGGCGGCGTCTGAGATCGCCTGCGAGGGCGTGATGCCGGTCACGGCGTTCGGCACCTCGAACGCGCCCGTGGCCACCGCGTATACGAAACCGATCGCGACGCCGATGAAGATGGAGATGCGGCCGAGGAATCCGCGGAACACGACGGCGGCGAGAATCGTCGCCGCGAGCGTGATCGAGGCGGCGACCGGGTCGGCCTGGAAATTCCCCCACGCGGTCGGCGCGAGGTTGAAGCCGATCAGCGCGACGATCGCGCCGGCCACGACGGGCGGCATGAGCGCGTCGACCCAGCGGATCCCCGCGACCTGCACGACGATGCCGACGATCGCGAGCAGCACGCCGACGGCGACGACGCCGGCGAGCGCGGATCCGATGGCGCCCGACGCGGTCGCGGCCGTGATCGGCGCGATGAACGCGAACGAGCTGCCGAGGTAGCTCGGCATGCGGTTGCGCGTGATGAGGAGGAACAGGATCGTGCCGATGCCGGAGAACAGCAGCGTCGTCGGCACGGGGAAGCCCGTCAGCGTCGGAACGAGGAACGTCGCGCCGAACATCGCGACGACGTGCTGCACGCCCATCGCCATCGTGGCGGGCCAGTTGAGGCGCTCGCCGGGAGCCACCACCTCATCGGGTGCGACATCCTTGCCGTTTCCGTGCAGCGTCCAACCGAACATGGATCCCCTTCGCGTGCGGGCCGCGCGCGCGACCGCGTCTACGTTACCGGTCAGGCGATCGCGGTGCGGAGCGAGGCGCGATGAGGCTCGCCGAATCGGATCCGCGCACTTGAGCGCGCGCATAGGCCGCGGCCGATAACATGGGCGGGTATGTCTTCCGCCGCCAGACGGGGGCATCCGGCGAGTCGCCCACGCGCTCGCCGCAATCGACCTGGGAGTGACACGTGGCAAATCCGTTCGAGAAGCTGCTCCGCGCGGGCGAGGGGCGCCTCCGGCGCAAGCTCCAGCGCGTCGTGAACGCCGTGAACGACCTCGAGGAGAGCTACGAGAAGCTGAGCGACGAGGATCTGCGCAACGAGACGACCGTGCTGCGCGAGCGCCACGAGAAGGGCGAGTCGCTCGACCAGCTGATGCCCGAGGCCTTCGCAGCCGTCCGCGAAGCGGCCCGCCGCACGCTCGGCATGCGCGCCTACGACGTCCAGGTGATGGGCGGCGCAGCCCTCCACGACGGCAGCATCGCCGAGATGAAGACCGGTGAGGGCAAGACCCTCGTCGCGACCTTCGCCGCGTACCTCAACGCGATCCCCGCCAAGGGCGTGCACGTCATCACGACGAACGACTACCTCGCGAGCTACCAGGCCGAGCTGATGGGCCGCATCTATCGCGCCCTCGGAATGTCGACGGGCATCGTGGTCTCCGGTCAGACCCCCGTCGTGCGCCGCGAGCAGTACAACGCCGACATCACGTACGGGACGAACAACGAGTTCGGCTTCGACTACCTGCGCGACAACATGGCCTGGCGCAAGGAAGACCTGGTGCAGCGCGCGCCGTTCTTCGCGCTCGTGGATGAGGTCGACTCGATCCTCATCGACGAGGCCCGCACGCCGCTCATCATCTCGGGCCCGTCGGCCGGCGAGGCGAACCGCTGGTTCGGGGAGTTCGCGAAGATCGCCATGGTGCTCGAGGAGGGGGTCGACTACGAGGTCGACCTCAAGAAGCGCACGATCGGCGTGCTCGAGCCCGGCATCGAGAAGGTCGAGGACCACCTCGGCGTCGAGAACCTCTACGAGTCGGCGAACACGCCCCTGATCTCGTTCCTGAACAACTCGATCAAGGCGATCGCGCTGTTCAACCGCGACCAGGACTACGTCGTCATCGACGACGAGGTGCAGATCGTCGACGAGCACACGGGCCGCATCCTCTCCGGCCGCCGCTACAGCGAGGGCATGCACCAGGCGATCGAGGCCAAGGAGAACGTTCCGGTCAAGGCCGAGAACCAGACCCTCGCCACCGTCACGCTGCAGAACTACTTCCGCCTGTACGACAAGCTCGCCGGCATGACCGGTACCGCCGAGACCGAGGCCGCCGAGTTCATGTCGACCTATGAGCTCAGCGTGTTCCCGATCCCGACGAACAAGCCGATGATCCGCAAGGACGAGCAGGACGTCATCTACCGCACTGAGGCGGGCAAATTCGACCAGCTCATCGCCGACATCGCCGAGCGGCACGAGAAGGGCCAGCCGGTCCTCGTCGGCACCGTGAGCGTCGAGAAGAGCGAGAAGCTGTCGACGCTGCTGAAGAAGCAGGGGATCCGTCACGAGGTCCTGAACGCGAAGAACCACGCGCGCGAGGCCGAGGTCGTCTCGGTCGCCGGGCGCCTCGGCGCCGTCACGGTCGCGACGAACATGGCCGGACGCGGAACGGACATCATGCTGGGCGGCAACGCCGAGTTCCTCGCGGTGCAGGAGATGAAGAAGCGCGGGCTCGACCCCGAGGAGAACTCGGAGGAGTACGAAGCCGCGTGGGACGAGGTCTTCGCCGACGTGAAAGCGCGCGTCGACGAGGAGGGCGACAAGGTCCGCGAGGTCGGCGGGCTGTACGTGCTCGGAACCGAGCGCCACGAGTCGCGCCGCATCGACAACCAGCTGCGCGGTCGCTCCGGCCGTCAGGGCGACCCCGGTGAGAGCCGCTTCTACCTCTCGCTCGAGGACGACCTCATGCGACGGTTCCGCTCGCCGCTCGCCGACGCGATGCTCGCGCGCACCGACTTCGACGACGCGCAGGTCATCACCGGCCGCACGCTCACGGGCCTGATCAAGAACGCCCAGGCGCAGATCGAGGCGCGCAACGCCGACTCGCGCAAGAACGTGCTGAAGTACGACGACGTGCTGAACCGCCAGCGCCTCGCGATTTACTCGGATCGCCGCGTGATCCTCGAGGGCGACAACATCGCCGAGCGCGTGCAGCACTTCATGGAGGACGCGATCACCCAGGTGATCCGCGACCACACCGCGAAGGGCCACGACGAGAGCTGGGACTTCGACGCGCTCTGGACCGAGCTGAAGTCGCTG
Source organism: Microbacterium gubbeenense DSM 15944 (assembly GCF_000422745.1). Classification (GTDB taxonomy): domain Bacteria; phylum Actinomycetota; class Actinomycetes; order Actinomycetales; family Microbacteriaceae; genus Microbacterium; species Microbacterium gubbeenense. Next base: position 114,935 of record NZ_AUGQ01000007.1, read on the forward strand.
TACCCGATGGACGTCACGGTCGAGGAAGTCGCCGCCGACGCGCGCACGCGCAAGGGCGGGATCGACCAGGAGGGCCTCATCCGCGAGATCCTCTCCGACGCGAAGATCGCGTACGACAAGCGCGAGGAGTCGCTCGGCGGTGAGGCGATGCGCGAGCTCGAGCGCCGCGTCGTGCTGCAGGTGCTCGATCGCCGCTGGCGCGACCACCTCTACGAGATGGACTACCTGAAGGACGGCATCGGCCTGCGCTCGATGGCGCAGCGCGACCCGCTCATCGAGTACCAGCGCGAGGGCCACCTCATGTACGAGACGATGATGAACCAGATCAAGGAGGAGACCGTCGGCTACATGTTCAACCTGGAGGTTCAGGTGAACGAGCAGGCCGGCGGATCCGTCGAGGCGAAGGGTCTGGCGGGCGCGCCCGAGGCGAACCAGCAGAAGCTTGCGTACTCCGCCCCGGACGAGGACGGTGACGCCGAGGTGCACGACGCCGACGGCAACGTCGCGGGCGGATCGGCGCGGCCGAACACGACGTCCGGCACGCCTCAGAACCGCGAGGAGCGCCGCAAGCAGGCCAAGCGCAACCGCTGATGCACGGCCGAGGGGGATGTGCGTGCGCCCCGTGCACGGGCATATGCTGAGTCGATGACAGCGCCTCGCCCCCTCGACCAGTCGTCAAAGCTTAAGAACGTCCTCTACGAGATCCGCGGCGCGGCGCTGGCGGAGGCCACACGGCTCGAGAGCGCCGGGCACACGATCCTCAAGCTGAACACCGGCAACCCCGCGATCTTCGGGTTCGAGGCGCCGTATCAGATCGTCCGCGACATGCTGCGCGCCGTCCCCACCGCGCACGGGTACACCGATGCCCGCGGGATCGTCGAGGCGCGTCGCGCGATCGTGAGCCGGTACGAGAATGTCCCCGGTTTCCCACGCTTCGACGTCGATGACGTTTATCTCGGCAACGGCGTCTCCGAGCTCATCACGATGACGACGCAGGCCCTCCTCGACGAGGGCGACGAGGTGCTGATCCCGGCGCCCGACTACCCGCTCTGGACCGCGATGACGAGCCTGTCCGGCGGCACTCCGGTGCACTACCTCGCCGACGAGGACAACGGGTGGCAGCCCGACCTCGAGGACATCCGGTCGAAGGTCACGCCGCGCACCAAGGCGATCGTCGTCATCAACCCCAACAACCCCACCGGCGCCGTATACTCCCGCGAGGTCCTCGAGGGCATTGCACAGATCGCGCGTGAGAACTCGCTGCTGATCCTGAGCGACGAGATCTACGACCGCATCCTGTACGACGACGCCGTGCACACGTCGATGGCGCAGGTGGCCCCCGATCTGCTGTGCCTCACGTTCAACGGACTCTCGAAGACCTACCGCGTCGCCGGCTATCGCGCCGGGTGGCTCGTCATCACGGGGCCGCACGACCACGCCGCGGGCTTCCTCGAGGGGATCCAGCTGCTCGCGTCGACGCGCCTCAGCCCGAACGCGCCGGGACAGCACGCCGTCCTCGCCGCGCTGACGGGATCGCAGTCGATCGACGCGCTCATCGCCCCGTCCGGGCGTCTGCACCAGCAGCGCGACATCTCGTGGGAGGGCCTCAACTCGATCCCGGGCGTCAGTTGCGTCAAACCCGAGGGGGCGCTGTACGCCTTCCCGCGCCTCGATCCCGAGGTGCACGAGATCCATGACGACAAGAAGCTGATCTACGACTTGCTGAAGGCCGAGCACATCCTCCTCGTCGAGGGCACCGGCTTCAACTGGGCGACCCCCGATCACCTGCGCGTCGTGAACCTCCCCGAGCCGCGCGTGCTGTCCGAGGCGATCGAGCGCCTCGGCAACTTCCTCGCCTCGTACCGGCAGTAGCGGGGCTCAGAGCACGGCGAGCGAGGTCGCGCGCCACCGTCCGTCGAACCCCTCGAGCCGCATCGCGACGGCCCGCGTGCGCACGGGCGTGGCGATGATCACGGTCGCCTCCGTGACGCCGTCGGCGGGGGAGGAGCAGATCACCCGCCGCACCATGTACGGCGGCTGCTTCGCGATCTGCCCTCGAGCGCTGCGCGCGCGAACCGCGAGATTCGCGCGGATCACGAGCGCGCTGTACGACTCCTCGTTGAGCCAGCGCGCGAGCTGCTCGACGTCGCGGACGCCGGCGATGACCTCCAGCACACCGCCCGCGAGGGTCGAGACGAGCGGCTGCGGATCGGGAAGCCGCGCCGTGCCCGTATGCTGGCGAGCGAACAGGTCATGCACTTCTTGCGTCTTGTGTACGGCGAGATGAGGCGACATATGTGTTCTTCTGGTTCCGATGATGCGGGAATGTTATATATTCCACCCATCGTGGTGGCGTCGACGCGACACGCGGTAGAAGAATATATGCCTGTGCAGAGGCTGAATGGCCACTGAGCGCGAGCTGTACGCTCGGGGGATGTCTCAGGAGCGCTGGGATCCGTTCTTCGAGGATCTGGAGCAGCAGTTCGCCGCCGAGCGGGACCTCGCGCGCGATGAGCTCGCGAGCGAGCACGAGCGCGTGCGCATCGCCGGGCTGTCGCTCCGCGACCGGCTCGCGGCGGGAACAGGGCGCCGGATCGTGGCCGACCTCGGACCCGCGGGCGTCAACCGGCTGCGGATCGAGGCGATCGGGGCCGACTGGGTCGCGGGATCGGATGAGGACCGGCCCGGGCTCCTGATCGTGCGCATCGACGCGCTGGAGGCGGTCGAGTTCGCCCCCGAGGATCGCGAGGCGACGCTCGCCGGCGGCGAGACGGATCCGCTCGCGCGGCGGATGACGTTCGGGTTCGTGATGCGCGCGCTCACGCGCCGTCGCGCGATGATCTCGGTCGGCCTGGTGCGGGGCGCGCTCGCCGCGGGCACCCCGTCGCTCGCGGGATCCGACCACCTCGACCTCGCGATCCACGACGCGGGCGCCGCGCCGCGCGGATCCGAGGTGCACGGCGTGCGCACGATCTCGTTCCGGGCGATCGGCTGGGTGCGCACCGCCTCGCGCCGGGACGCGGGCGTGGTCTGAGGGCGCCCGCCTAGAACCGCGTGTGCGTTCCCCACACCTCGGGGAGGCTCGCCGCGTTCGACTGACGCCACAGCGCGTGGCGGCGGCTCAGCTCGTTCTGATCGTCGAGATATTCGCTCACGCTCTCGCGCTCGATCCGCCACGATGCGGGCACCCCGAGTCGCGTCGCCCGCAGGCGGCCCTCGTGGATGAGCGCCGCCACGTCGTCGGGCGTGATCGACAGCAGCTCCGCCACCTGAGCGGGTGTGAAGAACTGCGCGCCGGAATCCGTGGACATGCTCCCATTATGGTCTCGTCGCGCGTCGCCGAGGCGGCCTGTGGATAACTTTCGAGGCCATCCGCGAAAATCTGTCACTATCTCGTGCATGGCATCTTCAGCGCGGATCACCCGCACATCGCACCGGTCGCGGCTCGACATCCGCTTCCTCATCGGGGCGATTCTGATCGTGGTCTCGATCGTCGGCGTGTGGTTCGTCGTCACCTCGGCGCGCGAGACGACTCCGGTCCTGGCGGCCGCCCACGCGCTCGTGCCCGGACAGGCGGTCACCGCGTCCGACGTGGTGGAGATCGAGGCGCACCTCGGTGCCGCCTCGGGCGGGTACCTCGTGCCCGACGATCTCGACGACGGCATCGTGTCGACCCGTGTCGTCGCCGAGGGCGAGATCGTGCCCGCCTCGGCGATCACCGCCTCCGACAAAGCCGACCAGACGACGGTCGTGGTCCGCAGCGCGCTCGGCGTGCCGGCTGATATCCAGCCGGGCGCCCAGGTCGAGCTGTGGGCGGCGCCGGCGGTCGGCCCGCAAGAGTTCGGCGAGCCCCTCGTCATCGCGGCCGCCGCGATCGTCGCCGACGTGCGCGAGGACGAGGGCGTCGTGACGGGCACGGGAGCGACCCTCGAGCTTACGGTGCCGCGCGAGGTCGTGTCGAAGGTGCTGCAGCACGTCGCGGCAGGCTCCGCACTGTCGGCCGTTCCCGCGTCCGTGCCGCGCGAGCTGCCCGAGGAGGCAGCCGAACAGGTGCCCACGACCCACGAGCCCGACGAGACGGCGGCGCCGGACGCCGAGGCGGACGACGAATGAGCGCGCTGGTCGCGGCCGGGGAACCGCACGGATCCCGGATCGCCTCCGCGCTCGCGGAAGTCGGCGTCGAGGTGACGTCCCTCGTGCGGCCCGACGAGCTGATCGCTGCGGTGAGCGACGCGTCATCGCCCGTGTGGCAGGCGCTGCGCGAGGCGGATTCGGTCGTGCTGCACGCGACCAGGGCCGTCCTGGCGCCCGAGATCATCGCGATGTGCGACCGCAGCGGCGCGCGCATCATCGCGCTCGCCGATCGGGCCGCCGAGCGACGCGCCGTGGCGGCATTCGGGCTGCCGGCGGCGCTGCCGCTCGATGCCGACGGGACCGAGATCCTCGCGGCGATCGAGACGCGCGTGCTCGGCCCCGATGAGCGCGCCGACGAGCGCCCGCGCGGATCCGTCACGGTCGTGTGGGGGCCGAACGGCGCGCCCGGGCGCACGACGGTCGCCCTCGCGCTCGCGGCCTCGCTCGCGGCCGGCGGATCCCGCGTGGCGCTCGTCGACGCCGACACCCACGCGCCGTCGATCGCTCAGCGGCTCGACCTGCCCGAGGAGGCGCCGGGCTTTCCCGCCGCGTGCCGGCAGACCGACTACGGCGTGCTGGACGGGCCCGAGCTCACGCGCCTGAGCGCGCCCGTCGACATCGGCGAGCACCCGCTCGAGGTCCTCACGGGGATCAACCGCCCCACGCGCTGGCCCGAGCTGTCGGCCGGGCGGGTCGCAGCGGCGCTCGACGTCGCCCGCGACTGGTCGGATCACGTCGTCGTCGACATCGGGGCGCCCCTCGAGACCGACGAGGAGATCGTGAGCGACATCGGTGCGCCCCGGCGCAATCAGGCGGCGCTCGCCGCGCTCACGGCGGCCGATACGATCCTCGCGGTCGCGGCGGCGGATCCGGTGGGGATCGCGCGCATCGTGCGCGGCCTGGCGCGCCTCGACGAGGTCGCGCCCGCCGCCGAGAGGCGCGTGGTCGTCAATCGCATGCGGCAGGCGCCGTTCGGCATCGATGCCACCCAGCAGGTGCGGCGGGCGCTCGATCAGTACGCGCCGGGGGAGGAGACGTGGTTCCTGCCCGACGATCAGCGGGCCGCCGACGACGCGCTGCGCCGCGCCGCCCCGATCCTTTCGCGCCGCAGGGCCGGGTTCTCACACGCATTGGGCGCGCTCGCCGCTACGCTGTGAAGCGTGTCGACTCTCAGCGATCTCCTCAATGCCCAGAACCAACTGAGCGAGAAAGACATCGAGTGGATCCATCGCGTTCACGGCGACGGCCAGCTCCTCGCCGACCTCGCCTCGGCCGACATCGTCATCTGGGGGCGCACCTCCGACGAGTCGTTCCGCGCCGTCGGGCACGTGCGGCCCTCGGGCGCGGCGACGCTGTTCTATCGCGATATCGTCGGCGATCGGGTGAGGCCGCAGTGGCAGAGTCAGGTGCGCCAGGCGTTCTCGACCGGTGAGATCGTCGACTCCTCGAGCCCCGAGTGGTTCGAGGAGACGCCGACCCGCGTGAAGGCCGTGCCGATCGTGCGCCGCGACGACGACGGATCCGCGGTGCTCGGCGTGATCACGCGCCACACGAACCTCAGCGAGGTGCGCGCGCCGTCGCGGCAGCAGCTCACGTTCGATGAGTGCGCCAACGCGATCTTCGGCATGATCGCTACGGGCGACTATCCCGATGAGGCTTCACCGATGGGCCCGCGCCGCGGGGCCCCGCGCGCCGCCGACGGGCTGATCCGGCTCGACGTCGACGGCGTGGTCACCTTCGCGAGCCCCAACGGTCTCAGCGCGTTTAACCGCATCGGCTTCGTCGACGAGCTCGAGGGCGAGACGCTCTCCGACGTCGCCCGCCAGATCATGCCGCCCGAGCGCGATGCGTCGGCCGACGAGGCGTCGCTTCCCGTGCTGCTGACCGGGCGCACCCCCTGGCGCGCGGACATCGAGGCGCGCGGGGTCACGGTGGCGCTGCGCATCATTCCGCTGCGCCGCGACCGCAAGCGCATCGGCGCGGTCGTGCTCTGCCGCGACGTCAGCGAGCTGCGCAATCAGGAGCAGGAGCTGCTGACGAAGGACGCGACGATCCGGGAGATCCACCACCGCGTGAAGAACAACCTGCAGACGGTCGCGTCGCTGCTGCGGATCCAGGCTCGCCGCACCTCGAGCGAGGAGGCGCGCGAGTCGCTGCTGCAGGCGATGCAGCGCGTCGCGGCGATCGCGGTCGTGCACGACACGCTGTCCGAGGGGCTCAGCCAGAAGGCCGACTTCGACGAGGTGTTCTCCCGCGTTCTGCGCCTCGTCGCCGAGGTCGCCGCCGCCCAGAACACCGTCGCGCATACGCGCAAGACGGGCACGTTCGGCACACTGCCGAGCGAATACGCGAACCCGTTGGCGCTCGCGCTGACCGAGGTCGTCACGAACGCGGTCGAACACGGCCTCGCCGGCCGCGAGGGCCAGGTCGAGATCGTGGCCGACCGGGACGACGAAGAACTGCGCGTGCGGGTGCGCGACAGCGGCAGCGGCCTGCCCGAGGGCAAGGTCGGGCGCGGTCTCGGAACGCAGATCGTGCGCACGCTCGTCGAGGGCGAGCTGAGCGGCACGATCGAGTGGCGCTCGATCGGCGACGACGATCCCGAGTTCCACGGCGGCACGGAGGTCGCGATCGACATTCCGCTGCGCTGGGTCAAGTAGCACCGCACGCAGAAACCCCGCCCTCGGGCGGGGTTTCTGCGAAAGAGGGGGTCAGCCGGCGCGGCGTGCGCGGGCGGCGCGGCGCTTCAGCGCGCGGCGCTCGTCTTCGCTCAGCCCGCCCCAGACGCCCGAATCCTGACCGGTCTCGAGCGCGTACTGCAGGCACACCTCGGTCACGGTGCATCGCGCACACACCGACTTGGCCTTCTCGATCTGGTCGACTGCTGGTCCGGTGTTGCCGACGGGGAAGAACAGCTCGGGGTCGACCGTCAGGCACGCAGCCTTATCACGCCAATCCATGCGGAATGCTCCTTGCGAGGTGGTGGGGTTGAGAGTGACAGCGCTGCTCGGTGTGTGAACTACGCTGGATGTATGACGGGGCGATCGCCCCGCACCCCACCACGCTGTGGGAAACACACCGTTAACAATTGTCATACAGACGGTTGTCGCGATCAAGGGTTTTGGCAAAGTTCCAGGAACTCTCGGCTGTTCGGGGAAAAATCCGTCGAAGGAGTTGGCGAATGTCGTCCGAGTCGATCGACCGCACGCCCGCCGTTCGCCTCGGCTCCGTTCTGCTCGCGATCGAGGCCGTGGCCGTCGTGGTTCTCGCGGGGTGGCAGGTCGTCGAGCTCGTCACGAGCGAGCCCGCATCGATCGCGACGTCGATCGCGCTCGTCGTCATGACGCTCGTCGCCGCGTTCGCGCTCTTTGCGTTCGCGCGCGGGGTCTGGGGCGGGCGCTCCTGGGGGAGATCCGGCGGGATCGTGGCGCAGGTGCTGATCTTCGCCGTCGCGCTCGGGTCGGTGCAGGGCGGCGCCGGCCACTGGGGGATCGCGGCGCTGCTCGCGGCGCCCGCCGTTCTGACGTTCGTCGTGCTGATCCTCGCATCGAGGCCCGCGGGCCCCGGCACCTCGCCGCGCTGACCCGTCGCGGTCCGGCCCGGATCTCGGATTCATCCGGGTGACGGGAATACCTCGCTTCGCCGTGCGTTTAACTTGACAAGTACCGACTCAACTCAGCATTGTTGAGCCAGGACGCATCAAGTATCACGAGGAGAGTGACATGCCCGATACCGCTGGTTCCTTCGACGAGTTCCTCGCGCGCTACCTGCAGGGGCAGCGCGCCCAGGATGCGCGCACCATCGACATTCGACGCTTCCTGAGCGCCCGCACCCGCGCCGTCATCCAGGCCGCGGGCGCCTACGCGCTCGGCCGCGGGCAGACCGAGGTCGATCAGCTGCACCTGCTGCACGTGCTGCCGAGCGACGAACAGGTCCAGGGCGCGCTCGCGGGCATCAGCATCGACGCGTCGGACATCGCCGAGGCCACGGAGGCTTCGCTGCCGGAGGCGACGGATGCCTCCGGTGAGACGTCCGCGCAACTGACGCCCTCGGCGCAGCGCGCCCTGTTCCACGCGGTGCAGGTGGCCCGGAGCTCGGGCGCGACGTACGTCGACCCCGAGCACCTCTTCTTCGCGCTCGTGCTCGCGCAGGACACCCCGGCGGGACGGATCCTCTCGCGCCACGGCGCATCGCCCGAGGCGCTCCTGAACGGCGCGCGCGAGCAGGCGGTGGAGGGATCCGCCCAGGCGCAGGGCGCCGCGAAGGCCTCGATGCTCGAGACGTACGGCATCGACCTCACCCAGCTCGCCCGCGACGGGCAGCTCGATCCGGTGATCGGCCGCGCGGAGGAGATCGAACAGACGATCGAGATCCTCTCGCGCCGCACGAAGAACAACCCCGTGCTCGTCGGAGAGGCCGGCGTCGGGAAGACCGCGATCGCCGAGGGCCTCGCCCGCGCGATCGTCGCCGACGAGGTGCCGCCGCAGCTGCACGGAAAGCGCGTTGTGAGCATCGACATGGCGGGCATGCTCTCGGGCGCGAAGTTCCGCGGCGACTTCGAGGAGCGGCTGACGAAGACGATGGAGGAGGTCGCCGAGAACAAGGGCGAGGTGATCCTGTTCATCGACGAGCTCCACATGATCGTCGGCGCCGGAGGCGGCGGGGAATCCGGCGCGATGGACGCCGGCAACATCCTGAAGCCGCGCCTCGCCCGCGGCGACCTGCACCTCGTGGGCGCCACGACGCTCGACGAGTACCGCCGTATCGAGAAGGACGGCGCCCTCGCGCGCCGATTCCAGCCGGTGCGCGTGGGCGAACCGTCGATCGACGACGCCGTCGCGATCCTCGATGGCCTGCGCGAGGCGTACGAGGCGCACCACGACGTGACCTACACGGCGGAGGCGCTGCGCGCCGCGGTCGAGCTGAGCGATCGATACATCTCGGACCGCGTGCTGCCCGATAAGGCCATCGACCTGATCGACCAGGCCGGGGCGCGCCTGCGCCTGAGCCTCGGCGCGACCGTGACCGACGAGGAGCGCACCGCCCGCATCGCCGAGCTCGAGCGCGAGAAGAACGAGGCCGTCGCAGCGGAGGATTACGAGGAGGCCTCGCGGATCCGCGACGAGATCGCGAGCGCCTCGAGCCGCCCGTCTTCGGGCGCGGCCGTGGTCGACGAGGCGCAGATCGCCGAGGTCGTCAGCCGCGCCACGGGAATCCCCGCGACGCGCATGACCGAGGCCGAGCAGCAGCGCCTCGCCGTGCTCGAGCAGGAGCTGCACGCTAGGGTGGTCGGCCAGGACGAGGCCGTCGCCGCTGTCGCCAAGGCCGTGCGCCGCAGTCGTACGGGCATGGGAGATGCGCGCCGCCCCGTCGGATCCTTCCTGTTCCTCGGTCCGACCGGCGTCGGCAAGACCGAGCTCGCGAAGTCGCTCGCGCAGAGCCTCTTCGACGACGAGCACGCGGTCGTGCGCTTCGACATGAGCGAGTTCGGCGAGCGGCACAACGTCAGCCGCCTCGTCGGCGCCCCTCCGGGCTACGTCGGCTACGACGAGGCCGGGCAGCTCACCGAGCGCGTGCGCCGCAACCCGTACTCGGTCGTCCTGTTCGACGAGATCGAGAAGGCGCACCCCGACGTATTCAACCTGCTGCTGCAGGTGCTCGACGATGGTCGCCTCACCGACGGACAGGGGCGCACGGTCGACTTCCGGCACGCGGTCATCATCATGACCTCGAACCTCGGAAGCGAGTTCCTGGCATCGCGCGCGGGCGCGCTCGGGTTCTCGTCGGCCGGGCGCGAGTTCGACGAGAAGGATCTCTACGACCGCGTGATGGGCCGGCTGCGCGAGAACATGCGCCCCGAGTTCCTGAACCGCATCGACGAGATCGTCCTGTTCCGCAAGCTCGATAAGCAGCAGCTGCGAGAGATCGTCGACGTCGTGCTCGAGGCGTCCCGGAGGCGCCTTGCGGCGCGTGCGGTGTCGCTCGAGGTCACGCCCGCGGCTCTCGAGAGGATCGCCGATGAGGGCTACCAGCCTGAGTACGGCGCCCGCCCGCTGCGCCGCGTGATCCAGCGCGAGGTCGACGATCGCATCGCCGACCTGTTCGTCTCCGGCGAGCTGTCAGACGGCGGATCCGTTCGCGTGGACGCCGACGACGACGGGATTCGCGTGGAGGCCGCCGTCTCGGCGCTGGCGTGATGCTCTGACCAAGCGTTCCCCGCCTGCGCGACGCAGGCGGGGAACGCTTTCGTATGCGGCGCCTATGCGTCAGAACAGCAGGTATACGGCGCCGGCGAGGGTGAGGACGACGACGATCCGGTCGAATGTCTTCCGCGAGATGCGCGTGACGACCGCGCGCCCGATGACGGCGCCGAGCAACACCGGAATGACGAGGAGCAGATCCATCCAGAGCGTCTCCTGCGTGATCAGCCCGAGGCTGATCGAGACCGGCAGCTTGACGATGTTGATGACCGCGAAGAACCACGCCGCCGTGCCGAGGAACGCGTTCACGGAGAACCGCGACGCGAGGAAGTACATCGACATCACGGGGCCGCCCGCGTTGGCGACCATCGTCGTGAAGCCGCCGAGGGAACCGTAGGCGATGGCCGCGCCGCGCCCGGAGCGATTCTCTGCTGCCTGCTGGATCCTGCGCCGCCAGAGCGTCAGGGCCACGACGCCGATCAGGAGCACGCCGATCGAGCGCTTCACCCACGTATCGCCGACGAACGCGAGGAACGCGGCGCCGATCACGAGGCCGGCGACCACCGAGGGCGTCAGCCGCAGCAGCGTGCGCCAGTCGGCGTGGCGCCGATACAGCGCGAGCGCCAACATGTCGCCGAGGATCAGCAGCAGGAGCATCGCGGCGGTCGACTCGCGCGCGGGAAGCACGGCCGCGAACAGGGCGATGCCGACCGTGTTCGAGCCGGGAAGTCCGGTCTTCGAGATCCCGACCGACATGGATCCGACGCACAGCGCCAGCCAGGCGATGGCGTCGAGATCGGGGAGGACCACGTCGAGCTACACGAGGGCGTCGAGCGCAGCGCGCAGGTCGTCGATGAGATCCGTCGGATCCTCGAGACCGACCGAGAGGCGCAGGCTCGCCCACGAGATGCCGGCGGCCTCGAGCTGCGCGGGCGTCATGTGGCCGTGCGTCATGGACGCCGGGTGGCACACGAGCGTGCGGGCATCGCCGATGTTGGCGACGAGCGTGACGACCTCGAGACGCTCGATGAGGCGCTCGGCGCGAGAGAAGGCCTGCTCGTTCGTCTCGCCGTTCGCACCCGCGAGCTCGAACGCGAAGACGGACGGCACGCCCTTCGGATACAGGCGCGCGCCGGCCGCGTGATGGGGGTTGCTCTCGAGCCCCGGGTGATGCACGACTTTCACGGTCGGATGCGAGTCGAGGAAGCGCGCGACCTCGAGCGCCGACGCCGTGTGGCGCGCCATGCGCAGGTCGAGCGTCTCGAGGCCCTCGAGCAGCTGGAACGCGTTGAACGGGCTGAGCGCCGGGCCGAGGTCGGCGACGAACCTGCTCTTGATCAGTGTCGTGAACGCCGTGCTGCGACCGAACGCGTCCCAGAGCGCCACGTCTCCGTAGCGCCAGTGCGGCTCGAACAGGCTGGGCCACTTCGCGGGATCCGCGGCGAAGTCGAAGGTGCCGAGGTCGACGACGAGTCCGCCGAGGCTCGTGCCGTGCCCGCTGATGAACTTGGTCGCCGAGTGCACGACGATGTCGGCCCCGTGATCCTTCACGCGGATGAGCGACGGCGTGCCGACGGTGTTGTCGATGACGAGCGGCACCCCGGCCGCGTGCGCGACCTCCGCGACGGCGGGGATATCGAGCACCTGCGCCACGGGGTTCGCGACCGATTCGGCGAAGAACGCGCGCGTGGAGGGGCGCACGGCGGCGCGCCACGCCTCGATGTCGTCCTGGTCGACGAACGTGACCTCGATGCCGAGGTCGCGGAACGTGTCGTCGAAGAGATCGACCGTGCCGCCGTAGAGCGAGCTCGACGCCACGATGTGACCGCCGCGGCCCGCGAGCGCGAGGGTCGCGACGGCCGTCGCGGCCTGGCCGGAGGCGACCGCGGCCGCCGCGACGCCGCCCTCGAGCGCCGCGATGCGCCGTTCGAGCACCGCCTGGGTGGGGTTGCCGTTGCGGCTGTAGATGTTGCCGGTCGCGCGCAGCGCGAACAGCTCGCGCGCCTCGGTCAGTGACGCGAAGCGGTACGCCGACGTCTGGTAGATCGGCGTCGCGACCGCGTTCTGCGGCGTGCCGGGCACGTAGCCCTCGTGGAGCTGAACGGTGGCGGCGGCGAGCGGGCGAGACGTCATAGTGACCATTGTCGTGCTCGCGCGCCGACGCCCCTAACGCACGTTGCGGAATGTGTCAGGGCACGAGGACGAGCTTGCCCGGGGCGCCGTTCTCGTTCGCGACCTGAGCCGCGGCCGCGTCTGCGAGCGGGAACTGCTCGCCGAGCTCGACGTCGAAGTATCCGGTCGCGATGAGCGAGAGCGCCACGGGCACCGATTCGGTGCGCCACTGCAGCTGCTGCGCCGTGAGCGGTTCGGCGGATCCGCCGAGGAACGTGCGGATGCCCATCTCGTCGCCGCGCGCGCCGAGGACGATCGTCGCGATGCGGCTCTTGTCCTCGAGCAGCTCGATCGATGCCTCGAGCACGCCGTCGGCGCCGGCGCAGTCAAGGATCGCGGTCACGCCCTCCGGCGCGATGTCGAGCACACGGCCCGTGAGGCCATCGCCGTACGCGATCGGCTCGGCGCCGAGGTCGCTCACGCGCTCGGCGCGGGCGTCGCTCGTCGTCGCGATCACGCGCGCGCCTGCCAGCACGGCGAACTGGATCGCGGCCTGGCCGACCGATCCGGATCCGCCGTGGATGAGGAGCGTGTCGTCCTCGCGGATGCCGAGCGAGCGGATCGACTGGTACGCGGTGCCCGCCGGGATGCCGAGCGCGGCGCCCTGTGCGGCAGTGACGCCCTCCGGGCGCACGAACGTGTGCGCCGGATCCGTCACGACGGCCGTGGCGTACGCGCCCGGGGTGTCGAGGAACGCGACCTGATCGCCGACGCGGAAGCCGTCGACGCCACTGCCGACCGCGGTCACGGTGCCCGCCCCGTCGGATCCGGTGCGCCAGGGCCCATCGCCCGGCAGGGGACGGACGCCCGAGCGGAGCTTGCGCTCGACCGGGTTGACGCCGATCGCCTCGACGGAGACGACGAGCTGACCGGGGCCGGCGACCGGATCATCGACCTCGACGAGCTCGAGAACCTCGGGACCGCCGACCTTCGTGAACTGCACAACGTGAGCCATGGGTCAACGCTATCGCGGCTCAGACCGGCGGGCACCAGTCACCGTGCCGTTCCGGGTCAGAGTCGGGCGCGGTACGCGCTGCGCGCCGGCGTCTCGGAGGCCGGAAGCTCGGCGAGCGTCTCCGGCAGCCACGTCGGGCGCTCGCCCGACAGAGCCCACGCGGCCTGAACGCTCGCGCCCTGGGCGACGTACTCGCCCGGATCCGGCACGACGACCGGCACGCCGAAGACCTCCGAGGCGATCTGCTGCACCGCCGGGCTCTGCGCGGCGCCACCCGTGAGCAGCACCCGCTTCGCCTCGACGCCGAGGGCGCGCATGGCATCGAGGCCCTCGCCGAGCGAGCACAGCACGCCCTCGATCGCCGAGCGCGCGAGGTTCTCGCGGGTCGTCGACGCGAGCGTCATGCCGAACAGCGTGGCCGTCGCATCCGGGAGGTTCGGGGTGCGCTCGCCCTCGAACCACGGCTGCAGCACGAGGCCCGCGGATCCGGGCTCGGCCGCGAGCGCGAGGTCGGACAGCTCGGCGTGGTCGACGCCGAGCAGCCGCGACACCGCGTCGAGCACGCGCGCGGCGTTCAGCGTCGTGACGATGGGGAGGTACCCGCCCGCCGCGTCGGCGAAGCCGGCAACGGTCCCGGACGGGTCGCGCACCGGCGCCGACGAGATCGCGAAGACGGTGCCGCTCGTGCCGATCGAGACGCCGATGTCGCCCGTGACGGCGCCCATGCCGAGCGCCGCGCCCGCGTTGTCGCCGGCGCCGGGCGCGACGCGGCGCCCCGCCTGATCCGTCACCCATTGGGCGGGATCGAGCACGCGCGGCAGCACGACGTCCGAGGCGTCGCGCCGGAGCGCGAGCGAGAGCAGGTCTCGGTCGTACTCGCCGCGCGTCGCGTCGAAGTAGCCGGTGCCGCTCGCGTCCGACCGATCGGTGATGAGCTCGGTCAGGTCGGGGCCGAGGTCGCTCTCGCCGGCCGGCCCATAGCCGCGCAGGCGCCACGTGAGCCAGTCGTGGGGGAGGGCGATCGCGGCGATCCGCCGAGCGAGCTCGGGCTCGTTGTCGGCGACCCAGCGCACCTTCGTGATCGTGAACGAGGCGACCGGAACGAGCCCGGTGCGCTCCGCGAACGACGCGGCGCCCACCTCCTCGGTGAGGTCTGCGGCCGCCTCAGCGGAGCGCGTGTCGTTCCAGAGCAGCGAGTCGCGCACGACCTCGCCGTCGGCATCGAGCGCGACGAGCCCATGCTGCTGACCAGCGATCGACCACGCCGAAACGTCGTCGATCCCGCCCGCGTCCGCGATCGCTTCTCTCAGCGTGCTCCACCAGTGCGCGGGATCCACCTCGGATCCGTCGGGATGCGAGGCCCGCCCCGAGCGCACGACGGCGCCCGAGGAGGCCTCGCGGATGATGATCTTGCAGCTCTGGGTCGACGAATCGACGCCGGCGACGAGGACGGACACGCGCGAACCCCTTAGCGGCGCGCGCCGAGAAGGTGCTCGGTGGCGAGCTGCTGCAGCCGCACGAAGCCGAAGCCCTTGCCGCCGAAGTACGCGTTCGCGTCGAAGTCCTCGAACGCCGAACGGTCGGCGAGGAAGTCGTCGTAGCTCTCGCCGGGGATCAGCGTCGGCTCGCTGAGCTCGGACACCTTCGCGGCAGCGAGCGCCTCCTGCACCTCGGGGTCGGCGCGGAACGACTCGGCGCGCTCCTTGAACATCAGGTAGTTGCTCATGTTCGCCGAGACCGAATCCCAGATGCCCTGCTCGTCCTCGGTGCGGCTGGGCTTGTAGTCGAAGTGGCGCGGGCCCTCGTACGCCGGGCCGCCCGCAGGCGAGCCGTGCTCGAGGAGGTCGACGAGCGCGAACGCGTTGTACAGGTCGCCGTGGCCGAACACGAGATCCTGGTCGTACTTGATGCCGCGCTGGCCGTTGAGGTCGATGTGGAAGAGCTTGCCGTGGTACAGCGCCTGGGCGATGCCGGCGGCGAAGTTCAGGCCCGCCATCTGCTCGTGGCCGACCTCGGGGTTCACGCCGAACAGCTCGGGGCGCTCGAGCGAGTCGGTGAACGCGATCGCGTGGCCGAGCGTGGGCAGCAGGATGTCGCCGCGGGGCTCGTTGGGCTTCGGCTCGATCGCGAAGCGGATGTCGTAGCCCTTGTCGGTGACGTAGTCGGCGAGCAGGTTGACCGACTCGCGATAGCGCTCGAGCGCGGCCTGGATGTCCTTGGCCGAGTCGTACTCGGCGCCCTCGCGGCCGCCCCACATCACGAACGTCTTGGCGCCGAGCTCGGCGCCGAGGTCGAGCTGGCGGAACACCTTGCGGAGCGCGTAGCGGCGCACCTGGCGATCGTTCGACGTGAAGCCGCCGTCCTTGAAGACGGGCGCGCTGAAGAGGTTGGTGGTGACCATCGGCACGACGATGCCGGTGTCGGCCATGGCGCCCTTGAGGCGGTCGATCTGCTTCTGACGCTCGGCGTCGGTGGATCCGAAGGCGAACAGGTCGTCGTCGTGGAACGTGAGGCCGTACGCGCCGAGCTCGGCGAGCTTCTCCACGCCGTGCACGACGTCGAGGTCGGGGCGGGTCGGGCCGCCGAACGGGTCGGTGCCGTTGTAGCCGATGGTCCAGAGTCCGAAGGAGAACCGGTCTGCCTTGGTGGGGGTGATGGGCATCGTCTGCCTGCCTTTCAGCGTCGCTGATGAAATGTTGTTAGTGAAAACGTATCAGGGGTTGCGGGGGTGCGCAATGCCGACGCGCGACTCGCGGCCCACTCGATGGCACGCTACGATGGGAGCGTTCCCACGCCAGTCCAATGGAGGCCTCACGATGACCGACTACCGCAACGTCCCCCTCGACTTCCCTCGCGGATTCCTCATCGGATCCGCGACGGCGTCGTACCAGGTGGAGGGCGCCGCCCATGAGGACGGCCGCACCCCGTCGATCTGGGACACGTTCTCGCACACGCCGGGCCGCATCTGGAACAACGACACCGGCGACGTGGCGTGCGATCACTACCACCGGCTCGAGGAGGACCTCGATCTGATGGCTCGCCTCGGCCTCGAGGCGTACCGCTTCTCGATCTCCTGGTCGCGCGTGCTGCCGGGCGCCGGCGGCGTCGTGAACCCGGCGGGCATCGACTTCTACTCGCGCCTCGTCGACGGGCTGCGCGCGCGGGGGATCCGCCCGATCGCCACGCTCTATCACTGGGACCTGCCGCAGGAGCTCGAGGATGCGGGCGGCTGGCCGAACCGCGACACCGCCTACCGCTTCGCGGAGTACGCGGCGCGCACGGTCGAGCACCTCGGCGACCGCGTCGACACCTGGTCGACGCTCAACGAGCCCTGGTGCGCGGCGTACCTCGGCTACGGATCCGGTGCGCACGCGCCCGGCCGCACGAACGGCGCCGATGCGCTCGCCGCGGTGCACCACCTGAACCTCGCCCACGGGCTCGCGGTGCCGGAGATCCGGCGCGAGGCGACGAACGACCCCGAGGTGTCGGTCACCCTGAACTTCCACGTTCCGCGCGGCGAGAAAGAGGCCGGCGTGCTCGTCGACGCGCTCGCGAACCGGGCCTTCACGGGGCCGATGCTGCGCGGCCGCTACGACGACGATCTGATGGAAGCGACGAGCAGCGTCACCGATTGGTCGTTCGTGAAGGACGGCGACCTCGAACAGACGAAGCAGGACATCGACGTGCTCGGCGTCAACTACTACTCGACCGTCACCGTGCGCACCTGGGACGGCACGAGCGAGAAGGTGATGAACGACGGGCACAAGAACGTCGGCGGATCCCCGTGGCCCGGCCTCGACGACATCGAATTCCTGCCGCAGGACGGCCCCTACACCGACATGGGCTGGAACATCGCTCCCGACGGGCTCGAGGAGCTCCTGCTGTCGCTCAGTGCTCAGTTCCCCGACCAGCCGCTCATGATCACGGAGAACGGCGCCGCCTTCCCGGACGTCGTCACCGAGACCGAGACGGGGCTGCGCGTGCACGACGAGCAGCGCACCGACTACCTCGCGCGGCACTTCGCTGCGGCGAAGCGCGCGATGGATCAGGGCGTCGACCTGCGCGGCTACCTCGTGTGGTCGCTGCTCGACAACTTCGAGTGGGGCTACGGATACTCGAAGCGCTTCGGCATCGTGCGCGTGAACTACGAGACGGGGGAGCGCACGGTCAAGGACAGCGCCCGGTGGGTGTCCGAGGCGATCGCGCGCAAGAACGGCTGACGGATCCGTGCGGCGCGCATCAGGCGCGCGGCGCGGCCGTCGAGTCGCGAACGATCAGCTGCGACGGCATCCGCACGTGCTCGGGTCCGCTCGTGCTCTCGATGAGGCGCACGAGCAGATCCACCGCGGCGCGGCCCATGTCGATGAGCGGCTGGCGCACGGTCGTCAGGGCCGGGCTCGCGGCGGCCGCGGCGGGGATGTCGTCGAACCCGATCACCGAAAGATCCGCGGGCACCCGCAGGCCGCGCTCGTTCGCGACGCGGATCACCTCGATCGCCGAGACGTCGTTCGAGGCGAAGATCGCGGTGGGCGGATCCTCAAGGTCGAGGAGCGCGGTCGCGCCTGCTGCGGCCTCCGCCTGCTGGAACTCGCCGGTCACCACGAGCGACGGATCGAACTCGATCCCCGCCGTTTTCAGGGCCTCGCGGTATCCCTCCTCGCGCAGGCGGGCCGACTCGAGGTCGTCGCGGCCGCGCAGGTAGCCGATGCGGGTGTGTCCGAGGCCGATGAGGTGAGATGTCGCCTCGCGCCCTCCGCCGAAGTTGTCGGTGTCCACGACGGCCAGCCCCGCCGGGCCCGCGTGCGGGTCGATCGAGACGATCGGCATGCCCGACTCGGGCGGCTCGACGGTCGGGGTCACGACGACGGCGCCGTCGATCAGCGTGCCGCCGAGCCGCGACAGCGACCGCGCCTCCCAGCCGTGATGGGATCCCTGGGAGACCGCGCCCGCGTACGCGAGAACGTCGTACTCCGAGCCGCTCAGCGCCTCGGAGACGCCGTGCAGCAGCTGCAGCGCGAACGGCTCGAACTCGGCCACGAGCACCCCGATCACGTGCGTGCGGCTGCGGCGCATCGACGTCGCCACCAGAGAGCTCGCGTACCCGAGGTCGGTGACGATCCTCATCACGCGCTCCTGCGTCGCGGCGGCGACCCCATCGCGACCGTTGATCACCTTCGACACGGTGGCGACGGAGACGCCCGCGGCGCGCGCAACGTCGGTGATCGTAGTTCGCCCGCGCGGCGCGGCGCCGATGGTGCTCATGATTTCCCTACGCTAGCCCGGTCGTCGCGGGGGCCCCGCCACGACATCGTGTAAAACGTTATCGATAACGATTGACATCCTGTCACATTCCTGCCAAAGTCGGCATGCACGACGGTGATCGGCGCCGTCAGCGCAACGCACTCAATGAGGAGAACTGCCATGAACGCGCGAAAGACTTGGGCCGCGGCGATCGCGGTCGCAGCGGTCGGAACACTGGGACTCGCCGGCTGCTCCGGCGGGTCCGGCGGATCCGGAAGCGACGACGACGCCCTCACCATGTGGCACAACTCGACCACGGGCGACGGCAAGGCCTACTGGGACGAGGTCGGCGCCGCGTTCGAGGAGGAGACCGGCGTCGCAGTGGACATCACGTCGCTGCAGAACGAGGATCTCGACGGCAAGCTGCAGACGGCTGCCAACTCGGGCGACATGCCTGATGTCTTCCTCGCCCGCGGTGGCGGCAAGACCGCCGCGATGGTCGATGCTGGCGTCGTGAAGGACCTCACCGACCTTATCAGCGACGACACGCACACCGCGATCGGAGACGCGGCCTTCAGCGCCTTCACGATCGACGGATCCGTCTACGCTGTGCCCGCATCGGTGCTCCCTGAGGGCATCTTCTACAGCGAGGACCTGTTCGAGGCCGCCGGAATCGACGCGGCGCCCACGACCTTCGAGGAGCTCGACACCGCGGTGCAGAAGCTCAAGGACTCGGGCACCGACCCGATCGCGCTCGGCGCGAAGGCCGCCTGGCCCGCCGCACACTGGTACTACTCGTTCGCGATGCGCGCCTGCTCACAGGAGACCCTCGAGAACATCGCCGTCACGATGGACTTCTCGGACGGGTGCTGGCTGTCGGCCGCGGAGCAGCTCGAGGAGTTCGCCGCGACCGAGCCGTTCAACAAGGGCTTCCTCACGACAGACGCACAAGAGGGCGCCGGATCCTCGGCCGGCCTCGTCGCGAACCACCAGGCCGCCATGGAGCTGATGGGCGGATGGAACGTCGGCGTCATCGCCTCGCTCACCCCCGACGCCCAGCCCCTCGCCGACCTCGGCTGGTTCCCGCTGCCCGCGACCGCCGAGGGCGAGGGCGACCCCACCGCGATGATGGGCGGCATGGACGGCTTCGCCTGCTCCGCCGACTCGCCGCCCGCGTGCGAGGACTTCCTGAACTTCATCATCCAGAAGGAGTGGCAGGAGAAGTACGCGGTGGCGTTCAACTCGATCCCGGCGTCGGCCGAGGCGCAGGAGGCGGTCACGGATCCGTCGCTGCTGCCGATCATGGAGGCGTACAACGACGCCGCGTACGTCGTGCTCTACCTCGACACGCTGCTCGGTCAGAACGTCGGCAACGCGCTCAACACCGCGGTCGTCGAGCTGCTCGCCGGTGACGGCACACCGCAGTCGATCATCGACACGGTCACTGACGCCGCCGCGCGCGGCTGAGGACCATCGGCATGGCACGTCGCACCGACTGGCGCGTGCGCGGGGAGATCGCGCTGCTGGCAGGGCCAGGGATCCTGGTCTTCGTCACATTCGTGATCCTCCCCGTGCTGATGGCGGCCTTCTACGGATTCTTCAAGTGGAAGGGGTTCGGATTCCCCGACGATTTCGTCGGCTTCGAGAACTACCTGCTGATCCTGAAGGACACCACCTTCCGCGAGGCGGTGGGGCACAACCTCTTCATCGTGGTCGCTTCGCTGATCCTGCAGGGGCCGCTCGCGATCCTGTTCGCGCTCCTGATGAATCAGCGCATGCGCGGACGCAGCCTCATCCGGGTGCTCATCTTCGTGCCGTACGTGATCAGCGAGGTCGTGGTCGGCACCGGCTGGTCGCTCATGCTCCGCGATACGGGTGCGCTCAACTCGATGCTGGAGAAGCTCGGCCTCGAGTCGCTCGTCCAATCGTGGATCGCTGATCCGTCGGTGGCGATGGGCACCCTCATGTTCATCATCAGCTGGAAGTACATCGGCTTCGCCGTGATCCTCATGCTGGCGGGACTGCAGTCGATCCCGGAGGAGCTGTACGAGGCGGCGTCGATCGACGGCGCGTCCTTCTGGCAGACGCAGTGGCGCATCACGCTGCCGCTGCTCGGCCCGACGATCCGCATCTGGGCGTTCCTGTCGATCATCGGATCGCTGCAGCTGTTCGACCTCGTCAACATCATCTGGGGCCAGTACGTGGCCGCCACCGCCGGAACATCGACCATGGCGACCTACATGTACCAGAACGGCCATCTCGCGGGGAACTACGGGTTCGGCAACGCCGTCGCCGTGCTTCTGTTCCTCATCTCGCTCGTCATCGCCCTCGTGTACCAGCGCTTCGCGCTCCGGCGCGACACCGCCGGCGCAGTCACGGGGCCGAGCGGAAGGAAATCATCATGACCTCGACGTCCGTCGCCATTCGTGCGATCGCGCCGAAGGGCGGGCCGCGCCGCGGCCGCGTGAAGGGGGCGAGTCCCTGGGTCTATCTGTTCGCGACGATCCTCGTCGCCGTGTGCATCGGCCCCGTTCTGTACGTCATCATCGGCGGGTTCCGCACGAACGCGCAGATCACGACGGATCCGTCCGGCTTTCCGTCGCCGTGGGTGGTGTCGAACTACACCTCCGTGCTCGGGAGCAGCGAATTCTGGGTCGCCATGGGCAACTCGACGATCTCGGCGGGATTCACGACGCTCGGCACCGTCGCGCTCGGCGTCATGGCGAGCTACGTGATCGCCCGCTACGACTTCGTCGGCCGGGGCGCGATGTACTCGCTGTTCGCGGCGGGGCTCATGTTCCCCATCACGGTCGCGATCACGCCGCTGTACCTGCTCGTGCGCAACCTGGGCCTCGTGAACTCGCTCGCCGGGATCATCCTCCCGCAGATCGCGTTCGCGCTGCCCACGACGATCATCATCCTCGTGCCGTTCCTCCGGGCCATCCCGAAGGAGCTCGAGGAGGCCGCCTCGATCGACGGCGCGAGCAGGCTCGGGTTCTTCTGGCGCATGGTGATCCCGCTCAGCCTGCCGGGCGTGATCACCGTCGGGATCCTGTGCTTCGTCACCACGTGGAACGGCTACATCCTGCCGCTGTTCATCCTGAACGACACCGCGCTGTTCACCCTGCCGCTCGGGGTGCAGAACTTCGCCTCTCAGTACTCGGTGGACACCGCGCGGGTGCTCGCATATACCTCGCTGTCGATGATCCCCGCGCTGATCTTCTTCAGTCTGTTCGAGAAGCGCATCGTCGGCGGCCTCACGGGCGCCGTGAAGGGATGAGTGTCGTGACGACATCCGATCGCGTTCTGGGCCTCGTGGCCTCGATGACGCTCGAGGAGAAGGCCGCGCAGCTCGTGGGCTACTGGCTCGATCAGAACGGCAGCGTCGTCGCCCCGATGGCCGACGAGCTCGCCACCGGCGACGACCGGGTCCTCGCCGACATCACCCACCACGGCATCGGGCACTACACCCGCGTGTACGGCACCCGCCCGGTCGAACCCTCGGCCCGCGCCGCGTGGCTCGTCGCCGAGCAGCGCCGTCTCGTTAACGAGACCAGGCTCGGGATCCCCGCGCTCGTCCACGAGGAGTGCCTCACGGGGCTCGCCGCGTGGAAGGCCGCGATGTTCCCGACGCCGCTCGCGTGGGGCGCCTCCTTCGATCCGGATCTCGTGGCCGAGATGGCGGCGCTCATCGGCGAATCGATGCGCGCGCTCGGCGTGCACCAGGGGCTCGCCCCGGTGCTCGACGTGGTGCGGGATCCGCGGTGGGGGCGCGTCGACGAGTGTATCGCCGAGGACCCGTACGTCGTCGCGACGATCGGCACGGCGTTCGTGAAGGGCCTGCAATCGACGGGCGTGCACGCGACGCTGAAGCACTTCCTCGGCTACTCGGCCGCGCAGGCCGGGCGCAACCATGCGCCCGTGCATGCGGGGCCGCGCGAGATCGCGGATGTGTTCGTGCCGCCCTTCGAGATGGCGATCCGCGACGGCGGCGCGAAGAGCGCGATGAACAGCTACACCGAGATCGACGGCGTGCCGGTGGCCGCCTCGCCCGAGCTGCTCACGGGCATGCTGCGCGATCAGCTCGGCTTCGACGGCGTCGTGGTCTCCGACTACTTCTCGGTGGCGTTCCTCGAGATCATGCACGGGGTCGCCCGCGACCGCGGCGAGGCCGCCGCCCTCGCGCTCGAGGCGGGCATCGACGTGGAGCTGCCCTCGGGCGATGCGTTCCTCGACCCCCTCGTGGAGCGGGTGCGCGCCGGCCTCATCTCCGAGGACCTCCTCGACCGCGCGGTCACGCGCCTGCTCGCGCAGAAGGAGGAGTTCGGCCTGCTCGAGCCCGACGCGTTCGCGGACGAGGCTCCGGCCGAGATCGACCTGGACACGCCGCGGCACCGCGACGTCGCCCGACGCCTCGCGGAGGAGTCGGTGGTGCTGCTGTCGAACGACGGCGCTCTGCCCATCGCCGCGTCATCGCGCGTCGCCGTGATCGGGCCGAACGCCGACCGCACGGCGGCGCTGCAGGGGTGCTATTCCTTCCAGAACCACGTGCTGGCCGACTACCCGGACACGCCCGTCGGCATCGAGATTCCGACCGTGCGCGAGGCGCTCGCCGCCGTGCACGACGTGACCTTCGCCTACGGGTGCGAGGTCGAGGGCGACGACCGCTCCGGGTTCGCGAACGCACGGGCGCTCGCGGCCGCGTCCGACGTCGCCGTGGTCGTCGTCGGCGACCAGGCCGGGCTGTTCGGCCGGGGCACGGTCGGCGAAGGCAACGACGTGGAATCTCTCGACCTGCCCGGCGTGCAGCGCGAGCTCGTCGAAGCGCTGGTGGCCACGGGCACCCCCGTCGTGATGGTGCTGCTGACCGGCCGCCCCTACGCGATCGACTGGGCGATCGACGGTCAGGCTCGGCCCGCAGCCGTGCTGCAGGCATTCTTCCCGGGGGAGGAGGGCGGCACCGCGATCGCCCGAATCCTCTCGGGGTCCATCGCCCCGTCGGGCCGGCTGCCCCTCAGCCTGCCGCGCTCGGCGGGCGCCCAGCCGTACGGATACCTGCGTCCGATTCTCGGCGGGCCCTCCGGCGTGACGTCGACCGACCCGACGCCGGTGCGTCCGTTCGGCTTCGGCCTGACGTACACGTCGTTCGCGTACTCGGAGTTCTCCTGCGGCGCCGTCGAGGGCGACGCGTTCTCGGCCGCGCTGACGGTCACGAACACGGGGGGAACGGCGGCGACCGAGACCGTGCAGCTGTACGGGCACGATGTGGCGGCGTCCATCACCCGCCCCGTGGCGCAGCTGCTGGGCTACGCGCGCGTCGGCCTCGCGCCGGGGGAGAGTCGCACCGTGACGTTCGATGTGCCGATCACCCGCTTCGCGTTCAGCGACCGCCGCATGCGGCGCATCGTCGAGGCGGGCGAGGTCGAGGTATGGGCGGGCTCCGACGCCGCGACGGAGGTCACCGAGCGGGTGAGCATCGAGCTGCCGGGGCGCGAGGTGACCTCGTCCGATCGGCGCATCGTCGGCGTGCAGGTGGAGTAACGCCCGATAAGCTGTCACCCACAACGTAAGGGGACGACATGGGCAGCGGAGCGAACGTCGAGGGCGTGCGCCGGGCGAATCTCGGCGAGATTCTGCGGCTCGTGCACCATCGGGGGCCGCTGTCGCGCGCCGCGCTGACGCAGGAGACGGGCCTGAACCGCTCCACGATCGGCGGCCTGGTGACGACGCTCGCCGAGAACGGGCTCGTGTCGGAGGAGAATCCCGACCCCACCCGGCGCGTCGGTCGCCCGTCACCGACGGTCGTAGCAACCGAAGGAATCCTCGCCGTCGCGGTGAACCCCGAGGTGGACGCGCTCGAGATCGGCGCGGTGGGGTTCGGCGGGGTGGTGCGCGCCCGCACGCGCCAGGAGACCGATCTGGTGCTCGCACCCGAGGAAGTAGCGGCCCGTGTGGCCGCGGTCGTCGACGAGTGGCGCTCGGGCGAGCTCCGCGACGCACGGCTGCTCGGCGTCGGCGTTGCCGTTCCCGGCCTCGTTCGCGCCTCGGACGGCATCGTTCGTAACGCCCCGCACCTCGGCTGGCGCGACGTCGACATCGCCTCGCTGATCTCGGAGCGCACAGGGCTCTCGGCGGCGGTCGGCAACGACGCCTCCCTCGGCGCGGTCGCCGAGTGGCTGTTCGGCGCGGCGCAGAACCACGACGACGTGATCTACCTCAACGGCGGGCCCAGCGGCATCGGCGGCGGCGTGATCCTCGGCGGGCGCAGCCTCGCGGGCGCCGGCGGGTACGCGGGCGAATGGGGCCAGAACCGTCCGAGCCTCGATGACGAGGCCGACCGCCGCGTGCCCGGCGGCGTGCTCGAGGACGAGGTGAACCGGGCCCGGCTCTTCGACGCGCTCGGCGTGCGGGACGATGAGGCGCTCGCCGCCGCGCTCCGGAGCGCGACGGCGGACGAGGTCGCCCGGCAGCGCCGGATCCTCGCCGCGACCCTCGCCAACGCCGCCAACGCCCTCGACCCCTCGACCGTCGTGCTCGGCGGCTTCCTCGCGGCCCTCCGCGGTGCGGATCCGACCGGGTTCGACGACGCCGTGCGCGCCCAGATGCTCGAGGCGCCGGCGGAGGGCATGACCGTGGCCGCCGCGGCGCTCGGCGCCGACCGCCTGCTGACCGGAGCCGCCGAGCTCGTGTTCGAGCAGCTGATGGCGGATCCGATCGGCTAAGCGGGTCCGGTCGGTCGTCGCGAAGCTACTTCGAGGCGCCGATCGCCCAGACGCGCGGCAGGTCTGCGCCGTTGACGACGAGGTCTCCGATGAGGCGCGCCTTGAACACGCGCGGGTTGTGATTGCCGGCCGTGCGCGCGTTGCGCCAGTGCCGGTCGAGGCTCTTCTTCACGCTCGTGCCCGATGCGGCGAGGGCGTCGAACGCGTGGCTGATGGCGTCGACCGCGAGGGGCGTCAGCGCGACCTGCGCTTGGGCTGAGGCGAGCTCCGCGCGGTCGTTCGCGGCCTCGTCCTCCTCCTCCGTGATGGTGCCGTCCCGGAGCGCGAGCGCCGATTCGTGCGCCGCCTGCAGGGCATCCGATACGCGGCCCACGGCGCCGGCCGCCACGAACGCGGCCGAGGAGACCTCGCCGATCACCTGCAGCAGCTGCGGATCCTCCGACGCGACGTTCGCCGCCGCGTGGCTGAAGGTGCGGGTGCGGTTCTTGACCTCGCGCCCGAAGTCGAGCTCAGCGCCGCGCACCGATCCGGCGAGCACCGCAAGCAGCACCTGCTGGTAGAACGCCGTCTGGTACTTGAAGCGCGTGTCGAAGTCGATGAGGTTCTCCTCCTCGACGACCGCGTCGGTGAACGTGGAGGTTCCGGTGCCCGTCGTGCGCTGCCCGAAGCCGTCCCAGTCGTCGGCGAGCGCGACGCCGTCCTGGTGGCGGCGCACCGCCGCGATCACGCGCTTGCCTGTGTCGGTGCGCTCGGCGTAGGTGTCGAGCCAGTCGGCGAAGATCGATCCGGTCGAGTAGTACTTGGTGCCGTTGATGCGGAAGCCGCCCTCGCCGTCGGGGGTGACCTTCGTGATCACCTCGCCCACGGTGACGGCGCCGATCTCGGTCCACGAATTGCCGACGAGCTCGCCGCGGGCGAACCGCTCGAGCCAGGCGTCGCGTCCCGGGCCGGGCTCGGCGACGAGCCGGTCCTCGACGAACGCGAAGTGCGCGCGCAGAGCCTGCGCGATGTTCGAGTCGGCGGCCGCGAGGTCGACGATCAGCTCGAACAGCTCGGGCAGCGTCGCTCCCGATCCGCCGTGCGACTCGGGGACGCGGATAGCGCCGAATCCCGCCTTCGCGAGGTCGGCGACCTCGTCGTACGGCAGCGCCCCCGTCCGGTCCCGTTCGACGGCGCCGGCCGCGATCTTCTCGAAGTACGGGCGGAATCGCTCGCGCAGGTCGGCGAGTCGGTTGGGGGTTGCGACGATCGTGCTCATCAGGGATCCCTCTCAGTCGAGTGCGAGTGAGACCGAGTCAAGCACCGGCGACGGCATCCGCGCGCCCCGGCCGTCACGGACCGGAACCCGGCGTAACACGCCGTCTCATTCGCTCTCAGAGCCCTGCAACCACCGCGTTGTCGAGCTGGTCGGCGTCGACGCCGGTGATCCCGGCGCGTGCCGTGAGGAGCACCCAGGCGACGTCGTGATCCGGGTGCACCCAGAACTCCGTGCCGGCCCAGCCGCCGTGCCCGAAGCCGTCGGTCGCGATGAGCCCCGGTGCCCGGCTGCGCAGATTGAACGTGAAGCCCCAGTCCTGCCCGCGTTCGAGCGGGTACGGATTCATCCGGGGCATCCCCGCCGTGACCGGTCGCCGCATGAATGCCAGCCCCGCGGGCGTGAGGACGCCCGGGGCATCGTCGCGGTGGGTCATGAGCAGGTCGGATCCGAGCCGGAGGAGGTCCTCGGCGCGCGCGAACATTCCGGCGCCCGCGGGCCGCGCCGCGACGAAGCGATCCCAGTCGAGGTCGGATCGCTCGACGCCGTCGACGGGAACGTACGCGGCCGGATCGAGCGTGAGGCCGGTCGCGCCGATCGTGGACGCCCACGTTTCGATGCCCGCGTCCCACGTCTCGCCCGTCGCGTGCTCGATGAGCGCCGCGATGCCCTCGTAGGCGATCGTCGAGTACCTCGACGCGGATCCGGCGGAGAAGTCGCGCCCGCGCGCCGTCAGCTCGGTGCGCTGCGGCACCGAGGTGTCGAGCGGGGGCTCGGAGATGCCCGACGAGTGGCTGCCGAGGTGCCACAATCGCACGACGTCGTCGCGATCGCGGCCGAAGCCGGGCACGGCGTCGGTCAGCGGCGTGTTCGGCGTCAGCAGGCCGCGCTCGATCGCGCGCGTCGCCGTGATGCCGGTGAGGGTCTTCGTGATCGAGAACAGGGGGTAGGTCGCGTCCGCCTCGACGGGCCCGAACGCCTCGAGCGCCTGGATCCCGTCGGCAGTCGCGACGCCGAGCACCGCGTGGGGCAGGCGGCCGTCGGCGACGTGGCGTTCGGCCCAGTCGAACGCGGCGGAGTAAGTCATCATCGTTCCTCAGAATACGGGGTCAGCGGAACCGGATTCCGAGGCCGAGCGACGGTCCGCCCGTCGCCTCGCCGCCGGTGATCGTCAGGCCGGTCGGCTCGACCAGCGCGCCGAGGGATCCGAAGCCCGCGTCCTCGACGTCCTCGACCCAGGTCCTCCCCGGGAGCGTGTACGACAGCTGCGCCGACAGCTCGGGCAGCAGGTGCGGGGCGAGGTCGACGCCGCGTTCGGCGGCGAGATCCGCGATCTCCCGGAACGGGGTGATCCCGCCCACGCGGATGATGTTCGGCTGGATGACGTCGACGGCGCCCAGATCGATCGCGTCGCGGAACTGGTGGATCGTGTGGCGGTTCTCGCCCAGCGCGATCGGCACGTCGATGATCCGGCGCAGCTCGGCGTGGCCCGCGATGTCGTCGGCGCGCAGCGGCTCCTCGATCCACGCGGGCGAGAACTCGGCCAGGCGCGCCATCGCGGCGGTCGCCTTCTCGAGCGACCAGCGCTGGTTCGCGTCGATCATGAGCGCGCGGTCGGGGCCGAGCACCTCGCGCACGGCCGCGACCCGGTCGACGTCTCGGGCGATGTCGGGGCTGCCGACCTTCATCTTCGCGGCGGGGAAGCCTGCGGCGACCCAGCGCTCGGCCTGGGCGACGAGCTCCTCGAGCGAGTAGTGCAGGTTCACGCCGCTGCCGTACGCAGGAAGGCTCTCGTGCCGGCGCCCGATGAGGTCCGTCACGCTCGAGGAGGCGCGCCGCGCCGCGAGGTCCCACAGCGCCAGGTCGAGCCCCGCGAGCGCGATGGTCGTGATGCCCCCGCCGCCCGCCTCGTGGAGGTGCTCCCACGCCGCGCGCCAGATCGACGGATCCGCCTCGCGGCCGATCGCGAAATCGGAGATGTCGTGAGCGATGAGCGCCCGGACCGCGTGAGCGCCGATCGTCGGCGTCCACGAGAACCCGTACCCCGCCTCGCCGTCCGACGCCGTGACGACGACCTCGATCACGCTGATCTCGGTGACATCCGGCCCCCACGGCCGGGTGAGCGGAATCTCGATCAGGCGGGTCTCGACCGCGGCGATCGTCGTCACGATGACTCGCCCGCGCGCACGAGGCAGTCGCGCCAGAGGCGGCTCGCCCGCCACCCGAGGAGCGCCTCTGCCCGCGCGGAGGAGAACGCGGCCTGCGTTCCCGTGAGGCGTTCGGCGGCGCGAGCCGCGGCAGGCACGTGCTCGCGGATCCCATCGGCCGTCTCGCCGTCATACAGCGCATCGGGCGCGCTGACGAAGAACGTGGATCCGTTGGGCACGTCGTTCGCGCGGGCGAGCCACGCGTCGACGAACTCGCCCGCGTCCCGCGCGTCGATGTAATTGAACAGCGACACGGCCGCGAGTGACGGATCCGCGAGGCGCTCTTCGAGCGTGTGCCCCTGCTGGGTCGGACCGCCCAGCCATTCCTCGGGCGAGATCACGAAGCACGGGCGGAACGTGCCGAACCGCATGCGCGATCCGTGCTGGCGCACCGCCATCTGCACGATCTGCTCCATCGCGACCTTCGACGTGCCGTACCCGTTCCAGGGCGCGGTCGGGTGCTCCTCATCGAGCGGCAGGTACTTGGGCTCCCACCCGCCGGGAGACCCGTATCCCATCACGGTGGGACTCGAGGCGAGCAGCAGCTTCTCGGCGCCCGCCGCGAGGGCGGCCTCGAGGACCGACCAGACGAGCTGCGTGTTCACGCGGAACATCTCGGGGTCGGGCAGTGCGCCCGGCACGGCGATGGCCGCGAGGTGCACGACGGAATCCGGGCGCACCGCGGCGAACGCGTCGGCGGTCGCCTGTGGGTCGATCAGGTCCACCGACACCTGGGTCGCCGGGAGGCCGTCCACGTGCCCCTGATCGAACGACGTCACCTCGTGGCCGGCCGCCGCGAGCACCGCGACCACGCTGCGGCCGAGCCTGCCCGCCCCGCCCGTGACGACGACGCGGCTCATCGCGCGTCCCGGATGGCGCTCGAGGCCGGCCCGAGGTCGAGGTCTGCGACCGTGACCGGCTGCCCCGACACGAGCGAGGCGTTGCCGGCCACGCCCACGACGACGCTGCGCACGCCGTCGGTCCAGTCGGCGGTGAAGCCGAGCGGATCCTCGCCCGCGCCGCGGAAGAGGTCGTTCAGCAGCATCGCGTCGCCGCCGCCGTGTCCGCCCTCGGCGACGGGGATCGGCAC
The DNA here is from genome assembly GCF_000422745.1 of Microbacterium gubbeenense DSM 15944. GTDB lineage: Bacteria > Actinomycetota > Actinomycetes > Actinomycetales > Microbacteriaceae > Microbacterium > Microbacterium gubbeenense. The sequence goes on from NZ_AUGQ01000007.1 coordinate 144,911, forward strand.
CTCGCGCGCGGCCGAGAAGTGAGTCTGGACGACAAGGCTCTCGCTCTCGGGACGGGCCCGGTCGGCGATCACGAGGTCGGGCCGGGCGCTCGGATCGACGACGGTGCCGCCGGACTCGTCGGTCGCGACGATGCCGCGCTCGACGACCGTCAGCTCGGCGCGGCCCTTCGTGCCGTTGACCGCGACCGTGTAGCCCTCCCACGGCGAGTGCGCGTTGAGCGAGTAGCTCATGGTTGCGCCCCGGTCGTAGTCGACGATGAGCGCGAGGTTGTCCTCGATCGTGATGCCCTCGTCGAAGACGTCCTTGTCGCGCAGGTAGCCGTCGTGGCGCTCCTGGTCGAGGTAGAGCCCGCGCAGCTTCTCATCGGTTCGCATGTCGAGCGCGAACGGATCGCCCGCGGCGGCATCGACGGATCCGCGTGCGGGGCGTTCGCCGAGGCCGCGGCGAGCGGCGTTCTCAGCGCCGTAGAAGCGCAGCCCGCCCGAGGCGAACACGCGCGCGGGGACCTGATCGATCCACCAGTTCACGAGGTCGAAGTGGTGGCTCGACTTGTGGATCAGCAGCCCGCCGGAGTTCTTCTTCTCGCGGTGCCAGCGGCGGAAGTAGTCGGCGCCGTGGGCCGTGTCGAGCACCCACTCGAAGTGCACGCTCGTGACGTCGCCGATCTCGCCCGATGCGATCACGCGCTTGAGCTCGGCGTTGCGGGGCGAGTAGCGATAGTTGAAGGTGATCGTCACCTTCCGGCCCGTGCGCTCGGCGGCCTCCGCGATCTGCCGGATGCCCTCCTCGCTCGTCGTGAGCGGCTTCTCCACGATCGCGTCGGCGCCGGCGTCGAGCGCGGCAGCGACGTACTCGGCGTGCAGGAAGTCGGGGGTCGTGACGATGACCGAGTCGATCTTCTCCTCCCGCACGATGTCGCCGAGGTCGGCCGGGTCGAACCGTCGCGGGTCGCCGAGGCTCGGGTTCTGCTCGGCCGACCAATCGAGGCGTCCGGAGTTCGGATCCGACCACGCGACGAGCGTGCCGACGTCGGCGTGCGTGGTGGCGAGCGCCCCGAGGTACATCTGGGCGCGGGATCCGGTGCCGATGAGGGCGTAGCGGCGGGTCATGTTCTCTCCTATGACGGGGTCAGTAGCGTGCGAGGGGGAGGGGGCGAGGAAGCCCCCGAACGGTGGTCGACGGCCATGCCGGGTCGTGCGTGAGCACCTCGATGCCGCCCGAGCAGGCGAGCACAGTGTCTTCGAGCTTCGCACCGGGCACCCACGGGTTCCAGGCGAACGCCTGCGATTCGGCGACGCGGCCGGGGATTCCGGGGGACGCCTTGGGGTCGCGGCCCGCGTAGCCGGTCGGGCCGCCCTGGTGGTGCATCGTCCAGGCCTCATCGCCGAACCCGTGCCGGGCGTAGGCCCGCGGGATCTCGGCGAAGACGTCGGCGAGCTCGGCACCCGGCCGCGTGGCGTCGAACACGTCGGCCTCGACCTCGCGCAACCGCTCCTCGGTGCTGGCGAAACCGCTGCCGGGCCCGAACTCGACCCAGCGCGACATGCTCGCGTGGAGTCCGTGGCGCACGGTGGTCAGCACGGCCATCGCGCGGTTCCCGAGCGGCGCATCGGTCGGGATCGGGTGCTGCACGAACCCGCGCGACTCGCCCGCGGCGAGCACGACCGCCGGCTCCGCGCCGATCTCGTACGCGGCACGGGCGAGCCGGGCCGCGAGCGCGCGCTCGGTCCACGACGGATCCGCCGCCCGCAGCACCTCAGACACCGCGCGCGCCGTGTCGGATCCGAGTGCGCGGTAGCGGTCGACCTCGACCGGCAGCAGCTCCGCGCGCGCGGCGCGCAGCTCGGCGTCGACGGCCGATTCGGACGCGACATCGTCGGCGTGCTCGGCGAGCGAGGCATGCCACGGGATCGTGCGCCACGCGACGTCCGCGATCTCCTCGGCGGCGAGCCGCTCGACCTCGTTCGCGAGGGCGGTCACGGTGACCTCGCCGTCGCGCGTGACGGTCGCGGAGAGCACCGGCGCGCCGCCCAGGGGCACCGCGGTGCGCGCGCCGTCGAGCAGCCAGGACAGCGCGGCATTCGAGGTGAGGTGAACGGCGCGCGCGTCGTTGTTGACGAGCACCTGCCGAACGCGGGCGAGCTTCTGCTCGCGATCGGTGGTCGCGCCGACGAAAAGGGACATCTGGGCCTCGTGAACAGTGGAGGGCGGGTGGAATCCACAGTAGCAGAAACCGGTTTCTCATGTAATCTTAATGCCATGCCTCACCTCGATGCCGAGCCCCGGTACCGCAATCCGATCATCGACGCCGATTTTCCGGATCCCGACGCCGTGCGCGTCGATGACCGCTATGTCATGATCGCGTCGAGCTTCAACAGGGCGCCGGGACTGCCGGTGTACGTCTCGACCGACCTGATCAACTGGGAGCGCGCGGGCAACGCGCTCGCGGCGAACGAACCGGGCGACTGGTTCGGCCTGCCCCGCCACGGCGGCGGCGTGTGGGCGCCGTCGATCCGGCACCACGACGGCACGTTCTACATCGTCTATCCCGACCCCGACCAGGGCATCTTCGTCGTCACCGCGACCGATCCGGCCGGGCCCTGGACCGCGCCGCACCTCCTGCTCGCCGGGCTCGGGCTCATCGACCCCTGCCCGCTGTGGGATGACGACGGCAGTGCCTACCTCGTGTTCGGCTGGGCGAGATCGCGCGCGGGGCGGAAGAACGTGCTGACGCTCGCTCCCGTCGATGCCGCGCTGCGCGGCACCACGGGGCCCGCCCGCGACGTGATCGACGGCGCCGACATCGACGGCTGGGACACGATCGAGGGGCCGAAGCTCTACAAGCGCGACGGCTGGTACTACATCTTCGCGCCCGCCGGCGGGGTCGCCACGGGCTGGCAGGCGGTGTTCCGCTCGCGCGATGTGTACGGCCCATACGCGTCGCGGAACGTGCTCGCGCAGGGATCCACGCCGGTCAACGGGCCGCACCAGGGTGCCTGGGTGACCTCGCCCGATGGGCGCGACTGGTTCCTCCACTTCCAGGATCGCGGCCCGTTCGGCCGCGTGACGCACCTGCAGCCGATGGCGTGGGGCGACGACGGCTGGCCGGTCATGGGCCAGGCCGTCGACGGCGGCCCGTCCGAGCCGGTGCTCACTTATCCGACGCCGCACGGCACGCGGCAGACAAGTCGCACGATCGCCCGTTCGGACGACTTCGCGGACGGGGTTCCGGGCGCGACGTGGACCTGGCAGGCGAACCCGCGCGCCGACGCGATCGTTCCGGGCGCGGGCGCGCTGCGGATCCGATCCGCCGCCGACGCGGGAGACGTGCGCGCGCTGCCGAGCGTCATCGGGCAGCCGCTGCCCGGGATGGCGTCGCGGTCGCGCGTGCGGATCGGGCTCGACGGCCCGCCCGGATCGCGCGCCGGGCTGGCGATCCTCGGCCGCGACTACGTGTGGGCGGGCATCGCGCGGGGCGAGAACGGCGACGAGGCGATCGTCGCGGTGCGCTCGGACGACGACCTCGCGGAGCGCGTCGTGCTGCGGGCGCCGGCCCGAGGCGACGTCGAGATCTCGCTCGGCTGCGCCGCGGACGCGACTCTGTCGGCGAGCGTCACGATCGACGGTCGGGAGATCCGCGTGGATCCGCACGCGACCGCCTCGAAGGGGCGGTGGATCGGCGCGGAGATCGCGCTGTTCGCCGGGCATGGCTTCGGCGGCGCGGAGGCCGTGGCGCGTTTTCACGATTTCCGTCTCGACCTGGCAGAGGATTGACCCATGGCTACCAAACGCACCTCCCGTGACGCCACCATCTCCGACATCGCCGCCGCGGCCGGAGTGTCGAAGGCGACCGTCTCGCGCGTGATGAACGGGGTCGCGACCGTGAACGAGGAGATCGCGCAGCGCGTTCGTGCGGCCGTCGCCGAGCTCGGGTACTCGCCGAGCGCCACGGCCCGCTCGCTGTCGCTGGGCGAGAGCCGCACGGTGGGCGTGGTCGTTCCCGACCTCGCCAACCCGATGTTCCACCAGGTGCTGCACGGCCTGCACCGCGCCGCCGAGCGCGATGGGTACCGCGTGCTCGTCGCCGACACCCGCGAGCACAACGACATCGAGGCCGCGACCGTGCTCGACATCCGCAACCGCACCGACGCCATCGCGCTGTTCGCACCGCGCATGTCGCGCGAGAAGCTGCTCGAGCTGCTGCCGAACATCGCCCCGGTCGTCGTCTTCAACCGCACCACCGGCAAGCGCGCGGGCAGCGTGCTGATCGACTACGCCGACGGCATCGGCCAGGTCGCGCGGCACCTCATCGCGCTCGGCCACACGAAGATCGCGTATCTGGAGGGCCCGCCGCAGGCGCGCTCGAACATGGCGCGACAGGACGGGCTCGACATCCTCGCGGCCGAGCACCCCGAGGTCGAGATCGTGAACGTCGCCTGCGGATCCTCGTTCGAGGACGGCTACGAATCCTGGCCGGCCGTGCGCGAGACCGCCGCGACCGGCGTCATCGCCTTCAACGACGTCGTGGCCCTCGGATTCCTCGGCCGGCTCTCCGAGGAGGGCGTGCGCGTGCCGGAGGACCTCTCGGTCGCGGGCTTCGACGACATCCCGTTCTCGAGGTACTCCTCGCCGAGCCTCACCACGATGACGGCGCGGCTGGGCGACGTCGGCGAGCGCATCTGGACGACGCTGTTGGACCAGATGCGCGGCGAGGCCGACCTCGAGCCGACGATCTTCGCCCCCGCGCTCGCGGCGCGCTCCAGCACGGGACCGAAACGATGACGGCCGTGCTGCGCGGCGGATCCGGCCGGGTCATCGCAACGTTGCACTCCGGCGAGGGCGTCGCGCCCGGCCGGGCGCCGCGTCCGTACGTCTCGGTCGAGACCCCGGAGGGCGTGGCCGTCACCGAGACGGGGCCGAGCGATCACCCGCATCACCTCGGCGTGAGCGTGACGACACCCGATGTGGACGGCACGAACTTTTGGGGCGGCAGCACCTTCGTGGCGGACGTGGGCCCATCGATGCTCGACAATCACGGTCGTCAGTCGGTCGAGCGCGAGGAGCGCTCTCTCGACCAGGTGACACAGGCGATCGCCTGGCATGATCACGCCGGCGAGCGCGTGCTCGCAGAGACGCGCACGGTCGGGGTGCGCGAGGTCGACGGGCACACCCTGCTCGCGTGGTCCTCGACGATCGCCGCCGAGCGCGACGGCGTCAGCGTCGGCAGCTCGCACACGAACGGCCGGCCCGGCGCGTTCTACGGCGGGATCTTCTGGCGCACCCCGTTCGGCACCGCCGAGGTGAGATCGGCCGACGGGCACGGCGTCGACATCGCGCACGGCTCGACGTCGCCCTGGATCGTGATCCGGGGCGCGCAGGCGACGCTCGTCGCGGCGACCTCGTCGGGCCTGCCCTGGTTCGTGCGGGCGGGGGGCTACACCGGTTTCGGGCCGGCGATCGCGGTGGCGGAGCGTCGCCGGATCGAGCGGGGCGCCCCCCTCGAGCTCGACCTCGTCGTGGCGCTGCTCGACAGATCCGCGACCGAGGCGGACATCGACCGAGCCGTGTCCGTCTCGCTCGCATCGACCCAGAAAGAGGCCGCCGTATGACCGCTCCCCGTCTCGCCCTGATCGGAACCGGCGGCCACGGACGCGGGCACCTTGCGCAGGGCATCCGCCTGCACGAGCAGGGCGCCGTTCGCCTGGTCGCCGTCGCCGACCCGCACCCGCCCACGGCGGACGAGCTGCCGGACGGCGTGGAGCGGTTCACGGGCGGCGCCGAGCTGATCGCGCAGGCGGGCGCCGATGTCGCCGTCATCTGCACGCCGATCCACACGCACTTCGAGCTCGCCGCGGCGGCGCTCGAGGCCGGCATGGATGTGCTGCTCGAGAAGCCCACGACGGCGACGCTCGACGAGTTCGAACGGCTCGCCTCGCTCGCCGATCGCACGGGTCGCCTCGTGCAGATCGGGTTCCAGAGCCTCGGATCCGCCGCGATCGGCCTGATCCGCTCGCGCGTTGCCGCGGGCGAGATCGGTGAGGTTCTGCGTTACTCCGCGACCGGCGCGTGGGTGCGGAACGACGCATACTGGGCGCGCTCGGCATGGGCCGGCACGCGCACGCTGGACGGGCGCGTCGTCGCCGACGGCGTGCTGACGAATCCGCTCGCGCACGCGACCGCGACGGCGCTCGCTCTGGCAGGAAAGACCCGCGCGGCGGACGTGCTCTCGCTGGAGGTCGACCTGTGGCGGGCCGCCGACATCGAGGCCGACGACACGTCGGTCGCGATCTTCGATCTCGGCGGCGTGCGACTGACGACCGCCGTGACGCTCGCGGCGGCCGCGCGCACGGATCCGTACGTCGAGGTCGTCGGATACGACGGCTCGTTGCGCCTCTGGTACACGACCGACGTCGTCGAGCGCCGCGATGCGACCGGTCGCGTGCTGGAGACGATCCGGACCGAGCGCGCCGATCTGCTCGAGAACCTCCTCGCCGCGCGCGCCGGCGAGGAGGAGCTCTTCGCGCCGATTGCCGACACCGGCGCGTTCATGCGCCTCGTCGACCGGGTCGTCGAGGCGCCCGCGCCGCGCCCGGTCGCGGCCTCCTCCGTCGAGGCCGTCGACGACGACCAGGGCCGTCGCCTCGTCATCACAGGCATCGAGGAGCAGCTCGACCTGGCCCTCCGACACGAACGCACCTTCTCCGAGCTCGGCAGTGCGTTCATCGCCTCGACATGACCGGGTCGTTCGCGCGCTTCATCGCGGCCGCGCACGCGCACGACATCTCGATCCACTCGATCGAGGCCTCGATCGACGGCGAGCTGGTCTACAGCGCGGGAGCGGCGGGCGCGGGACCGCACGTGCCGCACCGCATGTACTCGGTGTCGAAGTCGTTCACAGCGCTCGCCGTGCTGTCGCTCGCGCACGAGGGGCGCCTCCGCACGAGCGACCTGCTGATGGATCACTTCCCCGAGATGCGGCCGGTGGATCCGCTGCTCGACGAGGCGACGATCGCGCACCTGCTGTCGATGCGCACCCCGTACGCCCGCACGACGTACGTCGAGGCGGAGGGCGGCTGGCTCGAGAGCTTCTTCCGCGCCCCGCCGTCGCACCGCCCCGGGACGCTCTTCCACTACGACACGAGCTCGTCGTACACTCTCTCCGCCCTCGTGGAGCGGATCTCGGGCCGGTCGTGGGAGGAACTCGTGCGCGAGCGCGTGTTCGCGCCGCTCGACCTCGGGGACGGCATGCGCATGCTGCGCGGTCCCGAGGGCGTCGGGCACGGCGGATCCGGACTCATCGCCCGCCCGCGCGACCTCCTCGTCATCGCCGAGATGCTGAACGGCGCGGGGGAGCGGCGCGGTGTGCGCGTGCTTCCGCCGGAGGTCGTCGACGCGCTCACGACGCGGCGCGCGGACACGGCGATGCTGAACTGGGGATCATCGCTGCGCGCGGGGTACGCGTCGCAGCTCTGGCTGCCGCCGGGCGGCGGCTGGATGATGTTCGGGCTCGGGGGGCAGGTCGTCTACGGGGATCCGAACAGCCGGCTCGCGGTCGTCGTGACGGCGAACGCGCAGGCGTGCAACGCCGGAGACCAGCGCCTGGCCACGCTGCTGCTGGACGCCCTCGATGATGGTCCCTTCGGCGACGCGCCCGACGCCATCGCCTGGCCCGCACCATCGCACGACCCGGCGCACGCGCGGTCGATCCGCGGCACCGCCACGCTGATCGCGGGCGAGAACCCGCCCGACCGGATCGAGATTTCGGCCTCGGAAGGCAGCGTCGACCTGCGCGCCGGCGACCTGTCGTTCGTGGCGCGCCCCGGCACGGAGACGTTCGTCGAGGTGCGGGGCACCGGGCCGTTCGCGGGCGAGTGGATCGCGCGCGGGGTCGTCACGGGCGGCTGGATCGCGCCGGGCGTCTTCGATGTCCGCATCGACGCGTCGGGAGACGAGATCGCGCGACGTCGCGTGCGCGTCGTCATCTCCGACGACGAGCGCGTGACCGTCCAGTCGCTCGCGTTCGGCCCCGGATCCCCGGAACACGCGACCTGGCAGGGCACGTTCGGTCTCTGATCCGTCGCTGCACGAAGAAGCCGCCGCGGCCGATGACCGCGGCGGCTTCTTCGCATGCGTCAGCCCTTGACGGATCCGATCAGCGCGCCCTTGACGAAGAAGCGCTGGATGAACGGGTAGACGATGAGCATCGGCAGCGTGGCGACGAAGATGACCGCCATCTTCACGGACTGCGCGGGCGGCACGATGTCGACCGCACCCTCGTCGGCATTCATGCCGCTCGCCACGATGACGATCTGCCGCAGCAGCACCTGCATCGGCCACTTGGTCGAGTCATTGATGTAGAGGATCGCGCTCTGATAGGTGTTCCAGTAGAACACCGCGTAGAACAAGCCGATCGTCGCGATGGAGGCGAGCGACAACGGCAGCACGATGCGCAGGAACACGCCGAATTCGGAGCAGCCGTCGATGCGCGCTGATTCCTCGAGGCTTTCGGGCACGGCCTGGAAGAAGCTGCGCATGATCACGAAGTTGAACGCATTGATCGCGACCGGCAGGATCAGCGACCACAGCGAGTCGATGAGCCCGAAGGCGTTGACGACCATGAACGTCGGGATCATGCCGCCGGAGAAGAGCATGGTGAACACGACGAGAAAGTTGATGACGCGGCGGCCCCGGAGATGCTTCTTCGACAGCGCGTATGCCATGAACGACGTGAGCACGAGGCTGAGGAAAGTTCCGACGACTGTCACGAACATCGATACACCCATCGCACGGAAGATCGTGGGTGTGGAGAGGATGTACCGGTACGCATCGAGCGTGAACGTCTTCGGGAACAGGATGAAGGGCGTCGTCGCGATCTCGCCCGGCGTCGCGAGCGAACTGGCGAGCACGTTCACGAACGGCAGCACGCAGATGAGCGCGAACACCGTGAGCACGATCCCGTTGATGACGGAGAAGATTCGGCGCCCGGGCGTTATCGCGCGCCCCTTGTTGCGGAACTTGATCGGCACCGTGGCCGTGGTGACGTTCGTCATTCGAGAGGTCCTTGCCGTGTCGAGCGGACCGCGAAGAGCGCGGCCGCGAGGAAGAAGAAGAATGCCACGGGATACAGCAAGAGCTGCGTGCCGACGAGGCAGATGAGTCCCGCGCCTGCGAACCACCAACCGGTGGAGCGGCGCGCGGGGCGACGAGACGCGATGAACAGTCCGATCGCGGTCAGCCCGATCATGACGACGAGCGCGAAGCCGAACCAGGCGGCGAGGGTGCGCGCCCCCTCGTACGCATCACCGTCCGGTGCGATGCCCGCGACGGCGAGGGCCGGGGCGATCTTCTCGTCGAAGTCGGCACGCGTCGCGCTGTTGATCGTCAGAGTGAAGCCGCCCTGCAGGAGTGCGGCGAAGCCCAGTCCCACGCCGGCGATCCATCGCTCCGGGGTGCGCGACACAGCGCGCTTCTGCCTGCCCGGGCGATCGAGCGTGTCAGTGATCATGAGTGGTCACCTCCGCGGTGAGGTTCGTGACATTTGCGCCGGCGGTGATCGCGTCGCCCGAAAGTCCGGTGAGGCTCACTCCCGAAAGACGCGAGTTCCGCACGAAGTCGATGTGGAATCCGGCGGCGGCCATCTCCGGGACGCCGTCGGCCATCGCGGGAACTGATGGCACGGGATCCGCGGCGAAGCTGATGGACACGTCGACGATCGTGATGTCATCGAGCGGCCGTTCGGGGCGGCCAGAGATGAACCCGGCGCATGAGGACACCTCGGACGCGGAGACGTTCGAGATGAACACGCGACGGATGGTGGGCGTTGTCTCGTCGACCTCGAGGACAGAACGGTCGGATACCCGGGGGAGCTTGCCCTCAGGTCCGCAGAAGTAGAACGGATTGAACACGAACGGGCAGGCTACGCGGCGCATCACAATGTTCGTGATGCGGAGATCCTCGACGACACCGCCGCGGCCGCGGCGGGTCTTGAGCCGCACGCCGCGGTCGGTTCCGTCGAAGACGCAATCGCTGATGACGATGCCACGCACGTCGCCCGACATCTCGCTGCCAATCACGACGCCGCCGTGGCCGTGCAGCATTGTGCAGTTCGCGATGATCACGTTCTCGCACGGAGCGGGATCCGCCGACGACGCCTCGGTCCCGGCTTTGATGGCGATGCAATCGTCGCCGACGTCGATATGGCAGTCGGTGATGCGCACGTTTCGGCACGACTCGGGGTCGATGCCGTCGGTGTTCGGCGAGTCTGCAGGGTTCTTTATGCGCACTCCCGAGACGCGGACATCGTTGCACCGGAAGGGATGGACGGTCCAAGCCGGCGAGTTCTCGAGCACCACGTCGCGGATCGTGACGCGGGTCGAATGCCGAAAACTGATGAGGGTCGGGCGCGCAGCCTCAAGAGACTCGCCGCGGCGCACCTTGTCCCACCAGAAGGAGCCACCGCCGTCGATCGTGCCGAGACCAGTGACCGACACGTTGGTCTCGCCATCGGCGAAGATGCACGGCTGATGGATGCGAGCGGGCGCGCTGCCGAGCGAGGAAGAACCCGTCGACAGCCCCGGGGCGCGCATGATCATCGAGGAGGCGCGGCGCACCGATGCCGGGCCGCTGTTCATCGCGTTCCTCGGGCCGCTGACCGACATGGCCTCCGCGCTGCTGCTGGCCCCCGATATCGCCGACACCGATACGACGGTGATCTGGATCGGTGGCCCGCCCTACGGCGACCGCGAGTGGGTGGGCACCTGGCCCGAGTTCAACCTCCGCAACGACATCCCCTCCGCGAATGTCGTGTTCGCGTCGGGAATCGCGATCCAGCAGGTGCCCGCGAACGTCTATCGCATGGTGAACATCGGCTACGCCGAGCTCGAACGCCGAGTCGAGCCGTGCGGCGAGATCGGTGCGTACCTCGCGCAGACCGTCGTCGATTTCAATACGGAGCACCACCGCTTCCCGACCGAGTCGCGCTCGCTCGGAGATTCACCGGCGATCGCGCTGATGCTCGATCCGTGGTGCGCGGAGTTCCGCCGGCAGCGCCCCGTGCGCTTCACCGCCACGGGCCACTGCGTGCCCGCGGAGACTGGGGCGAGCCCGCTGGTCGTCGACCGCGTCGATGTGCGCTGGCTGATGGAGGACATGTTCGCGAAGCTCGCGAACCACGCGGAACGTGGCTGAGCGAGATCACCCCGCCCGATACACCTCGAGCCAGGCGTCGGCGATGAGGCGCGCGCCACGATCCGATGGGTGCACGCCGTCGGGGGCGAGAGCGGCCGGATCCCCGTTCGCCGCGCGCGTGAGGATCCCGTGCAGCGGCACGAGATCCGCGCCGATCTCGCGCGCGATCCGCGCGATGACGTCGCGCTTGCCGTCCAGATCGTCGAGCCAGCCGTTCTGCTCCTCGCGCACGGGCAGCAGATAGGGCTCGACGAAGATCACGCGCGACGAGCGCACGACGTCGGTGTCGACCAGGCCCCGCACGGTCGATTCGAATGCGGCCGCCGTCGTCTCGTCGTCGCGGTCGAACCGGCGCCACATGTCGTTGACCCCGATGTAGATCGTGAGCACGTCGGGGGAGGTGCGGGCCACATCGCGATCCCAGCGCGCGGCGAGGTCGACCGCGCGGTTGCCCGAGATGCCGACATTGACGACGGTCGCGGCATCACCGAGGTCGTTCGCGATGATCCGCACGTAGCCGTCGCCGAGCGAGGAGGCGTCCGACCGGTCGCGGTGGGAATCGGTGATCGAGTCTCCGACGAAGACGAGGCGTTCGGGCATGTGGCTCCTCTGCAGCACGGACGGCATCCGCGCGCTGCGGCGCGCACGGACGATTCATTATCCCGCAACCGATGCGGCCAAATAGCATTGACATAGCGCGGTGCCGTGGGCATCGACCGACGACGAGGAAGAGGCATTCATCGCATGACCGCACTGACCATCACCCACGAGCTCGACCGCGAGATCGTCGTGCGCGACGGCGATGTCGAGCTGTTCCGCTACGTGTATGCGCCGGATAATCCGCAGCTCGAGTCGCCGCGGCCGTACGTCTTCCCGATCCGCACCCGTAGAGGCCTCGATGTCGGCCTCTACCGGCCGCACGACCACGTGTGGCACAAGGGGCTGTCGTGGTCGCTGCCTGTTGTGAACGATGAGAACTTCTGGGGCGGGCCGACCTATGTGCGCGACACCGGATACGTGCAGCTCGACAACAACGGCACGCAGGGCCACCGCCGCTTCACACAGCTGAGCCGGTCGGAGGACCGCGCCGTCATCGAGCACGAGCTCGACTGGACGACGCAGTCCGGCGAAGAGTACATCTCCGAGACCCGCCGGCTCACCGCCGCGGTCACGGGGGACGCGTCGTGGACGCTCACGTTCGAGACGACACTCGAGAACGTGTCGGGGGCGCAGATCGCGATCGGATCCCCGACGACGAGGGGCCGCGAGAACGCCGGCTACGGCGGCCTGTTCTGGCGCGGGCTGCGCTCGTTCACCGACGGCAGCCTCGTCACGAGCGACGGCGTCGGCACCGGGAACGACGTGCGCGGACAACGGCACGAGTGGATGGCGTTCGAGGGCAAACAGGATCACATCGACGCGACCTCCCTCGTTCTGATGCTCGACGACACGCAGAACCCGCACCACCCGCCGCAGTGGTTCGCGCGCTCGGAGGAGTTCGCCGCTCTCAACCCCGCCCCGTTCTTCAGCGAGGAGGTCGTGATCCCCGTCGGCGAATCGGCGACGTTCCGCTACGGCGTGGGGATCGCCGATGGTACGGCGAGCGACGCGCCGGCGCTCGCCGACCTCGTGCGCGGCGTGCTCGCGAGGGACGGGGCATGACGACCTTCCCCGGCGGCACGTCGCTCTCCTTCCTCGACGTGTACTCCGACCCCGCGCCCGACGGCATCTGCGGGGGAAGCCCGCACCTGCACACGGCGTCGACCGAGTGCTATGTGGCAATCGGCGGGCGCGGCCAGATCCACACGCTGACGAGCGACGGCTACCGCGAGACCGAGCTCGACGAGGGGCGGATCGCCTGGTTCACCCCCGGAACGATCCACCGCGCGGTCAACGTCGATCGCGCGCGGTTCATCGTGCTGATGTCCAACGCCGGTCTTCCCGAAGCGGGCGACGCCGTCATGACGTTCCCGGCCGCGTACCTGACTGACTCAGGCCGCTACCGCGAGGCGGCCGCGCTGCCGTCAGGCGGATCCGATGAGCAGCTCGCGGCGGCCGCGTCTCGCCGGCGCGACCTCGCGGTCGAGGGGTACCTTCCGATCCGCGACGCGCTCATCGCGGGGGACGATCGCCCGCTCGGGGAGTTCCGCGAGGCCGCGGCGCGCATCGTGGCGGATCGCGTCGGCTCGTGGACGCCGATCGTCGAGAGGGGTCCGCTCGCTCGGGCTCAGAACACCCTCGACGTGCTCTCACGCATAGCGTCGGGGGATGCCTCTCACCTCGCCGAGGCGGCTGTGTCGCCGGTGCTCGCGCCGTCGCCCGGCTTCGGCATGTGCGGCCGTCTTCGGGCGTTCGACGTCGCCGCATTCTGAGTTCGCCCAGCGGGGCGCGACGACTCAGCCGTCGGCGACGACCGCGCCCCGCCGCCTGCTCGGAATCGCGACGGCGGCGAGCACCGCGCAGCCGAGGGCCGGAACCGCGAGCGGAACGAGCATCCAGGCCGCGACGCCGACGAACGCGGCCGCGGTAACGGTATAGAGCGCGCCGACCGGGTCGGCCTGCACGGCGCCCGGGATCGACCGCACGGCGTTCAGCCAGCCCGACTCGGGGCTCCACGCGGCGCTCGCGAGCAGCAGCGCTCCGCCCGCGAGGGCGGCGATCGCCCAACCGGCGGCGGCGATCGCTTCGCCTCCCGGCAGACCGCCGGATCCCGCGAGCAGGATGTCGACGGCCAGCACAGCCGCGAGGGCAGCGACGACAATGCCGGTGACCACGCCGCCGGGCAGCGCGCGCAGGGCGTCGCGCCACAGTGCGCTCATGGGGGATCCCTCGGCGCGCACGAAGCGCCGCACGTGGCGGATCCCCGCCGCGAGCGCCGCGGGGATCGTCACGATCGGAATCGACAGCACCGTCACGATGATGCCCGCGAGCAGCACCTCGCCGAGCAGCGCGAACGCGCCGATCGCGCCAGGGTTGGCGGGCGGCTGATCCCGGGTCGGGCCGGTGCCGTCGAGTGCCGCGCGGCGTGAGGCACGCCGCGCGGCACGATCGTGGGCGCTCATCCGCTCAGCCCTTCAGGCCCTGCGTCGCCACGCCGTTCACGAGGAACCGCTGGAACACGATGAAGAACAGCAGGATCGGGATCAGCGCGACGAACGACGCCGTCACGGTGGCCCCGTAGTCGCTCGTCGACGTCTGGTCGTTGTACAGACGCAGCGCGATCGGGAGCGGATAGTTCTCCGGGCTGTTCAGGTACAGGAGGGGAGCGAGGAAGTCGTTCCACGTCCAGATGAACGCGAAGATCGCTCCCGTGATGAGCGACGGCTTGATCAGCAGCAGGGTGATGTACCAGAAGATCCGGCCGTGGCCCGCGCCGTCGATCCGCGCGGCCTCATCCATGTCCTTCGGGAGGTTGCGGATGAACTGCACCATCAGGAACACGAAGAACGCCTCGGTGGCGAGGAACTTCGGCAGGATCAGCGGCACGAACGTGTCGATGAGCCCGAGCTTGTTGAACCAGATGTACTGCGGAATGATCACCACGTGCACCGGCAGCAGCAGCGTGCCGATCATCGAGGCGAAGAAGATGCCGAGGCCCTTGAACTTGATCCGCGCGAACGCGTACGCGGCGAGCGATGACGAGAACAGCGTGCCGATCACGGCCGAGACGGCGAGGATCGTCGAGTTCGCGAAGAACCGCCACATCGGCACGCCGCCGATGCCCTCCACGATCGTGCCGTAGTTCTCGAACGTCGGGTTGAGAGGGATCAGGCCCTGGTTCTGCCCGAACTCGCTGTTCGGCTTGAACGTCGAGGCGAACAGCCAGAGCAGGGGATAGATCACGATCGCGGTGATCGCGAGCAGCGCGACGAACCAGATCACGGTCTGCCACTTCTTGCGCGTCATCTTCTTGCGCGGGGCGCGATGTCCCGTCGTCACGATCTGTGTGGCGGTCATCGGTCGTCTCCCGAGTAGTGGACCCACGATTTCTGGGTGCGGAACAGGATCACGGCGATGACGGCGACGACGATCATGACGATCCAGCCGATCGCCGAGGCGTAGCCCATCTGTGTGTCGGTGAAGCCGCGCTTGTACAGGTACAGGGTGATGAAGTTCGTCATGCCCGCGGGGCCGCCGGTGCCGTTCGAGATGATGTACGCCGAGGCGAACACCTGGAATGCGCCGACGAGCTCGAGCAGCAGGTTGAAGAACACGACGGGCGACAGCATCGGCATCGTGACCGCTCGGAAGCGCCGGAACGCCCCGGCGCCATCGACCTCGGCGGCCTCGTAGAGCTCCTTCGGCACCTGCTTGAGGCCCGCGAGGAAGATCACCATGGTGGCGCCGAACTGCCACACGGCGAGCAGGATCATCATGGGAACGACGAGGCTGACGTTTCCGATCCACCCGCCGAGGTTGATGCCGAAGATCTGCAGGCCGCGGTCGACGGGGCCGTCGGTGTTGAACATGGCGCGCCACACGATGGCGACCGAGACGGACGCACCGATGAGGCTCGGCGCGTAGAAGGCCGAGCGGAAGAAACCGGCGCCTCGGTCGCGGAAGTTCAGCAGCATCGCGATGGCGAGCGCCGCCGCGAGCTTGATCGGGGTGCCGACCAAGACGTAGAACAGCGTGATCTGCGCCGACTGGATGAACACCGGGTCATCGGTGAACAGGCGGATGTAGTTGTCGAACCCGACCCACTTCGGCGGCGAGAAGAGGTTGTACGAGGTGAACGACAGGTACAGCGAGTACAGCATCGGCCCCATCGTGAGGCCGAGAAAGCCGATCATCCAGGGCAGGAGGAACGTGTAGCCCGCGAGCGTCTCGCGGATCGTGCGGGTGCGTGCGGCGCTCCGGTGCGGAGGGCGGCGGGTGCCGCCGCGGCCGGCGGTGGTGACGCGCCTGGTTTCAGTGGTGGACATAGTCTCCCGATCAATCAGGGCGGGCGGGCCCTCGTAGGGCCCGCCCGCCGAAGGGCACTCAGCTCAGGATGGCGTCCATCTCAGTGAAGAACTGGCTGACGGCCTCGTCGACCGTCGCGGTGCCGAAGCCGAGCTCCTTGCCGAGCTCGAGGAACTTCTGCTCGAGCGTGCCGTAGCCGACGATCGGCACGGGCGGGGCATCGCCCAGGCGGTCGGCGATGTCGGCCTCGTACTGCTTGATCTGCTCGCTGAGCTCGTCGAGTTCGGCGGCCTCGAGCGCCACGGTCGAGGCGGGCAGGCCGCGGTTCGTGCCGAAGATCTTGCCCGACTCCTCCGAGTTGATGAGGAAGTCGACGAGCATCGCCGATGCCTCGGGGTGCTCGGTGTTCGCCGCGACCGAGTGCAGCATCGACGGCTTGAGGTAGAGATCCTTCGCACCCTCCTCGAACTCGGGAGGAGCCTGCAGGCTCAGCTCGGTGTATTCCTCACCGAGGTTCGCGAGGTAGCCGGCGCCGAAGTTGTCCCAGGTGCCCTCGCTCATCACGAGCGCGGCGTCGAAGCCGCTGAGCGGGTAGACCTCTTCGGCCTTCTGTGCCGGGAATCCGAAGTCCTCGCGGGCATCTGTGCCCAGCTCCCAGAACGCGCGCAGGTCGTCCTCGGTGAATTTCGCCTCGCCCTCCTCCGTGAACAGGTCGGTGCCCTGTGCGCGCATGTACTGCTCGAACACCTGGATGCGGCCGGTCCAGTCGGCCGAGCCCCACGACTCGACGCCGTTGGCCTCGGCAGTGGCTGTCGCCTCTTCCATCCAGGCGGTGTACTCGTCGTACGTGCCTCCGGAGAAGTCCTCGACGCCGGAGTCGGCGAGCAGCTTGGTGTTGCCGAACAGGCCCCACGCGTTCGTGGAGGTGGGAATGCCGAACGTGCCGCCCGCGACCTCGCCGATCTTGAGGATCTCGGGGGAGAGCGACTCATCGCTGATCTCCTCGCCGATATGCGGGGCGAGGTCGAGCAGCAGACCGTTCTCGGAGTACTGGCGCAGGTACGAGTAATCGAACTGCATGACGTCGGGCAGGCCGCCGCCGGCCGCCTCGGTCTGGCGCTTCTCCCAGTACGCGGGGAAGTCGAGGAACGACTTGTTCACGGTGATGTTCGGGTGCTCTTCCTCGAACGCGTCGAACACCTGCTGGTAGAGGTCGGCGCGCACGTCGTTGCCCCACAGCGAGAAATTGAGGGTGATCTCTTCTTCGGGGTCGTAGCCGTCAGAGCTGCCGCCGTCTCCGCCGGAGCAGCCGGCGAGCGCGAGCCCGCCGACGGCGATCACCGCGGCGGCCTTCAAGTATCGGGTCTTACGAAGCATCGTTGCTAGGTCCTCTCAGAACTTCTGCGTCCACGCCCGCCGGGATGTCGGGCTGCGCCAGGGAAAGCGCTTGCTGTCATACTAAAGTGTGTTTGAAACGTTTTACAACCCCGTGTCGATAATGTGATGATTGTCGGCACCCGAGTGTGCAGTGCAGAGATGACCGTGGGAGACAGATGAACAGGCGCGTGGGAATCCGCGATGTCGCGCAGCACGCGGGTGTGTCGATCGCGACCGTCTCGAACGTGCTCAACAGGCCCGATCGGGTGAGCGATGAGCTCCGCGAGCGCGTCTCGGAGTCGGCCGACGAGCTCGGATACGTGCCGATGCCGGCGGCCCGCGCGCTCCGCGCCGGTAACAGCGGTCTGATCGGCCTCACCGTGATCAACGTCGCGAACCCGTTCTACGGATCCCTCATCGCCGGCGCCGAGAGCGCCGCCGCGACGGCGGGTATGCGCGTGTTCGCGGGCAACATCGACGACGACGCCCAGCAGGAGCGCGACCACCTCGGGCTCTTCGACCAACTGCAGGTCGAGGGCGCGCTCATCTCGCCGTTCGCCGACACGCGCGCCGCGGTGCGGGGCCTGCGCGGGCACGGTATCCCCGTCGTGCTCGTGGACGCCGAGGACGAGGACGGCCAGCTCTCGTCGGTGTCGTTCGACAACCGTGCGGCCGCGGCCATGGCGGCCCGGCACGTGATCGAGCTGGGCCGGCGCCGGGTGCTGTTCGCCGGATCCAGGCGCGAGGTGTCGCAGGTGCGTGCCCGCGAGGCGGGTGCGCGCGACGCCGTCGAGGCGGCCGGTCTGACGCTCGTCGCCGAGCGGTTGCCAACGACGGATCCGATCTCCGGGCTCGCGTTCGGCGCGAGGCTCATCGCGATGGAGCCCGATGACCGACCCGACGCCGTCCTGTGCTCCAACGACCACCTCGCCGCGGGCGTCGTGCGCGCGCTCACGAGCGCGGGCGTGCGCGTTCCCGAGGACATCGCGGTGGTCGGATACGACGACACGCCGCTCGCGCAGGTGGCCGCCGTGCCGCTCACGACGGTGCGGCAGCCCGCTTTCGAGATGGGCCACAGCGCCGCCCAGATGCTGATCGCGCGCATCCGAGATCCCCACCTCGCACGCGAGACCGTCGTGTTCGCGCCCGAGCTGGTCGTCAGGGCGTCGACCACCGGCTGACCGGACCTCGGCGGTCTCGGCCTCTGATTCAATGTGAACCATCCCCCCCCCACGAAGGAGTGAGCTACACCCATGCATTACGGCGGCGACTACAACCCAGAGCAGTGGGACGAATCGGTCTGGCCCGAGGACATGCGTCGCATGCGCGAGGCCGGCGTCACGAGGGTGCGGGTGGGCGTGTTCGCGTGGGCGCGGATCCAGCCTGAGGAGGGCGTCTTCGACTGGGCGTGGCTCGACCGCGTGCTCGATCTCCTGCACGAGAACGGCATCCAGGCATCGCTCGCGACCGCGACCGCGACGCCTCCGCCGTGGGCGACGACGAACTACCCCGAGATGCTCCCGCAAGACGATCTCGGATCCACGCTCTGGCACGGATCCCGGCAGGCGTACGCGCCGAGCTCGCCCGTCTACCGCCGCCTCGCGAGCGAACTCGTCACCGCGCTCGTCGAGCGGTACGCGCAGCACCCGGCGGTCGGCATGTGGGTCGCCAACAACGAGTACGGCTGCCACCTCAACTACGACTACTCCGACAACGCCGCGGTCGCGTTCCGCGAGTGGCTGAAGAAGAAGTACGGCACCCTCGACGCGCTGAACGAGGCATGGGGCACGATGTTCTGGTCGCAGCGCTACACGTCGTTCGACCAGATCGTGCCGATGCGCCGCGCCCCCTACAGCCTGAACCCCGGCGGCCTGCTCGATTTCAAGCGGTTCACGTCCGACACCCTGCTCGAGCTGTTCGTCATGGAGCGCGACATCATCAAGTCGGCGGGGGCGTCCCAGCCCGTCACGACCAACTTCATGGGATTCTTCCCGCCCGCGGACTACTGGAAGTGGGCCCCCGAGCTCGACGTCATCTGCGACGACAACTACGCGGATCCGAACGATCCCGAATCCTTCCGCGGCGCGGCGTTCACGCGAGACCTCATGCGCTCGCTGAAGAAAGACGTGCCGTGGGTGCTGCTCGAACAAGCGCCGAACGACGTGAACTGGCGGCCCACCAACGCCCCGAAGGCCCCCGGCCAGATGGCCGCCCTGTCGATGCAGGCAGTCGCGCGCGGCGCCGACGAGATCAACTTCTTCCAGTGGCGGCAGTCTCGCCGCGGAAGCGAGCGGTTCCACTCGGGCATGCTGCCGCACGCGGGCACGAATACCCGCACGTGGCGCGAGATCACCGCACTCGGTGAGACCCTGAAGAACCTTCCCGGCCTTGGCACGTCTGCCTCGGGGGCGAGGATCGCGATCGCGTTCGACTGGGAGGCGCGTTGGGCGCTCGATGCCCCCGACCACCCGGGCGAGATCGACTACGGCGTGCTCATCCCGCGCTGGCACGCGGCGCTGCACCGGCAGCAGCTGCTCGTCGACCTCGTGCACCCGGCAGAGGACCTCTCGGACTACGACCTCGTGATCGCCCCGCACCTGTACCTGCTGTCTGACGAGTCGGCCGAGAACCTCAGCGGCTTCGTGCGCGCGGGCGGCAACTTGCTCGTCGCGGCCTTCAGCGACGTGGTCGACGACACCGATTCGTTCCGCGAGGGCGGCTTCCAGGTCGCGCTGCGCGACGTGCTCGGCGTGGCGGTCGAGGAGTTCGGCGCGCTCGTGCCTCCCGAGGCGGCCATCGGCGGCACGTCCGCCGGCGACACCACCGGATCCGCGAGCGCCTCGCGCGGCCCGGGCGAGGCTCACGCCGACGTCGACGGTCCGTTCGGTGCGGCGCGCGGGGAATTCTTCGCCGAGCGGTTGCAGGTGCTCGATCCCTCGGTCGAGATCCTCGGCCGCTTCTCGTCCGGACGCCTGGCGGGGGAGCCGGCCCTGACGGCCAATCGCGCGGGAGAGGGCCGCGCCTGGTACCTCGCGACGATTCCCGACGACGACGGCATGCGCCGCGTGACCGGCTGGGCCGCGGCAGAGGCGGGCATCGCGCCGGTGCTCGAGGTTCCGAACGACATGGTGGAGGTCTCGTGCCGCGGCGACGTGCTCACGATCATCAACTACGGTTCCGAGCCTGCGCGGTTCGCCGTCACCGGCACCGAGGTCTCCTCGGGCGAGCGCGTGTCGTCGGTCGATCTCGATCAGTACGACTGGATCATGCTGGACCAGGCCCGATGACCGCCCCCTACATGGCCGCGGGTGGCCTCCTGCGCGTGTACCCCGCGACGGATCCGACCGGCGCCGGCCTCGTCTGGGCGCACGGCGGCGCGTTCGTGCACGGCACGCTCGACATGAACGAATCCGACTGGGTCGCGCTCGAGCTCGCGGTGCGTGGCACGACGGTCGTGTCGGTCGACTACCGGCTGACGACCGAGACCGAGAACCGCTACCCGGCCGCATCCGACGACATGCTCGCGGCGTGGGGCTGGACGCGCGCGCACGCAGGCGATCTGGGGATCCTGCCGGAGCTCACCGCCATCGGCGGCACGAGCGCCGGCGGAAACCTCGCCGCGGGGGCGACGCTGCGTCTGATCGAGAGCGGATCCGCCGCGCCAGCCCTCGCTGTGCTCGCCTATCCGACGCTGCTCGCGGAGCAGCCCGAGCCGTCGCCGGAGCTGCGCGCGAAGCTCGACGCGGACCCGGCTGCCGACAGGTTCCAGCCCGATCGAGTGCGCAGCATGTACGAGGTCTATCTCGGGGGATCGGTGGTCGACGCGCCCGTCGCAGCCGTGCCGGGCCTCGCCGGCGACGAGCTGCTCGCGCAGTTCCCGCCGACGTTCATGGTCAACTCCGACGCCGATCAGCTGCGAACCTCGGGCGAGGCGTTCGCCGAACGGCTCCGAGCGGCCGGCCGCGAGGTGAATGTCGTGACCGAGCCCGGCACGACGCACGGGCACCTCAACCGGCCCGATGAAGGGCCCGGGCCGCGCGCGTCGATCGAGAGGATCGCGGCGCGGCTGCGGGACCTGTCTATTCCTTGAGCCGCACGAGACGCTCGTGGCCCGACTCGTGGAGCTCGGCGATGTTGTCGCGCGAGGCGAGGAAGTCGTTGAACGAGCGGTAGCCGAGGGCCTTCTCGCTGAACGACGGATCCATGCGGCGGATGTGCTGCTTCACGGCCGAGGCGTAGAGGAATCCCTGGTCGTCGCCCTTATCCTGCCCGACGCGCAGCGCACGCTCGAGCAGGTTCGAGGCGACGGCATGCAGGTCTTCGGGCGGAGTGTCCGCGAAGGCGAGGAAGTCGTCGTCCTGATCGTCGGCGCCGTGCGGAGCCTCGGCGGCCTGCTCGGGGGCGGCGGGCAGGTCTGCCTGCTCGGGCTGCTCCGCCTGCTCGGCCTGCTCCGGCTTGCGGGAGCGGCGCGAACGGGTCTGCTTCGGCTCGGCCGGTTCTTCGCGCCGGCTGGAGGAGATCTCCGGAACGCCCGGGAGCGTGTCGTACGGCTCGAAGGCGTCGCACGCGGCCGCGAGCGACTTCGCGGTGGATCCGGCCACGCCGATGCCGATGACGTACCGCCCGAGCCGCTTGACCCGCTGGGTCAGGGGGACGAAGTCGCTGTCGCCCGCCACGATCGCGACGTGCGTCAGGTCGGGCAGCCGGAACATGTCCTCGACGGTGTCGACCGCGAGCCGGATGTCGGCGCCGTTCTTCGCATAGGCGGCGGCGGGGAAGAGCTGCACGAGGTCGACGGCGCGGCCGACGAGCTGGCGGCGGTAGATCGCGTTGACGGGGGAGGACCAGTCGGCGTACGCGCGGGTGAGTACGAGGGTGCCGTAGCTCGCCGCGAAGTCGAGGATGGCGCCCACATCAACGGTCGCGGCCTTGAGGCGCGCGGCGATCTCGGGCTCGGTCGGATCCGCCGCGATCTTCGCGCGGTCGCGGCCGTACGAGTTGCGCCCGTGAACGCGGTCGTACCAGCTCATCACGATGTTGTCGAAGTCCATGTACACGGCCACGCGGCCATCGGATGTGTCAGTCACGCCCCCGAGCCTACGCGTGTCCCGCCGCTTTGCCGTGTCCCACCGGATGCGGGTATTCAGCGATCAGAGCCGCATGAGCTGAGACACGGTTCACTCGCCGGGATAGCGGACGCCGATCTGGCGGCGGATCTCGTCGAGGGTGCGCATGATCTCGGTGCTCTCGTCGATCGAGAGCAGCGGCGCGACGCCGGTTGCGACCGCGTTCTCGAGGGCGAGCGCCTGGAACTGCATGCCGCGGCCGTCGATCGCTTCCTCGTAGCGCTCGATGACGGATCCGTCGGACGACGTCACCGTGAAAGTGGTCTGGTTGTACCAGGTGCGGTCGATGTCGATCCGGGCGCGCGAACCCACGATGTGCGCGGTGTTCGGCCCCGCACCCCGGGACGACGACATGGTCGTCGACACGGCGCCCGAGGCGTGCGTCATGACGGTCGCGACCTCGGTGTCGGCACCGGTCTCGCCGATCCGTCCCGATGCCTGGATCGTCGTGGGTGCGCCGAGCACGTCCCACACGAACGAGATGGGATAGACGCCGAGATCGAGCAGCGCCCCGCCGCCCAGCTCGAGCGCGTTGAGGCGATGCGCCGGATCCGCCGAGATCGACTGCGTGTGATCGGCGGACACCGCGCGCACCTCGCCGATCGTCCCGGCCGCGAGGATCTCGCGGATGCGCGCCATCATCGGCACGTACCTCGTCCACATCGCCTCCATCGCGACGAGGCCGCGTGCCTCGGCGAGGTCGCGGATCTCTGCGGCCTCGAAACCTGTGAGAGTGATCGGCTTCTCGATCAGGACGTGCTTGCCGCCCGCGAGCGCGAGGCGCGCGGCCTCGACGTGCTGCGGGTGCGGCGTCGCGATATAGATCGCGTCGACCCCCGGATCCTCCGCGAGAGCCGCGTACGATCCGTGCGCGGCCGGGATCCCGAACTCGCCCGCGAATCGGTCGGCCGATTCCTGCGTGCGCGACCCGACCGCGGCGACCGCGAGGCCCGCAGTGATGAGGTCGGATGTGAACTTGCGTGCGATCCCGCCGGTAGCGAGGATCCCCCATCGAAGCGTCATAGCTCGAGATTAGCGACTGCAGGACCCCGGCGCGCCCCGGGCGCCGCGATCGGTCCGTGGTCGCGTCACGGGAGCAGTGGCGCGCGCGGCTCCCGTGTCGCAAAAGGAGGCGGTCTCAACCGGTCAACGCACCACCCAGTGGTGGAAGCATGCGGATAGATCGGCGAGGAGGCCCGGGCATGGTGTTGAGTCTCGAACAGCAGGACGCGGTA
>NZ_AUGQ01000008.1 GCF_000422745.1 Microbacterium gubbeenense DSM 15944
CAGCGTCGTGGGTCGGTGTCCGAAGGGTTCGTGCGCGAGCCTGCGCACCACCGTGTCCCGTGGCGTCCCCTCACATCCGCAGTGCTGGCACCACTGGTCTGGTTCAACGACTCGGCATTGGAGCATCGCTCGGTCGGGTTCCAGGTGTTGTCCGACGGCTTGGAGACCGAGCTCGTCGAGGCGGCAGAACGTGGTCAGGCAGGGCGCATCAAAAGTAGGGTGGGACATGTCGAGGTCTTCCGGGTGGGCAGTGTAGGAACTTCCATCTTCAGGGAGACCTCGACTCCTACACGGACAGCGACGCGCTCAACGGACTACACCCTCGTTCGAGAAGAGCCTGATTGAGTCTTCGCAGTCAGCAACCCTGGGGAGATGTGTGCTGAAGCTGGAATCCGACCCGTCGTTCCTCGACTCCCATACGACCCTCGAAATCGCGCTGATCCTCGGCGGCGTCGCCATCGGCGCGCTGGTGGTCGCGGCGGTCGCTTTCCGGATCCGCTCACGCTGGCTGCTCGCCGCGACTCTCGTTCTCGGCGTCGTGCAACTGTTCGGCCCGTTCGGCTTCACGTCGGCAGCACTGCTGGTCACCTGCACGCTGCTGCCGGTCGCGTTCTGGCGACGGCGCGAGGATCTGCGCAACCTGCGATCCCCCGCGACGATCTGGGCGTTACTGCTCGCGGCTCTCGCGGCGTGGCAGGTCGTCTCGGTGCTGTGGTCGGCCAAGGTCGGCGCGGCGGGCTACGGCGTGATCTTCAGCGTCGCGCTGCTGACGGCCTACCTGCTCGCGCGAGACGTTGTCGAACGCGACGCCCAGGGGATCCCCGCCGCGATCGCCGCGGCCTCGCCCTTCGTGATCGTGTCGGCACTTCTCGTCATCGTCTTCCGCATCTCGCCCACGCTCGAGGCGTCGTACCTGCTCTCCCCCGTCGCCCGACTGTTCTCCGAGCCCGACGTCGCGCTCGTGACGCGCAGCGAGATCGATATCGCGCTGGATCCGCTCGGATCCCTCGGCGTCTTCTCCGATGTCGCGCGCCCGCCGGGCGCAGCGGGGGGCCTGCTCGCGGGCCTGTTCGATTCGACGACCCTGACGAACTTCCAGAACGTGCTCGACCCGACGAAGGCCGGCGGTGTATTCCTCAACGGCAATACGGCGTCTCTGTTCTTCGCAGTCGTCGCATGCGTGTCGGCGTGGGCCATGGTGCACGGACGTCTGCGCGTGCTGCACGCGATCACCGCCGTCTCGGCGATCGCGGCGATCGTCGCCACCGGCTCGAAGACCGCACTGCTGCTGCTCGTCGGCCTGCCGCTGCTCGCGCTGCTGATCGCGTTCGCGGTGCGCCGCCCGCGCGCGGGGGCGATCACCGGATCCGCGATCATCGCCGCGGGCGTCGCCGGCGTCATCGCCGTGCTCACGATCAAGCCGAGCCTCGTCAGTTCCGGCACCCTGAGCGACCGGTTCACGCTGTGGCGCATCGTGTCCGATTCGTTCCCGGAGCACTGGCTGCTCGGCTTCGGATTCGGAAACTGGCGCGACCACATCGTCGACGAGTGGACCTCCTACTTCCCCGGCGTCGCCACCCAGATCTGGCCGCCGCACAACCTCGTGCTGCAGGCGTGGGTCGATGCGGGCATCGTCGCGCTGATCCTGACGCTGGCGATCGTCGCACTGCCGCTCATCGGATCCGTGCGCCGCATCGGCGAGGCGCGCCGGGATCCGCTCTTCGGCGGGCGTTCGATCGGCACCGGCATCGTGTTCGTCGCGCTCGCGTGGGTGCTGCTGCACGGCATGGCCGACACGACGTTCTTCGCGGGCGACAACCACACGCTGCCTTTCGTGGCGCTGCTGTCGGCGGTCGCGCTGACCCCGTCTTCTAAGCTCAAGTCATGACGGTCTATGTCTACTATCCGCGCGGCCTCGCGACGGGTGGCCCCGAGGCCCTGCACCAGCTCGTCGATTCGCTGAGGCGCCAGAATCAGCCGGCGTTCCTCGTGCCGATTCCGGGCACCGAGTCGGCACCTCGCGCCGAGCGTTACGACCAATACGATGCCCCGGAGGCCTCGGCCGCGGGCGATACGCCCGGCGATATCGTCGTCGTGCCCGAGACGCAGGCGCTGCTGCTGAAGCCATTGCGCAAAGCCCGCGGATACGTGTGGTGGCTGTCGATCGACTATGCCCCCCGTTTCGTGATCGAGCGCGATCGCACCTCCCTGCTGCCCATCGAGCGCACTCGCAACACGCGGTTCCCGCTGCTGCAGGTGCGGGCCGCCAAGCGCGCGCTGCGCGGGCTCGTGACGGGCGAGGATCGCGTGCTGCGCGGATCCGGGCACCTGGCTCAGTCGCACTACGCGTGGAACCACGTGTTCGCGCACATCGGTCGGGTCGGGTCGATCCTGAGCGACTACACACCGGTCGCCCCGCTCGATGCCGTGACGATCGCGGGGCGCATCCCTCGCGTCGCGTACAACCCGGCGAAGTCTCGGCCCATCATGGCCGAGTTCGCTCGGCGCTGGCCCGGCATCGAGCTGCTGCCGCTCGAGAACATGACGGGCGAGGAGGTCGCTTCGGCCCTCGCGACCTCGCTCGTCTACCTCGATCTCGGAGCGCACCCGGGCAAAGACCGCATGCCGCGCGAGGCTGCGGCCATGGGCTCCGTCGTGCTCGTCGCGAACCGCGGCGCCGCGGCGAACGGCGTCGACGTGCCGATCCCGCCCGCCCACAAAATCGATGTCGGCCCCGACATCGTGCAGAACGCGAAGCGCGCGCTCGATCAGGTGTTCGCGGATCCCACCGCCGCACTTGCGGCCCAGGCCGACTACCGCGCCCGCATTCCCCGCGAGCGCGACGTCTTCGACGCTGAGGTGCGGCGCGTGTTCGTGGAGGGGCTCGAAGGAGACGACGGGGCTGTGCCGGCGGCGTAGGTGTCGTTCGGGAGGAGTTTCGCGATAGCGACTTCGAGGAGGCCGGCGATCCCTCCGGACGGAGATGAGCCCTAACCACGGATCAGATCCGGATTCTCGTCCGCCCGAAGGGGCTTTTTCCTCCCGAAGCGTCACGACTTCGGCGGCTCCATCGGAAGCTGGGGGCCGTGATTCCAGGCCAGGATCGCAGGCTGCTCGCGGTCGTATCCGAGCACGGAGACGGATCCGGCGCCGAAGGTGATCGACGCACCGAACCGCGGGGCCTGCCGGAGGAACACGGCGGCCAGGATCCGCAGGTAGTGGCCGTGCGCGACGAGGGCGACATCGCCGTGCACCATCGCCGGCAGCACCCGCGTGAGCACGCGCGACGCGCGGGCGGCGACCTCTTCGACCGTCTCGCCGGGAGTCTCGCCGCGGATGACGCCGTGCCGGAAGGCCGACCAGTTATAGCCGAGCTCGGCCCGGATGTCCTTCGTGGTGCGGCCCTCGTACCCGCCGTAGTCCCACTCGATCAGCAGCGGATCGACGTCGGCCTGCAGCCCCGCGAGCTCGGCCGTGCGGCGGGCGCGTTCGAGCGGAGAGCTGAGCACGAGCCGGAAGTCGTAGTCGCGCACCAGTTCGCCCGCGGCTCGCGCCAGATCCTCGCCGTGCGCGGTCAGCGGGATGTCCGTGAGCCCGGTGTGCCTTCCCGTCCTCGACCACTCGGTCTCGCCATGCCGCAACAGCACGAGCTTGCCCTGCGGGTTGTCCGGGGCGGGCTGGTCGGGCAGAGGGTCGGTTGGGCTCACAGAGACACAGTATCGACTGGAGTGTTCACTCTTGAGTGACGTTCATCCTTAATGAACATCGTCTTAGGGTGAACGCGAGCGCTTCCGAAGGAGACTCGCGCCAGATGCCGCGCGCATCGCGGATCCGGATCTTCACGGCGAAGTCTCCTTCTGAAGCATCAGCTTTGGTTTGTTCGAACTTCGGTGGCGCCATTCCTCACGTATGAGCGGCCCAAAGGGCATCCATCGGCACCGCGGAGATCCGCTCTCCGACCGCTCGCGTCTCGGATCCGGTGTGTAGGACGTATCCGGCGATGAACCGATCACCCAACTGGTCCCGCAGCATGCCGAGGCCAGCAGCGTCCTTTGATCGCACCGTAGCCGCCGACTTCACCTCGATGCCGACGACGCGACCATCCGGCGTCTCCAGGATCGCGTCCACTTCGACGCCTCGACTGTCACGGTAATGATGCAGCGTGGTGCGCGTCGACGCCCACGTCTGCTGCCGTCGCAATTCCCCGACGACGAAGCACTCGAGCAGAGCGCCTGTCAGAGGTGTGGTCGGCCCCAACCCTTCGGGTACAGCCCCGAGCAGAGCGGCGGCGAGCCCTGAGTCAACCGGGAAGATTTTCGGCTGCTTCACTTCACGAGACGTCAGGTTCACCGCCCAAGCCGGCAACGTGTGAGTCAGAAAGAGCGTCTCCAGAAGGGCCGCGTACGGGTCAAGCGTTCGTCGGGGCATGCCGGCATCGGTCGCCAGCGCAGACCAGACCATCGTGCTTCCCATCCGGGCGGCGATAAGGCGAAGTAAACGCGGCAGGTCTGACATACGCTGCAGACCCGAGATGTCAACAGCATCACGCCGCACGATCTGCGACACGTACGCCTCGTACCAGTCTTGTCGACGCTGAGCAGATTGTCGTCCCAACGCCTCCGGATAGCCGCCCGCGCATGCCCGCTCGACGTAGTCTTCACGAGTCAACGCGCTGTGGTGAGTCGACAACGCACCTTCAGAGAACGCGAGGTCGACGAACGACTCGGGAACCGACTCGATTTCTCGCTGGCTGAAGGGATGCAGGCTGATGTGCTGAGCGCGCCCAGCCAGCGACTCATGTGTCGAGGAGAGCTCGAGGAGGTTCGCCGACCCCGTGACGAGGAAGCGGCCGGGCCGGTGATCCCGATCGACTGCGGCTTTGAGCGCGATCACGAGTTCGGGCGCCCTCTGCAACTCGTCGATGATGAGCAGCCTATCGGGCGCCTGTTCGACGAATCCGGTCGGATCCGCACGTGCGAAGTCCAGCGACGGGGGATCGTCCAATGTCACCGACAACCCCGGTCGATCGATGAGCGCCTGACGCGAAAGCGTGGATTTGCCGACTTGTCGCGCCCCTTGGAGCACGACGATCCGCGTATCGGCGAGAGCCTCGATAAGTCGTGGGAACACGAGCCGCTCGACAAGGGATGACGCATTCATCAGGCCACCCTATCGCCGTCTTCGCCGTTTCACCACACAAATCTCGCCGTTTCACCACCCGTCATTCGCCGTTTCACCACCATCTGCTCGCCGTTTCGCCGGGTAGTTCGGTAGCTCGGCGCTCGGCGACGAGCCACAACTACGGAGATGAGTCAGATACGCGGGGCGGATCGGTGAGCTGGTCCGAAGGTGTGGCCCATCTCCGAAGATCCGGGTCAGTGCTTTCGGATCACGCGTCGCAGCTTGCGCATACCGCGCTGCTCGGGCGGGAGGTCGTGCGTCAGCATCGCGTCGATGTCGCGGGCGTGCGCGGTGCGGGATCCCTGGATGCGCCGACGCTCTTCGCGCCCGTGCGTGGCCGCGAGGCGCACGCCGCGGCGCAGACCTGACCAGGCGGGCCTCGCAGATCCGGTGAGCGTCGCCTTCGCCAGCATCGCGCCGTACAGCAGGATGAACCTCGGCACGATCATTCTGCGCAGGCCCTTCGGGACGTTCTTCGTCACGAGGATCGGCAGGTTCTGGAAGTTCTGCCGCACGGTGAATCCGGGGATCCGCCCGCTCGTCGCCCCGATCCTGTGGTGCGCGACGGCCGCGGGGTCGTAGACGATCGCGTGGCCGCGCAGCCGCGCGCGGAATCCGATGTCGATGTCTTCGAAGTAGGCGAAGAACCTCTCGTCGAACAGGCCGATGTCGCGGAAGAGATCAGCGCGGAACAGCGATGCCCCGCCCGAGGCCGAGAACACCGGGCCCTGCTCGGGGGCGTCGTGGGCGGCGAGCCCGCGGAAGCGCGGGAACGGCATGCCCCAGGTCGAGACCGCGTCGCCGGCGGTGTCGATGGTGCCGTCGAGGTCCGGATCCTCGCTGCGCCGCACCATCAGCCCCGTCGCGATCGACGCGCCCGTGCGCTCGAGGGCGGCGTCGAGGGATTCGAGCCAGGTCGGATCCGGGGTCGCGTCGTTGTTGAGCAGCGCGATCGCCTCGTATCCCTCGGCGAGCGCGCGGCGGATCCCCACGTTCACTCCGCCGGCGAACCCGAGGTTCGTCGGCTCGGTGTGCAGGACGAAGGATCCGCCCCGCGCACGGAGGCGGGCGACGTCGTCACCGGCGGATCCGTTGTCGATCACGAGCACGTCGAACGCGTCGTGCGTCTGCGCCTCGAGGGCGTCGAGGCACTCGAGCGTGTCGTCGATCCCGTTCCAGTTGAGCACCACCACGAGCGTGCGATTCATGTCTGCGCCTCCTGACGATTCATCCGTGTGCCGCGTGAGAGCAGGATCATCACGGCCTGCACCACCAGCACCGACCCCTCGGCCGCTGCCAGCCCCGCCGCGCCGCCGACGGCACCGAGCTGGCCCGCGAGCAGCAGCGACGTCGGCACGCCCACCACGGCCCCCACCACGACGCTCGCGAACACCCGCCGCGGCAGCCCCCACGCGATCAGCACGTGGCGGCCCGTCGCCGTCGACATCGATAGGCAGAACGTCGCGACTCCGAACAGCAGCGCCGTCATGCGATCGATGCCGACCCCGAACAGCGCCGTCGTCAGCCACGGCCCGAGCAGCGCGAACCCGGCGAATCCGAGGATCCCGAGCCCCGCGTGCAGCACGAGCGCCCGGCGCACCCTGGCCCCGAAATGGGCCCGGTCGTCCTCGACCACCCACCCCTGCAGCGCGTTGCCCTGCGCCCCGACAACGGTCTGCCCCATGCGCCACAGCTTGTCGCCCGACACATACACGCCCGCCTGCGCCGTCGACGCGCCGAGCGTCACGATCGACACCGCGAGCGCAGTGTAGGCACCGCTCACGACCTCGGTGCCCGCCGCAGACAGCTGCCGCCGGCCGAAGCGCATCGCGTCCCGCCATCCGGTGAGCAGAGCCCCCAGCGGCACGACGCGGCGGGCGTATCCGACAACGCCCCCGAGGATCGCAACGATCAGCAGCACGGGATACGTCCAGACGAGCGCGGATCCGCCCAGCACCACCGCGATGCCGCCGAGGCCCGTCGCGACCGCGCGCGGCAGCAGCTCGAACCCGATCAGCGGCAGCGGCGTGCCGAGCCCGATCAGGTACCAACTCGACGTCAGCCCGCCGAGCGTGATCGCGACCGCCATGAGCGCCGCGTCGATCTCGGATCCGTCCGGCGCGAGCAGCCACGCCGCCACCGCGCCGATCACGAGCGCCGGCAGCAGGATCAGGATCCGCGCACGGGTGCCTCGGGCGAACAGCTCCGCGCGCTTCTCGGCCGGTGCGAGCGCGACCAGAGTCGGCCCCTGCACGTTCAGACCGAGGGCAACGGCGAGCGCAAGGAATCCGCCGACTGACTGCCCGACCGCGATCGCCACCCAGGCGTCGACGCCCGCGGCCCGCGCCAGCACCGGCAGCACGAGAAACGGGATCAGCGCCGAGAACGCCGGAATCGTCGAGAAGCTGAGCAGGCGACGGGTGAGCGACATCAGCTCGACCAGTAACCGGCCGAGCGCATGCCGATCGACTGGCGGAACCCGATCGACCGGTCGATGCCTTCGGCAGGGATCTGCGGACGCTCGACGCCCTTCGCCGCGCGCCACCCCTGGATGCGCCCCACGAGCGCCGACGCGTCGCGCTTCAGGATCAGCCGCCGCAGCACCACGATCGCCTCGATCGCCAGCGCCATCGCGCCGTGCCGCGTGCCGAGAACGCCCCACGCGCGCAGCAGGTAGCCGCGGCCGAAGCCCGCAAGCCGGATCTGCCGGGGCGTGCCCTCGCCCGCCGACGCGCCGCCGATGTGCACGCCGCCCGGCTGATCGAGCGCGAGCGTGCCGTAACCGCCCGCGCGCAAGCGCAGCGCGAGATCGAGCTCCTCGCCGTACATGAAGATGCCCTCGTCGAGCAGGCCGACCTCGTCGAGCGCGCGCCGACGATACGCGGCGACGGCGCCGTACGGGCCGAGGACGATCGGATCCGCGGGGTTCTGCCGCGAAAGCGGTGCGCCGTGGAAGCGCACGAAGCCCGCGCAGGTGGGATCCGCGGTGATCCCCTGCGAATCGACCAGCCCGGCGGGCGTCGTGAGCAGCGGGCAGACGCTCGCCACGTCCGCGGGCGCGGCCTCGAACGCGGCCGCGATATCGGCCATGAGGGTCGCCTCGGCGATGACGTCGCTGTTGACGAGCACGACGACGTCGGCGGATCCCTCGCGAATGCCGCGATTGCACGTCGCCGCGAACCCGCGGTTGGTCTCGTTTCGCAGCAGGGTGAGCTCGGGGAAGGCCGCGGCCACACGATCCGCGGTGTCATCGGGGCCGCAGTCGTCGATGACGATGACATTCACAGGGTAGGTCTGCGAGGCGAGCGCCTTCAGGCACGGCTCGACGTGCTGCCACCCGCCGTAGACCGGCACGACGGCGTCGATCGTGACCTGGTCGGTGTCGGTGTCGGGCATGGGACCCATCCTATTCGCCGCGTCATCTGCCGCTGGTGTCTCGCGCACCCGCGCGCGTTCGGCGGAATGTCGGGGGTTCGTGGGAGGATGAACCTCGTTCGCCACGGGAGGATTCTTCAATATGGCCATGGCCCGACGTACCCGCAATGTGACCCTGACCATCGCCGGTGTGCTCGTCGTCGTGCTGTCCGCCGGTGTGATCGCCTACGCCGTCGTGTCGGGCGGCAATGAGCCCGAGCCGGTCGCGCAGACGCAGACGCCGACGCCCACCCCCACGCCGACTCCGACGCCGACCCCCACACCGACGCCGACGCCCGAGCCCGCGGAGATGCCGAACTCGACCGTGATGCAGGCCGTGCTCAACGGCTGGACCGGCGCCGGCACGCAGACGGTCGCCGATGTCTCGCCCCAGATCGGCGAGGCCGTGACGGGTCGCACCTCGGCGTACATCGACGCGCCGCGCATCAAGGAGCCGGTCGCGGCGCTGAGCGCCGACGTGCCGGTCACCGCCGGCGAAGAGTATGTCGTCACGGCACACGTGCGCCAGGGCACGCACAGCCCGCACGAGGTCGCGGCGTCGATCACGGTCGGCGACACCGAGATCCCGCTCGGTGAGGTCAATGCGGCGTGGACCGAGGTCGAGGGCGAATTCACGGCGCCCGAGGGATCCGAGACGGCGACGCTCGCCGTGCGCCTGTCCGACAAGGTGACGGCGCTCGGCATCGACGACCTCGAGATCCGTCCCGCGTCAGGCGGCGACAACATCGTGCCGAACTCCTCGTTCGAAGACATCTC
This sequence comes from Microbacterium gubbeenense DSM 15944, assembly GCF_000422745.1. GTDB lineage: Bacteria > Actinomycetota > Actinomycetes > Actinomycetales > Microbacteriaceae > Microbacterium > Microbacterium gubbeenense. The sequence continues at coordinate 9,373 of NZ_AUGQ01000008.1, forward strand.
GGGCGATTGGGGCATCCTCAACAGCGACCTCCTCCTGCGCGAGACGGGCGCGGCCATGGCCGTCTCGCTCGACGACGGCGACGCGTCGTGGTCGGTCACCTCGCCCTCGGGCGACGAGGTCGCGAGCGGCACCGAGGCCGTCGAGAGCGGCTTCGCCCGTATCTCACTCGACGACGTTACGCAGGGCTTCTACACGTTCTCGGTCACCGATGCCGGTGGCCGCCAGGTGACCACACCGTTCGGTGTCGTCGACTACGACGGCACGAACATCACGGCCGACCAGCGGTTCGGCGTCGCCACGCACGCCGACCAGAGCTGGTACACCGATGCCGCTGATGCGATCCGCGCGACCGGCATCGGCCTCGCCCGCAACGACGTGCTGTGGGATCAGAACGAGACCTCCCCCGGTCAGTACTCGTTCTCGTCGCACTACACTGAAGAGTTCGGCAAGTTCTCCTCGCACGGCATCGACCTGCTCGGCATCGTGAACTACGGCAACCCGCTGTACGACGGCGGAAACACCCCCGCCTCCCCCGAGGCCGTCGACGCGTTCGGCCGCTACGCCGCCGAGATCGCGAAGAACTTCGACGTCGCGGGCCTCGAGGTGTTCAACGAGTTCAACCACGACCGGTTCCAGACCGGATCCTGCGGTTCCGCCCCCGAGTGCTACCCGCCGCTGGTGAAGGCGACCGAGAAGTACGTCGCCGAGGTCGACCCCGAGATCCCGATCGTCGCCGGATCCACGGCGAACTACGACGGCGACTGGTTCCGCGGCCTCTGGGCCACGGGCGTCATCGAGAACGCCGACGCCATGAGCTTCCACCCGTACAACAAGTGGATCTACGACACTCCCGAGAGCCTCGCGGGCGTCATCAGCGAGTCGAACGACGACATGCAGTCGATCGCCGGCTCGAAGCTGCCGATCTGGATCACCGAGTTCGGATGGACGACGGGCGCCGAGCTCGGCCAGCAGGTCTCGCTCACGGTGCAGGGCGAGCGCCTGGCGCGCGCCGAGCTGACCGCGTTCGCCTCGGGCGCCGAGAAGTACTTCTGGTACGACCTCATCAACGACAGCACCGATCCGAACAACCACGAGGGCAACTTCGGCATGTTCGAGCAGCGCCGCGACGGCGTGGCCGCTCAGCCGCCGCGCCCCGCCGCGTTCGCGCAGGCGCTGCTGATCAACGAGATCGGCGGACGCGAGGCAACAGGCCACGCCGACGCCGGCGACGGCGTGCAGACCTCGGTCTTCGGCGAAGGTAACGACGCGGTCACCGCCGCGTGGTCGTACGACGGAGACCGCACGGCGAGCATCGAGGCCTCCGGCCCCGTGGTCGTGACCAGCATGTGGGGTCCGACGATGACCGTCGAGCCCAAGGACGGAAAGGTCGAGGTCGCGGTGGGCGCATCCCCCGTCTTCATCGAGGAAAAGTAAGTGATGAACGAAAACGATCCCACGGCGGGCCTCACGCGCAAGCAGATCCGAGAGCTGCGCTCGTCAGGCGACGGCCAGGATGACGCGCCGACCACGGCGCTGCCCATCGCCGACGACGCCCCCACGCCCGCGATGGGCGTTCCGGCGCAGGCTTCCGGGCCGGCCGTGCCCCCGCAGGGTCCGCCGGCGTCGCACAGCGGCAGCGGTTCGGATGGAGATCAGCCGAAGAAGCGCTGGACCAAGCGGCACACCAAGCGCACGATCGTCATCGCGATCATTGTGCTCGTGCTGTGCGGTCTGTGGCTCGGCATCCGCGCACTGATGGTCAAGGGCGACCTCGAGGCCGCCCAGCGCATCGTCACCCACGTGCAGGAAGAGCCCGACAGTCTTCGCGGAGCGATGCCCGTGCTCGGCGACTACGCCGGATCCGCAGCGAGCGTCCGGTGGGATCCTGTGTGGCGCGTCGCCGAGATCATCCCGTGGGCGGGCGCGAACCTCAAGGGCGTACGCCTCGCGTCCGAATCGCTCGACGTCGCCGTCAACGACCTCGCGGTGCCCGCATTCGATGCGATGGACAGCGGCGGAGATGAATCCGTTCTGCAGAAGATCCTGCCCGTGCTCGAAGATGCGCAGCCGCGCGTCGAGAAGCTCGCGGAGGGCCTCGATGGTGTTGCGCAGTCGGGCTCGCTCATCGGCCCTGTGCGCTCCGGCGTCGACCTGGTCAACGGCATCATGCAGTCGGCAGCTCCCGCGATCGGCGTCGCGCCGGGCCTGCTCGGCGCCGAGGGCGAGAAGAACTACCTGCTCGTGTTCATGAACAACGCCGAGTCGGTCGGCCTCGCCGGCTCCGCCGCGTCGCAGACCCTCGTGCACGTCGACAACGGCAACCTCGAGATCACGGCGCAGGCCGGATCCGGGGAGTTCAACGAGGAAGGCGGCCCCGTCGACGTCGAGGTGCCGCAGAGCGCGCTCGACCTCTACTCGAGCTTCCTCGTCGACCACGTCAACACGACGCCCAGCCGGCCGGATTTCCCGACGATGGCGTCGCTCAACAAGGCGTTCTGGAACCGCGACATCGGCGACCAGCAGATCGACGGCGTCGTGGCCTTGGACCCGATTGCACTCAGTTACATTCTCGACGCAACCGGGCCCATCACCATCACATCTCCCGATGGAACCGTCGACACTCTGACGAGCGATAACGCCGTGCAGCTCCTGCTGAGCGAAGTATACGCGCGATGGAACTCCTACGAAGCGCCCGAACTCGTCGATGCGTTCTTCGCCGGCGTCGCGGCGCAGGTCTTCGACAAGATCGCGACGGCCGACTTCAACATGATGGGCATGGTCTCCTCGCTAGGCCGCGGCATTGACCAGGGGTCGATCCTGTTCCACAGCTTCGACGATGAGACGCAGGACTTCATCGCCGACGAGCGCGTCTCGGGCATCCTGCCGACCGACAACGAAGAGACGAGCACGGTCGGCGTGTACTTCCGCGACGAGTCGGCGTCGAAGATCGACTACTACATGCGCTCGAACATCGACGTGACGCAGACGTGCACCGACGGCAGCACCTCATTCGACGTCGCGACGACGTTGCACCTCGACATCGACCAGGGCGTCGCGGATGCGCTGCCCGACTACGTCAAGAGCGGCACCCCTGGGTGGGGATCGTCGCGGTTCCGCACAGCCGTGTACGTCTATGGTCCTCCCGGCACAACACTCGATGAGGTCACAGTGGAGGGCCGCGAGGTCGAGATCAAGAGTCAGGATATCGACGACCTCGGTCGCCCCGTGGCGTTTGTCTGGACATACCTCGCGCCAACCGAGCTCGCGACCGTCAACGCGACGTTCTCGGGAGACGGCGATTTCGGCCCGGCCGCGCTCTGGTCGACCCCGATGGTCAACGCGACAACGGGCACCGTCGCCGCCTGCGGCGAGTAGGTCGCCGGGCCCCCTCGACCTTCCCCAAGAGGTTCCAACCGCCGGCCGGTTTCAGAGCAGTCGGCGGCAGGTTCAGGGGGCTCAGTACGGGAAAGTGCGGGTGGGGGCCGTGGGAGTGCCGTTCTGCGCGCTGTAGTTGTCGATCACGGCCGTAGGGTCGGGGTCGCGTCGCCGGGCACGGGATCCGCGGTGCTCATCGTCCCAGCGCGCCCGCGCGAGCACGCGGCGGTCGCGCGCGTGCACCATCGCGCGGATGAACGCGGCGATGATCGTTCCGATCCAGGCGCCGATCGAGTTCGACACGACGTCGCGGATGTCGCTCACGCGGTCGCCGAGGAACTCGCCCTGCGTCCACTCGATCAGGCCTGAGTAAGCGGGCAGGATCAGCAGCGCGAGCCACCATCCCCACCCCGGCAGCGCGAGCCCCAGCAGGAACCCGAGCGGGATGAACATGCCGATGTTGGCGACGAACTCGAGCTCCATGTATCCGAAACTGTCGGGCACACCGATGCGGTGCAGCCCGTTGAGCACGCGCTCCGCGATCGAGTTGACGCCGATCCCATCGAGCGTCGGCGAAAGCGTCACCCACATCACGAACGCGAGGTAGATGATGAACAGCACGGTGGCGAGGCCCACGCGCAGGCGGCTGCGGGCTGGCTTGCGATCGTCGGCGTACGTCATATGGCGAGGGTAGTCGCATGCGCCTGTGAGGGGACGAAAAAGCGGGGTGGTTCCCGAAGGATCCACCCCGCTTGTTCAGCGAGACCGAAGGTCTTACTTGATGACCTTGGTCACCGTGCCGGCGCCGACCGTGCGGCCACCCTCACGGATCGCGAAGCCGAGTCCGTCTTCCATGGCGATGGGCTGGATGAGCTCCACCGTCATGTCCGTGGTGTCACCGGGCATGACCATCTCGGTGCCCTCGGGCAGCGAGATGACGCCGGTCACGTCCGTGGTACGGAAGTAGAACTGCGGGCGGTAGTTCGTGTAGAACGGGTTGTGACGGCCACCCTCGTCCTTCGAGAGGATGTAGGCGGTGCCCTCGAAGTTGGTGTGCGGCGTAACCGAACCCGGCTTCACGACGACCTGGCCGCGCTCGACGTCCTCACGCTTCAGACCGCGAAGCAGGAGGCCACAGTTCTCGCCGGCCCATGCCTCGTCGAGCTGCTTGTGGAACATCTCGATACCCGTGACCGTGGTCTTCTGGGTGTCGCGGATGCCGACGATCTCGACCTCGGAGTTGATCGCGAGGGTGCCGCGCTCGGCGCGACCCGTAACGACCGTGCCACGACCGGTGATCGTGAAGACGTCCTCAACGGGCATCAGGAAGGGCTTGTCGCGGTCGCGGACGGGCTCCGGGATCGACTCGTCGACGGCCTCCATGAGCTCGACGATGCGCTGCGTCCACTTCTCGTCGCCCTGGAGCGCCTGGTAGCCGGACACCTGCACGACGGGAGCGTTGTCACCGTCGAAGCCCTGCGACGACAGCAGCTCGCGAACCTCGAGCTCGACGAGCTCCAGGATCTCCTCGTCGTCGACCATGTCGCACTTGTTGAGCGCGACGAGCAGGTACGGCACGCCGACCTGCTTGGCGAGCAGCACGTGCTCGCGCGTCTGCGCCATGGGACCGTCGGTCGCGGCGACCACGAGGATCGCGCCGTCCATCTGGGCGGCACCGGTGATCATGTTCTTGACGTAGTCAGCGTGACCAGGGGCGTCGACGTGAGCGTAGTGACGCTTGGGCGTCTCGTACTCGACGTGCGACACGTTGATCGTGATACCGCGATCGCGCTCCTCCGGAGCCGAGTCGATCGTGTTGAAGTCGCGCATGACGTTCACGTCAGACGGGTACTTTTCCGCGAGCACCTTGGAGATGGCGGCGGTCAGGGTCGTCTTACCGTGGTCAACGTGACCGATGGTACCGATGTTGACGTGCGGCTTGTTGCGCTCGAACTTGGCCTTAGCCACTGGGTCCTCCTCAGGACGTTCGTGGAGGGATACGGGCGCTGGATTGCGACCGGTTCACTCCGGGGTTTGTTTCAGTCTAATAGAGACAAGTCTGTGTGAAGTTGTACGTGGTGGATGGGGCCGGAGTCTCACCGACCCCATCCGAGAGCCATCGGGGCTGGCGAGTGTTACTCGCCCTTGCCCTTCTGGATGATCTCGTCAGCGACCGCCTTGGGCACCTCAGCGTAGCTGTTGAACGTCATCGAGTACACGGCGCGTCCCGAGGTCTTCGACCGCAGGTCACCGATGTAACCGAACATGCTCGACAGCGGCACGAGAGCCTGGACGACCTTGACGCCCTGAGCATCCTCCATCGACTGCACCTGGCCACGACGCGAGTTCAGGTCGCCGATGACGTCGCCCATGTACTCCTCGGGCGTACGCACCTCGACGCTCATGAGCGGCTCGAGCAGCACGGGGCCCGCCTTCTGGATGGCCTCCTTGAAGCCCATCGAACCGGCGATCTTGAACGCCATCTCCGAGGAGTCGACGTCGTGCGAGGCACCGTCTGTGAGGGTCGCCTTCACGCCCACCATCGGGTAGCCGGCGAGCACGCCGACGTTCATCGCGTCCTGGAAACCGGCGTCGACCGACGGGATGTACTCGCGCGGGATGCGACCACCGGTGACGGCGTTGACGAACTCGTAGATCTTGTCGCCCTCGACCTCGAGCGGCTCGAGCTTGAACTGGATCTTCGCGAACTGACCCGATCCACCCGTCTGCTTCTTGTGGGTGAAGTCGTGGCGCTCGACCGCGCGACGGATCGTCTCGCGGTAGGCGACCTGCGGCTTGCCGACGTTCGCCTCAACCTTGAACTCGCGCTTCATGCGGTCGACGAGGATGTCGAGGTGGAGCTCGCCCATGCCCTTGACGATCGTCTGACCGGTCTCGGCGTTGTTCTCGACGCGGAAGGTCGGGTCCTCCTCAGCGAGCTTCTGGATCGCGAGACCCAGCTTCTCCTGGTCGGCCTTCGTCTTCGGCTCGATCGCAACCTCGATGACAGGCTCGGGGAACGTCATCGACTCGAGAACGACCTGCTTGCCCGGGTCGGACAGCGTGTCGCCCGTCGTGGTGTCCTTGAGGCCGATGACCGCGTAGATGTGGCCAGCGGTGACCGAGTCGACCGGCTGCTCCTTGTTGGCGTGCATCTGGAAGATCTTCCCGATGCGCTCCTTCTTGCCCTTGGTCGAGTTGACGATCTGCGAGCCCGAGTCGAGGTGACCCGAGTACACGCGGATGTAGGTCAGGCGACCGAAGAACGGGTGCGTGACGACCTTGAACGCGAGGGCCGTGAAGGGCTCCTCGGCGTCGGCGTGACGCTCGATGACGATCGACTCGTCCTTCGGGTCGTGCGCCTCGATGGCGGGCACGTCGAGCGGCGACGGGAGGTAGTCCACGACCGCGTCGAGCATCGGCTGCACACCGCGGTTCTTGAACGCCGAACCGCAGAACACGGGGAAGGCGTCGCCGTTGACCGTGAGCTTGCGGATGCCGGACTTGATCTCGTCGTTGGTCAGCGCCTCGCCCGCGAAGTACTTCTCGAGCAGTGCGTCGTCGGCCTCAGCGGCCGCCTCGACGAGCTTCTCGCGGTACTCCTCGGCCTTCTCCTGAAGGTCGGCGGGGATCTCGCCGGTCTCGTAGGTCGCGCCCATCGTGACGTCACCCTTGGAGTCGCCGGGCCAGACCTGCGACTTCATGGTGATGAGGTCGACGACGCCGACGAACTCGTGCTCCGAACCGATCGGAAGCTGCATGACGATCGGCTTCGCCTTGAGGCGGTTGATGATCGTGTCGACCGTGTAGTAGAAGTCGGCGCCCAGCTTGTCCATCTTGTTGACGAAGCAGATCCGCGGAACGTTGTACTTGTCGGCCTGGCGCCAGACGGTCTCCGACTGGGGCTCGACGCCCTCCTTGCCGTCGAAGACGGCGACCGCGCCGTCGAGCACGCGAAGCGAGCGCTCGACCTCGACCGTGAAGTCGACGTGGCCGGGGGTGTCGATGATGTTGACCTGGGTGCCGCCCCAGAAACTGGTCACGGCAGCGGAGGTGATCGTGATGCCACGCTCCTGCTCCTGCTCCATCCAGTCCGTCGTCGCGCCACCGTCGTGCGTTTCGCCGATCTTGTGGTTGACGCCCGTGTAGAACAGGATGCGCTCGGTCGTCGTGGTCTTACCGGCATCAATGTGGGCCATGATGCCGATGTTGCGGACCTTCTTGAGGTCGGTGAGCACGTCTTGTGCCACTTCGGGTTCCTTACGTGAGAAAAGGGATGAAACGGGAACGTCGGCCCCAGATGCGCCCGGACGAGCGATCCGGGGCCGACGTAAGGCGCTGTGACTTACCAGCGGTAGTGCGCGAAGGCCCGGTTCGACTCGGCCATCTTGTGCGTGTCCTCGCGACGCTTCACAGCGGCGCCCAGACCGTTCGACGCGTCGAGGATCTCGTTCATGAGACGCTCGGTCATCGTCTTCTCGCGGCGACCCTTGGCGTAGCTCACGAGCCAGCGAAGGGCGAGCGTGTTGGCGCGGTGAGGCTTGACCTCGACCGGCACCTGGTACGTCGAGCCACCGACGCGGCGGCTGCGGACCTCGAGCGTCGGGCGCACGTTGTCGAGCGCCTTCTTCAGCGTGGCCACGGCGTCGCCGTCGGTCTTCGCGTCGACACCCGAGAGGGCGCCGTACACGATGTTCTCTGCGAGCGCCTTCTTGCCGTGAACAAGAATCTTGTTCACGAGCTGCGTGACGATCGGAGCGCCGTATACCGGGTCGTTGACGACGGGACGCTTGGGGGCGGGACCCTTACGAGGCATCTAACTCAACCCTTCTTCGCGCCGTAGACGCTGCGCGCCTGCTTGCGGTTCTTGACGGCCTGCGTGTCGAGGGCGCCGCGGACGATGCGGTAACGCACACCCGGGAGGTCCTTCACACGACCGCCGCGGACGAGCACCAGCGAGTGCTCCTGGAGGTTGTGGCCCTCACCGGGGATGTAGGCCGTGACCTCGTTGCCGTTGCGGAGCTTCACACGAGCGACCTTGCGCATCGCCGAGTTCGGCTTCTTGGGCGTGGTGGTGTACACGCGGGTGCAGACACCGGCCTGCTGCGGGTTCGCCTTCAGTGCCGGCGAGTTCGAAGACTTCTTCTTCGACTGGCGGCCCTTGCGAACCAACTGCTGAATAGTTGGCACGTCTCTCCTAGTTTCATTGCTGCACGGTGACAGCAAGTCGTGATTTTTCACGTGGATCCGCCCATCCGAACGAATGTCAGGATGTTGGTGACGGATATGCCGTGGGGGTGAACCTGTTCGCAGGTCTTGACCCATTCGCGCGCATGCCGAGGGCACACACGCAGACTGATCCATCATACGCTTGCGACACGCGCGCCGCAAACGCTGATGGATCACTACTCTGAGTGTATGGAGCGGTCTCTCAGCACACGCGTCGCGCAGGCGGTCGACGCCTGGCTCCGCTGGCTGCCGCGATGGGAGCCGGCGACGCACCGCGGGCGGCGGTCACCGTGCCCGCGCTGCTTCGGATCCCCCGTGCTGACCGCCGCGGGACTCGCCGACGACACGCCGCACGGGGTGCAGCACGGGCTGTCGACGCGCATCAAGGCGATCGTCGACCAGCTGGTCGCCGAGTACACGTCGAACAACCTGCCGATGCTGCAGGCCGAGCTCGATCAGCAGGCCGCGCGCAACCGGGCGCGCAGCTACCGGCCGCGCGAGCACCTGGGGCCCGAGTTCGATGGGCTGCCGCTCGATCCCGAGCCCGAGCCCGGCGCGCCGTTCCTGTTCACGATCTCCGGCTTCGAGGAGCAGGCCGCGGCCGAAACGCCTCCCCTGCCGCCCCTCACCGACGAGGCGAAAGTCGCGCTGCGCCGCGAGGTCGCACTGGCGGACGAGTTCGCGAACGAGGCGGGCCGCGAGATCTGCCGACTGCTGAGCGACCACCGCGTGCGGATCCGCACGGCAATCACCACGTTCGTCGATCCGCAGATCGATCAGATGCTGCGCGAGCTGACCACATCGCTCGATGCCCCGTTCGACCCCCGCGACCTCGGATCCTGACACCCGTCACTCGTCCTCCCACGGCCAGCGGGGGCGGCCCGCCGCCGTGCGGCGCACCGCGAGCGCGGCCCAGGACGAGATGAGCGCCGCGACGAGGATCATCGGCGACACCCACCCGGTGAGGATCTCGCTGAGCACGCCCCCGACGATCCCCAGGTTCCCCGTCGAGAACAGCGCCGCGAGCCCCAGCGTGAGCGCGTGGATCGCGGCCGTGCCGATCGCCGTGGATCCGGCGAACCAGTAGCTCGGGCGCTCGCGCCGCGCCGGGCCGACCAGGAAGCCGGCGAACGCAAGGATCGATATGCCCGCCGCGACATATGCGGCGATGAGGCTCACGCCCGTCGTCGTGATCACGTCATCGTCGATGATGAGGCTGCCGAACCCGAGCCCGGCCACGACGAGCGCGAGATAGGCGACGCTCGCGAACGACACGAGCGCCGGAGTCGGAACCTGAGCGGAGGAGGCCATGCCCCTATCCTCCCCCGGAATCGACGAATGCCCGCCGGATCTCTCCAGCGGGCATTCGTCGTATCGAGGGGGCAGGTTACGGGGCCTTGGGGCCCTCGGACATCAGCCGCTCGTACTCGTCGCGCTCGACCTGGTTCTGCACCGTGACGCGGGCGCCGCGGCGCGACACCCAGGCACCGAACCAGATCGTCACCTCGCGGGCGATGATGATCGCCGCGAGCGCCATCGGCGTGAACACGACGTTGAGCAGCAGGTCGGCGCCCTCGCTCGCGGTGATGTTCCAGAAGGGCGCTGCGAGGAACGCCCCGAGGATGTGGCCGACGTAGGTCAGCAGCGCGACGATCAGGCCGAGCACCACCCACGACCACCAGCGGGCGCGGTTCACGAACACGCCGAGCAGCCAGAACGACAGCCAGAACGCCACGACCGTGACCCAGAACGACGGCTGCAGCAGCACGTCGGTCGCGAACGCCAGCGGATCCAGCACCGCCTCGGTGCCCATCGCCGGCACGGCCGCGACGAAGATCTGCCAGAGGTACGCGACCGCGGCGTACAGCACGCCGAACACGACCGCCGCGAGCAGGCCGATCAGGCCGGCCGCGCCGCGGTTGCCGCGGGCACGGGGCGGCTCAGGAGCCTGCACGAAGATCGGGCCGGGCGCCGCCGCGGCGTGCGCGTTCGGCGCCTCGCGCGGTTCCTCGACCACGGCCGGCTCGGCGCGTGCGGGCTCGGACGCCGTGAACGTCTCGGTCTTGGCGGGCTCGAACCACGGATCCGCCGCCTTGTCGGCCGGTTCCGGCTCGCGCGCGCCGGGGGCGACGGGAGCGGCGGAGGCCGTGTCGGCCTCGAGGCGGTCGAGCTCGGCGGCGAGGGCCTCGTAGTCGGGCTCCTCGGTCGGCTCATCCGGCGTGGCGGTGCCGCGGGACTCGGGAGCCTCCGCGCCCGAAGCGGCCGCATCGGGCTCGACAGCCGCCTCTTCGTGCTCGACGGCCGCGGCGCGGAACGCCGGGGTGTCATCGGTCGCAGCGCTCTCGGGCGCGATGACATCCGGCTCGGAACCGGCAGCGCGGAACTCGGTCGTGTCGGGCGCGGCGCCGCTGCGGGTGATCTCTTCCGCTGGCTGAGAAGTCTCAGCGTCGACGGATCCTTCGTCGTAGGCCGGCGAGTCCGCTGCACGGGTCTCGTCAGCCGTCGAGAGGTCCGCAGAAGCGGCCTGCTCGGCGTCGTCGACGTGCTCGCCGACTGTGTCGTTCGTGTCCTTCTTCGAACCCAGTTCGTCGCTCATCGCGGGCGCTCCTCACGGCGGGGGATCTCCCCTCCCGCGGCAGACTAACGCGGGATGCATGTCACGCACGTGCGCCACGCGCGTGGCACGGCGCCTATTCAGCGGAGCCGGAGCGCAGCCAGTCGAAGAATCCGAAGAAGATCCCGTCCAGCCAATCGCCCACCGCCGGGAAGAACGGCAGCGCCGCCCACACCAGCAGCGCGATGACGGCGAGCACGATCACCGTGCCGATCGCGGTCGCGATCCTGCTGCGTCCTCCGATCGCCATGCCGCCAGGATAAGGCGCGCACTCGTCACGACGTTGTTCGCCATGCGCAAATACTTTCTTGACGATGTTACTTAATGCTGTCAAGATTGCCGCGTCGTCGCACCGTGCGGCGACGTAAGGAGTCAGCATGGTGACAAGCAAACGCATCACACTGGTCACGCTCACGGCTGCGGCCCTAGCGACGGGAACGCTTTCGAGCGGATCCGCTGCCGCGGAGGATGTCGAGCATCGCGTGGACTCTCCGGACGGCAGCACGTCGATTCTCATCACCGACGGACCCGGCGGGTCGGTGAGCTACACCGTCGAACGAGACGGCGCAATGGTCATCGAGGATTCAGCAATGGGGCTGGAGACCGCGGCGGTCGATCTGTCGACAGGTCTGACGTTCATCACAGAATCGCGCGATCGTGTCGACCAGGAATACACCCTCGTCGAAGAGTTCAACGGGGCCGTCTCGTCGTCGGCAAATGAGCTGACCCTGACCTACGAGCGCGATGGCGCGCAGCTCGACGTCGTCCTGCAAGCACACGACGACGGCGTTGCTTTCCGCTACGAGGTCTCGGGCGTCGGCGCAACGACGATCACCGGAGAGGACACCGAATTCGCGCTCCCGGACGGCACGAATGTCTGGGCGAGCGACTATCGGGAGGCACGCGACTACGAAGACTCCTATCCCCGAGTTCGCGCGGACGAGATGGGAGAACGCCACTTCGCCATGCCGACGCTTGCGGGCCTCGCCGACGAGTCAACGTGGGCGCTGATCTCCGAGTCGGCCGTCGCTGTCGACCCGACCTATCCTGCCGTTCGCTTGGATGCACGCGGAAACGGCGACCGAACCCTGACAACCGCGCTGCCGGGACCGGACGAGGATGTCTTCAATACGTCGGTCGCCGCGACCGAGGTCCCCGCTGATAACGATTTCCGGACGCCATGGCGCGCAATCGCGGTCGGCTCGTTGGACGACATCGCGAACACCAGCCTGTTCACGGATCTCGCCCCGGCTCCCGCCGCGGACCTGAACACCGACTGGATCCGCCCCGGCAAAGCCCTCTGGTCATGGTGGTCGAACGAGGAGAAGGAGTCGGAGGGCGACGACATGCAGCAGTCGCAGGTCGAGTACCTCGACGAAGCAGAACGGCTCGGCATGCAATATGTGACGGTCGACTGCTGTTACGACGACACGGATGGATCCGTCGAGTACCTGGCCGACTATGCGCGCGATCGCGACATGGGAATCTTCATCTGGATGAACAAGGGCGACTTCCAGAATGACAACGGCACTTACTACTCGCAAGCACAGGTCGATGACGTCATGCGTGGGATCGCAGACCGCGGAGTCGCGGGGGTGAAGATCGACTTCATGCAGTCCGATCGGCTGGAGACGATCGCGCTGTACGACCGCATCTCGAAAGCCGGGCTGGAAGCGGAGGTGCTCGTGAACTTCCACGGCAGCACGAAACCCGCCGGAGAGAACAGGACGTACCCGAACCTGATCACGTCCGAAGCGGTGCTCGGCAGCGAACAGTACAAGTACGGGCGGCCGCCGACCGCAACCGACAGCGCGACCTACCCGTTCACGCGGAACCCCGTCGGCGGCATGGATATGACTCCCGTCATCTTCTCGAACAAGGAGCTGCTGACCACGCACGGCCATCAGATCGGTCAGAGCGTCGTGTTCGCATCCGCGATGCAGCACTTCGCTGACGCTGCCGCCGCCTACGAAACATGGATCGGGCGCCACCTGCTCAGTGCAGTCCCGACCGTGTGGGACGAGAGCCACGTGGTCGAGGGATACCCCGGTGCGCACGCCACGCTCGCTCGGCGCTCCGGGGAGGATTGGTTCGTCGGATCCGTCTCGAGCGACGCTCGCACATCCACGGTGCCCCTCGATTTCCTCGAGGAAGGCACGTACACCGCAACAGTGTTCGCTGATGATGACAGCGACCGTCAGATCGCCGAGACTACTCGCGAAGTCTCGGCATCGACTGTGCTCACAATGCCTGTTCGCGAGAACGGCGGATACGCCGTGCACATCTCCAGAACGCCTCTCCCGATGAACGGTGCGAGCGACCGCGTGCTCGAGGCGGAGGACGCCGTACTCACCGGCAGCGCGAGCCTGGCCGATTGCCCCGGCTGCTCCGGCGGCGCCAAGATCGGAAACCTCGGACATGATGCCGCCGTCGAGTTCCAGAACATCACCGCATCGCAGACCGGCTCGCACACCCTTCGCGTCGGTTATCTGTCCGCGGACCCGCGCGAGTTCACGATCTCCGTCAACGGCGGACCTGAGCAGAGCGTCTACCCGCCGCGATCGGGCGGGGGCAACGCCGATAACCCGAGCGGCTGGGACATCGTTCGCGATGTGGAGGTTCCCGTGGCCCTCGAGGACGGTGCGAACTCGATCCGGTTCGGCGGCGGTGACTACGTGCCCGACATCGACCGCGTCATCGTCGAGACGACATACGAGGCCGAATCCCCGGAGAATCGCCGCACCGGCAACACGCGCATAACCCCATGCGAGGTCGAAGGCTGTACGGGATCGCAAGTGAGCATGTCGGACGGACGGTCTCGGCTCTCGTTCACGGGCGTCGAAGCGACACGCGCCGGATCGACCACGGTGCAGGTGCGTTACTCCGCCGAGAACGCCACCGAGGTCGAGATGCTCGTCGACGCCGAACGTGTCACTGTTCCTCTGCCGTCCACCGGAGGCACCATCGGCACACAGACGGTCTTCCTGGACCTCGCCGAGGGGGCGAACACGATCACCGCGGTCTCGCAGGGCGGTGCGGTGATGGTGGATGCGTTGACCGTGCGTCAGTAACACCAGCGGCCACGGCGAAGGGGGCGATCCGCAACGGATCGCCCCCTTCGTGCCGCGCGGCTCATTCCACCGCGGTCACGTGCAGCACTAGGGCTTGGCCGGGATTGAGGAGGGGAAGAGGCAGACCCTGCTCGAGCACGGCGCCTGAGCACACGAAGCCTGCCTCGGCAGCGAGCCACGAAGGATCGCCGATCTGATGACGGCTCACCGGGCCGACCTCCTCACGCGCACGCACTCGGTAGCTTTGCTCCGGGTCCAGTCCGGGCATGGGTACGCGCGGTGTATGCGCCGCACTGCTCGTGTCGAGACGCACCCATGCGTACACAGCCTCGCGGCGATCGTCGGTGACGATTCCATGCAACAGCGTGCCATCATCGACGTGATCGGCTCGCACCGTCACGCCCGAATGCAACACGCCACGGAGCTCCCGATACATCCGGGCCCAGGCCGAGACGGCATCGAACTCCTCGTTCGAGCACGCACTCAGATCCCACTCAATTCCTGCGTGCCCGAACAGCGCGGTCGCCGCACGGAACGAGAAGTCCGCTTGGCGGTGCGTGGTGTGCGACTCCTCCGGTCCGATGTGTGTGCCGACGAGCTCGGGCGGAAGCAGGGTCGATAGTCCTCGTTGAATTCGCTGCCGCTCCGTCGGGTCGTTGCAGTCCGAAGCCCAGACACGGTCGGTGTGCTCGAGGATTCCGAGGTCAGCTCGGCCTCCCCCCGAAGCACACGTCTCGATCTCGAGCTGCGGATGTCGTCGACGCAGCTCGGCGAGCATTCGATACAGCCCGAGGGTCTGCGCGTGCATGCGCCGCGCGCCGTCTGCTCCCATTGCTGCATGCAGGTCGCGATTGTGGTCCCACTTCACGAAGTCCACGGCGGCCTCGATGATCACACGATCGAGGCGCTCAAGGATGTGCTCGACCACGTCGTCTCGCGAGAAATCGAGCGCGAACTGGTGACGCCACTTCAGCTCGCCAGCCTCGCGCAGCACCCAGTCCGGATGTGCGCGCGCGAGATCGGAGTCGAGGTTGACCATCTCCGGCTCGACCCACAACCCGAACTGCATGCCGCGACCGTGCACACGGTCGGACAGCGGGCGGAGGCCCTCAGGCCATGGCCCCGCGTCGACGAACCAGTCTCCGAGCCCGGCCGTGTCGCCGCGGCGACCTCGGAACCAGCCGTCGTCGAGTACGAAGCGCTCGACGCCGACGTCGGCCGCCGCATCCGCGAGTTCGGCGAGTGTGTCGAAGTCGTGGTCGAAATACACGGCTTCCCACGTATTCAGCAACAGCGGGCGCGGACGGGTGGGGTGCACCGTCCGCGCGCGGACCGACCGGTGGAAACGTTCGGTCACGCCATCGATGCCGCTGTCACTCCAGGCGAGCACGACGCCAGGAGATCGATACTCCTCACCGGGCTGAAGCTTCACTTCTCCGGCGTCGAGAAGTTCGCCGGCTCCCAGAACTGAGCTATGCGCACCTGCACCCTCGGGGAGTCTCTCGACGATGGTCTCGGAGTTCCCGCTCCACGCGATGTGGCTCGCCCAGACCTCGCCGGTCCGATACGCGAAACCCGGTGTTCCGACGATGGTGATCAGCGACGTGTCGTGCCCTGGCCGGCCTCGACGCGACGTGCGAACCCACGATCCGTCACGGATGGAAGCCCGCTGCGGCTGGAACTCGCGAGTCCACCTCCCCGTGTGATCCACTATTTCGGCGGCGCGCGCCGGGATCGGCAGCAGCACGCGAACGGCAGTGACATCGATGACCCGATCGAGGCTGGTGTTGAGCACGCTCGAGCTCGCGTGCAGCACGCCCGCTTCGTCGAGACGGTAGGCGACCTCCACCTCGGCCGTGCTCGCGGTACTGAATCGCAGCGTCGCTGCGGCACCCTCGCTCTCCACCGCAGTCAGATGAAGCGATTCGATTCGGGCGCCGTCCTCGGTGCGCGCGTCGAGCGCTGGCGTTCCGGACCAGCCGAACGCCCGACTGGCGATGACCGGAAACGATCGCGGCACGTCGACAGAACTGTTCAGGATCGCCGGCCGAGCCGACGCGACCATTCCTGCGACATCGGCGTCGCGCAACGCAGCCCCCCAGTGCACGATGTCGGGCACGTCGAAGGTGCCTTGCGCGATCACCACGCTCACGCCAGCTCGACGGAGGTGGATGGGGTCGAGGGGAGCACTTGCTGCCCCGCCACGTTTTTGCTCATCGTGAATTTTTATAGTTGACGTCATGAACTAAGTCTGCTTATCCTCGACCTGCAACGCAAGCCGCACCCCAGACCCGCAATGGAGCAACCCATCGACAGGCATCCGTCCCTCGCCCCTGCCGCACAGATCATTCGCGGCCATCGCCAGGCCTCGATCTCCTCATCCGACGATGCCCTCGCGCTGCGGCTGGTGTCCTCCGGCGAGGAGGTCGCCACGATCGCGCTCGGTGTGACCTTCGAGAACATCGAGCTCGGGTCCGGTGCAACAGTCATCGATTCGACCAGCCGAACCGTGGAGGAGCAGTACACCGCCGCGTTCGGCAAGGCCGCGGGTACCCACCGCGTGGACCATGACGAGCTCACTGTCTCCCTGCGCACAGCGGAGGTCGACTGGGCCGTCATCGTCCGAGTCTCCGATGACGGGTTCGCTTTCCGCTATGCGCTGCCCGACACAGCCGGAGCCCTCGGAGCCGAAGCGACCCGAGTTCATGTTGCGCGCGACTCACGCGCGTGGGTCCTCGAGTACTCGACCTGGTACGAGACGATGCGGGAGGGCCACGATCTCCGCGACCTCGCCCCGGGCGACTACGGATTCCCCCTGCTGGTCGAGGTCGCCCCGCGCTCGTTCCTGCTCCTGACGGAGTCCGACATCGACGGACGTCATTCGGGCGCACACGCTGAGTTCGACGGCAGGGCGTTTCGCATCGTGGCGGCCGACTCTCCGCTCACGGTCGATGCCGGCCACCGCACGCCGTGGCGCGCCGTCATCTCCGGCGAGCTTTCGGAGGTCGTGGCCTCGAACCTCGTCGATGACCTCGCCCCTGCATGCGCGCACGATGCCTTCGTGCCTCGTCCGGGGCGCGCTGCCTGGTCGTGGTGGTCGAGTCAGTTCTCCGGCGCGTATCTTGAGGTGCAGAAGCGCTTCACCGACTTCGCCGCCGAACAGGGTTGGGAACACGTTCTCGTGGACTGTGGTTGGGACGCGGCGTGGGTGCCTGAGCTGGTGTCCTATGCGTCCGTCCGCGGCGTCCAGGTGCATGTGTGGAGCTCGTGGGACGATCTCGACGGCGAAGAGAACCTCAAGAAACTCGGTCTCTGGCGATCCTGGGGCGTTGCCGGGATCAAGGTCGACTTCATGGAGTCGGAGTCGCAGGTCAGGTACCGCTGGTACGACGCGATCATCGCCGAAACGGCTCGCGTCGGACTGGCCGTCAACTTCCACGGATCGGTGATTCCGCGCGGTTGGGCGCGCACGCACCCTCATGTCATCAGCTACGAGGGCATTCGCGGTGCTGAGTATTACGTCTTCTACGGTCATCCGCTCACCGCAGCGCACAACGTGATCCAGCCGTTCACTCGCAACGTCGTCGGATCTATGGACTACACCCCCGTCACATTCAGCGCTCCCGAGCGCGAGACCAGCGACGGACATGAACTCGCGCTCAGTGTCGTCTACGAGAGCGGCATCACCCACTTCGCCGACGACCCTGATGAGTACCGGGCCCGACCACTTGCCGCGCAGATGCTGGCCGAGCTTCCTGCGTCCTGGCAGGAGACGCGTCTGCTCGGCGGCCACCCCGACACGCACGCGGTGATCGCCCGACGCTATGGTGACCGTTGGTTCGTCGGCGGCATCAGCGCCGACGCCGCCGCACGAACGGTGGACATCGACCTCGCGGCGCTCGCCCACGGCCCGACTGACGCGTGGATCGTGCACGATGCCGATGGCGCTCTGGGTGAGACAATCCGAGCAGGAGAAGCAGACGTCATCACGATCGAGCTCGCCCCTCGCGGCGGCTTCGTCGCCATCTTGGCCGCTGCGGGTGCGCCGTTGCGCCGCGCCACCGCGCAAGAAGTAGTCGCCGCGCCGTCCGTGGGGTCGCCTCTGGTTCTCCTGACTGATGCCAGCGTCAGGATCAACACGGATGCGGGCGCTGTCCGTACGCCGCCCGGCTGGTCCGCGGCGCGCTGCTCCGGCGGGTGGGAGCTTCGCCCCGACACGGCTCCGACCTCGGGCGACCTCGTCGTTGTAACACTCGAGAGCGCGGGTTACGACGGTGTTCCAGCGGTGAGCCATGCACGAATCGCCGTTCCGCATTCGATACCGAAGGACGTCTCCCTGCTCCCCTTCCTCTCGGCGCACAACGCGGTCGGCCCTGTCGAACGCGGACTCGCCAACGGCGGCCCAGATCCCCGAGACGGCCAGCCGTTGAGCGTCGGCGGAGAGACGTTCGCCAACGGCCTCGGCGTGTCGCAGGACTCTGCGGTGAGCTTCGTCACGTCCGGGGCCGTGCGCCTCACCGGCAGCGCTGCCGTCGACGACGAGACGCCCGACGCGTCGGCCGTCTGCGAGATCCTCGCCGACGGGATCATCGTGTGGCGCGAACAGACCACGGGAGGAGCTCCGCCGACATCCTTCGATATCGACGTGTCCTCCACCACCGTCGTCACTCTTCGAACCAAGCCGTCGAAAGCCCCCGAGGCCCACGTCGACTGGCTCGCACTGCGACTGGACACCTGATCCGGCATCGACGCCGGAGCGAAAATGAGGAGAGGCAATATGCGCAAGTGGATGATGGGGGCGACTGCCGCCCTTGCAGGAGTCGGATTGCTCGCCGGATGCTCGAACGGATCGGACGCCGGAGGGGGTGACGTGACGCTGACCTACGGTGTGTGGAGCCAGGACGAGACGATGCAGGAGCTCATCGACACTTTCGAAGCCGACAACCCAGGCATCCACGTCGAGCTTCAGGTCAGCCCATGGAACGAGTTCTGGACGAAGCTTCAAGTCGCTGCCCAGGGCGGCACCGCACCCGACGCGTTCTGGATGCTCGGCGACAAGTTCCAGGTGTACGCGTCAAACGACCAGCTGTTGCCGCTCAGCGACGCGATCTCCGACGCGGGCGTCGACACGAGCGTGTATCCGGAGGCGCTCGTCGACTTGTTCACCTACGACGACGAGCTCTACGGCCTTCCGAAGGATTTCGACACTGTGGGGCTCTGGTACAACAAGGAGCTCTTCGACGCTCAAAGTGTCGATTATCCGACGTCCGACTGGACCTGGGCCGACGTGCGCAAAGCTGCGGAGGAACTCACCTCGCCTGACGAAAGCGTGTACGGCATCGCCGCACCGCTGAATCGTCAAGAAGGTTTCTACAACACGGTGGCGCAAGCCGGCGGCCACATCATCGACGGAGAAGCGTCCGGCTACGACGACCAGAAGACCCAGGCCGGAATAGCGTTCTGGACCGACTTCATCGCCGATGGATACTCACCGACGCTGCAGGAGTTCGCCGATACCGAGGCGGTTGCGCAGTTCGAGAACGGATCCGTCGCGATGTACTACGGAGGGTCGTTCTACGCCCAGCGCTTCTACGACAATGCTGAGCTCCGCGACAAGATCGACGTCGCTGTCCTGCCGGCAGGCGACGAGCGGGCGACGGTCATCAACGGGATCCAGAACGTCGGTTATGCCGGCTCCGAGCACACGGAGGAGCTGGAGAAGTTCCTCGTCTTCCTCGGCAGCGAGGAAGCCGCGGCGATCCAAGCGGAGACGGGCGCCGTCATCCCCGCATATGAGGGCACCCAGCAGGCATGGGTCGACGCTATGCCGGAGTTCAATCTGCAGGCTTTCATCGACCAGGTTCCCGACGGCGTGGTTTACCCCGTCTCCGCGAACACGGCCGCCTGGAACGCGCTCGAGGACGAGATGCTGCCTGATGCGTGGAACGGCGCGAAGCCCGTCTCGGAGGTCGCCGACGAACTCGCCGCAGCCATGAACGACGCACTCGCCAAAGAATGATGAGTCGCGCGGCGCGTGCGCGCGTCAATCTGCCAGGGCTGGGGTTCATCGCTCCAGCCCTCGTCGGGCTCGTCGGACTCTACATCGTGCCGCTTCTCACGACGATCTTCCTCAGCTTCACCGAGACGCAGCCGTTCGGCGGCGCCGCCTTCACGGGGCTCGACAACTACGCCGCGCTCTTCTCGGACCCGCAGTTCTGGTCGTCGCTGGGCAACAGCGCCATCTATACGGGAATCGTGCTCATCGGCATCCCTATCGCGATCGTCACGGCAACCCTCATCCATCATGTGCGACGAGGCAAGGCCGTCTATCGCGTACTCTATTTCCTTCCCATCGTCACACTCCCCGTCGCCGTTGGCATGGTCTGGAGATACATTCTGAACGGTGAGTTCGGCCTGCTGAATCAAGCGCTCTCCGTCATCGGTATCGACGGCCCGAGCTGGGTCGCCGACCCATCGATCGCCATCTACGCGGTCGCCGTCGTGGGCATCTGGATGAATCTCGGCACGGCGATCATCATTCTCGGTGCGGGTCTGACCGGCATCCCTCCTGCGCTTCTCGAGGCATCCTCGCTCGATGGGGCAGGACCCGTACGCCAGTTCTTCGCAGTGACGCTGCCTCTGCTGTCGCCGAGCATCTTCTTCGTCTCAGTACTCTCGGTCATCTCGTCCTTCCAGATGTTCGACTTGATCTACGTCATGCTGCAGCGCGGCTCGGAGGCCGCGACCTCCGCACAGACGATGGTCTACTTCTTCTTCGATCAGACGTTCGTGCAGTTCAACCGCGGGTACGGCGCCGCGATCGCGGTCGTCCTGCTCGCGATCATCATGATCCTCACTGGACTGCAGTTCCAGCTGCAGCGGAAAGCGGTCTTCTATGGATGACTCGACGACCGCGCTCGTCACCACGCGCGCTCCCCGCCGGCTCGACCGATCGGCACGCCGGGCGGGTCGCAGCGGACGATCCCAGTGGCTCATCCACACGATCCTCGGCCTCGGCGCGCTCGTGATGGTCTTCCCGTTCATCTGGCAGCTGATCACGGCGTTCAAGACTCTCCCGGAATCGCGCGCAGTGCCCCCGGTGTTCTGGCCCGATGTGATCGATTTCAAGGGGATCGCCACATTCTTCGCGACGGTGCCCTTCACCGACATGCTCGGCATGTCGGTGGGCTCCCTCCTGCTACGCGTCGCCGGGCAGGTGATCGTCTGCACTCTCGCTGCATACGGGTTCGCACGCTTCCACTTCATTGGGCGCAACGTTCTGTTTCTCCTGTTCCTCGTCATGCTGATGGCGCCGCCACAGCTATTCCTTATCGCTCAGTTCGACCTGATGCAGATGTTGCACCTGCTCGACACTTTGCCGGCGATCGCGATCCCCGGCATATTCTCCGCATTCGGCACCTTTCTCATGCGTCAGGCATTCATGTCGTTACCGAAGGAGTACGAGGAAGCCGCGCGTCTGGATGGGGCGAACGCGTTCCAGATCTTCTGGCGCGTGATGCTGCCAATGGTCACACCTACAGTTGCAGCGCTGGTCGTGCTGACGTCCTTGTACTCTTGGAACGACCTGCTCTGGCCGCTGATCGTGACCGCATCGCCAGAGATGATGACGCTTCCTGTCGGGCTCGCGAACTTGCAGGGCATCCATGGCACTGATTATCCGGCTCTCATGGCGGGTTCGTTCATCGCCTCGCTTCCGCTGATCGTCATCTTCATCCTGCTGCAACGACAGTTCTTCGCAGGCATAGCGTCGAGCGGCCTGAAAGGATAGAGCATGCGCCAACTGCCGCTCACGTCTCCTGCGTCGCACGCCGTGTTCCGCCGCATCCTCAGCCATGGCCCGACCGGTCGCGTTGACATCGCCCGCGCCACGGGCCTGTCACAAGCGGCCGTAACGAAGGCGGTGACGCCCCTCCTCGACGCGGGATTCGTCGTCGCCGGCGAAGCTGCCGCGCAGGCCGTCGGCCGCCCGATCAGCCCACTGAGCGTCGCAGCAGGTCGGGCACACGTGATCGGTGTGAAAGTAACGTCCGATCATACCTACGGCGTACTCACAGGACTCGATGCGCGCATCGTCGCACGAGCCGAACGGGCGCTGTCGAGTTCGAACGTAACCGAGGTCGTCGCTGCCGTGACGGCCGTCGTCGATGAGCTACGTGACTCCTCCCCAACGCCGGTCGAAGGTGTGGGTGTGGCCGTGTCCGGTGATGTCGACCGCATCGGCGGAGTCGTGCGCGACTCTCCTCTGCTCAGATGGCATGACATCGCACTTGCCGACCTGATTGAGAACGCGACCGGCCTGGCAGCCGAGGTCGAGAACGACGTGCGTGCTCTGACCGTCACTGAGCAGATGTTCGGAGCCGGACGCAATGCAACGTCTTTCGCCCTCGTCACCATCGGCGCTGGCATCGGTTGTGGCCTCTCGTTCGGCGAAACGATATTGACAGGCGCGCATGGCGTGTCCGGGGAACTCGGGCACATCCCTTTGGCCGATGACGACACTCTCTGCAGCTGCGGGCGCACTGGCTGTGTAGAGGCGGTCGCAAGTACTGACGCAGTGCTCTCACGGATTCGTGCCGGTCACGATGATGAGAATCTGACGAGCGCCGACGCGTTCCGTCTGGCCCACGCCGAAGATCCAATTGCCAGGTCGGCGTTTGAGCGCGCCGGCGAGGTCATCGGGTCAGCGCTCGCAACGCTCGCTAATCTGTTTGGCCCAGAACTGATTGTGATTTCCGGCGAGAACGTCACGGAATACGGGCTCTACGAACGCTGTGTTCGCGACGCGTTCGCCCGGCACGCTTTCGGTGCCGCACAGAACTGCGAGATCGTGCTGCGTCCGCATGTGTTCGACGATTGGGCGCGCGGTGCAGCTACGTGCGTCATCGAGTCGATTGCCCGCGGACGCTCAACCTGACGAGAATCGATCGGCTCAGATCCAGTCCATCGCGACGGCGCCGACCATGACCGCCGCGATGACGACCACGGCGCAGCCCGCGACGATCCAGCCGATCTTCGCCCGCCTCGACAGCCGGTCGTGCCGGCGGGGTCCGCCCGCGAGCATCGCCACCGCCGGATCGGTGGACGCCGACCCGTACGGCGGCGCGGGCGCGGGCGGAACAACCGTTGCGCCGTGCTCGGCCAGCTCGGTCGGGTCGGCGGGCAGCGGCGGAGACGATGGGTCCGCCTGCGGCCCGGCCGGATCCTCGAGCGCGTCGGCGTTCGAGGGATCCGGCTCGTGAATGTCGTCGTGCGGACCAGGTTGATCGCTCATAATCGGAGCCCCCGTTGTGTCTCGTTGAGTCAGGAGGGTAACAAGGATCCCTCGCGGGGCCGACCCCCTGGACAGATCCGCTCCGGCCGCGATCTCACGCAGCGGGTCAGAACTCCGACAGGTCCACCGAGACCTCGCCGTCGTCGCCGACGGATACGGGAACGACCGTTCCGTAGTTGAACGGCGCGCTCACCTCGGTGTCGTCGTCCTCCCAATCGTCGTCCTCGTCCCAGCGCTGCTGGTAATCGATGTGCATCCTGCCGCCGTCGACGAGCACGTAGGCCCCGTCTTCGTCGTCGACGAAGGTGAGCTCCGGCTCCTGGGTCCACGAGCGCTTGATGCCCGTCACCGCGTACGACGGCTCGCGCCATCCGAGCACGACGGAGCAGTCGCTCGGCTGGAACTTGTCGCTCGTCATGCAGAGGTCGATGCGCTCCTGCACCACCGCGATCGCCTGCTGCTGCGCGTCGTCGGTCCACGTCGGGACGAAGGTCAGCGCGTCGTCGCCCTCGCTTCCGCCGGCGTTCGGCAGCACTGTGACGGCGATGTCGTCGCCGTAGGTGAACGGGCGGTCATCCGACGTCGGCGCCTCGAAGGTGTAGGTGCCGGGCAGCACGGGCAGGGCCGTGGCACCCTCCGCATCGGCGAAGCCGCTGAGGTCGACCTCGACGCCGTTGACCCGCGTCACCTGCGACACATCGCCCACGACGAGCGTCTGCCCCGGGCCCTCCTCGATGCGCCAGTCGTCGAACAGCACCGCTTGCGTGCCGTGCTTCTGCAGCCGCATCAGCACGTCGTAGTTCTTGCTGTCGACCGTCAGCTGCGCCGCAACATCCACGACGCCGTCGTACTCGTCGACATCGGTGATCTCATATGCGGTGGGGCGGTCGTCCGCCGCGGCGTAGATCTCGGACGCCAGCAGCACGCGCTCGGCGGAGGTGACGTTCGGCGCCCAGAGCTCGAGCGCACGACCCGCGTCGCCGTCGACGACGGCCGACAGGTACTCCTCCGCGCGGGCCTGCGCCGAGTACGTCGTCGCCGCCAGGTGGTTCTTGATGAACACGCCCACCACGAGCGCGGCCACGAGCACGACGACGGCGGATCCGCCGATGAGCCAACCGATCTTCGCCTTCCTCGACACCGGCGTGCGCTCGCGGGCGCCGTCGGAGAGCATCGCGACGACGGGGTCCACGGGCGCGGTCGCGTACGGCTGCGCCGGCGCGGGAGGCGCGGCGGGCGAGCCATGGGCGGCGAGCAGAGCCGGTTCCGCGGGCACGGGCGGGACCTCGTGGCCCGCGGGCAGCGCCGCCGGATCCTCGAGGCCCTGCGCGCCCGGCGCAGACGGATCCGCCGGTCGCGCGGGGATCCCCTCGGGCTCCGGTGCCGCGGCGGGCGGCGTCGTCGGCGCGTCGTGGTCGGCGGGACCATGCGGCGCGGCGGCGTTCGGAGCCACCGGAGCATATGGGGCAGGCGGCGCGCTCGGTTCCGTGGGAGCGTGCGGCGCAGCGGGCGCGTTCGGATCCGCGGGAGCGTATGGCGTGCCGGGCGCGGGAGCCGCCGCGGCGGCGTTCGGATCCGCCGGAGCGTACGACGCGCCGACCGCGGGAGACGCGGAAGACGCCGGCGCGGTCGCTGCGGCGGCAGACTGCGCCGCGGCGGCGGATCCGACTGTCGCGCCGACCGCGATCGTTCTCACGACACCGCCGGGCACGGCTGCCACGAATGCGGGCACGACGAAGCGTGCGAGCACCTCGACCACGGCGCCGATGACGGCGAACAGCAGGAAGGTCCACACGGCGGGGCCGAAGGCGACGCGTGCGGTGCCGCCGAGCCCGCCCTCGAGCAGCGCACTGAGGTCGCCCGACGTCGACACCGATGCCGACACGGACACGCGACCGGCGAGCGTCACGAGCACGCCGACGACCGCGTACGCGACAGGAAGCAGTGCCCAGGATGCACCATCGCGCGCCACACCGGTGCGCAGCCGCCACCGCACGCTCACGATCGCGAGCGCGAGCACGGCGACCAGGGGCAGCACGATGCGGATCCACACGGGGAAGACGTCTGAGAACATCCAGACGCTGGGCAGGTCCTCCGCCAGGTCGCCGAGGCCGCTGAAGTCGCCGATCAGCTCATTCGTCGCCCCGCCCGTGACCGACGCGCCCACGGTCGCGAGCGATGCGATCGCACCCCCGTCGGCTGCGAGGAACGGCAGCAGCACGGGCGCGAGCAGCACCAGTCCGATGATCTCCCCCGCGCCGTTCGCATCGAACGCAACGACGGCGATGAGCGCGAGAGCGATGAGCGCGCCCAGCCCGCCGATGTGCTCGAGGGCCTGCACGAGCGCCGTGCGGGCGCGGCTGCGTGCCGTACGCACGGGCGAAAGCACGAAGAAGGCCGCGGCCCCGACCAGCGCGATCCCGGCGATGATGCTCCAGAAGGAGATCGCCCGAGTGGTGAAGCTGCCCGGTGCCCCCGGCAGCGCGATCGAGAGGGGCGCGACGAGCTGCAGGATCACCGCCACGAGCGCGAAGGCGGCACCCGCGGCCGCCGCGACGACGAGGCGCAGGCCGGCCGTCAGGTCGGTGCGCGGGACCGCGCGCCGGGCGAACAGACGCAGCGACACCAGGGCGGCGATCGGTACCAGCACCGGGATGAACAGCGCGGAGACGCTGAACGACGCCGCACCGGCCACGGACGTCGACGCCCCCAGCGATCCGCCGAATCCGGCGCCGAGCAGCTGCGCGATGACCGCGAACCAGTGCGGAGCCAGGAGCTCGAAGAACTCGGATCCGCCGCGATCGCCGAGGAACAACCGGCCGCCGAACAATCCGAGCAGCGTGATCAGGATGCTCGCCGCAAGCGCCCCCGCGAGCGCGAAGCCCGAGGTGATGAGCGCCGCGATCCACGGATCCTTCGCGGCCAACGGAGCGGGCACCTTCTCACGGGCCGTTGCGACCGCGCCCGCGAACGCCTGCTGCGCGTTCTGCCCCTGCCCCGGAACGGGCGCGCCCTGCGGCGCATACGGATGCTGCGGAGCGGCGGCGGGCGCCTGCGGCGGCACCGGCGCACCGGGATACTGCGGCGGAATCGGCGGCGTCGCAGCCGCATCCTCACCCGGATTCGGACCCGGTCCGCCCTCATTCGGACGCGACTGATCGCTCATCGACTCTCCCCCTGTATATCAAACCGACTCGGAGAGGCTATCAATCTTCTGAAACCGGCCCGCGCTCCGGGTCGCCGCATGACGAAATCGGCCCCCACGATCCGAAGATCATGGAGGCCGAAGTCAGCTCACATCAGGTCAGTTATACGTACCCGGCGTGAAGTCGTCCGTCGAGAACGCGTCGAAGTCGACGTAGCTGTAGTCGCCGTCTGCGAACGCACCGTCGGATGCGAAGATGCGGTTCGGGTACCGCTCCGCCTTCGCCTCTTCCGTGGCCTCCACCTCGACGTCGCGGTACTTGGCAAGGCCCGTACCGGCCGGGATGAGCTTACCGATGATGACGTTCTCCTTGAGACCGATCAGCGGGTCGCGCTTGCCCTGGAGCGCCGCCTCCGTGAGGACGCGGGTGGTCTCCTGGAAGGACGCGGCCGAGAGCCACGATTCGGTCGCGAGCGACGCCTTCGTGATACCCATCAGCTCCGGGCGGCCTGACGCGGGGCGCTTGCCCTCGCCGACCGTTGCACGGTTGACGTCCTGGTAGCGACGCATGTCGACCATTTCGCCCGGCAGGAGGTCGGTCTCGCCGTGGTCGACCACGGTGACCTTGCGCAGCATCTGCCGCACGATGACCTCGATGTGCTTGTCGTGAATCGGCACACCCTGCGAGCGGTAGACGCCCTGCACGCCGTCCACGAGGTACTTCTGCACCTCGCGGGCGCCCTGCACGCGCATGATCTCCTTCGGGTCGAGCGTTCCGACCTGAAGCGCCTCGCCGACCTCGACGTGCTGCCCGTCCTCGACGAGAAGCGTCGCGCGCTTCAGCACCGGGTAGACGTGCGGCTCGTCGCCGTTGTCGGGCGTGACGATGACCTTCTTGCCCTTGTCGGAGTCTTCGATCGTGACACGACCGGCCGACTCCGAGATCGGCGATGCGCCCTTCGGCGTGCGCGCCTCGAACAGCTCCTGCACGCGGGGCAGACCCTGCGTGATGTCGTCTGCCGAAGCGGATCCACCCGTGTGGAACGTACGCATCGTGAGCTGCGTGCCGGGCTCGCCGATGGACTGCGCGGCGATGATGCCGACGGCCTCACCGATGTCGACGAGGTTGCCCGTCGCCAGCGAACGGCCGTAGCAGCGTGCACAGACGCCGACCGCCGAGTCACAGGTGAGCACGGAGCGCACCTTGATCTCGGTGATGCCGCCCGCGACGAGCTTCTCGATCATCGGGTCGCCGACGTCCTGGCCGGGCTGCGCCAGCACAGTGCCGTCTTCGGCCACGACGTCGACCGCGAGGTTGCGGGCGAACACCGAGTTCTCGACGTTGCTGTCCGGAACGAGCACGCCGTTGGCGTCGGGTGCCGCGATCGGGTACGTCAGGCCCTTCGACGTGCCGCAGTCCTCCTCGCGGATGATGACATCCTGCGAGACGTCCACGAGACGACGCGTGAGGTAGCCCGAGTCGGCGGTACGAAGAGCCGTGTCGGCGAGACCCTTACGCGCACCGTGGGTGGCGATGAAGTACTCGGCGACCGTCAGACCCTCACGGAACGACGACAGGATCGGGCGGGGGATGATCTCGCCCTTCGGGTTGTTCACGAGACCACGGATGGCCGCGATGTTACGGATCTGCAGCCAGTTACCGCGGGCACCCGACGAGACCATGCGGTAGATGCTGTTGTCCTTCGGGAAGGACTCCTTCATCTCCTGCTGGAGAACGTCGGTCGCCTCGGTCCACAGCGTGGTGAGCTCCTGGCGGCGCTCCGAGTCGGTCGTCAGACCCTTCTCGTACTGAGCGGTGATCTTCGCGGCCTTCTTCTCGTAGTCCGCGATGATCTCGCCCTTGCGCACCGGCGAGACGATGTCGCTGAGCGCGACCGTGACACCCGAGCGCGTGGCCCAGTAGAAGCCGGCGTCCTTGATGTTGTCCAGCGTCTCCGCCGTGACGACCTTCGGGTACTCCTCGGCCAGCTTGTTCACGATCTGCGAGAGCTTGCCCTTGTCGGCCTGCTCGCGCACGAACGGGTAGCCCTTCGGCAGCTGACCGTTGAAGATCATCTGACCGAGCGAGGCGTCGACGCGACCGTGCGACTCGTATCCCTCAGGGGCATCGCCCTCGAGGAACGCGAGGCCCGGCTGGAAGATGCTCGCCTTCGCCTGAAGGTGAAGCGTGCCCTCCTCGAAGGCCATCTGGGCCTCTTCGACGGATCCGAACACGCGACCCTCGCCGGTCGCACCCTCGTTGACCGTCGTGATGTGGTGCAGACCGATGATCATGTCCTGCGAGGGCAGGGTCACCGGGCGGCCGTCCGACGGCTTCAGGATGTTGTTCGAGGCGAGCATCAGCGTGCGGGCCTCGGCCTGCGCCTCCACCGAGAGGGGAAGGTGCACGGCCATCTGGTCGCCGTCGAAGTCGGCGTTGAACGCCGCGCAGACGAGCGGGTGCAGCTGGATCGCCTTGCCCTCCACGAGCTGCGGCTCGAACGCCTGGATGCCGAGGCGGTGCAGCGTGGGCGCGCGGTTCAGCAGAACCGGGCGCTCGCGGATGACCTCATCGAGCACGTCCCAGACCTCGGGACGGGTGCGCTCGACCGCGCGCTTGGCGGCCTTGATGTTCTGCGAGTGACCGAGGTCGATCAGGCGCTTGATGACGAACGGCTTGAACAGCTCGAGCGCCATCTGCTTCGGAAGACCGCACTGGTGCAGCTTCAGCTGCGGGCCCACCACGATGACCGAACGGCCCGAGTAGTCGACGCGCTTGCCGAGCAGGTTCTGGCGGAAACGACCCTGCTTGCCCTTCAGCATGTCGCTGAGGGACTTCAGGGCGCGGTTGCCGGTACCCGTCACGGGGCGGCCGCGGCGACCGTTGTCGAACAGCGCGTCGACGGCCTCCTGCAGCATGCGCTTCTCGTTGTTGACGATGATCTCAGGGGCGCTGAGATCGAGCAGGCGGCGCAGACGGTTGTTGCGGTTGATCACGCGGCGGTACAGGTCGTTCAGGTCGCTCGTCGCGAACCGACCACCGTCGAGCTGCACCATCGGGCGCAGCTCGGGCGGGATGACCGGAACGACGTCGAGCACCATCGCGGCCGGGCTCATGCCCGTCGCGAGGAACGAGCTGACGACCTTGAGGCGCTTGATCGCACGGATCTTGCGCTGGCCCTTGCCCTCGGAGATCTGCTCGCGGAGCAGAACGGCCTCGGTCTCGAGGTCGAACTCCGCGAGGCGCACCTGCAGCGCCTCGGCACCCATGCGGGCGTCGAAGTACTGGCCGAAGCGGTCCTGGAGCTCCTGGAAGACGTCGTCCTCCGGCTTCAGCTGACCGACCTCGAGCGTGCGGAACTCCTCCCACATGCGCTCGAGCTTGGAGACCTGCTCGTCCGCGCGCTTGCGGATCGTGGCCATCTCCTTCTCGGCGGCGTCCTTGACCTTCTTCTTCTGGTCGGCCTTGGCACCCTCCGCCTCGAGGGCGGCGAGCTCGTCCTCCAGCTTCTGGAGGCGCTCCGCGACGCGAGCGTCACGACGGTCGGAGACCGCCTTGATCTCGAGGCGCAGGTTGCTCTCGTGGGTGGGCAGGTCGCGGTGACGCGCGTCGGCGTCGACCGAGATGACCATGTAGGCAGCGAAGTAGATGACCTTCTCGAGGTCCTTCGGCGCCATGTCGAGCAGGTACCCGAGGCGCGAAGGAACGCCCTTGAAGTACCAGATGTGCGTGACGGGCGCGGCGAGCTCGAGGTGGCCCATGCGGTCGCGGCGGACCGAGCTCTTGGTGACCTCTACCCCGCAGCGCTCGCAGATGATGCCCTTGAAGCGCACGCGCTTGTACTTACCGCAGGCGCACTCCCAGTCGCGGCTCGGGCCGAAGATCTGCTCTCCGAAGAGGCCGTCCTTCTCGGGCTTGAGCGTGCGGTAGTTGATCGTCTCGGGCTTCTTGACCTCACCGAATGACCAGCGACGGATGTCGTCGGCAGTGGCCAGACCGATGCGAAGCTCATCGAAAGTTGTTGCGTCGAGCAATTGACTCTCCTGTGTGAAAAATCTGTGTATCGGCCGGGCGGATCAGATCTCGTCGATCGAGGCGGACTCGAATCGCGAAGAGATGTTGATACCGAGCTCTTCCGCTGCGCGGAAGGCCTCGTCGTCGGTGTCGCGGAGGCTGACGGCTTCGCCGTCTGCTCCGAGCACCTCGACGTTCAGGCAGAGCGACTGCATCTCCTTCATGAGCACCTTGAAGGACTCGGGGATGCCGGGCTCCGGGATGTTCTCACCCTTGACGATCGACTCGTAGACCTTGACGCGGCCCAGGATGTCGTCGGACTTGACCGTGAGCAGCTCCTGCAGGGCGTATGCAGCGCCGTAAGCCTCGAGGGCCCAGACCTCCATCTCGCCGAAGCGCTGACCACCGAACTGCGCCTTACCACCGAGCGGCTGCTGGGTGATCATCGAGTACGGACCCGTCGAACGCGCGTGGATCTTGTCGTCGACGAGGTGGTGCAGCTTCAGGATGTACATGTAACCGACCGCGATCGGGTACGGGTACGGCTCGCCGGTGCGTCCGTCGATGAGCTTCGCCTTGCCGGATCCGTCGACCAGGGTCTGGCCGTCGCGGCGGGGCTTCGTCGACTCGAGAAGTCCGCGGACCTCGATCTCCTCGGCACCGTCGAACACGGGCGTCGCGACCGGCGTGCCGGCCTCGACATCGCGGTACTCCTCGGGAATGTCGACGGCCCACTCGGGGTTGCCCTCGATCTTCCAGCCCTGCTGGGCGATCCAGCCGAGGTGCACCTCGAGAACCTGACCGAAGTTCATGCGGCCCGGAATACCCATCGGGTTGAGGACCACATCGAGCGGCGTGCCGTCCTCGAGGAAGGGCATGTCCTCCTCGGGCAGGATGCGCGCGATGACGCCCTTGTTGCCGTGGCGGCCCGCGAGCTTGTCGCCCTCGGTGATCTTGCGCTTCTGAGCGATGTAGACCACGACGCGGCGGTTGACGCCCGAGCCGAGCTCGTCGTCGCCCTCTTCCGCGTCGAACTCCTTGACCGCGATGACGGTTCCCTGCTCGCCGTGGGGCACCTTCAGCGACGTGTCGCGAACCTCGCGGCTCTTCTCGTTGAAGATCGCGCGGAGAAGGCGCTCCTCGGCCGACAGCTCGGTCTCGCCCTTGGGCGTGACCTTGCCGACGAGGATGTCGCCGGGGCGAACCTCGGCGCCGATGCGGATGATGCCGCGCTCGTCGAGATCCTTCAGCAGCTCCGGGCTGACGTTGGGGAGGTCACGGGTGATCTCCTCCTTGCCGAGCTTGGTGTCGCGCGAGTCGAGCTCGTACTCCTCGATGTGGATCGAGGTGAGCGAGTCTTCCTTCACGAGGCGCTGGTTGAGGATGATCGCATCCTCGAAGTTGTAGCCCTCCCACGACATGAAGCCGATGAGCAGGTTCTTGCCGAGCGCCAGCTCGCCGTTCGACGTCGACGGGCCATCTGCGATGACCTCTCCGACCTCGATGCGGTCGCCGACGCGCACGGCCGTCTGCTGGTTGTACGTGTTGCCCTGGTTCGAGCGGTCGAACTTGCGCAGGAAGAAGTCCTGCGTGCCGCCCTCGTCGAGCTGCAGCGTGACGTAGTCAGCGGTGACGTCGGTGACGACACCCGGCTTGTCGGCGATGATCGAGTCGCCCGAGTCGATGGCGGCGAACTTCTCCATGCCGGTTCCGACGATGGGCGCCTCGGGCTCGAGGAGCGGCACCGCCTGACGCTGCATGTTCGCGCCCATGAGCGCGCGGTTCGCGTCGTCGTGCTCGAGGAACGGGATCAGCGCGGTTCCGACCGACACCATCTGGCGCGGCGAGACGTCCATGTAGCCGACCTCGTCGGACGGGATCAGGTCGACCTCGTCGCCGTGCTCGCGGGCGAGCACGCGGTCGTCGACGAACGTACCGTCGTCGTTCAGGCGCGTGTTCGCGGGGGCCACGTTGAACGCCGACTCCTCGGACGCCGACAGGTAGTCGATCTGCTCGGTGACCTTGCCGTCGACAACGCGACGGTAGGGCGTCTCGATGAAGCCGAACGAGTTGATCCGGCCGTAGGTCGCGAGGCGACCGATCAGGCCGATGTTCGGGCCTTCCGGCGTCTCGATCGGGCACATGCGGCCGTAGTGCGACGGGTGAACGTCGCGGACCTCGACGCCCGCACGCTCGCGCGACAGGCCACCCGGGCCGAGCGCCGACAGCGTGCGCTTGTGGGTGATGCCCGCGAGGGGGTTGTTCTGATCCATGAACTGCGACAGCTGGCTGGTGCCGAAGAACTCCTTGATCGCGGCCACGACGGGGCGCACGTTGATCAGGGTCTGCGGCGTGATCGCTTCGATGTCCTGCGTCGTCATGCGCTCGCGCACAACGCGCTCCATGCGGCTCAGGCCCGTGCGGACCTGGTTCTGGATGAGCTCACCGACGGCGCGGATGCGGCGGTTGCCGAAGTTGTCGATGTCGTCGGTCGCAATGCGCTTCTCGACGATCTCGCCGCCCTTGGCAACGCCCTCGAACGTCGCGTCGCCGCGGTGCAGGCGCACCATGTACTTGATCGTCGCGACGATGTCCTCGGTCGTCAGGACCGAGTCGCTCAGCGGACGGTCGAGGCCGAGCTTCTGGTTCAGCTTGAAGCGGCCGACCTTGGCGAGGTCGTAGCGCTTGGAGTTGAAGTAGAAGTTCTCGATGAGCGAGCGCGCGGCCTCGGCAGCGACCTGCTCGCCCGGGCGGAGCTTGCGGTAGATGTCGCGGAGCGCATCCTCCTGGGTGAGGACGGTGTCCTTCGCGAGGGTCTCCTCCATCGACGCGTAGCCGGCGAACTCCTCGAGGATCTGCTCGCTGGTCATGCCGAGCGCCTTGAGGAAGACGGTGACCGACTGCTTGCGCTTGCGGTCGATGCGCACGCCGACCTGGTCGCGCTTGTCGATCTCGAACTCGAGCCAAGCACCGCGGCTCGGGATCACGCGGGCCGAAACGACATCCTTATCGCTCGTCTTGTCCGGCGACTTGTCGAAGTACACGCCGGGCGAACGGACGAGCTGCGACACCACGACGCGCTCGGTGCCGTTGATGATGAACGTGCCCTCGCGCGTCTGCAGCGGGAAGTCGCCCATGAAGACGGTCTGAGTCTTGATCTCACCGGTCTGGTGGTTCATGAACTCGGCCTCGACGTAGAGCGGGGCCGCGTAGGTCTTGCCGCGGTCCTTGCACTCTTCGATCGAGTACTTCTCGGGCTCGAGGTACGGGTTCGCGAACGACAGCTGCATCGTCTCGGCGAGGTCCTCGATGGGCGAGATCTCCTCGAAGATCTCCTCGAGTCCGCTGCGCTCGGAGACGTCAGTGCTGCCGCCGGCCTTACGGTCGATGACCTGCGTCTTCCAGTCGTCGTTGCCGACGAGCCAGTCGAATGAGTCCTTCTGCAGCGCCAACAGGTCTGGGACCGTCAGTGCGTCTTTCACTCTTCCGAACGACAGACGCTGAGCGTCGCGTCCGTTATTAGTCGTGGTGGTGGGGGTGGATGCGTTGCGCGAAGCAGCCAAGGGAATTGACCTCCGTGGACCCGCGAGGGGCCTCTCGATTCCTTGCCGACAGGGTGAGGCGCACTCATTTGTCGCAATCCGCGCCGCAATATGCGGGGATCGCGCGATGCCATCCGTCCGACCACCATATGAAGGCACGGAAGAGCCAATGAGCGCAACTATTCACGTTATCCCACGGGACACGCGATGTCTACCGGGGTAGTTGACTCACATAAACCTCTCGGGTATAAACGCGCATCGCATACGCTGGGAACATGGATCTTTGGCCCTGGCATCTGTCGAGCGCGAAGTCGTGGCCCCCGTCGGGGACCACCCTGAAGACCGGCATCGCGCAACTGATCGCGCGCGCCGCGCAGTTCGGCGTCACGGTGCGTTGGAACCGCGCCCCGGGGGTCCGAGTGAGCTCGGCCCCCTTCACCGGCCGCGCGCACATCGAATCGCTCAGCGCCGACCTGACCGGCGCGGAGGTGCGCATCGACGGCGACCGCCTCGCGCGCGAAGAGGGCGAGTGGATCCCGGATCCGGATCACGACGAGGTGCACACGCGCACCCCCGGCGAGATCGCCGAGCTGCGGCTGCGCGCGGATCCGGTCACGTTCGTCGGGCGCGAAGCGCGCGCGGACGTCGCGCTCACCAACGTGCCGGTCGACTGGGTGGTCGTGAACCGCGACGGCGGCCTGCTCGGCACGGTGATGCTGCGCGACGACGTCGCGAAGCGTCTGCGCGGATCCTTCCGCTTCTCGATGGCGCAGGAGGACATCGCGGCAGTGATCCTCTCGCTGTCCGAGGAGGTCATGAAGGGCAAGGCGCGCTGGGCTGCCGCGGCGAAGGCGCTCAAGATCTCGGTGACGGAGACGACCGCGGGGCGGTTCACCGCGACCATCGGCGGCAAGGTGCGCGTGTTCTTCCTGCCGCTGTCGGCGCGCGTCGGCTTCGACCTGTCGGTGACGACCGACGGCGAGATCACGGTGCACCGCGCGGCCGCGACCAGCAAGTCACTGCTGTCGCGCCTGATGCTCCTCCCCCTGCGCCCCGATCTGCAGGAGCTGGCGGGCACGACGACGCGCATCACCGACGACTTCCGGGTGTCGAACTTCGCGGTCGACGCCGCCGACGGGCGCCTGTCGGTCTCGGGCGACCTGCACGCGCGCTGAGGCGGGACATGGGGCGACAGAGGGCGAAGGACGTCGAGTATCCGCAGGCTCGGCTGAGCCATGGCATCGCGGAGATCCGGCCGTCCGAGTACGAGAGCGGGTTCGAGGTCATCGTCGACGGCACGCCGCAGTCGCACGTCGACCTCGCGGATCCGACGCACCTCGCGTTCGAGTACGTCGCGCGCATGGGCGCCGTGATCGACCAGCTGCCCGACGGCCCGATCACGGCCGTGCACCTCGGGGCCGGCGGCATGACGATCCCGCGGTTCATCGCGTCCACGCGCCCCGGATCCCGCCAGCAGGTCGTCGAGCTCGAGCAGCCGCTCGTCGACCTGGTGCGCGAGCACCTGCCGCTGCCCGCGGGCGCGTCGATCCGCGTGCGCAACGGGGATGCGCGCGTGGGGCTGAAACGCATGCCGCCGGCGCTGCGCGGATCCGTCGACCTCGTCGTGAGCGACGTGTACTCGGGCGCGCAGACGCCCGCGCACCTGACGACCGCGGAGTTTTATCGCGAGGCGGCGGAGCTGCTGACTGCCACGGGGATCCTTCTGGTGAACGTCGCCGACGGGGCCGGGCTCGCCTTCGCCCGACGGCAGGCCGCGACGGTGAAGTCGGTACTGCCGCACCTCGCGATCCTCGCCGAGGTGCAGGTGCTCAAGGGCCGGCGGTTCGGAAATCTCGTGTTCGCCGCGTCGGGGTCGCGGATGCCGACCGAGTGGCTGCCCCGGCTGATGGCCGCCGGGCCGCACCCCGCGAAGATCGCGGAGGGCGCCGAGGTCGATCGGTTCATCGGCGGGGCGCTGCCGGCGGTCGACGGGGCCGCGACCGCATCGCCGAAGCCGTCTCTGTCACTGTTCGAGCGGTGATTCTTCGCCGGTGACGGGCGCGATCTTGGGTCGTGATCCGCGCGCCGGACCGGATACCCAGGCGCGGCCGGGCAGGATGGAAGCCTGCACTGTGCGGCCAGGAGGAAGGGGTTCGGCGTGGGCTTCATTCAGGGATACGACTCGGACACCCTGCAGGAGATCGTCGACCGCGCCGGCGTGCAAGAACGGCTCGAGGAGGTGCGCCCGCAGCGCAGCTTCCCGGCCCAGCTCGAACTCGTCTGGCTGCTGAAGGTTCTCGGCGACGTCGACGAGTCGAAGCGCGTCGCCGAGCACGCCGTGCGCCTCGCGCGCATGTCGGGCACCCGCAAGGATCTGCTGCACGCGCGGATCCTGCACGCCTCGGTCAACCAGCAGCTCGGGGCGTTCTCGCGCGCCGAGGGCGAGCTGTCGTCGTGCATCGAGGAGGCCGAGGGGCAGGGCTGGCAGCGCATCAGCGCGCTCGCGCACTCGCACCGCGGCAAGACCCGTTACGACGCGGGCGACTACTCCGGGGCGCGGTCCGACTTCAAGCGCGAGCTGTTCCTGCGGCAGGAGCTCGGCGCCGACGACGAACAGCTCGAGCAGGTCATGACCTACATCGAGGCGGCCGAGCGACGACGCTCGAGGTTCTGATGTCGGGGGTTGCTCCTACGGTGGGGGCATGGCAGATCTGACGCGGGTGACGGTGTGGGCGAACGCGCTCATCCGCATGCATCTCGATCCGTCGTGGACGTTCGCGTTCGACAACGCCAAGCGGCGTGCCGGGCTGTGCAACTTCACGGCGCAGCGCATCTCGGTGTCGAAATACCTCGCCGCCAGGTTCAGCGACGACGACGTGCACCAGACACTGCTGCACGAGGTCGCCCACGCGCTGGCGGGGCCTGCCGCGGGGCACGGACCGGCGTGGAAGCGCATCGCGCGCGAGCTCGGCTACGTCGGCAACGCCACCCACAACCTCGAGACCGCGAACGAGCTCGCCCCCTGGGTCGGCACCTGCCCGAACGGGCACATCGTGTACCGCCACCGGCGCCCGTCCCGGCCCTCGTCGTGTGTGAAGTGCGCGGGCGGCTTCGACCGGCGCTTCGTGTTCGCCTGGCGGCGGCGGGAGATCACCCGCGCCGACCGGCTCGCCGCACAGACGCCGCGCTGATCCGGGGGCTGCGGTCGCCGCGGGCGGCGCGGCCGCGCGCACAACTACGGCACGTTGGGGCGTGGGCCGCGCCGGCGGCTGCGGTTGCCGCGGGTGCGGCGTCGGCCTGCCGTAGTTATGCGGCGGGGCTCAGCCCTCGGGTGCGGTGTCGACGCGGATCGGGTCCGGATCGGCGTCGAGCGCGGCCGCGGCCTTGATGTCGTCGCGGCGGCCCTCCTCGGCGAGCGCGAGGCCCGAGGCGCTGGCCGAGAGCAGGTGCTTGAGGGCCCGGGTCAGCGGGCGGAAACCCTCCGTCGCCACGGCGACGTCGGGGGCCGAGTGGTCGAGGCCGCGGGCCGAGAGACCATCGCCGATGGCGCCGGCCGCGAGGTAGTCCTCCACCGCGAACGCGCCGTCGTCGCCGGCCAGCACGAGGTTGATCGCGGTGCGACCGCCGCAGGCGATCTGCTCGTCGTACACCGCCTGCGCCGTCGCCGACGCGTTGCGCAGGCTGCCGAGGAAGACGGTCGGCCCGTGCGGCAGCGCCGCGGCATCGGCTGCGAGTTCGTCGGAGGACCCGAGCACGTCGATCACGACCACGATTCCGGCCTTCGCGAGCCCCGTGAGGGCGTTTTCGCCCCATCCGAGGCGGACCTGGTACGTGGACTGAGAGCGCGGATCCGTCATGCCTCCAGGCTACGACTGCTCGCCCCCGGCCGCACCTCGGCCGTCACACTCCGCCTCCCGGGCATAGCCTGGGGGTGTGGAACAGCTGCATGACACCGAGTGGCGCGGATTCGCGTCGGACAACTATGCCGGAACCCACCCCGAGGTGCTCGCGGCGCTGGCAGCGGCCAACGGGGGCCACGCTCCAGCGTACGGCGAGGATCCGTACACCGCCGCCCTCCGCGCGCGCTTCCGGGAGATGCTGGGCGAACAGGCCGAGGTGTATCCGGTCTGGGGCGGCACGGGCGCGAACGTCGTCGCCCTGCAGAGCCTGCTGACCCGGTGGGGCGGAGTCATCGCCCCCGCGATCGCGCACGTCAACACCGACGAGGGCGGGGCGCCCGAGAAGGTCGGCGGGTTCAAGATCATCCCGGTGCCGACCGACGACGCGAAGCTCACGCCCGAGCTGGTCCGCGCGCACGCCGGATCCCGCGGAGTGCACACCATCGTGCCGCAGGCGGTCTCGATCACGCAGTCGACCGAGCTCGGCACGCTGTACTCGGTCGAGGAGATCCGCGCGGTCACCGACGCCGCCCATGAGCTCGGCCTCGCGGTGCACGTCGACGGCGCCCGCATCGCGAACGCGGCCGCCGCGCTGGATGTGCCCCTCGCCGACATGCTGCGCGGCGTCGACGTGCTGAGCTTCGGCGGCACCAAGATCGGCGCGATCGGCGCGGAGGCCGTCGTCGTCCTCAACCCCGACGCCGTGACCGGGATCGACTTCCTGCGCAAGAACACGATGCAGCTCGCGAGCAAGATGCGCTTCGTCTCAGCGCAGCTGCTCGCGCTGCTCGACGACGACCTCTGGATCCGCGCCGCGGCCCAGGCCAACGCCATGGCCGCCCGACTGCGCAAGGGCGTCGAGGGGCTCCCCGGCGTGCGGTTCACGCAGGCGACCGACGTCAACGGCGTGTTCGCGATCCTGCCCGAGGGCGTCGCCGACAAGGTGCGCGCGCACGTGCCGTTCTACGACTGGAACGCCGCGACCGGCGAGGTGCGCTGGCTCACCTCGTGGGACTCGACCGCCGCCGACGTCGACCGCTTCACCGGCCTCGTCTCGAGGTACTGTCGGGGCTGACCGCCTCGATCACTGCGCGACGAGGTCCGACGCGCCTCCCGTCACCACCGGCACCTCGTAGCGGCGCGGGTTGCCGAAGCGGTGCGCCGTGATCGACACGGCCTGCTCGCGCACGAACGGCAGCATCTCGACGCGGCCCGCCGTCGTGACGGGCGCCGCGTACAGCGCGACGTTCGGGGACCCATCGGTCGCCTCAAGAATCGGATCCGCCGACGCGTCGACCAGACGGATCCGCCCGCCCGTGCTCACGAACCCCGCCGCGCGGCGCGACCACGCCTCGGCGTCCTCGACGCGGTGCACCGCACCGACGTCGGCCAGGTACGCGCGCACCGGCTCGGGCAGGCGCTCGAGGCTCGACACCTCGATGGGCGCTCCGATGCGGGCACCGGCGGCGATCACGCGCACGAGCTCGACCGTGCGGGATCCCTCGAAGCGCACCGTGACGGCCGTCGGCACGTACCGCAGCACGTTCTGCTCGAGCGACAGGCCCTGCACATCGCGCGACGCGCCGAACTCGGCCTCGAACGCCGCGATGTCGGTCGCGAGGGCCGCCTCGAGGCGCTCCCTGTCCTCCGGATCCACGGCCTTGGCCGCGCGCCGCGACGCGGCATCTGCGCGTTCGCCCGCCGAGCCGGGCGCGTCGGCCCAGTCGCCGAGCGCGTACAGGTAGCTCGGGCCGCCCGCCTTCGTGCCGGGGCCGACGGCCGACTTCTTCCATCCGCCGAACGACTGGCGCTCGACGATCGCGCCCGTGATCACGCGGTTGATGTAGGCGTTTCCGGCCTGGATGGATCCGAGCCAGGTCTGGATCTCGTCGGGATCGAGCGAGTGCAGCCCGCTCGTCAGCCCGTACTCGACCTCGTTCACGATCTCGATCGCGTCCTCGAGCGTCGCGGCCTCGATGATGCCGGCGACGGGGCCGAAGTACTCGGTCAGGTGGAACTCGCTGCCGGGCTCGACGCCCA
The DNA here is from genome assembly GCF_000422745.1 of Microbacterium gubbeenense DSM 15944. Taxonomy (GTDB): domain Bacteria; phylum Actinomycetota; class Actinomycetes; order Actinomycetales; family Microbacteriaceae; genus Microbacterium; species Microbacterium gubbeenense. The sequence continues at coordinate 49,596 of NZ_AUGQ01000008.1, forward strand.
CGCGGATGCCGGGCGACCAGAGCGCGCCCGAGTCGTCCTGGCGCCGCGGCTCGATCAGCCAGCGCTGCCCCTGTTCGAGGGTCGTCAGGCCGCGCAGCAGCTTGCCCTCGGCCGGCGCGATGACCGGTCCGATCTGCGCGCCCTCCTGCCAGGGGTAGCCGACCTCGTAGCCGTCGATCGCGTCGAGCAGCTGACGGCGGAAGCGCTCGCTCGTGGCGACGGATCCGACGACGACGATCAGCGACGCCGCCGAGCACTTCTGGCCGGCGTGGCCGAAGGCCGAGTACGCGATGTCCTTCGCGGCGAGGTCGAAATCGGCGCTCGGCGTGACGATGATCGCGTTCTTCCCGCTCGTCTCGGCGAGCAGCGGCAGGTCGCGGCGGAACGAGCGGAACAGCTCGGCCGTCTCGTACGCGCCCGTGAGGATCGCGCGCTCGACGCGCGGATCCGACAGCAGCCGGGATCCGAGCTCGCCGCTGATGCGCACGAGCCGCAGCGCCTCGCGCGGCACGCCCGCTTCCCAGAGCGATTCCGCGATGACGGCGCCCGTTCGCGAGGCCTGGCGGGCCGGCTTGAAGATCACGGAGGATCCCGCGGCGAGCGCGGCGAGCACACCGCCCGCGGGGATCGCGGCGGGGAAGTTCCAGGGCGGGATCACGGCCGTCACGCGCGCGGGCGTGAAGCTCGCGCCGTCGACCTCCTCGAGCCGCTCGGCGCTCAGCGCGTAGTAGTGCGCGAAGTCGATCGCCTCGCTCACCTCGGGATCGCCCTGCTCGATCACCTTGCCACACTCGGATCCCATCACCTCGAGGAGATCGCCGCGGCGACGCTGCAGGATGTCGCCCGCGCGGTGCAGGATCGCCACGCGCTCCGCGAGCGGAAGGTCGCGCCAGCCCGCGTCGACGGCCCCTGAGATCGCGTCATCGAGCGCCTCGGGCGAGTCGATCTCGGCGGCCTCGATCGTGTCGATGCCGAGGCGCGAGTGCTGCATGCGCGCGCGGATCCCCGCCGCCCATTCGCGGTTCGCTTCGAGGGACGGATCCGTGTCGGGGGTGTTGCGGAACGCGGATCCGGTCGCGCCGCGCGGCCCCTCTTCGTACGGGGGCTGGCTCTCGCGACGGTCCATCGTGCGGTTCGGCTCGGGGATGTCTCCCGGGATCATGTCGATCGACGCGAGGAACCGCGCCTTCTCGCGCTGGAACAGGCGCTCGTCGCTGTCGAGATCGAACACGGCCGACATGAAGTTCTCGGGGCTCGCGCCCTCCTCGAGGCGGCGGATCAGGTACGCGATCGCCACGTCGAACTCCTGCGGGTGCACGACGGGCGTGTACAGCAGCAGCTCGCCGACGTCGCGGCGCACGACGGCCGCCTGCTGTGTCGCCATGCCGAGCAGCATCTCGAACTCGATGCCCTCGGTGATGCCGCGCGTCTCGGCGAGCAGCTTCGCGAGGGCGACGTCGAAGAGGTTGTGGCCCGCGATGCCGAGGTGCACGTTCCGGATGCGGTCGGGGTGCAGCGCGTACTCGAGCACCTGCTTGTAGCCCGCGTCGGTGTGCTGCTTCGACGGCCAGGTCGCGAGCGGCCAGCCGTGCGTGTCGGCGTCGACTTCCTCCATCGGCAGGTTCGCGCCCTTGACGATGCGCACCTTCACGGGGGATCCGCCGGACGCGACGCGCTCGGCCGCCCACTCCTGGAGGCGCACCATCGCCGCGAGGCAGTCGGGCAGGTACGCCTGCAGCACGATGCCCGCGCGGACCGACTGGAACTCCTCGCGGTCGAGGATGCGCTGGAACACGTCGAGCGTGACGTCGAGGTCCTTGTACTCCTCCATATCGAGGTTCAGGAACGTGTCGTTCGCGACCGCCGCGCGGTACACCGGCACGAGGGCGTCGACCGCCTCCGACACCGCCTGGTCGTGCGCCCACTGGCTGTGCGGGGCGACGGTCGAGGAGACCTTGATCGAGATGTAGTCGACGTCTGAGCGCTCGATGAGACGGATCGTGCCGGCGACGCGGCGGTCGGCCTCGCGCTGGCCGAGGATCGCCTCGCCGAGCAGGTTGACGTTGAGACGCGTGCCCGGGCCGCCGATGCGTGCCAGGGCCGGGCCGAGGCGACGGTCGCTCGCGTCGACGATCAGATGGCGCACCATCTGGCGCAGCACGCGGCGCGCGATGGGAACGACGATCGGCGGGACGAGCGCCGCGACGGATCCGCCGAGACGGACCAGCGCGCGCAGGTACGCCGGCAAGAAGGACGGGACGTCGCGGGCGACCGCGCGGAAGTTGCGGGCGGCGACGCGGAGATCCTCCGGACGCACGACGCCGTCGACGAATCCGGTGGCGAAATCGAGACCCTTGGGGTCGCTGAGCACGCCGGCGAGGTTGCGCCCGGCTGCGTCGACCTTCTCGTCGCGCGCCTGTTCGAGCCACGTGCGCACCTGCGCGATCGCCTGATCCGCGAGGGCGATGTCGATATCCTTGACGGTGTTCATAGTGAGCCTCCTTGCCGTATCACCATCGTGCTCCTCGTAATCTGTCGCGTAAAGCTCACAGTTTCGAAGGGATTCATTCGAAGTTCTCGAATAATCGCTACGCTCGCATCATGACCGCCGTCTGGAGCTCGCACCGGTTGATGCTGCTGCGCGAACTGCAGCTGCGCGGCACGATCTCGGCTGTCGCCGAGGCCCTGAACTACGCGTCGTCGACGGTGTCGCAGCAGCTCGCGCAGCTCGAGCGGGAGGTCGGCGCCCCGCTCCTGCGGGCGGACGGACGCCGGGTTCGGCTGACGCCGCAGGGCGAACGGCTGGCCGTGCACGCCTCGGAACTGCTCGCCCTCGAGGAGCGCACCCGCGCGTCGCTCGAGGTCGGCACCCCGGCGCCCGTGCGCATCGCGGCGCTGCAGACCTCGGCGCGGGCGCTGCTCCCCCGCGCGCTGACGATGCTCGCCGAGTCGCATCCCGGCATGCGGGTCGAGGTGTCGGTCGTTCCGCCCGAGGAGGGATTGTTCGAGGCGGAGGCGCGCGAGTTCGACCTCGTGATCGCCGAGCAGTACCCGGGTCACACGCGCGAGCTGCGCGCGGGGCTCGACCGGGTGACGCTCGGACACGACCCGATCCGTCTCGCGGCAGCACCGGAGTCGCCCGTGCAGTCGGTGGGCGATGCCCGCGGCGAGGCCTGGATCATGGAGCCGGTCGGCACCGCCGTGCGCACCTGGTCGGTGCAGCAGTGCCGGGCCGCGGGATTCGAGCCCGACGTTCGCTTCGAGGCGGCCGACCTGCTGGCGCAGGTGCGCCTGATCTCGGCGGGGCACGCGGTCGGGCTGCTGCCGGAGCAGCTGCTCTCGGGAGACGCGACCCCCGTGCGCCTGATCGACCTGCCCGGATCCCCGACGCGGGAGCTGTTCACCTCGGCGCGCGAGTCGTCCGCGGCGTCGGTCGGGGTGCGCGCGGTGCGCGAGGCGCTGGGGAGGGCGTTCGGCGAGGCGGCGGGGCGGCGCTGATCGGGCTACGCGGCCGCGAGGGCCTCCACCGGCGAGATGCGGGTGGCGAGGCGCGTCGGGGTGACCGCTGCCACCAGCGTGAGCAGCGCCATGGCCCCGATCACGATGGCCACCGGCACCCACGGAATCGCCGGTGCGACGAGCAGCCCGCCGTCCGGGTAGTACCCGATCGTCGACTGCGCGCCGATCCAGCCGTAGGCGACGCCGAGCACCAGGCCGAGCAGCGTCGACGCGATCGTGATGTGGGCCGCCTCGAGCAGCACCATCACGCGGATCTGTCCGCTCGACAGGCCCAGCGCGCGCAGCAGCCCCAGCTCGGTGCGGCGCTGCACGACGCCGATCGTCAAGAGGTTCACGAGCCCGACCGCAGCGATGATCGCGGAGAACCCGACGAGCCCCATCATGACCCCGGAGAAGAGGTCGAGGAAGGCACTGATCCCGCTCGCGTCGGCTTCTTCGGCCGGCACCCCCTGCAGCAGCACCTGCTCGAACGTCTCGGTCGCGACGGCGAACATCACCACGAGGGTGACGCCGACGACGACGCCGATCGACATGCGGCTCGATCGCTCGGGGTACCGCAGCGCGTTCTCTGCGGCCAACCGGCTCGTCGCGGATCCGCCGAACGCCCGCCCCACGAGCCGCAGCACGGGCGGCATGACGGCCGCGGATCCCATCACCAGCGCGGTGAACGACAGCAGACCGCCGACGAACGACACGACGACCGCGGCCGGCGTCAGCAGCCCCAGAATCAGGCCGCCGATCAGCAGCAGCACGCCGAGCAGGCCGATGACGATCGCGAACCCGTTCTTCGCGCGCCCGCCGCGGGCCTCGTCCTGCGATCGCACGACGGATCCGCCGAGCGCGGCGAGCGGCGTGACGCTCAGCACGCGCCGGGATCCGCCCCACGCCGCGAGCCACGTGGTGATGATGACGGCGATCGACGGCAGCGCCATCCATGCCGAGAACGTGTCGTCCGGGGCGGGCGCGTCGAGGATCCGGCCCGCGATCGACGTGCCGGCGAGCGCGATGACGATGCCGATCGCGAGGCCGATCGCGGATCCGATGAGCCCGACGACCAGCCCCTGCCCCGCGACCTTCCGTCGCTCGGCGCGCGCGGTGGATCCGATGAGCCGCAGGAGCGCGATCTGGCGCGTGCGGCCCGCGACGATCGTCGAGAACGTGTTGGCCGTGACGATCGCGCCGACGTACATCGCGATGACGATGAAGATGACGCTGAGGATGCCGACCATCAGTGTGACCGTGCCGGTCTCGCCGAGGGTCTCCCCCGCGAGGAAGCCGAGGTATTTGGTGGTCGCGAGCAGGGTCACGCCGAAGGACGACGACAGGGCCGCGACGAGGATGCTCGCGCCCATGCCGCGTTCGCGCAGGAAGCTCATGCCGCCATCTCCTGTTCCGTGCGCAGCATGTGCGCCGAGATCTCCTCGGGCGTCTGGCGCGGCTTGTCGGCGACGATCCGGCCGTCGCCGAGGAACAGCACGCGGTCGGCGAAGCTCGCCGCGATCGGGTCGTGCGTGACCATCGCGATGCTCTGGCCGTTCGCGCTCGCGCCCTGCAGGATCCGCAGCACTTCGCGGCCCGTGCGGGAGTCGAGGTTGCCGGTCGGTTCGTCGGCGAAGACGAGATCCGGCTCGGTGGCGAGGGCGCGCGCGATCGCGACGCGCTGCTGCTGGCCGCCCGACAGCTCGTGCGGGCGGTGGGTGAGCCGCTTCTCGAGACCGAGATCGTAGACGAGATCCTGGATGCGGTGCTGCTCAGGTGTGGTGGGCTTTCGCCCATCGAGGTCGAAGGGCAGCAGGATGTTCGCCTTGACGTCGAGGGTCGGCACGAGGTTGAAGGCCTGGAAGATGAAGCCGGCCTTGCGGCGGCGCAGCAGCGTGAGGTCGCGATCGTTCAGGGCCGTGATGTCGGTGTCGCCGATCCAGGCCGTGCCGCTGGTCGGGGCGTCGAGCCCGGCCATGATGTGCATGAGCGTCGACTTGCCCGAGCCCGAGGGACCCATGATGGCGGTGAACTCGCCACGGCGGATTCCGACGCTGATGTCGTCGAGCGCGGTGACGGTTCCGGCTCCGGTGCCGAAGCTCTTGGTGAGGTGGGTGACGCGGGCGGCGAGGCCCAGGTCCGATGTGGTGATCTCCATACCTACGACGCTATTTTCCGGCCGTATCCTGCGTCATCGGGCCGCGGGTTGATCTGCGTACACCGCGAGGATGACGTTCGGGCCCGGTTCTGTTGGAGGTTCCAGCAGAACCGGGCGGTCAGCCGGCGAGGCCGTGGTCGTAGGCGAAAACGACGAGCTGCACCCGGTCGCGCAGCCCGAGTTTCGTGAGGATTCGGCTGATGTGGGTCTTCACCGTCGCCTCGCTGAGGAATTCACCGGCCGCGATCTCGCCGTTGCTGAGCCCGCGCGCGGCGAGGGCGAAGATCTCGCGCTCGCGCGCAGTCAGGTGTTCGTACTCCGCCGGCGGCGCCTTCGACTGGGCGTACTCGGCGAACAGGTCGCGGGTCTGGCTCGCGGCGATCACGCTCGATCCGGCGTGAACGCCGCGGATCGCCGCGAGCAGGAACTCGGGGCCGGCGTCCTTCAGCAGGAACCCGCTCGCGCCGCCCCGGATCGCCCGCGCCGCCGCCTCGTCGAGGTCGAACGTCGTGAGCATGACGACCTTCGGCGGCTGCGACATCAGGAGGATCTCGGCGGTGGCGGCGATGCCGTCCATCACCGGCATGCGGATGTCCATGAGCACGATGTCGGGCTGCGTGCGCGCGACCATCGCGACCGCCTCCTGCCCGTTGCCGGCCTCTCCCGCGACCTCCAGGTCGGGCTGCGAGTCGATGAGCATGCGGATGCCACCGCGGAACAGCGCCTGATCGTCGACGAGTGCGACGCGGATCATCGTGCCTCCCAGGGAATCTCGGCGCGCACCGTGAAGCGATCGGCCGAATGATCGATGTCGAGGGATCCGCCCACCAGCGACGCGCGTTCCCGCATGCCGATGATGCCGTGTCCCTGGTCGGAAACGGGCTGCCGCGCCGATCCCCCGACGGGATTCGACACGGCCAGCCGCACGGATCCGGGAAACCACGCGAGCGACACCGCGACCGGCTCGCCGTCGCCGTGGCGGAGCCCGTTCGTGAGCGCCTCCTGCAGGATCCGGTACACCGCGAGCTGCACCGCCGCCGGGACATCCCCGAGCGGCGCCGGGTCGATGTCGACGGTGAGATCCATGCCCGCCCGGCGGATCTGCGCGAACAGCGTGTCGATGTCGGCGATCGTCGGCTGCGGCCCCTCGGCCTCGCGGTGGCGCAGCTGCGCAAGCAGCACGCGCACGTCGGCGAGCGCGGATCCGGCCGTCTGACTGATCGTGCCGAGCGTGTCGAGGGCAATCTGCGGATCCGCCCTGCCCGCGTAGCGCGCGCCGTTCGCCTGCGCGACGACGACCGCGAGGGAGTGCGCGACGACGTCGTGCATGTCGCGGGCGATGCGCGCCCGTTCTTGCTCGGCCTGCGCGACCGCGTCGGCGATTCGCTTCGCGTCCTGGATCTCGCGGGCGCGGAACATCGTGCGCACGAGGGCGCCGGCCGTCCACGCGAGGGCGAAGCCGAGCAGCACGGCGATGGTCGTGACGCTTGCCTCGGTCGCCGCCGTCGCGAGGCCGCCGTTGGTCGTGCTGATGCCGATGATGAAGAGGTAGCCCGCGACCGTGACCGAACCGACGACGACCGACGCCGCACCCAGCCACAGCACGAGGCGGGATCCGTATGCCGCCGTCACGTACAGCACGCCGAGGACCGCGAGGTTCGACGGCAGCGGGGCCAGGAGGAGCGCCATCTGCACGATCGCGCCGAGCCAGGCGATCGCGAGCGAGAGCGCGGGCGAGAGCCGCCTGACCGCGAGCGCCGCGGCCATGATTCCGGCGATCAGCGGGACGAGCGCCGGGCTGTCGGTGAAGTAGAACTGGGATCGGGCGGACACGGCGAAGAACACGATCGCGATCGCGATGTCGATGCCGAGGCGCACCTTGCCGATGGAGCGGAACACGCGCTCTACGCTATGCGGTCATCGCCCGCGCCGCGTCCGTCTTCAGAGGTAGTTCGGCGGGTCGCCCTTGACGAGCACGGATCCGCTCTCGTCGTCCCATGTGAAGCGCATGGGCGACTCTCCGCTGCGCTCGGCGTTGCTTTCTCCGGGCTTCGGCCAGAAGTAGACGACCTCGAGCGAGTCGGGCGCCAGCCGCGTGACCTGCGGCCAGAAGCCGTAGCTCTTCTCGGTCGCGGCCTGCACGAACTCGCCGGCATGGAACAGCGCCACCTGCGACGGAGACGAGCCGGTGGCTCCGACGACCGAGATCGTGATCCACGACAGCTCGGCGCACGGGTCGTACCCCTCGAGATCGGCGTGCTCGGTGTCCCACTGCACGTCGGACATGTTTTCGTCGTCGGGAGGGAAGGGCGGAGGCATCTGCGGCAGCGCGTCGGCGAGCGCCTGCTCGGCGTCAGTGTCGGCGCAGGCCGGGGCAGGGTCATCGGACGGGGCCTCTGACGCGGCGGCTGTCGGCGCGTCTGCTGCCGCCGTCGGGAACGGGGGCGCCGGCGGCGGCGTCGACGCGCATCCGGCGACGACGAGCGCGCATGCTGCGGCGAGCGCCGCGAGGATCCGCCGCGCCATCTATCTCAGCTCGCCCACGCTCGCGAGGGCCTGACGGATGAGCGTTCCGCGACCGCCCTCCATCTCTGCGGAGAGCGCGTCTGAGGCGGCCTCCTCGGGCGTCATCCAGGTGACCTCGAGCGCGTCCTGCCGGGGATCGCAGGTGCCGGTGACCGGTACGACGAACGCGAGCGATACGGCGTGCTGGCGGTCGTCGTGGTACGGCGTGATGCCCGGCATCGGAAGATATTCGGCGACGGTGAACGGCGTGGGCTGGGGCGGCACCTGCGGGAACGCCATCGGCCCGAGGTCGTTCTCGAGGTGCCGGTACAGCGCATCGCGCACCGTCTCGCCGTGCCGGACGCGCCCCGACACGATCGTGCGCGTGAGCTCGCCGATGCTCGTCGAGCGCAACAGGATGCCGATCTCGGTGACCTGGCCGGATCCGTCGGTTCTCACGGGAACCGCCTCGACATAGAGCATCGGCAGGCGCCGGCGCGCTTCGGCCAGCTCGACGTCGCTCAGCCACGCGGGGTTCGCGGATCCGCCGGGCACGCCGTTCAGACCGCTGAGGTCGCTCGGAACATCGTCGGGATCGGGATCAGGTGTGCGCACCGCCATGGCCTCACGCTACTCGGAACCGGTGACATTCGAGCGACGCGCAGGTGTCGGGTCGTCGATTCCGCTGCCGAGGCGACATGCGGTTCGCGTGTCGGTGGTTCGCGAGAAGATGGATGCATGCAGACGCCATCGCTCGACAACGACGCCGTCCTGTGGTCCGGATCCGCAGACGAGAAACCGCTCATCGTGTTCCTGCACGGCTACGGCGCAGACGAACGCGACCTGTTCTCGCTGCGCGACCATCTGCCCGACGCCTACGCCTACGCCGCCGTGCGGGCGCCGCTCGTGCCGCCGTTCCCGATGAGCGGGTACTCCTGGTACTCGATCGACGGGCTCTCGTCGCGCGATCCGGCCGCCGTCACCGCCGGCGCGGCGCGGTTCATCGAGTGGCTCGAGACCACCGGCGCCGGTCGCGTCGGCCTCATCGGCTTCTCGCAGGGCGGTGCGATCGCTCTGCAGGCGATGCGGCTCGCCCCCGAACGGTTCGACTTCGTGGTGAACCTCTCGGGGTACGCGGCAGGCGGATCCCTCGACGGAGACGAGGCGCTCATGCTCTCGCAGCCGCCGGTGTTCTGGGGCCGCGGGTCCGCCGACGAGGTCATTCCGGCCGACGCGATCCTGCAGACGACCGAGTGGCTCCCCGCGCACAGCAGCCTCGTGGGGCGGGTCTATCCCGGCCTCGCTCATGCCGTGTCACCGCAGGAGATCGACGACGTGGCGCGGTTCCTGCAGAAGCAGCTGACGTAGCGGGTCAGTCGCGCGGGGCGTCGGGGCCGGGCGCGTCGTCAGCATCATCACCAGACGCATCATCGTCCAGCCCGTCGCCGCCGTCGCCGGACTCTTCGCTGTCCACACCATCTGCGTCATCACCGGACGTGTCGTCCGCACCGTCAGAGTCTTTGCTGGACGCTCGGTTATCCGAGCCGTCAGCGGCGTCGCCCGACGCATCGCCGTCTGCGTCATCATCGGGCGCAGCTTCGTCCGAGCCGTCGCTGTCGTCCTCGGGTTCATCGCCCGAGCTCCCCAGCGCCATGGCGAAGGCGGCCGCGAGGCCGGCTCCGAGGGCCAAGAACGCCCAGTTGTCGAGCGCCACCGAGAACGAGACCCCCAGTGCCACCCCGAGGGCGATGCCCACACCCCAGTTGGGGGGTGTAGCCGCTCCGCTTCGGATCGGTCATGGTCTCAGGCCGCGACGCCTCGTGCTGCGCGCTTGGCGTCGCGACGCGCGCGGTACTGGGCGTTGATCTTCGGCGCGTTCACGGCCGACAGGATCGAGCTGACGACCGCCGGTGCGAGGAGCATGAGGAAGATTGCGATGTTCATGTCCCCCACGCTACGAACCCGGTGCGACGGCCACATCCACCCAGAGGAGGACTTTCCTTCCTCCCCCGCAAGGCGGATGCACGACGACGTCACATCTGCCCTTCTCCAGCCGCACGGACGCATATCACGCGGTTCCACCGCCGAACTGCCGTCGTTGTGCATCGGCGTTGACAGAGGCCGACGGGTGCGCGTACTGTTTCACCGGTCCTGTCCCCGACGATCGGAACGAACTGGTGTGGATCTTCGCGTAATCACGCGCTGACCTCCCTCATTCTTCGAGGCATCCTCAGCGCATCGCGCTGATCTGCCGATCGCTCTTCGCTCTCGCGATCATGCGCGCCATCCCGCTATGGCCCTGCGCGAGCGATGCTCGGCGCGGGCACGACACTTCGGAGGCACCATGCCCGCACTGACCTTTGACCATGTCTCGTTCTCGTGGCCCGACGGATCGGTCGCGCTCGAGAACGTGTCCGGCACCTTCAGCACCGGCAGGACCGGGCTCGTCGGACGCAACGGATCCGGCAAATCGACGCTGCTGAAGCTCGCCGCCGGCCTGCTCGCCCCCTCGAGCGGGCGCATCCTCACCGACGACGGCGAGGTCGCGGCCGCGCCCGGGTCCGCCGGACTTGCGGTGAACGATCGCGTCGCTCTGCTCCCCCAGAACCTCACCCTCGACACCGGCATGCGCGTGGCGGAACTGCTCGGCGTCGCCCGCGCGCTCGACGCCGTGCGGGCGATCGCCGACGGCGACGCGTCGCCGCAGCGCTTCGACGAGGTCGGCGACGACTGGGACGTCGAGGCCCGCGCCGTCGCCGCGCTGGCCGAGGCCGGCCTCGAGCCCCGCATGCTCGACCGCACGGTGGGCGCGCTCTCGGGCGGCGAAGCGATGCTCGCCGCGCTCACGGGGATCCGCCTCGCCGGAACGCCCGTCACCCTGCTCGACGAGCCGACCAACAACCTCGACCGCGAGGCGCGGCACCGCGTGCACGACATGGTGCGCTCGTGGCGCGGGGCGCTCGTCGTGGTCTCGCACGATCTCGAACTGCTCGAGCTCATGGACGAGACCGCCGAATTGCATGAACATGTGTTCACACCGTTCGGAGGGCCGTACTCCGCGTGGCGCGAGGCGCTCGAGGCCGAGCAGGAGAACGCCGCGCAGGCCGTCGCCGACGCGAAGAAGGCGATGGCGAAGGAGAAGCGGCAGCGCATCGAGCTCGAGACCAAGATCGCCCGGCGCAATCGCGCGGGGAAGAAGAAGGCCGAAACGCTGCCCCCGATCGTCGCGAACGCCTACAAGAGGCGTGCGGAGGAGTCGGCGGGCCGACTGCGCATCGAGGCCCGGGAGAAGGAGGGATCCGCGGCCGCCGCCCTCGACGCGGCCGATCGCCGCGTGCGCAACGACGACTCCATTGTGTTCGACCTGCCGGATCCGCATGTCGCGGCGGGCCGGCGGATCCTCACCCTCGGCGACGGCGAGCGCGAATGGATCGTGCAGGGGCCCGAGCGCGTCGCGCTCGTCGGCCCGAACGGCGCCGGCAAGACCTCCTTGCTGCGGGCGCTGCTCGACATCCCGACGCACAAGTACGGCGCATCCGAGCCCGATCCGCAGGAACCCACCCCAGATGACGGAGATCCGGGCCCGAACTGCCGTACTCATGCATCGGACGACGACCTGCCGGCCTGGCGCCGGTGTGCGGAGGCGTCGGAGCTGCACACCGACCAGGTCGCGTTCCTGCCGCAGCGGCTCGACGGGCTCGACGACGCGGCATCGGCGATCGACATCGTGCAGCGGGCGGCGCCGCACATGCCCGATCGCGAGCTGCGCAACCGGCTGGCCCGGTTCCTGATCCGGGGCGATGCGGTGCACCGACCGGTCGGATCCCTGTCCGGCGGCGAGCGCTTCCGCGTCGCGATCGCGCGGCTGCTGCTGGCGGATCCGCCGCCCCAGCTGCTCGTGCTCGACGAGCCGACCAACAACCTCGACATCGACACGGCCCAGCACCTGCGCGCGGCGCTCGCGGCCTATCGGGGCGCGGTGCTGGTGGTGAGCCACGATCGGCCGTTCCTCACGGATCTTGCGCCGGACCTCACCCTCGAGCTGCGCGACGGAAAGCTCACGGAGGTGCTCGCATAATGCCCCGCCGCGCCGCTAGCCTGGCGCCATGAGATTCGGCATATTCATCCCGCAGGGCTGGCGCTTCGACCTGGTCGGCATCGACCCGTCCGAGCAGTGGAACACCATGAAGCGGCTCGCGCAGCGCGCGGACGAGGGGTCGTGGGAGTCGATCTGGGTCTACGACCACTTCCACACCACGCCCGAGCCGAGCGAGGAGGCGACCCACGAGGCGTGGACCCTCATGTCGGCGTTCGCCGCGTCGACCTCGCGCGTGCGCCTCGGACAGATGTGCACCTGCATGGGTTATCGCAACCCGACCTATCTCGCGAAGGTCGCCGCGACCGTGGATCACGTGTCCGCCGGACGCGTCGAGATGGGCATCGGCGGCGGCTGGTACGAGCACGAGTGGAACGCGTACGGATACGGCTTCCCCGAGATCGGCGACCGCCTGCGCGCACTGCGCGAGGGCGTCGAGATCATGAAGCAGGCGTGGGAGACCGGATCCGCGACGCTCGACGGCCGCTATTTCCAGGTCGACGGCGCGATCGTGCGTCCGCTGCCGATCCAGCGCCCGGGAATCCCGTTCTGGATCTCGGGCGGCGGCGAGAAGGTCACGCTGCGCATCGCCGCGAGGTATGCGCAGTACACGAACTTCGCGAACGGCAAGCTCGACGAGTTCACGCGGAAGAGCGAGATCCTGCGCGATCACTGCGATGCCGTCGGCCGCGACTACTCCGAGATCGTGCGCTCGACGAACAACAACATCGTCATCGGCGAGACCGAGGCGGAGGTCAAGGACCGCGTCGCCGCGATCGCCGCGCGCGTGAAGCCGCACCTGTCGGACGACGGATTCGCCCGCGAGATGTCGAAGTACGACGGCAACCCGGCGGTGGGAACGGTCGAGCAGGTCTCGGAGCACCTCCAGGCGCTGGGGGACGCCGGATCCGACTACACGATCAGCTACTTCCCCGAGTTCGCGTACGACACCAGCGGCGTGGAGTTGTTCGAGAAGAAGGTCATCCCGGAGCTGTCCTGACGCACGCTTCCGGTGACGCTAACGGATCCTCGAGGCCGAGGGAGGGTCCGCGGGCGTCGCCGGAATCGCTCGCGGCCGCGTCATACGCGATGGATCGGCCACTGGGCGCCCGCCGCGAAGCTCGCGGCGATGAGGCCCGCCGTCGCGAGGACCACCGCGAGGTCGAGCCACCCGTAACGGAGCCCCGCAATGCGGATCCGACGGCCCCGCTTGTCGATCGTGGCGAAGGTGAACCCGCGCGCCTCGAGCGCCTCGACCGTCGTGCGCACCGACTTCGCCGTGTTGAGGAAGATCGGGTAGAACGCTTTCACGACGAGGGTCGCCCAATGGGCGAGGTGCCGCCAGCCGAGCAGGCCGGCTTTCGCGGGCGGCAGCTGCCTCAGCCGGTAGCCCTCCATCACGGTCGAGAACTCCTCGACGAGGATCGGCATCATGCGGTACCCGTACGAGACGGCGAAGGCGATCGTCGGCGGACACCTGAGGGCGAGCAGTGCGTCGGAGAGCTTCTCCGGATCCAGCGACACGAACGCCGCAAGGCTCGCGAGTGAGACGACGCCGATCTTCGCCGTGACCTCGGTCAGGGCGACGAAGGTCATGAAGTCTCCCCCGAACACCGTCGCGGCGAGCACGAGGTAGATCAGCTCGAATCCGAGCCCGATGACGAACAGCCCGAGCACGAGCGGTCCGACGCGTGCGAACGCCACCGAGAGCACGCCGATGAAGAAGAGACTCCCGATCGTCGTGAGGTTGTGCGTGAACCAGGGCGCGAGCGCCAGCATCAGGTACCAGCCGAGCACGGCGCGCGGATCCATTGCGGCGAACAGACCGCCGCGCGTCGAGTAGGCGGTGCGGATCAGTTCGAGCTTGATCCACTCGACGCTCAGCACATCGCGCTGTTTGCGCGCGACGCTCATGCGCGCGCACCTGTGGTCGTAAGGTGCGCCTCGAACTCGGCGACCGTGAGGGGAAGCGGATCCATGCCGAGTTCCTTTCCGAGCTGGACGACCTGCGGCGGCACGAGCCTCGAGGCCTCGAGCAGCGCCCCATCGGCGAACAGCTCGCGCGGCGGGCAGTCGGCGATGATCCGACCGCCGTCGAGCGCGATCACGCGGCTGGCCCACTCCGCGACGAGGTGCATGTCGTGGGTGGCGATCACGGCGCACGAGATCTGTCCGCTCAGCTCGGTGAGCATGGCGGTCACGTCGTCGCGGCTCGCGACATCGAGGCTCGCGGTGGGCTCGTCGAGCAGCAGCAGGTCGGGGCGCATGGCGAGTCCGATCGCGAGCGTCGCGCGACGCTGCTGGCCGCCCGAGAGCGTGCGACCATCGCGATCCGCGAGATCCGTCAGGCGCACGCGCTCGAGGATCCGCGCAACGATCTCATCGGTCTCAGGATCCCGGCGACTGCGCGGGAACAGTTCGACGTCATCGCGCACGCTCGGCTTGAGGAACATGCGCTCGGGGTGCTGATAAAGATATGCGGCGCGCTCGGCGAGCCGGCCCGCGCGCTTCGACCGCGTGTTCTCTCCGGTGAGGAACAGGTCGCCCGAGCGGGGCACCTGGATCCCCGCGAACAGACGCATCAGCGTCGTCTTGCCCGCGCCGTTCCCGCCGATGAAGGCGACCCGGTCGCCCTCGTGAAGCTTCAGGTCGAGATCGCGGATCACGGGTTCGATCTCGCCCGATACGCTGCGGAAGCCATGGGTCACGCTTCGCGCTTCGGCGACGACGCGCCTCTGCTGCTCCTGCGGCGCCAGGATCGGCGCCGCGGGGTCACGCGCTTCGATGCAGCTGGCGCGCAGCAGGTCCGCGGCCTCGGTGACTCCTCGGGCGACGTCGTCGATCCCCATTCGACTGAGCGCATCGACGACCTGCGGCGCAGGAATCCCGTGTTCGGCGAGCTCGCCCGATCGCGCGAGCGCCTCCCGCGCCGGCAGGTGCCACACGGGCGCGCCGTCGCTCATCAGCAGAACCGAGCGCGCGTACTGCGCGATGAACTCAGCGTGGTGCTCGATCGTGATGACGGTGATGCCGCGCTCTCGGTTGAGCGTCGTCAGGCACTCGTACACGTCGTGCGCGGCGACCGGGTCGAGCTCGGCGACCGGCTCATCGACGACGATCACCTCCGGCCGGAGGGCGAGCACCGATGCGAGAGCGACGCGGTGGGCCTGACCGCCCGACAGCTGCCAGACGAACCGGTCGGCGAGGTGTGAGATCCCTACCGCCTCGAGTGCCTCCGCGGTGCGCACGGCATGGTCGTCGAACCCGAAGTTGATCGGGCCGAACCCCACTTCGTCGCGCACTGTGGGGCGCACGAGCTGGTTCTGGAAGTCCTGATAGACGTAGCCGACCGTCCACGACAGCCGTGCGACCGACGACGCCCACGTGTCCTGTCCGGACACGACGACCGCCCCCGCGAACTCGCCCGACCAGTAGTGCGGCACGAGCCCGTTGAACGTCTTGCAGAGCGTCGTCTTGCCGGATCCGTTCCCGCCGACGATCGCGACGAAGCCGCCCCGCTCGATCGTCAGGTTCACGTTGCGCAGCGTGTCGCGCGCCGCACCCGGATACCGGAAGCTGAGATCGCGGACCTCGATCACCGGATCCGTCATCGCGCGTTCCGCTTCTTGCGGCGCCAGCCGACGAACAGCGCCGCGGCGAGCGCGAGCACGACGATCACGGCCGCGACGCTGATCCACAGGAACCCGTTGCCGAACTGTTCGCGGAAGTCTCCATCGACGGCTCCGATCTCGATGTCCCACGCCTCGAAGAAGGCGAAGAAGAACGACACGATGGCCGCGAGCGCGGCGACGAGGATGAACCATGCCGACTTCGGCGCTGATCCGGGCACCCGGCGACCCGGCTCGCGCGGCTGCAGGCCGAGCATCGGCTCGATGCGCCCGTAGAGCGCGGGCACCAGCCAGAGCGCGGGGATGATGCCGAAGAGCACGCCGGACATCAGGATGTCGACGACGAATCCGATGCCCTCGAGCAGCAGCACCGATTCGGGCAGGCCCTTGACGTACTCGGCCTCTTCGACGCCGACGACGACCTTCGCGAGATCGACGACGGTCGAGAGGAACTTGTCGATGATGACGACGAGAAGAGCGCCGATCGAGACCTGCAGCTTGCTCAGCGGGTTGCGGATGACGGATCCGGCGATGTAGACCGCGAGGAACATCTGAATGAACCCCTCGACCTCGGCCAGGCCCGAGAAGTCGCCCATCAGCAGGTCGGTGAAGACGATCTCGCCCAGCGGGGCGCCGAGCGCGACCCAGAACGGGCTGACGAGCGCGGCGAGGGTGATCGGTACGAAGACGAAGTAGCTCACCGAGAAGTCGACGGGGCCGATCGTGATGTCGGGAATCACCTCGAGCAGGATGTTCGAGAGCCCGAACAGCGCCATCGACAGCACGAAGACCATGAGGTTCTGCGGGGTCGAGGCAGCGGGCGATCCGGATCCGCGGAGCTGACCGCGGCGGTCGTCAGTGGAAGTGAGAGTCATGGCGGCGATCCTTCGGTTCAGAGTGCGGGGACGGCGGTCGTGAGGAGGGCGATGACATCGCGCGGGTCGGAGACGACGTGTGTGGCGAGCCCGTCGGCCGCGGCGGCGTCGAGATCGGCATCTGCGGTGGATCCGCCGCGAACGAGCACGCGGCACGTGATGCCGGCCCGTCGCGCCGAGACAGCGTCGTTCTCAGGCTTGTCGCCGAGGAACACGGCACGCGCGGGGTCGGCGCCGGCGATCGTGAGCGCGCGATCGGTGAGCGCCGCGGCGGGCTTGCGCGTTCCGACCTCGTCCGAGCACTCGTATGCGGCGATGAACTCGTCGATCCCATGGTCGCGGCACGCGGCGCGCACCGAACGCCCACTGATGGTGTTCGAGACGACGACCACGGGGATCCCTTCGGCGCGGCACGCCTCCAGAAGTTCACGGATCCCGTCTCGCAGCCTGCGCTTCGACTTCGCGAGCCCGTAACGGGCCATGATGTCGTGCGCCTCGGCCGCGAGCACCGCCCGCTGTCGGGGGCTGAGAGAGGCGCCGAACCAGTCGCGCCAGAACTCGACCGGCTCGACCTCCGGGATGCGAGACGCATCGGCCGCGGAATCCCGCCGCCTGACGCGGCGCTTGAACTCCGAATGCCGTATGCGCGCCGACGCGACGAGGCTCTCGACCTCCTCGGCGCTCACGCGGGCCTCGCCGTCCGGCGACAGCAGCGCCGCAAGCCAACCGGCGAACGCATGGATCGCGTGCGGGTCGCGCTCCGACTGCGATATCACCCCGCCGTGGTCGATGAGCAGAGCGGGCCCCCCGCGGTCCGGGCCCGGTTCCGCCAGCGGCGCTGAAGATCCGGACGCCTCGCGCAGCGCCGTGACGACGCCCTCCGGGGTGTCGTAGACGGCGTCGGCGCGGTCGGTGACGGCGAACGGCGGGTCGTCCGTGTGGTGGCTGCGGGTGAGGATCACGGCGCCGACTCCGGCACGGCGACCGGCGACGACGTCGCGGTCCTGCGTGTCACCTACATACCAGCATCGCTCGGGAATCGCGCCGCACGCCTCCGCTGCGAGAGCGATGATGCCCGGGTGCGGCTTTCGCAGGCCGACCTCGTCGGAGTAGCACTGCACGGCGAAACGGCCCTCAAGGCCGTGCTCGGCGAGGACCTCTCGGTGGCTGCGCCCGGAATGCGCGTTCGAGACGATGCCGACGGGGATCCCGCGATCGTCTGCGAAGTCGAGGAGTTCCGGGATGCCGGGCCGCAGCGCGTGCGAGGAAAGCATGCGCGTGAGATCGCGGAGGAGATCTCCCGCCTCGGCGATGAGAAGTTCGCGAGCCGCGGCGGGCAGGTCGCTCGCGAGGAAGTCTCCGACGATCTCGCGCGGTGCGAGCTCGGTCGGGGCGAGCCTACGGCTCTGAGCGTGCTTCCAGTGCTTGAGCGCCACGAGGCCGGCGCGAAGTGCGGCCTCGAGACGCTCGGGAGTGACGCCGATCCCGGCGCGATCCATGCGGGCGGCGTGCTTCACCGCAACCGCACGAGAGCCGCCCGCGTTCTTCGCGGTCTGGAAGATCACCCCGCCGAAGTCGAGGAGAATGGCATCTGGAACGTTCCGGATCGTTGTCGCGTGGGTCACGAGGAAGACGCTACGAGCGCGGGGTGACGTTCGCGCGGCTCGCAGGTGAACGGATCCGGAACGTTCCAGAGCGTCTTCGATCCGCTGCACCGCCGATCCGGCACACTGGATCTGTGCCCGCCTCGCCCCGACCGACGATCGTCGACGTCGCGCGTGCGGCGGGCGTGTCGAAGTCGCTCGTCTCCGCGGCCCTGCGCGGCGAAGCGGGCGTCAGCGCCGCGAGCAGAGAGCGCATCCAGAACGCGGCCGACCGGCTCGGATACCGCACGAACGGATGGGCGCAGCGGCTTGTCAGCGGTCGCAGCGACCTCGTCGGAGTGCTCCTGACCGACCTGCGCAACGAGTACCACACGGACATCGTCAACGGGATCGAGGATGCCGCGCACGAAGCGGGCTTCGGCGTGATCCTCAGCCACGGACGGCGGGATCGCACTCTGCTGAGGGGCCGACTGCAGAGCCTGATCGATCTCGGTGTCGACGCGATCATCGCCGTGACGGGGCATCTCGATGCGACAGATCTCGCCCCCGCTGCCTCGCGCGTGCCGCTCGTGGTCGTCGGTCGCCCCGAATCGGTGCCCGACAATGCCGGCTGGGTGCGCAACGACGACGAGCGAGGTGCGCGGCTCGCGGTCGCACACCTCCGGGGACTCGGCCACGAGCGCATCGGGTTCGCGTACGGATCTGCTCGCCCCGCGTCTCGCGCGAGGCGCGACGTCTACCGTTCTCTCGTCGCGGATCCGCGCGAATTCGACGACGTCCGTTCGCTGTTCTCCGACGAATCCGGGCTCACGGCCGTCTTCGCCGCAAACGATCGCATCGCGGCGAACGTGCTCGGGCACGCGGCCGACCGCGGAATCCGCGTGCCCGAGGGGCTGTCGGTGATCGGTTACGACAACACCGAGCTCGCGGGGCTGCTGCGACCCGCGCTGACGAGCGTCGACCAGCCGCGCGGCGCGATGGGCACGGCGGCGATGACTCAAGTGCTCGCCATGCTCGGCGCGAGCCCGCCCGAGCGATTGATCGTGCCGCCGACGCTGGTCGTGCGGGGCTCGACGGGCGCGGTCCGCGGATAGATTGGGGGCATGTCCGACCCCTGGCGCGAAGCACCGCGCATCGCGATCGGGCGCTCGAGCGAGGGACGGATCGTCGCGGCCGCGCCGGGCGGGGTGAGCCGCACGATCGCTGCGGCGGAGTTCCCCGCGTGGGTCGCCGCCCGGGAGGCGGAGCGCCCGGTGCGTTGGGTGTGGGCGAGCACGGCCGAGACGTATCCTCAGCTGCTCGCGGCCGGCGTGCGCGTCGAGCGGTGCCACGACCTGCGGCTGTGCCACGCGATTCTGACCAACGCGGTGCCGGGTGCGGGTCTCGACAGCGACGTCGACTGGACAGCGCCCGATGAGGAGCACGCGCCGGCACTGTTCGATCTCGACCGCCCGCGGCGCAACGATCTGGGCGAGGTGCTGCGCGAGCTCGAGCGGCAGGACGCTGCGCTCGGTGCGGCCGCCGACCCGGGGCCGATGCGCCTGCTGCTCGCCGCCGAGTCGGCGGGCGCGCTCGTAGCGGCCGAGGCACGCACGGCCGGCGTGCCGTGGGACGGGGCGCATCATGAGGGGATCCTCGACGACGTTCTCGGTGCGCGCGGCCCGGGCGGGGTTCCCGCGAACATGGCGCGGCTGGCCCGCGAGGTGCGGGCGGCGCTCGAGGATCCGCTGCTGTCGCTCGATTCGCACACGCAGCTGCTGCGATCACTGCGGGCGGCGGGCTTGCAGGTCTCGTCGACGAGCAAGTGGGAGCTGCAGGAGGTCGACCACCCCGCGATCATGCCGCTGCTCGAATATAAGCGCCTCGCGCGGTTGCTCACGGCGAACGGATGGGCCTGGCTCGACACCTGGGTGCACGGCGGCAGATTCCGACCCGTCTATGTGCCGGGGGGTGTCGTGACGGGGCGCTGGGCGGCCGCGGGCGGCGGCGCCCTGCAGATCCCGCGACAGCTCCGCGGGGCGCTCCGCGCGGATCCGGGGTGGGTGATCGTCGATGCCGACGTCGCGCAGCTCGAGCCGCGCGTGCTCGCGGCGATGGCTCGCGACGAGCGCATGGCGAAGGCCGCCTACGGACGGGATCTGTACGACGGCGTCGTCGCGAGCGGTGCGATCCCGACGCGCGCCGAGGCGAAGGTCGCGATGCTCGGGGCGATGTACGGCGCGACGACAGGTGACTCCGGGCGCCTCGTGCCGCGCCTGCGCCGCGCGTTTCCGCGGGCGATGGGCCTTGTCGACGGTGCGGCGAAGACGGGCGAAGTCGGCGGATCCGTGTCGACCTGGCTCGGGCGCACCTCGCCCGCACTCGACGACGCGGCCCGACGGATCCAGTCGCGCGCGCTCGCCGCGGACGCGACCGCGGCGGACGAGCAGCGGGCTCAGCGCTCGGCGCGCGACCACGGCAGGTTCACCCGCAACTTCGTCGTGCAGGGCACCGCCGCCGAATGGGCGCTCGCATGGCTGGCCGACCTGCGGCTGCGGCTCGCGCGGCTTCCCGCGATCGATCCGCGGAGCGCCGCGCATGCGTCGGGCCCCGTGTTCGGGCGCCGCGCCCACATCGCATTCTTCCTGCACGACGAGGTGATCGTGCACGCGCCCGAGGAGCAGGCGGAGATGGTGGCGACCGCGCTGAAGGAGTCCGCGGCGGCCGCAGGACGGCTGCTGTTCGGGTCGTTCCCCATCGACTTCCCGCTCGATGTGACCACCGGGAACAGCGCGGCGAAGTAGTCGTTGGCATAAGTTGCCAACGGGAGTACCGTGGAGATATGCCTACGCGAAATGTCGTACTCACCGAACACCAGCAGGGGTTCGTCGACGCGCTCGTTGCATCCGGCCGATACCAGAACGCGAGCGAGGCGATGCGCGAGGGCGTGCGTCTGCTCGAAGAGCGCGAGCTCGACTACCGCGGCAGACTCAAGCAGCTCACCGACGCGGTCGAGGTCGGTCTCGCCGATATCGACGCCGGCCGCTACGCAGAGCTGTCGGCCGATGAGGTCGGTGACTTCATCCGCGGACTCACTGACCGAGCAGCATGACATAGGCCCTCCGCATAACGGCCACAGCTGCGAAGGACATCGCTCAGGCCGTGACGCGCAGCCGGGCCGACTTCGGGAAAGAGGCCGCGCGTCGGTACGAGTCGCTGATCACTGAGACGCTGATCAATATCGCATCGGCGCCGCACGGCGCCGGGTCTCACACGGTCTCTGCGATTCGACGCGGCCTCCTCATCCGTCATCTCGCTTCGTCCAACCGATCGCGCGTAAAACACCCGCGCCACATCGTGGCGTACCTCTTAGAGAATGACGCCGTCCACATCCTTCGTGTGCTCCACGAATCGATGGATCTCCCGCGGCACCTGTAACGCAGCACGCTCGAATGTCTGAGGTTCGCGGCAGGATGGATTCGTGGACATCTTGGAGAGCTTCAGCGAACCGACCGCGGCGTGGTTCCGCGGGGCGTTCGCGCGGCCGACCGACGCGCAGACCGGCGCGTGGGCGGCGATCTCCGCGGGGCGGCATGCGCTCGTCGTGGCGCCGACCGGCTCCGGTAAGACGCTCTCCGCTTTCCTCTGGGCGCTCGATCGGGTGTTCCGCGAGGATCGCGCGGCCGAGACCCTGCCCGGTTTCGAGGGCCGCACCCAGAAGCGCACGAAGCGGCGCACGAAGATCCTCTACATCTCGCCGCTGAAGGCGCTCGGCGTCGACGTCGAGCGCAACCTGCAGTCGCCGCTCGTCGGCATCACGCAGGCGGCGAAGCGGCTCGGGGTCGATCCGCCCGAGGTGTCGGTCGGCGTCCGGTCGGGCGACACTCCCCCGCGCGACCGGCAGCGCATGCTGCGCAATCCGCCCGACATCCTGATCACGACGCCCGAGTCGCTGTTCCTCATGCTCACCTCGAGCGCGCGCGACACCCTGCGCGAGGTGCACACCGTCATCGTCGACGAGGTGCACGCGGTCGCCTCGTCGAAGCGCGGCGCGCACCTCGCGGTCTCCCTCGAGCGGCTCGACGACCTGCTCGAGAGGCCCGCGCAGCGCATCGGGCTGTCGGCGACCGTGCGGCCGATCGACGCGGTCGCGGGCTTTCTCGGCGGGTCCGCGCCGGTCGAGATCGTCGCCCCGCGCGCGTCGAAGACGTTCGAGCTCGCCGTGCGCGTGCCGGTCGACGACATGACCGACCCGCCGCCCGCCGGGGCGCGGGAGGCGTCGCACCGCGCGGATCTCTCGGGCGCGAGCTCCGGAGATCCGATGGCGCCCGCCGACGACCGGTTCTGGGAGGGCACGCCCGGCACGGGCGAGACGATGCCCGAGGCGACGAACGGGGAGGTCACGGGGTCCATCTGGCCGCACGTCGAGGAGGCGATCGTCGACCGCGTGCTCGAGAACTCCTCGACGATCGTGTTCGCCAACTCGCGCCGCCTCGCCGAGCGGCTGACGGGGCGGCTCAACGAGATCTACGCCGACCGCCTCGGCCTCGAGGCGCCGCCGCCCGCCCAGGCCGCGGCGATGCCGGCGCAGTCCGGGCAGACGGCGGGCGTCGCACCGGTGCTCGCGAAGGCGCACCACGGATCCGTGTCGAAGGATCAGCGCGCGATCGTCGAGGAGGAGCTGAAGTCGGGCGCCCTGCGCTGCGTCGTCGCGACGAGCAGCCTCGAGCTCGGCATCGACATGGGCGCGGTCGACCTCGTGATCCAGGTCGAGTCGCCCCCGAGCGCCGCGAGCGGCCTGCAGCGCGTGGGGCGCGCGGGCCACCAGGTGGGCGAGATCAGCCGAGCGGATCTCTTCCCTAAGCACCGCGGCGACCTCCTGCACACGGCGATCGTGACCGAACGCATGCTGTCGGGCGCGATCGAGGCGATCGCGGTGCCGCAGAATCCTCTCGACATCCTCGCCCAGCAGACGGTCGCCGCCTCGGCGCTCGATTCGGTCGACGTGGAGGGCTGGTTCGAGTCGGTGCGTCGCAGCGCGCCGTTCCGCTCGCTACCGCGCAGCGCGTTCGAGGCGACGCTCGACCTGCTCGCCGGGCGATATCCGTCCGACGAATTCGCCGAGCTGCGCCCGCGCATCGTGTGGGATCGCGATCGCGGCGTGTTCGAGGGCCGCCCCGGCGCGCAGCGTCTGGCGGTCACCAGCGGCGGCACGATCCCGGATCGCGGCCTGTTCGGCGTCTTCATCGCGGGCGAGACGCGCAACGCGCGAGTCGGCGAGCTCGATGAAGAGATGGTCTACGAGTCGCGCGTGAACGACGTCTTCACCCTCGGCACGACGAGCTGGCGCATCGTCGAGATCACGCACGACCGGGTCAACGTGCTGCCCGCGTTCGGGCAGCCGGGGCGGGTGCCGTTCTGGACGGGCGACAGCCTCGGCCGCCCGGCCGAGCTCGGCGAGGCGCTCGGGAAGTTCACCCGCGAGGTCGCCGCGGCGCAGCCCGCGACCGCGCACCACCGCCTGCGCGAAGCCGGCCTCGACGACAGCGCCCGCACCAACCTGCTCGCGCACCTCGAAGAGCAGCTCGCGGCCACCGGCGCGCTGCCGACCGATATTGTGCTCAACGTCGAGCGCGGACGTGACGAGGTCGGCGACTGGCGCATCATCCTGCACTCCCCCTACGGAATGCACGTGCACGCACCATGGGCGCTCGCCGTGAACGCGCGTATACGGGAGCGACTCGGCGTCGACGGATCCGCGGTCGCGAGCGACGACGGCATCATCGCGCGCATCCCCGACGCCGAGGCCGATCCGCCGGGCGCCGAGCTGTTCGTCTTCGATCCCGACGAGCTCGAGCAGATCGTCACCGATGAGGTCGGCGGATCCGCGCTGTTCGCCTCGCGCTTCCGCGAGTGCGCGGCCCGGTCGCTGCTCATGCCCAGGCTTCGGCCCGGCACGCGCATGCCGCTGTGGCAGCAGCGGCAGCGCTCGGCGGCGCTGCTCGAGGTCGCGCGCGGCCACCCGACGTTCCCCGTGATCCTCGAGACCCTGCGCGAGGTGCTGCAGGACGTGTACGACCTGCCATCGCTCGTTCGGCTCGCGCGCGGCATCGGCGAGCGGCGGATCCGCCTGGTGGAGTCCGAGCCCGCGCAGCCGTCGCCGTTCGCGCGCGACCTGCTGTTCGGCTACATCGGCGCGTTCATGTATGAGGGCGATTCGCCGCTCGGCGAGCGCAGGGCGGCGGCTCTGTCGGTCGATCCGGCGCTGCTCGGCGAGCTACTCGGCCGCGTCGAGATGCGCGAGCTGCTCGACCCCGACATCGTCGTGCGGTACGAACTCGAAGTTCAGCGGCTCGCGGCCGACCGCCGCGTCAGGGGCATCGAGGGCGTCGCCGACCTGTTGCGGCTGCTCGGGCCGCTGACCGCGCAGGAGGTGGCTGAGCGGCTCGAAGCAGGGACGACGGCGCACCCGAATGAGCCGCGTGACGGCGACCGTCACCCGCGTGACGGCACGGCGTCAGCTAGCCCGGCGGAGCCCACCGCGTCAACGAACCCGGCGAACGATCCGCATACCGTCCCCGACGACACCACGCCCGACCACGCCGACATCCCGGAAGCGACCGCGCACCTCGACGAGCTCGTGCGCAGCAAGCGCGCGATCCGCGTCAGCATCGCCGGCGACGACCGGTACGCGGCCATCGAAGACGCCGGTCGGCTGCGCGACGCCCTCGGCACGGCCCTTCCCGTCGGCGTGCCGGTCGCATTCACGGAACCGCTGGCCGATCCACTTGGCGACCTCGTCAGCCGCTACGCGCGCACGCACGGCCCCTTCACCGTCACCGATCTGGCCGCCCGGCTCGGCGTCGGCGCCGCCGTCGCCCGGCACGCGCTCCACCGGCTCGAGGCCAGCGGGCGCGCGGTCAGCGGGTTCTTCCTGCCCGAGGGATCCGCGGCATCGCTGACGGAAGAGCCCGAGTGGTGCGACGCCGAGGGCCTCCGGCGCATCCGCATGCGCTCGCTCGCGGCGCTGCGCGGATCCATCGAGCCGGTCGAGCCCGCCGCCTACGCGCGGTTCCTGCCCGCGTGGCACCACATGGACCGCCCGCTCGAGGGCGTCGACGGCGTGCTGCAGGTCGTCGAGCAGCTCGCGGGCGTGCCGATCCCCGCGAGCGCGTGGGAATCGCTCGTCCTGCCGAGCCGGGTCGCCGGGTACTCCTCGGCGATGCTCGACGAGCTCACCGCCGCCGGCGAGGTGGTCTGGTCGGGCCACGGTCAGATCGCCGGCCGAGACGGCTGGATCGCGCTGCATCCGCGCGACGCTGTGCCCCTCACGCTCGCGCGGGAGGACGCCGCGCCGGCCGATGCGCTCGAGGAGCGCGTCGCGAGCGTGCTCTCCCCCGGCGGCGCATTCTTCGCCGCGCAGATCGCCGACATGGTGCGCGCGCAGCTCACCGCGGCCGGGGCCGCCGAGGTGTCCGAGACGTCGGTGACCGAGGCCCTCTGGCGCCTCGTGTGGTCGAGCCGCGCGACGAACGACACGTTCGCACCCGTGCGCACGCTGCTGGCCGGCGGATCCCAGAGCCACAAGACGACCCGCCGCGCACCGCGCACGCGCACCTTCCGCGGCATGAGCATGTCCCGGCCCGCGGCGCCCCGCAACCCCGCGGCGGGCGGGCGCTGGTCGCTGCTCCCGGCTCCCGACGCCGACGACACGGCGCGGGCCGCGGCGCACGCGTCCCTGATGCTCGACCGGTACGGCGTCGTCACCCGCGGATCCGTGCAGACCGAGGGCGCGCCCGGCGGGTTCGCGCAGGTCTACCGCACGCTCGCGACGTTCGAGGAGGCCGGGCACTGCCGCCGCGGCTACCTCATCGAGAAGCTCGGCGCCGCGCAGTTCGCCGCGTCGACGACGGTCGACCGGCTGCGCACGTTCGCGGCGGTCGCGGATCCGGCACCGCTCGCGCCGCGCGTGCTCGCGGCGACGGATCCGGCAAACCCCTATGGCGCCGCCCTCGCGTGGCCCGCGCTCGACGAGGTCACCCACCGGCCGGGGCGCAAGGCGGGGGCGCTCGTCGTGATCATCGACGGGGAGCTCGTGCTGTACCTCGAGCGGGGCGGCCGCACGGTGCTGGCATTCACCGCCGACGACGCCGTGCTCGAGGCGGCAGCCCGGGGCCTCGCGACCGAAGCTCGCGCCCGCGCGCTCGAGACCCT
Organism: Microbacterium gubbeenense DSM 15944; assembly: GCF_000422745.1. Classification (GTDB taxonomy): domain Bacteria; phylum Actinomycetota; class Actinomycetes; order Actinomycetales; family Microbacteriaceae; genus Microbacterium; species Microbacterium gubbeenense. The sequence continues at coordinate 76,154 of NZ_AUGQ01000008.1, forward strand.
CACGGTCGAGAAGGTCAACGGTGTCGGCACGTACTCCGCACCGCTCGCCCGCCACCTCCGCGCCGCCGGGTTCGTCGAGGCGACCAAGGGGCTGTCCCTGCGCCGGGAGATGCGGCGATGACCGTTCGCCGAGGACCTGAGATTTCGGCGGCCGCCGGCCGAATCGGCCGAAATCGTCAGGCGCTCGCCGAAATCTCAGGCGCTCGGCAAAGCGGGGCCGGCTGATGCCCGAGGGAGACACCGCCCACCGCACCGCGCGCCGGCTCAACGAGGTGCTCGCCGGCCAGGTCCTCACCACCTTCGATCTCCGGGTTCCGAAGGCCGCGACGGCGGACCTCACCGGTCAGTGCGTCGACAGCGTGCGCGCTGTGGGCAAGCACATCCTGCACCGCATCGGCGAAGTCACCCTCCACACGCACCTCAAGATGGAGGGCGAGTGGCACGCGTATCCCCCCGGCGAGCGCTGGCGCCGCCCGGGTTTCCAGGCCCGCGCCGTGCTCGCGTCCGCCGACTGGCAGACGGTCGGATTCGACCTCGGCGTCGTCGAGCTGCTGCGCGACGAGCAGAACGCGATCGGTCATCTGGGCCCTGATCCGCTCGGCCCCGCCTGGGACCCGAGCGAGGCGATCGCGCGCCTCGAGCGGGATCCGCGCCCCGCGCACACCGCGCTGCTCGACCAGCGCAACGTCGCCGGGTTCGGCAACGTGTACGCGAACGAGCTGCTGTTCCTGCGCGGCATAGATCCGGCAGCGCCCCTTCACGACTTTCCGCAGCTCGTGGAACTCGGCGCCCGCGCGATCCGCAGCAACCTCACGCGTCCGGTGCGCACCTTCACCGGCGACGGCCGCCGCGGCCGCAATCACTGGGTCTACGGCCGCGCCGGCCTGCCCTGTCGCCGGTGCGGAACAGTGATTCTCGAAACATCACTCGGCGCCGCACCCGGCCGCGACAGGCGGGTATTCTGGTGCCCGACCTGTCAGCCGGCCTGACCCCTACTCCGTGTGCCACAGATCGCGGTAGAAGGCGATGCGCGTCGGATCCGGATCCGCCGCCGCGAGCCGCTTCCGCTCGGCAGGGTCGGCAAGCGTCGCGATCCGTTCGTCAGTCGACCACGTCCAGGGGCAGTCCGCGACCGGAAGCGCGTCGTGAAACGCGCGCAGACCGGCCCCGAGAGCCCGTGCCGCGCCGTGCGGGCGCCCGCTCCACGGATCCAGAACCGCGGAGGTGCCGGCAATCGTCTCCGTCACGAGAAGCTGCTCGTCATCGCCGGCGGTGAACGACACAACCGGCGGCACATTCGCGTATTGCCTCGCCCAGCGCAGGCGCTCAGCCTCGCGCCCGAGATCCACGCTGCCTCCGCGTTGCCACTTCGCATGGCGTCCGGGCAGCCGAAAGGTCAGTCCGCCATGGCCGTTCAGCCACACCGCCTCGGCCTGGTCGCCTCCCCGCAGCGCCGCAATGATCGCCGGCGCCTCGGCGCCCTCCGGAACCCCGGCCAGGTCACTCGGGATCATCGAGTCTCGTCCGATCCGCGCCCTCGCCGTTCCACAACGTCGGAGATGAGCCACAACGTCGGAGAGATCCTGCGATTCGGTCCGACGTTATGGCTCGTTTCCGCGCGAACAGCGCACGCCGTGCCCCTCATCGTCCCCCTCCAGGACCCGAGACGACGAGATCCGTCGCGCCCCACAACCGCGGAAATGAGCCGTAACGACGGAGGAAGATCGCGAACGGCTCCGGAGATATGGCTCTTCTCCGCCCGAGCATCACCCGCGCCGCGTGGCGCAGCAGCATACCGTCGAGCCACTCGTCGTACGAGGTTCGGTCGCCGAAGACCTCAACATATACGTCCCAGATCTCCGGCGAGCGCGAACGCACCTCCGCATCGCTCAAAAATCGGAGCCCCATCGTTCCTCCTCGAACTCAGACGCCATGGGATTCCGCGCGCACCCTACTTGCGGAAATGAGCCACAACCGCGGAAAGACTTCACGATCAGCTCCGCAGTTGCGGCTCATCTCCGCGCGAACAGCGCGAGACGCCCGACGCATTCGGATGCTCGTGGCGCTCGGCACCGAGGGATGCGGCGAGGTCGTCGGCCGCGTCGCCCCAGCGCGACACGGTCACGTCATCCAGCCCCTGCCAGCCGGCCGCGCGGCGGATCTCGGCCGCCACCCGCGAGGGATCCGGCCTGACACCTGACTCCCACCACGCCGACTGCACGCGCAGCGTCGAGGCGGCCCGATCGGCCTTGAGATCGATGCGCCCGGCGATGCGATCGTCGACGACGAGCGGCAGCGAGTAGTACCCGTACCGCCGCTTCGGCCCCGGCACGTAGATCTCGATCCGGTACGAGAAGTCGAACAGACGCTCGGCGCGCTCGCGGAACCACACCATCGGATCGAACGGGGTCAGGAGGCTCGCCTGCGTCACGGATCGCGGCACGCGCGCGTCGCGGTGGATCCACGCGTCGCGCGCCCAGCCCTCGACCCGCACGGGCGCGAGCTCGCCCTCGTCGACGAGCTCGGCGATCGCCCGGCGCACCGCGGCTTGATCGCGCAGCCGGTAGTAGTCGTTGAGGTCGGACAGCGTCGCGACGCCGTACGACCGCGCGGCCCGGCGCACGAGCTCCCGGATCGCGTCGTCCCGCGGCGCGTCGAACAGCACGCGATCCGGCAGCACGTGCGACGCGAGCCCGTACACGCGCTCGAACCCATCACGCCCGGCGATCGCGACCTCGCCGATGCCCCAGAGGTGTTCGAGGGCGCGCTTGACGTGATCCCAATCCCACCAGGGCCCGCGCCGCGCCTCGCGCTCGATCGACGAGATCTCGCTGGGCTTCAGCGGCCCGCGGTCGGCGAGCTCTTCCCGCACGCGCTCGATGACCTCGGCGTTCTCGCCGGCCCAGCCGCCCCACCGGCCATCGCGGGCGCGGATCGCCTCTCGGCGGAACCCCCACAGCGGCCAGTCGTCGATCGGCATGAACGCCGCCTCGTGCGCGAGGTACTCGACGTGCGTGGGCTTGCGGCGCCGGAACACGACGCGGTCAAGCGCCGCGGGGTCGTAGAATCCGGCGCGCGAGAACATCGGCATGTAGTGCGACCGCGCGAACACGTTCACCGAGTCGATCTGCAGCACGCCCATGCGCGCGATGCCGGCGTGCAGCGTGCGCGGCGACGCGGATCCGTCCCTCGCCCCGCCGAGCCCCTGCGAGGCGAGCGCCGTGCGCCTCGCCTGCGCTGCCGAAAGTGTCGTCCTTGCCACCCCTCGACGGTACCGCGCCCGCTTTCTCAGGAGAACCATAGCCGGGCCACAGAGTGCGCATTGCGCGAATGGTGAGTATGTCCTTATCTCGACGGGAATAGCTCTCCTCCCCGGAGCGTTTACCCGAATGTCCATCTCCTCGAATGATTGGAAAGGGCACCGTGGGCAAGAACTACGTAGACATCGAAGACGACCAGGGCGAGACGTTGCGCTACCGCAAGCACGCCAACGGCCGCGGACTCGTCGCGCACGGCGCGAAGGTCGCCGCGACAGCTCGCGTCGAGGCGGGTGCGTACATCGAACCCCGGGCACACGTGCTGGAGGGTGCGCAGATCGCCGCCGGCGCATGGATCGAACCCGGCGCCATCATCGGCCCGGGCGCCATCATCGACGCGAACGCGCACATCGGCCCCGAGGCGGCCGTCGGCGCGAAGGCCAAAATCGGCGTCCGCAGCTTCATCGGCGCTCGCGCGCAGGTCGCCGGCGGATCGCTCATCGGCGACGACGAGAAGATCCTCGACGGCGAGAAGATCGCCACCGACCTCCGCGGGTTTCGCCTCGCGGCATAACTGACGCGACAAGGGCCGCTCACCGACACCGGTGGGCGGCCCTTTTCTGCGCCCGCGAGCGCACGAGTACGGCACCGCGGTGCAGATTCGGGCCGCACCGGCTCAAGAACGCCGGCCTCGGCCCGATCTGCCGTAGTCCTGCACAAGCAAGAAGCTCAGACGCGATCCGCGAGCCAGTCGAGCTGGCGCCGCCGGTGCTCCGGGCCGCCGCCCTCGTGGCCGCTGTACGCGTAGTGCACGATCTCCTTGTCCTCGCCCGCCCACGCGTTGAACGCGCCGAACACGGTCGACGGCGGGCAGACCGCGTCCATCAGCGCGACCGAGAACAGCGCCGGCACGCTTGCGCGGGAGGCGAGGTTCACGCCGTCGACGTACGACAGCGTGCGGAACGTGTCGTCGACCCGGTCGCGGAACGCCGCGAGGTAGCGCACGATCTCGGCGTACGGATCGGCGTCGGTGATCGACATCGCGCGCGGGAAGTCGCACAGGAACGGCACGTCGATCAGGGCGCCCGCCACGTCGTCGCCGAGCGCCGCCGCCGCGATCCCGATGCCGCCGCCCTGGCTGACGCCCGTGACGAAGACGGGCAGCCCCGGCGCCAGCTCATGCGCGACGTCGACCGCGCGCACCGCGTCGGTGAAGACGCGCCGGTAGTAGTAGGTCTCCGGAGACGCGATGCCGCGCGTGATGCTGCCCGTCGCGGGCTCGGATCCGTGCGGATCGGCGGTCGCGCCCGGCAGCACCCGGTGCATGCCCTGGCCGCGGGTATCGACGCGCAGGTGCCCGTATCCTGCCGCCGCCCACTCGGCCTGCTGGTGTGCCAGCCCTCGCCCGCCCGAGTAGCCGAGGAACTCGACGACGATCGCGGTCGGCTCCGCGTGCGCGGGCCGGTGATACCAGGCCCGGATCGGATCGCCCGCGAACCCGGAGAACGTCACGTCGCTCGTCGTGATGAGCGCGAGCCCGTTGTCGACCTCGGGTGCGTACGTCTCGCCGCGCGCGTCGCGGCTGCCCTGGAGCGTGCTCGCCCAGAAGTCATCGAAGTCGTCGGGGAGAAGAACACCGGAGCGGTACTCGCGCAATTGCTCGAGCGGCAGGTCGAAATGCGGCACGGGGATCCTTTCGTCACGCCGAGCGTAACGCGGCGCGACCGCTGTCGCCGATCGTTCCGTATTCTGAGGTCATGGCGCAGAACAGGGCATCCCGCGGGGGGCGCGTTCGACGAGCGCCCGCGAAGCCCGCACAGCCGAAGAAGCAGCCGAAGCAGATCGCCCCGACCCCGGCTCGGCTCCCCGCCTTCCGTCTCGGCGCCGTTCCGGGGGCGACGCCCGGCAAGTGGATCCGCCAATGGCGCCTCCAGCGCCCGCACCAGCGGATCGAGCTGATCGAGATCGCCTTCGACGCGCAGGTCGAGGCGCTCACGCAGGGCCTCGTCGACGCCGCGATCTGTCGGCGCCCGCTCGCAGAGGACGGCCTGCACGTGATCGCCCTCTACGAGGAGACCCCGGTCGTCGTGATGTCGGCCGACTCCTCCCTCGCGGCGGCCGACGAGCTCACGCCGCAGGATCTCGACGGCGAGGTGCTCATCACTCCCCGCGACGACGTGCTCGGCGAGCTCGGGCTGCCGACCGAGGCGCCGACGTTCGCCGCCATCGACACGACCGAGGACGCGATCGCGACCGCCGCGGCCGGCGCCGGAATCGTGGTCGTGCCGATGTCTCTCGCGCGGCTCCACCACCGCAAGGACGCCACTTACCGCCCGCTCGTCGGGGCCGCGACCTCGGACGTGGTCCTCGCGTGGCTGCTCGATCGCGACGCGGAGGACGTGCAGTCCTTCGTCGGCGTCACGCGCGGTCGAACGGCACGCTCGTCCCGCTGATCCGCGTCATCCGACGTCGTCGCCCGCACCGCCCTCCGGGTAGGCGCTCGTCTCCGGCCGCGCGACGAGGAACGCGATGCTCGCGGCGAGCCCGCCCCACACGATGACCGCCGCGATGATCAGGAACAAGATGGCGATGGCGCTCATCGGGCGCCTCCCTTCACGCTGAGCTGCTCATTGGTCGGCCACGCCTCGAAGCTGTGCGGGTCGCGGCGCCAGGCGACGATCGGCAGAACGATCGCGGCGACGACCGCGAGCACGACGCTGCCCCAGCCCGCGACGCCGAGGTACCAGGTCGCATACCCCTCGTAGCCGTTCGTCACGAGGTCGATGATCTTGGCCGCGAGCATCCAGATCAGCACGACCGGGGCGACGACGCCCGTGAAGACCACCCACAGACCGCCGACCTTGAACGTCGACACGGCGCTCAGGTGCCTCGACAGCTCGCCGCCGCGGCGCTTCACCCAGATCACCACGATCGTCATGATGATCGCCGACGCGACGATGCCGATGTTGTTCGTCCACTGATCGATCGTGTCGAGCGCGGTCAGGCCCGACGTCGTGCCGAGCAGCACGATCGAGATGACCGCGAGCACGCCCACCCCGCCGACGGCCTGGCCGCGCGTGATACCGAATTTGTCGCGGATCGACGCGATGACCACCTCGAGGATCGAAATGAGCGAGGTGAGGCCGGCGAGAGTGAGCGTGCCGAAGAACAGCGCCCCCATGAAACCGCCGCCCGGCATCTCGCTGACGATCGCGGGGAACGTCACGAATGCGAGGATCGGCCCGCTCAGCCCTTCGACGTCGTCAACGCCGATGCCCTGCTGATGGGCGAGGAAGCCGATCGTCGAGAACACGCCGATGCCGGCGAGGATCTCGAAGGAGGAGTTGCCGAACGCGACCACGAGCCCCGCACCGGTCATGTTCGAGCGGCGCCGGCGGTACGAGGCGTAGGTGATCATGATGCCGAACGCGATCGAGAGCGAGAAGAAGATCTGGCTGTACGCCGCGATCCAGACGTTCGGATCGGCGAGCGCCGCGAAGTCCGGGGTGAAGAACGCGTCGAGCCCGTCGAGCGCGCCCGGAAGGAACAGCGCGCGGATGACGAGCGCCACGAAAGCGACGACCAGCAGCGGGATGATGATGACGTTCGCGCGCTGCACGCCCTTGACGACGCCGGCGCCGAGGATCACGAGCGTGATGATCCACATGAGCACGAGCGGAATCAGCACGGCCGGCACGAAGTCGAACGTCACCGGATCCGCTGCGCCGTCCGCGACCTTCAGGTACTCGCCCGTGAAGAACGCCGCCGTATCGTCGCCCCACTGCTCACCGAACGAGAAGACGAAGTAGCTGGCGGCCCAGGCGAGAACGCCCGTGTAGTACACCGCGATGAGCGCGGCGATCACGACCTGGAACCATCCGATTCCCTCGCCGAAGCGGCCGCCGAGGCGACGCAGCGCGAGCGGCGGTGATCCGCGGAATCGGTGGCCGATCGCGTAGTCGAGGAAAAGGATGGGAATTCCGGCCGTCAGAAGCGCCACCAGATACGGGATCAGGAACGCTCCGCCGCCCGACTCGTACGCGACACCCGGAAAGCGCCAGATGTTGCCGAGGCCGACGGCGGATCCCACCGCCGCCATGATGAAACCGAGCTGGCCGGTCCATTGCTCGCGCTCGGGGATCGCGTCTGTCCTCGGCTGTGACGATCGCACCATGCTGCTCCTTCGGCTCCTTCGACGAGAACGCGCCGCGGTATCGCGGCGCGAGAGTGCTCCCCCAGAACATAAGTCAGGAACCGCCCGCAATGGAAGAACCGCGCGGTCCCGAGCGCGTCGCGCCGACAGGAATGAGCAATGTGCTCAGTCGCGCGCCAGCTGGATCCGCTCGTCGAGATACGCCTCGAGCGGGGCGAGGAAGCCCGCGGGCGACCAGCGCACCAGGATCCGATCGCCCTGCCGCACGAGCGGACCGGGGTGTTCGTCGTCGACCGCTCGCGCGTCGTAGTGGAACGTTTCGCCCTCCGCGAAGCCGCCGCGGAAGGCCATGCCGCGGATCGCGGCGCGCTCGCGCTGCGACTCCGCCGTGTACCCGCGGCGCACCTCCTCGGCCGCGCGCAGAACGGATCCCGTCGCCCACAGATCCGCCTCCCCCACGAGCAGCACGCCCAGGTGCCACGCGTCGGCGACCGGCGCGATGACGGGGCGCGCGCCGAATGCGCGGCGGATCCGTCGCGGTTCGCGCACCACGCCGATGCGCACCTTCGCGACGCCGTCGAGGCGAGCGCGCGCGTCGGCGAGCAGCGCGTCGAGGTCGTCCATGGTGCTCACCTTACGGATCCGTGCGGTGCTCGACACGCAGGGTCGAGTGCGGGACGCGGTTACGCTAGAATTGAATCATTCACTTCTTCACACACACGTCCCTTCTGGAAGGCGAAGATGAGCGATAACAACGGCGCGTGCCCGCTCGGGTACGGATCGAGCAGTGACAGCCCCACCGTTGCGGGAGATTTCACGCACGACGGCAACGTTTCAGACCCGGGCCCGCCCCGCGTGCACCCCACCCAGGGCAGTGCGAACGCAGAGTGGTGGCCGAACCGCCTGAACCTCAAGATCCTCGCGAAGAACACCCCGGTCTCGAACCCGCTCGGCGGCGACTTCGACTACAAGGATGCGTTCGGACGCCTCGACTTCGCCGCGCTGAAGGCCGACCTGGCCGAGGCGCTCACGGTCTCGCAGGACTGGTGGCCGGCCGACTTCGGCCACTACGGCCCCTTCATGGTGCGCATGGCGTGGCACTCGGCCGGCACCTACCGTTCGCACGACGGTCGCGGCGGCGGCGGCGCGGGCATGCAGCGCTTCGCTCCGCTGAACTCGTGGCCCGACAACGTGCTGCTCGACCGCGCGCGCCGCGTGCTGTGGCCCGTCAAGCAGAAGTACGGCCAGTCGATCTCGTGGGCCGACCTGATCATCCTCGCCGGCAACGTCGCGATGGAGACGATGGGCTTCGAGACCTTCGGCTACGGCGCCGGCCGCGCCGACGTCTGGGAGGCCGACGACGACGTGTACTGGGGCCCCGAGAAGGTCTGGCTCGACGCCGAGCGCTACAAGGGCAAGCGCGAGCTCGACGCACCGCTCGCCGCGACGCAGATGGGCCTCATCTACGTCAACCCGGAGGGGCCCGACGGCAACCCGGATCCGCTCGCCTCGGCAATCGACATCCGCGAGACGTTCATGCGCATGGGCATGGACGACGAGGAGACCGTCGCGCTGATCGCGGGCGGTCACACGTTCGGCAAGACGCACGGCGCGCACCCCGATGACAAGCAGGGCGCGGATCCGGAAGGGTCGCCCCTCGAGGAGCAGGGGCTCGGCTGGAAGCAGGGCTACGGCGACGGCCGCGGCGGCAACGACACCGTCGGCAGCGGCCTCGAGGTCACCTGGACCTACCACCCGGCCCGCTGGGACAACGAGTTCTTCCACATCCTCTACGCGTACGAGTGGGAGCTGTTCGAGTCGCCCGCGGGCGCGAAGCAGTGGCGCCCGAAGGACGGCGGCGGCGCCGACATGGTGCCCATGGCGCAGGGATCCGAGCGTCGCGAGCCGCGCATGCTCACGAGCGATATCGCCCTCCGCGTGGACCCGATCTACAACGAGATCTCGAACCGCTTCCGCCTCGACCAGAACGCGTTCGCCGAGGCATTCGGACGCGCCTGGTTCAAGCTCACGCACCGCGACATGGGACCGAAGTCGCGCTACCTCGGGCCCGAGGTGCCGGAGGAGGACCTCGACTGGCAGGATCCGCTGCCCGAGCAGACCGCGGCAACCGACGCCGGGGCGATCGCCTCGGCGAAGGAGCTCATCGCGACCTCTGGCCTGACCGTGCAGCAGCTCGTCTCGACCGCGTGGAAGGCGGCGGCGACGTTCCGCTCGTCCGACAAGCGCGGCGGCGCGAACGGCGGCCGGATCCGCCTCGAGCCGCAGGTGAGCTGGTCGGTGAACCGTCCGGCAGAGCTGAAGCCCGTCATCGCGCAGCTCGAGAAGGTCGCCGAGGAATCGGGCCTCTCGTTCGCGGATGTCGTGGTGCTCGCCGGCGGCGTCGGTGTCGAGCAGGCGGCCTCGGCCGCGGGCGTCGACATCGCGGTGCCGTTCACGCCGGGCCGCGTCGACGCGACGCAGGAGCAGACCGACGTTCACCAGTTCAACTGGCTCGAGCCGGTCTCGGATGGCTTCCGCAACTACGACAGCCGCCTGTTCGACCTGCCGAGCGAGCACCTGCTGATCGACCGCGCCAACCACCTCGGCGTCAGCGCGCCGCAGATGACGGCGCTCGTCGGCGGCCTGCGCGTGCTCGGCAACAACTGGGACGGCTCGAGCACCGGCGTGTTCACCGACCAGCCGGGCGTGCTCACGAACGACTTCTTCGTGAACCTGCTCGTCAACGGCACCGAGTGGACCCCGTCCGACGACCAGCAGACCTACACGTCTGGCTCGGGCCTCGTCGGCAGCCGCGTCGACCTGGTGTTCGGCTCGAACAGCGAGCTGCGGGCGATCTCCGAGGTCTACGCCTCGGCCGACGCCGGCGAGAAGTTCGTGCGCGACTTCGTCGCGGCCTGGGCGCAGGTCATGGACAACGACCGGTTCGACCTGGTCTGATCCATCATCTGGGGCCGTTCCGCTTTGTGCGGGACGGCCCCTTTTGCGCGCTGTCAGCGGCGGCCGAGGCGGGCGGGGATGCCGAAGGCGACCGCCGCCGTCAGCACACCGAACGCCGCGGCCATGGCGATCACCAGCGGCCACCGGCCCTCGTCCCAGCCCCACCCGAGAGCGAGGGCGCTGACCGAGGAACCCGCGTAGTACGTCAGCGTGTACCAGGCGGATCCGACGACCGGCTTCGGCGACACCGCCGGCACGACCGCGCTCGCGACGGCATGCGCGAGGAAGAACCCAGCGGCCAGCAGCAGGAGTCCGGCCACGATCGCGACGATGCTGTCCGGCAGCGTGAGCAGCTGGCCCGCGATCATGAGCGCTGAGCCGACGAGGATCGCGCGGCGCGCCCCCAGCCGCTCGAGGATCACCCCCGCCCGCATCGACGTGAAGGTGCCGGAGATATATGCCAGGAACAGCATGGACGTGACGGCGACGCCGTACGAGAACGGCGGCTCGAGCATTCGGAACGCGGTCGCGTTGAAGACGCCGATGAACGCGCACATCGCGAAGAATCCGACGGCGAACAGGCTCACGCGCACGATCCGGCGCGCGGCGTACGGCGACGGATCCGCGGGCTTCGCCGTCGGCGCGGCGCTCTTCTGACGCGCGCGCATCCCGACGAGCGCGACGCCGATCGCACCGCCGGCGATCACCGCGACGTCGACGGCGAGGATCCCGGCGCGCCAGTCGGTGAACTCGGTCACGAAACCGGCGAGGAGGCGTCCGAGCATGCCTCCGGCCGTCGTGCCGGAGACGTAGGCGGTTGCGACCCGCGCGCGCCGATGCCCGGCGACGGCGCCGCCCGCCCACACGATCGCCGAAACGAGCACGCCGCTCATGACGAGGCCGACCGCGACGCGGGATGCGACCAGCAGCGCCCATCCGTCGCCCAGCGCCGTGACGACGGTGAGCGCGGCCCCACCGGCGAGAGAGACGGCCAGCACGCGGCCGCGGCCGACGCGGGTCGCGATGAACGAGGCGGGGAACACACCGAGCGCGATGCCGAGCGTCGTCATCGACACCACGAGGTTCGCCTCGAATGCGGTGCGGCCGAAGTGACCCGCGATTTCGGCGAGCAGCGGCTGCGGCGCGTAGATGGCCGCCATCACCGCGACGCCGATGAGCATCGCGCCCGTCTGCACGCCCCGCCAGCGGTCGGCGGCGGGTGCGGTGGACATCGAGATCCATTGTGCCCCGTCCGGGGAGCCCGAATCACACCGGACATAATGGAGGCATGAGCACTGCACCCGAGATCGCCGGCTGGAAGCACGTCTACTCCGGGAAGGTGCGGGATCTGTACTCCCCCACAGCCGACGAGGATCCGCGCATGCTCGTCGTCGCGTCCGACCGCGTGAGCGCGTTCGATCACGTGCTCGAGCCGGGGATCCCCGGGAAGGGCGCCCTGCTGACGTCGCTCAGCATGTGGTGGTTCGAGCAGCTTTCCGACGTGCCGAACCACCTCGCGGGCGACGCGCCCGCCGAGGTCTCAGGCCGCGCGATGCTCGTGCGCTCGCTCGACATGCTGCCGATCGAGTGCGTCGTGCGCGGCTACATCACGGGATCCGGTTGGCTCGAATATCAGCAGTCGGGCACGGTGTGCGGCATCGCCCTGCCCGAGGGGCTGCAGGACGGCGACCGCCTGCCCGAGCCGATCTACACGCCGGCGTACAAGGCGCCGCTCGGCGAGCACGACGAGAACATCTCGTACGAGAAGTCGGTCGAGCTCGTGGGCGAAGATCGCGCGGCGGAACTGCGCGATCAGTCGCTCGCGATCTACGCCCGTGCCGCGCGCATCGCGGAGGCCAAGGGCCTGATCCTCGCCGACACGAAGTTCGAGTTCGGCACCGACGACGAGGGTGTGCTGCGCCTCGCCGACGAGGTGCTCACGAGCGACTCGTCGCGCTACTGGGATCGCGCGGCGTGGGAGAACGGATCCACGACCGCCGAGCGCATGGCGAGCTTCGACAAGCAGATCGTGCGCGACTGGCTCGCCGCGAACTGGGACAAGCAGGGCACGCCGCCCGCGCTTCCGGCGGACATCATCGATCGCACGGTCGCCCGGTACGAGGAGCTGCTGGGGCGGCTCACGGGCGAATAGCCCGGATCAGATCCAGCCGAACAGCGACGCGGCCAGCAGCGCCACGGGCACGAACAGCGCGGCGAGCGCGAGACCGAGCGCCGAGGACGCGCCGGTCGTGCGGCCGAGCTCCATGGCGCGGGCGGTGCCGATCGCGTGCGCCGACAGGCCGATCGCGAACCCCTGCGACACCGGATCCTTCACCCGCACCAGACGCAGCAGCGGGGGCCCGGCGACGGCGCCGAGGATCCCCGTGAGGATCGAGAACACCGCGGCGAGCGAGACATCGGCGCCGAGCGCGTCGGCGACCGCCGCCGATACGGCCGACGTCGCGTGCTTCGGAGCGATCGCGAGCAGGATGTCGTGCGGCACGCCGAGCAGCCAGGCGACCAGAACGGTCACCGCGGCGCCGACGATCGTGGCGACGACGGCGGCGATGACGAGCGCTGGCAGGAGGCGGCCGAGCTCCTTGCCGTGCCGCCAGATCGGGAAGGCGAGCGCCACGATCGCCGGGCCGAGAAGCGCCGTCAGCGGCACGGTCCCCTCGGCGTACGCCTCGAGCGGAATGCGTCCGACGAGAAGCACCGCGACGATCACGATCGTGCTGACGAGCACGGGGTTCAGCACGCCGCGGCCGAACCGCGACAGCCAGACGGCGCCCGACCACACGAGCAGCGTTACGGCGAGCGCCCAGATCACGGGCGCCTCATCCGTCGCATCAGCAGATCGGCGACGAACGCCGCCGTCAGGAACGTGACGAGCCAGCCGATCACGAGCGCCGCCGCGAGCGCGAGGGCGTGCTCGGCGAGCGGGCCGAAGGATCCGACGATGCCGACCGCGAGCGGCACGAGCAGCAGCGGCAGCACCGCGATGAGCGAGTCGGCCGCGGGCGAGACCAGCCGGATCAGCGGCTCGCGCACCGGCGTTGCCAGCAGGATGAGCAGCGCGATCATGCCGATCGTGGATCCGGGGATCGGCAGGTCCAGGAGGTGCTGCACGAGATTGCCGCCCGCGGCGAACGCGACGAGCAGGCCGAGCCCGAGCAGCCAGCGCGCGATCGGTGCACCCCGTGCCGGCTGCGTCGTTTCGTCCACACGTGCATTCTGCCAGGCGCCGTGACGCTGGATGACGCCCGGTTTGCGCGCCGGCGATCCGCGGGGTTGGCTCGTCCCATGACTCGCCAGATCCGTTTCAACGCCTTCGATATGAACTGCGTCGCCCATCAAGCCTCGGGCATGTGGCGGCATCCGCGCGACCGGTCGCGCGAGTACAACACGATCAAGTATTGGACCGACTTGGCGAAGCTGCTCGAATCGGGCACGTTCGACGGCCTGTTCATCGCCGACGTTCTCGGCACGTACGACGTGTACGGCGGCACGAACGAGGCCGCGCTTCGCAACGGCGCGCAGGTTCCCGTGAACGACCCGATCCTGCTCGCCTCGGCGATGGCGGCCGTGACCGAGAACCTCGGGTTCGGCATCACGGCGGGCACGGCGTTCGAGCACCCGTACCCGTTCGCGCGCCGGCTCACGACGCTCGATCACCTGACGAACGGCCGCATCGGGTGGAACGTCGTGACCGGCTACCTGCCGAGCGCGGCCCGCAACATGGGCGCCGAGGATCAGATGGCGCACGACGAGCGCTACGACCACGCCGACGAGTACCTCGAGGTGCTCTACAAGCTGTGGGAGGGGTCGTGGGAGGACGACGCCGTGATCGAAGACCGCGAGACGGGCGTCTTCACCGATCCGTCGAAGGTGCACGAGATCGGGCACCACGGCAAGTGGTTCGATGTCCCCGGCATCCACATCTCAGAACCGTCGCCGCAGCGCACTCCCGTCATCTACCAGGCCGGCGCCTCGCCGCGCGGGGTCGCGTTCGCCGCGGGGAACGCCGAGGCGATCTTCGTCGCTGCCCCCTCGACAGAGGTGCTCGCGAACACCGTGAAGCGCGTCCGCGATGGGCTCGAGGCCGCCGGGCGCGGCCGCTACGACGCGAAGATCTACACGCTCGTCACCATCGTGACGGGGGCGACCGAGGAGGACGCGCTCGCCAAGAAGGCCGAGTACGACCAGTACGCTTCGACCGAGGGCGCGCTCACGTTCACGTCGGGCTGGATGGGCGTCGACCTGTCGACCTACAGCTGGGACGAGCCGCTCGGAAACGTCGAATCGAACGCCATCCAGTCGACGCTGCAGCACCTCCAGGAGGAGGCCGACCTGGGGCGTGAATGGACCGTCGGCGATCTCGCCCGAAAGAACGCGATCGGCGGGCTCGGCCCGACCATCGTCGGATCCGGCGAGCAGATCGCTGATGAGCTGCAGCGCTGGCAGGAAGAGACCGACATCGACGGATTCAACCTCGCCTATGCAGTGGCGCACGAGACATGGGAGGACGTCATCGAGCACGTGATCCCCGTGCTGCGCGCACGCGAGGCTTACCCGACCGAATACGCGCCCGGCACGCTGCGCAACAAGCTTCAGGGCGCCGGCGACCGGGTGAAGGACACGCACCGGGCCGCGCAGTACCGCTACAACGCCTGATCCGGCCGGTTCTGTCGGAGACGGCGCCCGGGCATCGGCGGTGCTGTCGGAGTTCTGGCGGGATCCGTGGTCTCGCGGCGCGTGCTGACACTTTTCTCCGACAGAACCGGATCACGTTCCAGTGCAGCTCCGACAGAACCGGGCGTCACCCGGCGGCGCGACCCTTGCGCCAGTAACCGGAGAAGGTGACGCGGTCCTTCGCGAGGCCGCGCTCCTTCACGAGATGGCGGCGTGCGCCGGCCGCGAGCGACTGCTCGCCGACGGCAAAAGCATAGGGCTCGCCTGCCGGGAACTCGAGCTCTCGGAGCAGCGGCAGGGCGGCGGATCCGGGGTCTCCCTCGCGCACCACCCAGTGCACCGTGACGCCGTCGGGTGCATCGACGGGCTGCTCGTCGCGTCGGTCGAAGAGCTCGATGATCGCGTGGCCGGTGGCGTCGCGCGGCATGTCCCGCAGCACCCCGAGTGCCGCGGGGAGCGCGCTCTCGTCGGCGACGATGAGGTTCCAGTCGGAGGCGCGCCCGAGCCACCCGCAGCCCTGGTCGATGAGCGCGACGCGATCGCCCGGCTCGGCCGACGCCGCCCACGGCCCGGCCACGCCCTCGGTGCCGTGCGAGACGAAGTCGATGTCGAGCTCGCGCGACTCCTCGTCGAACGACCGCACGGTGTAGTTGCGCACGATCGGGCGATGGCCCTTCGGGATCCTCAGGTACGAGAGGTAGCCGCCGACGCCGAACTTCTGCGGCATGCGCGCGAGATCGTCCGGGCTGCTGACCGGCAGCGCGAGGCGGAACCACTGGTCGAAGCCCCGGTACTCGAACCGGCGCAGGTCGTCGCCGCCGAGCGTGATCCGGATCATGTTCGGCGTGACGCGAGCGGTGCGCACGACCTCCGCTGCCACGAGGCCGGAGTCTGCGTGGGTGATGGTGATGTTGGGCATGACATTCCCTTGAACATAGGTGAGGCTTACCTCACATCGTACGGTCCCCACGCCGGCGGTGGGGATAGCCCTCGAGTTGACCCCCGCATTCCGGCGAAGGGTGGATATCGCGCGGGACGCCTCCCTAACCTGGCGACATGAACGCTCTCCTGCCGTGGGCACCACGCTTCCTCGCCGTCTCGGGTGCCGCACTCGTTGCATCGGTCGTCGCCGTCTGCCTGCCGTTCTGGGTGACCGATCTCGATAGCGAGATCCTCTCGGTCGTGACGCCCGCGCTGCAGTGGCTGCCGTTCGCCGTGGTGCTCGTCGTGCACCTCGCGATGCGACCGGGCATGAGGTTCTGGCGATGGAGCGCGATCGGAGTGCGACCGGTCGCTCGCACGGTCGGCGCAGCCGGAGTCGCGCTCGCGGTCTTCGTCGCCGTGCCGATCGCGACGATCGCGATCGGCACGGCGCTCGGGCTCGTCGAGTTCGCGCCAGTGGAGGGCGCGGCGGCCGCTGCCCTGCTGGTGCTGCCGCTGTCGATCGTATGGATGGTGTTCGCGTTCGGCGAGGAGATCGGGTGGCGCGGATACCTCACCTCGCTCCTCGCACCGCTCGGCTTCTGGCGGTCGACCCTTGTGATCGGCGGATTCTGGGCCGCGTGGCACCTTCCGCTGACGCTCACTTATGCGCTCGACGGGACGATGCCGTTCCGAGACGTCGTGAGCACCACCGTGAATCTGCTGTTCGCCGCTGTCGCGATCTCGCTCGTGCGGTGGTTCAGCGGATCCGTGTGGCCGGCGGTGTTCGCGCACGCAGTGATGAACACGATGGGGCAGTTCGCGTACAGCAACCTCATCACGCCGCTGACGTCGCTCGACGACGGCGCGTACTGGGCGTTCTTCGGCGTGAGCTGGGGCGTATGGGCCGTGGTGCTCGCGGTCGTGACGCGACGTATCCCGATTCTGTCGGAGACGTCCCCCGCCTGGGTTGGGTAGCGTCGGACATCCGCTCCGCAGCGCCGGGACAGCACCGAATACGGAGGGAATCTCCGACAGAACCGGAGACACTCGGGCCGTGGGCCCGACAGAACCGGGTGCTGCAGCGAGCTGCCCCGGTGAGCGCCGTCGAAGAATGCGGGTTCTGGGCGGCGGAGGCCCTGTGCGTCTGCCGGTCGGCGCGGGGTCAACGCGCTCACAATCGGGATCTTCGCCGATCCATCCCCATTGACGGCACTCGCACCACGCACGGCTGCCCGCTCGAGCGCAGTGTGGGTTCATGACCCCAGACGACATCGCCGCCGCCATCCGGCACGCCGGCGGGTGCGCACGCACCTCGACCCTGTTGAACAGCGGCGCGACGGAGGAGAATCTGCTCAGTGCGCGACGCGCAGAAACCGTCCTGCGGCCGAGGAAGGGCATCTACGTCGTGCCCGAGACGCCCGAGCCGGTTGTGGAGGCCGCCCTGCACGGCGGTGCGCTGACGTGCGCGTCATTGCTGTATCTGCGGGGAATCTGGGTGCTCGACGGCCACGACGATGTGCACGTCTGGCTCGGATCGCGCGGCAGGGCGCGGCCCCACGACGGGTGCAGATGCGTCGCGCACTGGAGCTCGGGATCCGGAGGTGTGGGAGCCGTACCGCTGCATATGGCGCTCGCACAGATCCTGTCGTGCCGCGGCGACGAGGCGTTCTTCGCCGCGTTCGAATCGGCGTGGAACAAGGGCATGCTCGGCGCGGAGGACCGTCAGGCGGTGCGCTCGCGCATCCCGGCGCGGAAGAGGTGGCTCGTCGACTTCGCGCACGGCGAATCCGACAGCGGTCTCGAGTCGCTCGTGCGGCTGCGCCTGCACCTCTTGGGCATCCGCGTCGAGGCTCAGGTGTGGATCGACGATGTCGGACTCGTCGACTTCCTGATCGACGGATGCATCATTCTCGAGATCGACGGCCGCGAGAACCATGACGGCCCGTCGAAGCGGCACAAAGACCTGCGGCGAGACGCAGCTGCCGCCGCGCGCGGGTACACGGCTCTGCGGTTCGACTACGCGCTCGTCACGTACGACTGGCCGGTCGTCGAGGCCGCGATCATCGGCGCGCGTGCAAGCCGCCGGGGCGGTCGTCGCCCGGTTCTGTCGGAGGTCGCGTGATCGACGCTTCGGTTCTGTCGGAGATTTCGCGGCGGTGACGAGCAAGCGGGTCGAGAAGTGCAGAGTCTCCGGCGGAACCAGCGCTGGCTCTTGCGCGGTTCCGACACAACTGGGCTCTCGCCGGCGTCAACCGAAGAGTCCGCCTTGCCGACCGACGATGATCAGGCCGATTCCGACGATCGCCGCAGGAACAAGCCGCAATATCCACGTCGCGACCGGGCTCAGGCGCGGCACCGGTCCACCGATGAGGTCGGTGAACCGCGCGGCCCGTCGGCTGGTGTGCTCGCCGACCGTCTCAGCGACAACCTCGGCTGCATCGAGAACGTCGGCGTGGGTGAGATCGAACCTGCCGGGAGCGTAGATGTATAACTCGGTGCCGACAACCTCAATGTCGCACCCGGGGATCACGTCGACGAAGGTCTGCATGAGGTCAGGTGTGAAGATGTAGTACGCGTGCTGTTCGCTGCCCTGCGGAACATACAGACGCCAGTACCGGGTGAAATCTCCCTCCAGATCGATCCGTTGCACGCGGTCGAACGCAAAGGCATACGGGCGCGGCCTGGTGCGACCTTGCGCCTGCAGGAACATGTGCGGCAGTTCGTTGTCGAGCACCATGCGCACGTAGCCGACCTGGTCGACGCCCTTGAAGGACTGTCCGACGTCCGCCGAGAACGTGTAGTTGCCGACCTCGATCATTCGGGGGTCGTGCGTGTGCATCACCGTCTCGGCGCGGCCCTGACGACCGGCGGTGAACAGCGAACCGCGGAAGAAGCGCGGGTCGACCTCGAGCTCGAAGTGCCAGCCATGGGCAAGCGCGAGCTCCGCCGCAGCGCGGCGCATCCGCCACCGGCGCGCATTCGAGGTCGCGACAGCGACGATGGATCCGAGAAGCACGACCGCAAACGCCACGATCGCGACGCCCGCCCAGAACGCCCCGGAGTCGTCTGTGTCGATCGCGATGCAGACGACGAGTGCGCCCATCGCCGCGAAGACCAGGGCGAGCAGTCCCCAACCGAGCACCATCGGCCAGATGCGTTCGGCACGCCGGATGATCGGCGCCTCGCGACGCGCGTGGCGGCGGAAATCTCGCATCGATGCGAGCCCATGGGTCATCGGCGGATCCTCTCAGACGCGGCTCATCGCGTGTCAGTCTCCGAGAGCGCGGGCGATCGCGTCGCCGATCCAGTCGGCGAGGATCTCGTCGCCGGGGTCCGTGAGCGCGGCGAACGGCACCTCCTGGCCGCTGGGCAGCCGCAGACGGTGCGCGCCCTGCTGCAGCGCGACGTCCAGCGCCTCGCCTCCGCCCATCGGGAAGAACACCTCGTCGCCCGAGACGCCGACCGCCATCTTGCCGCCGAGCATGAACGCGAGCGATCCCATCATGCGCTTCTCGTCGACATCGCCCGCCGCCTCGATGATCGCGCGCACGCGATCCGCGATCTCGGGGTTGTAGGCCATGTCTACTCCCCGGCGGATCCGATATCGGTCACGGACACGTCGGTGCGCACGAACCGCAGGTGCGAGCGGCTCGCAGTCGGCCCCTGCTGCCCCTGGTAGCGGTTGCCGTATGCGCCGTACGCGTTCTCGGCGGGCGACGAGAGCCGGAAGAAGCAGAGTTGGCCGATCTTCATGCCGGGCCACAGCTTGATGGGGAGCGTCGCCATGTTCGACAGCTCGAGGGTGACGTGACCGGAGAACCCGGGATCGATGAATCCGGCCGTCGAGTGCGTCAGCAGGCCGAGACGTCCGAGCGACGACTTGCCCTCGAGTCGGGCGGCGACATCGTCGGGCAGCGTGACGGTCTCGAACGTGCTCGCCAGCACGAACTCGCCGGGGTGCAGGATGAACGGCTCGTCCGCGGCCACCTCGACGAGGTGAGTGAGATCGGGCTGATCCTCGGCCGGGTCGATGAACGGATACTTGTGGTTGCTGAACAGCCTGAAGTAGCGGTCCATGCGCACGTCGACGCTCGACGGTTGCACCATCAGTCGGTCGAGCGGATCCAGACGGATGCGTTGGGCGTCGAGCTCGGCGTTGATATCGCGATCAGAGAGCAGCACGGCTCGAGTCTACTTTGCGATCGCACAGCGACCTCGACGCCGCCGAAGCGGAAGCGAACGTGCGCAGAGGACTGCCGGCGCAATGGTCGTGCGGCATGGGGCGTTGAAGCGCAGTCGTGTCACAAACACACCAAGCACGCCCTCCCCCTACGATCGGTGCCATGACCCACGACGCTCAGCGAACCTCATCCGGCGCTGCCAAAACAGCCGCACCGGAGCCGCGGCGCTCGTCGCGACGTTCTGCACCATCATCGGAAGCCTGATCCTCGGCGGGGTGACGTCGTATGCTCAGGGTTTCCTGCCGGATGCTCTGCAATCGTTCGCCAACTCAGCGAGCGGCTGGAGCCTGATCACATCAGTGCTTGTCGTCGTCGCCAGGGTCCGCTGGCCTCTGGCCGCACTGCTCGGCGCAGGCAGCTTCGTTGCACTGACCGTGGGATATGCCATCGTGTCGACGTGGCGCGGCTTCTACTATGACCCGCTCATGTTCTCCGTCATCGGCGTGATCGTCGGGCCGTTCGTCGGCGTCGCCGCGTGCTGGCTCCGTGCAAACGGCATTCGCGCGGCCGCCGGAACCGCGCTGCTTGCCGGCATCGGTGTCGGAGAAGGCGTTTACGGGCTCACCGCGGTAGCGGAGACCACCAGCCCCGTGTACTGGATCGCGATCATCATCCTGAGCGCTGCGCTCGTTGTCTACACTTCCGTGACGAGGGTACGCGGATTGCTCTCGCTGATCGTGCTCTTCGGCGGCACACTCGCGATCGCCGCTGCGTTCAACATCGCCTATCGGGGTCTCGGATAGCGCGAGAGCACGTGATGTATCGGCGCGACCCGCGAGGCCCAGCCGAGGAGGGGTGTGGAGCCATGCGCGAGCCCTTCAGTTCTCACGCCCCACAACCGGCATCCGGCTCAACGAGCGGGCCTGTCGGAGCTGCTGGCCGAGGCGACGTGAGGTACGCCTGATGCTCGTCCTCGGCGGCGCCACGGAGTGTTCACTCCCATCCGAGCATCCCCCGTCGCCAGCCCGTCAAGCCGAACTCCACCCCGGCGCAAGCGAATCGAGGATTGCGCGACGTTCCGGCACCAGAGTGCCTGACGCTGCCTGAGCTTGGTAGTTCCGCAGTCACCGCCCGAGCGTCGATTCCAGAGCGAGCGCCGCTTTCGCACGCGGCCACCGGCTCTCCGCGTCACGAACTCCGCGAGCTCCTGCACCTTCCCGCGCCAGAGATCGTCACGGTCATCGGTCAGCCACCCGGGTGCGACGTCGTCCAGATACTCACGACGCTCAGACGAGAGCTTTCCTTTCCCGGATGCCACCCGCTGCGTGCCTAGCCATAGACCGAGCGTCTTCTCGGAGATCTTGCGCGAGTGTCCATTCGGCCAGCGCGCGTGTAGCTCGCGGAACGCTCCTAGCTCACGACAGCGCGTCCGCCACCTCTCCTCGCGTGTGTGGGACGACACCGCATCACGCGCTGACACGACCCACTCTGGCACGGCTGTCTCGTCAGCCCAGCCGGAGGCTTCGTCGTTGAGAAACTGCCGCCTATCCGCGGCGAGCCTTCCGCCTCGAGCTGCTCTCTGTTGAGCACCCAGCCATACTCCGAGAGCCCGTTCGGTCGGGTCGCGCGCATCGTCGCTCGGCCACCTCGCGTGCCGCGCCTGAAAATTCCTGACCTCGCGGGCTTGCTTCCGCCAATACTGCTCCGTGCCGAGGAGCTGGTTCCCTCCGGACCGTTGTTTATGTCCACGTCCCACTGCCATCGTCCTGTCTGTCGTCTCGTACTGACGTGCGGCGGCTGCATGTTCGCCGGGCACATCGAGACTTCGGAGCGTGACGTATCGCGGATTGAACGCCGCGGGAAATTGTGAATGTGCACCGCGCCGTGGATCACATTTTTGATGCAGTGTCGAACGCCCCGACAGCAGGCGATGGTGCTGGTGCGGATGGGGTCGCCGACGCGACATCGATCACTCTCGCGACCAGGGCGCGTCTGACGAGTGATTTGGTGGCGCGCTGGGAATCTTGAGCGGTGCGGCAGAGCCGCCTCCCTGGACGCCGCCGATTACCGGAACAGGAACGTAATTGGAGTGGACCCCAGAAGTTGGACACCGCAATCAAGCACTGTCCCCCGAAGGAGTCCACCCATGTACACGCGAAGCACGCTGACGCAGACAGAGGCCGCATCTGTAATCGAGTTGTTCGAAGAAGGGTTCACCGCGAAGTCCGTGGCGCTCGCTCTTGACCTGACCCCGAACCCTGTCCAAATGTTGTTCCAGCGATGGCAACTCCGAGGAGCAGGGGCGCTGGTGACGAGAGAGCGTAGGCAGTATCCGTTCGAGACGAAACTCGAGATCGTGCGGCGTCACGTCGCTGGCGAGTCCGGACGAGCACTCGCCGAGGAGTTTGACCTGCCCTCACCTACAACCGTTGCCAACTGGGCCGTCATCTACCGAC
>NZ_AUGQ01000009.1 GCF_000422745.1 Microbacterium gubbeenense DSM 15944
GGGACTGGCTGCGCGTCTGGGCGAAGAACCATCCCCGCTACGGGTACCGACGCGCGTATCACGATGCCCGCGCTGAGGGCTGGGTCGTGAACCACAAGAAGATCCAACGCCTCTGGCGTGACGAGGGCCTCCGTGTCCCGCAGCGGCGGCGCCGCAAACGCGTCGGGTCCTCGACCGTCGACCCGCCGACGGCGGACGCGGCGAACGTGGTGTGGGCGGTCGACTTCCAGTTCGACGCCGACAAGCAGGGCCGCCCGATCAAGATCTGCTCGATCGTGGATGAGCACACCCGGGAGTGCATCGGCGGGCTCACCGAACGGTCGATCACCGCCGACCGGCTCACCGCCCATCTCGAGGACCTCGTCGCCATCCGCGGCGCTCCGGCGGTGCTCAGGTCAGACAACGGGCCGGAGTTCATCAGCGAAGCGATGGCCGACTGGGCCGGCACCCGCACCGGCCTGTCGTACATTCCGCCGGGATCGCCGTGGCGCAATGGGTACGTCGAGTCGTTCAACAGCAGGATCCGTGACGAGTGTCTCAACATCAACAGCTTCTACTCGCTGCTGCACGCGCAGGTCATGATCGGCGACTGGAAGCACGAGTACAACCATCACCGCCGACACTCCTCGCTCGGCTACCTACCCCCGGCCGAGTACGCTCGGCAATGCACCCATCAAATCGAAACCGACGACTCACAGAGCGTCCGGACCGAATGAAGGGGGCGGCCCAGCATGGCCGGCAAGGACCTCGGCGGACGCCGACCGCGAGTCACGGACAGCCAGATCTGCAACGCTCTTCATCTCGTACAAAGCGGCCAACCAGCAGCACAGGTCGTCCGCGACCTCGGAATGTCCCGCGCGACCTTCTACCGCCGGTCACGAGCACTCATCGACTAACACTCGCACGCTGGATCGATCACCCGCACAACGCCGTCATTACAGGCAACAAGGCGACGGTTTGCGCACACCAGTACAGACCTCAGTGCCCACAGCCTCCAGCACAAGGCCCGAAAGGTCTAGGCCCGCCGCGTCGACTAGTTCGGACACTGACAACCGCGGCAGGCGCCTGACGATGACATCTCATTGCGTTAAGAAGGTTGGACAGCTTCTCTGTGCCCGGGCAGCTCCTATTGGACACGACGGCCCGGCGACTATCCCAGCTGCGAACCGGTCGCGTGGGAGGCGACGGTCGTCCCGCATGCAAGCAGAACTGCATGCTCGGTGTCGGATTATGTTTGAGATATGAGCACAGGAGCACGTGAGGGTGGGCGCCCTCTCATATCCGCCGAAGGGCCGCAGAGACAGCTATCACAGCAGTCCAGTCCGGGCATATGGGGGCGGCTCGTGGCAGGAACGTTCGCGATGGACCTCGTTATCGAGGGCCACAGTCAGGTGTCACCACCGTCCTCCCGCGCAGTCTTCCTCGTCGATGTGCCGGACGAGCATTCTCCTGAAACGTCACTTGCTCCGGGCAAGCGTCTTGAGCCGGTTCATCTCCACGGCGTGCATGACACGAGCGTTCACCTTTGCCTGCCCGCGGCCCGCGGAACGGAACTCACCGAACTAGGGTGGGCCGAGCCTCATCAGTATGAGGATTTCGGCACCGAGTTCATGATTTACGGCCCGCGTACCGAAGCGGAGCTGGAGTTCGTTCTCTCGATCATCGCTGAGAGCGTCTCATTCGCGCGTCACGCACCGAAAGTGACCGAATAGCGTTCTTTTTACGGGCACGCGCCAAATTGCCAGCGGCGACAAATCAGTACTCCGAGCGAACATCTACGGCGCACCGAGTGTGTCGCGACCTCGCTCACTCGTATCCCGTGCGTTCTGAGGCGCCGAGGTTACGAGACGGTCAGGCCGACGAGAGCGGCATGCGCTCAACGTGCGACTCGTGTCGCCATGTCGTCCCGCGATGTGTTCGCCGAACGCCTCCCGATGAGCAGCCACGCCAGCGGTCCCGCGATTGACACAAAGAGGGCAACGAGTGTCCAGACGAGAGCATGCAGCGACGAAAGCGAGTTAGCCGAACGCGACAGCGTGAGTAGTGCGATCACGAGCAGAACTAACGTGCACACCGCGGTCGCCGACCAAACCACGTCGCACCACGCGGGGAGCAGCAGGTCCACAGATTCAGACGTGCGGCGAGCCTAATGGGCAACCTTCTAAGCATGAAGGCACCTCTCCAGCTGGGGGTGCAGATCTCGTCGAATGCAGTCTCGCAGCGCACAGGTGATGAGACAGGCAGGATATGCGCCACGCGGCTCGACTGACAGGGAAGTGGTCGCTACGACCTCCGCGTCGTGAACAGAAGAGGCTGCGCCAGCCGGAGGCGCTGTTGTCCATCGTGCGCTGTCGCGGCGCCCACGGGTCAGGAGAAACAAGACCACTCGCCGTACGCAGAGCGCGGCCCGACTCACTTGCGAAGCAGCCTGCCTCAATCGGATCACGAGCATTGAGATTGCTTCCGAGCAACCGGATGAGTCCAGCCGTTCGCGGGTTCTCGAACGGTCCTGCTGGTTCTTCGTCGATCTCATCGAACAGTTCGAACTGACGTCCGCGCGCGTGCTCGCCCGCCCAGCAGAGCACTTCGGCGACGTCGTCAACCTCCGTGAGCGCGTATGCGTCCAAGTTCCACGCGAATCCGGGAGCCGGGCGCTCCCAGAAATTGATGCGGTATGTACGTGAATCAACCGAAGCCCGAGGTTCCGCATGGGCTGTCTGGACGGATCGCTTGGTCACTAGACTGAGAGCCAGCGCGGTGTCCTGTCACCAGGACGAATATGACCGGGCGCGTGAAGCCATTTCACCGTGCTGTTTCGAAACCTAGGTGCGACACGACGGTACAGACCGGCGTTGCGCGATTCGAACGTCATGGTGGAGTCGCGCGCGGGAGTGGCAGGCGCGTCAGCCCTCCTCGATGAGATCAACGACGTCCTGAGCATTGTCCTCTGACGAGAGTCCAATTCGTACCAGATCGTCCTCCACCGCTTCCATCACCGCCACCGCGGCCTGCAGTTCGCCTCCGATTCTGATCACGAGGCGCGCCGACTCGCCGGATTCGGCCGTCAGCTTGGTAAGCGTCTGAAATACTTTCGCCCCGGCTTCATCGAAAGTTACGTCAACGGCATTCTGCCCGCCTTCAGCGGCGCTGGAGTCCTTCACGCCGGCTTGTTCGAATACGGTGGGGAGCAGGACATTCTCGCCGTTGACCGAGACGCATTCGGAATCCACCTCGTCAGCGCACGTTTCCGATACCGCCATCTCGATCAAGCCTGTTTTGCCCGACGACGCGTCGTCGGAGCTGCCGGCAGCTGAACAGGCGCTCAGCGCGAACACACCAAGAACAGCCAAAGAGATCATGGGTGCGCGAGAAGTCATCAAGAACCTTCCTCGGGTGGTCAACGGCACGAAGCCACTTGAGACCATAGGGCACTGGGCCGATCGTGAACAACATCCAGCGCCGCGCGCGCCTCCGAGATGATCATCAGTTTCTGGACGCGCTCGCGTAGGTGCCGGACGACGCAATCGAAAACACCAACACATCGATTCATCACGAGGATGAGAGCGGCATCACCTTGACTTGCGTAGACGTCTGGGGAGTCACGTCTGTCGCGTTGTTGACGCCGGCGACGATACGTTGGCCGACACTTTCGGCGACGGATCGTCCGAAGCTGCTCAGTTGTCTGGCCTCTGACAATCAAGACAGAACTGCGGTGATTCGGGCAGCAGGTCTTCTGCGGGGACACCGTGGGGCCTGAGGTTGAAGACATCGCGGTATCGCAGCTCGATGGTCGAGCGGGAGGCTGCGTCCGGCCTTTGACTGGACAGACAGATGCTGCTCAAGGAACTCCGTTTGCATACGCAGGTACACGATGGATCCTTGCGCGCAGCACCGGCACCGGCTACCGCGGTGGACGTGAGCGAGAAGGTCCATAATCGTCAACCCGCCTAGAAAAGCGTCGACCAGGCGACATCGATCACGCAGAGACCATCCTCGGTCTCGCGATAGAAGACGTCACTCGGAAACTCATCGCCCGAAGTCGCCCCGTCGGGACGACCTTCCACATTGATGTTCCACTGCGGATCAAGCGGAATCTGCTCATCCCAGTAGCGGGCTACGAACGGTTCTGGCTCGCCTGCCGCGCGGCCTTCCCAATCTCCCGCAGTGCCGAGGTCGGATTCTGCGCCTTCGCAGATCAGATCGGATGTCCCACCAGAAGCGAGGTCGTGGATGAGCTTCTCCGACGTTTGGATAACCTGAGCGCCGTCATTTCCCCAAACGATCTTGTCTACGACGGAACACCCCGTCAAAATCACTGCGCACGCGGCCACGAATCCGGCAGTAGCGACGGAACGAAGGGCCTTCATGCGATGAGGCTACAAGACGACACGGCCAACGACCCGGGGGAGAGTGCCGTGGATGCGCGCTAATACATCGGAATCACGCAGCGAACCCGGCAGAGCGGAATGCCCGCGCGTAGATGTCGCGGATCACTGCCTGTTTCCGCGCGTTGTACTCCATCATGGTCTCTTCTCCGTTCGTCGCGAGCTCGGCGGCCTCCCGCTTGGTCTGCGCGTAGAGGTCTCGGTCGGCCGAGTCGCGCCGCAGATGGTCTCGAAAAACCCGGTGCTTCCAGGGTTCCGGCGCGTCGGGCGAAAAGACGTGTAGGTGTGCGAGCGGATCCGCGAGTTTCAGCATGCGGTGCTCGTGCCACCACGGTTCGCGCACCGTGAGCGTGAATCCCGCACGTTCCAGCGCCGGGCACCACGCGTCCTCGTCGGCCGACGACGCGACGATCAGATCCACGTCGATAACGGGTTTCGCGGGCAGGCCGGGCACCGCGGTCGATCCGACGTGCTCGATCTGCAGCGCGCGTGCACCGAGCGCATTTCGCACGCGATCCGCGACCTTCGCGTATGCGACGGGCCACGACGGATCCGCGCCGACGACGTCGATCGGCGCGACGCTCGGCCGAACGACCCACGGCGTCTCGCCGGCCGGTGGTTCGTCGTCAGAGAACGTGAGGATGTCACTGGTCGATGCCATTCGCCCATTGTTGCGCGCGCTGGCACGTTCGTCGCACACAATGGAGGGATGAATCGGCGTGATGCCCTCGCCGCCGGCGCGATCTGCGCGACGGCGTTCGTCCTACTCGCCCTCGTCGTCGCTCTCGCGCCGGGTGCCGTCGATCCGCTCGACATCACGTGGAACGGAATCATGGTCCGCGGCCGCTTGGACGTCGCAATTCACATCTCACACGTCATGAATCTCATCGGCGGAGGATGGGCCGCGGTCCTTGTCGTGCCGATCATCCTCTCTGTGATCACCCTCCTCGTGCGAGGTTGGCGCACGACGATCGTCGTGATCGCGATGATGATCGCGAGCGTCACTGTAGTGCAAGTCGTGAAGACCCTCATCGCCCGCGAACGCCCCGTCGATATGCTCGTGAGCTCCGATTTCGGCTCCTTTCCGTCCGGCCACACCGCCAACGCGGCAACGGTCGCGATTGTGCTGTGCCTCCTGCTGCCGCGCGCCGTCGGAATCGCCGTGGGCATCGCATGGACAATTCTGATGGCCGCGTCACGAACTGTGCTGAGCGTGCACTGGCTGACCGACACGATCGGCGGTGCGCTCGTGGGGGCCGGGGTCGCGCTGCTCGTCGTCGCCGCGTTCGCACCTTGGACACGGCCCCGTAGGCTGAAATCCCCGCCAACGAAGGAGTAGTCGTGCCGCTAATTCGCGCGCTCGCCCCGAGTGACGAGGCTGCCCTCATCGACGTCTGCACGAGAACCGCCGACGCGGGGAGTGACGGGACCGGAATACTCCACGACGATGCGCTCTGGGCAGACCTCTTCGCGCTGCCTTATGCGCGTCGGCACCCCGATCTGGCCTGGGTCGTCGAGACGGACGACGGCCACGTCACGGGATACATCCTTGCCACCGACGATACCGACGCTTTCGAGCAGTGGTTCCGCGATGAGTGGTGGCCGTCCCGCACGAGTCGTTACGCACGCTCGGGGGAGAGGCAGCAGGAACTGCTGCGTTACGGCGACGGACGCGGGCCGGGGAATGAGAAACAAGCCGTCGAGTATCCCGCGCATCTCCATATCGATCTGCTCCCCGTCGTGCAGGGCGGCGGCGTCGGGCGCCGCCTCATCGCGACCCTGCTTGACGAGCTCCGGCGACGCGGCGTGCGAGGAGTGCATCTCGGCGTGGATCCGCAGAACGTCGGCGCCGCGGCGTTCTACGAGCGGCTCGGTTTCGAGCGGTTGCCGTCGCCAGAGGGGTCCGTGAGATACGGGATCCGCATCGCGCCCGTCGACGACGAACGACAGGCGCAGGCGACCGCGGGGCGCACGGACGCCGCGAGCCTCCTCATCCACACCGATCAGGCGCGCGTGTTCGACGCGCTGACCCGTGAGGACGCGCTGCTCGCGTGGCTCCCGCCACGTGGGATGCACGGTCGCTTCGAACGGTTCGATATGCGTGAGGGTGGGTCGTTCCGGCTCGTCCTGACCTATGACGATGCATCGGCGGCACCAGGGAAATCAACCGATGACTCGGACGTCTCGGAGACTCGAATCTCAGCACTGGTGGCGGGGGAGCGGGTCGTTCACGAGGTCGAGTTCGAGTCAGACGATCCCGCGTTACGCGGAACCATGCGCATGGAGTGGTCCCTGCGCCGTGCAGACGGCGGCACGATTGTCGAGATCGTGGCACGCAACGTGCCGTCCGGTATTCGAGCACGAGATCATGCCGAAGGACTCACATCCTCACTGTCGAACCTCGCCGCCTACCTCGAGCCGTGATCTGCGGCGATCTTGACGGTGGGGAGACATCAGATGATCGCGCCGACGAGACGGGGCGCCGCTCACGCGGGGATCACGGCCAACGGTCGCAGCGACATGCCCAGCTAGAGAGCGGCGTCGGGGGAGCGCACCATAAAAAGGTCGATTGAATCTTCACGATCGACGCTGAAGCCGTGGCGTTCGTAGAGTCGCCGCGCAGGGCTTCCTTGAAGCACATTGAGCCGCACGACAAAGCCTTTCTGATCGGCGAGGAGAAGCTCGTGCCGCAGCACCGCAGTGCCGATTCCGCGGCCCTGGAGATCGGGATCCAGGTAGAAGTGCTCCAGCCAATGACCGTCATCAGCAGCGCGAAGTGCGATGGATCCCGCGAACACGCCTCCGACCTCAATGATCCGAGTACGGGTGGGGTCGAAACCGTCGTGCAACCGCTGCCGTACACGCTGCGCGTCGTAGCGACCGAGTCGCTCTAGATCGGCCTTAAGGACGGCGGACCGCAGTTCGGCGATGGGCTCGGCGTCGTCCGATGTCGCGGTGCGTAGCGACCATGAGGACATGCGTGAATCTTATCGCTGGGCCGCGACATTGAGCGGAACCGCAGAGAGGAGAAGAACCTCCGCGCCGACAGTAGAGCCGGACGTGTGCGCCGTGAAGCGATCGCACTGGCCTCCCTGAAATCAAGGCCTGCTCACAGTCGGCTGCGCTCAGCGCACCATGCGTACTTCGACAACGCCGTCGAGGTCAGGGTCGTCCAGCGTCGCATCATCGGTGCTGAACCCATGGCGTTCATAGAAGGCACGTGCGCGGTGATTGGTACTGACGACCCAGAGTTGCGCCGGCCGGTCGCCCAGAACTTCCTGCAGGAGAGCGGACCCTGTACCAGTTCCGTGCTCGTCGGCGAGGAGGTAGATCGAGTACAAGTGCAAGGGTCGTGCTGCGGGGATTCCTTTTGTCGCGTCCGGATGATCTGACGCGCCGGCGAATGCGAATCCGACCACGCGCCTGTCGCGCACAGCCACAGCGACAACGCCCGGACGAGGTTGGCGCGCAAGGATCGATGCCCACATACGGCGCCGCATCTCCAGAGCTTCGGCGTCCGTGAACCGATCTGAAATGAGACCGGAGTACGTCTCCCGCCACGACTGGATGTGAACCGCCGCGATCCCGTCTGCGTCGGTGGGCCCGGCGAGACGCACTCTCAAGGGAGAACCGTTCATCGACGAAGGCTAACGCACGCGGATAGTGAGCACCGTTTGCTGTGGGGGAGTGGGGGCCGGGTCAGGCCGCGTACTTCCACCAATGCACACGCGTCAGCTTCTGATGGATCTCCGCGCTATCCGCTTCTTGACCGAACTAGACGCACCTACGTGTCAAGCAGCATGTCCTCGCCGTCTGCAAGTTCGAAGAACTCGAGCTTGCGCATGCGAAGGTGTGCCGCTGCGACGTCCGCTTCCTCGGATCCGGCGTGGGGCACGACGCGCGTGCTTGTCAGCCGTAAAGTGTGGGCCGGCATGTCCATCGAGTAGGCCGGTGGGCAACTGTTCTGGTCGTCCATTCGGTCGATTCCGCGTAAATCGATAGATGTCAAACAGGCACCAGCCGAGTATCCCGCGTACGTGAGGTTCGAGGACTCGGTCAGTGCAGCAGCGAGTCCAGCCTCGGTTGCAGCGCGGGCAAGTACGAACGCATTCCCGCCCACGACCCAAATTAAGTCAACGTTGTCGAGCCGCCGTTGGAGCGACCCAGCAGGGGATCGCCAGTAGTCCCGCAGATCGAGTTCTTCACTCCGGTATCCGAGTTGGGCGAGATCGTCGACTTCGCGATCCCAGCTGAGCATGCGCCGCTCGTACTCATCTAGCGCATTCATCACGATTAACGCCCTGCCACCGGCGTACGTGAGAGCGGATGCGCGGCGCCCGAAGCGGTAAGAGCTAAGATACGTCCGCATGCTTCTGAAGGTACCGTGGACAGTCACCGCCGATCGCGAGCGTCCTCCGCGATGCGTCTCACAGCGTGCCCTCCATCGACCGCGTAGCTCAACGGATCGTCGGGGGAAGGAACCAAGGGGGCGCGTCAACCGGCGGATCTCGATACACCGACGAGACGATCGCTGATGGGCAAACTCGCGGTTCGTTCCGTCAGACCCCGAGATCAGGTGGACTCGCTTCCTAGGCTCCACGAAGAACCGCCGCCATTCGTGTGGCCCACAGAAGGAGTTCCGCACACCCGAAAGCGCTCGGCGAATCGATAACGTGTCCCTATGGACACGGAGAACTGGGATCTCACAGATGAGACTGGTCGCCCCGTAGGACGCTCGCACCCGCGGGGTGAGCCGATCCCTCGTGGTCTTTATCACGTCGTCGCGAGCGTGTGCGCCGTGCGGAGCGACGGTCGGGTCCTCCTGTCCCAGCGCGCGGCGTCCAAGGATCACCCGTTGGACTGGGAGATCCCGGCCGGAAGCGTGCTCGCGGGGGAGAGCAGTGTCGAAGGCGCCATCCGGGAACTATGCGAAGAAGTCGGCATCGACGTGTCCAACGACTCAACGACGTTCATCGGTCGGTTCACAGAAGACTCAGCTCTCTTCGACTTGTACGCAGCGCCTGTTGCCAGCGAAGCGACTGTGAGTCCTGACGCCATCGAAGTGGCGGACACACGCTGGGTCACAATCGCGGAGTTCGACGAGATGTTCGCGTCCGGCGCTATGGCTGCGCCTTGGAAGCCGCGCATGGCGGCCTTCCGTAAGCGATTCGGCGAAGTCGTCAACGAGCTGAGCCCGGCTCGTTGACGAGCTGATTCCGTCGCCAGACGCACACCAACAAGGGGAGCACGACTACTCGAAGTACTGACGACGACTTCGGACTTGTTGATGGGCAACTGCATTACCTGTTTCGTTACTGGTCGAACCCCGATGTCCGTGCTCGATTCTCATACCGGTGTTGGCACGTATCTGAGGACGTATGTCCTCCGGCGCGCGAAGCCTACGGATTCGTATAACTTCAGGGCCGACTCGCGCGACGGGCGAGAAGTGAGATCCACGTGCGAAAGCACCGACGAACGGATTCGTCGGTGAGCGCTTCGCGCAGGAAGCGGGCAATGCCGCGTCCGCGCGCCTGTTGTTCGACAACCACGTCCTCGACGATGCCGCGCCAGCCGGTGACAAGTGGGAAAGTCACGAGGGTTGCCATTCCGACAACTAGTTCCGCGTCGCGCGCGACGAAGAGGTTTACGGCGGTCGCATCGATCGTTGCGTGCATGCGGTCGGGGTCGAAAGTGGCGGTCGACGACAACTGAGTGAGGAGAGCTTTCACCTGGCGAAAGTGGTCATTCGTCAGGGTCTCTACGACCTCGATATCAATGTCCTCCGTCATGTCACCAAGCCGTTGCTTCCTGTTGTGAGCCGCGCAGTAACTTGTTAGATGATCCCGCTCCTCACTTCGAGGCGAGTTTCACGAGTTGTTGCCCTTGAGCGGCTGGACGATGGTCCGTAAATGGGATGCATTTCAAGCAGCGTCCAGCTCAGTGGCGGCTACGGCATCGCACGGACGACGACCAGTGATCCTTCGAACGTCGGTTGCTGACGGAGTGCGCCGTGCGCGGCGTCCCATTCGCCGGAGTCGAGCGCGGTCTGTAGCGCCGCCGTGT
Source organism: Microbacterium gubbeenense DSM 15944 (assembly GCF_000422745.1). Lineage (GTDB taxonomy): Bacteria > Actinomycetota > Actinomycetes > Actinomycetales > Microbacteriaceae > Microbacterium > Microbacterium gubbeenense. The sequence continues at coordinate 10,449 of NZ_AUGQ01000009.1, forward strand.
ACTGGCCGGCCTGCGTCGGATTGACAAAGCTCCAGGCCGAGCAGGCAGCTCGTGCCTCCGCGACAAGCAGCTCCTCTGGACGACCGTAGTAAGCCTCGTTGAAGCCGTCGGTGCAGTCGAGGGGGATCGGCACGAGGTCCACGGTCGCAGTCCCGCCCAAGCCCTCGACGAGCTGGGACATGGTCGGGTAGCGGCGGCGCTCCGTCGAGATGACACCCGGTGCGTACTTGGCAAGCCAGAAGCGATCGAGGAGGTGCGGATCGCAAGTCAGGATGACGACGGGACCGCGAGTGACGCGGCGAATCTCTGCGAGTCCGGCCGTCAAGTCACCCCACTGATGCACGGAGAAAGTCGTCATCGCCGCGTCGAAGGAGTTGTCGGGGAACGGGAGCGACTCGGCAACTGCGTCGATCGCCCGGCTGAGCACGGTCGGTCGCTGCTTGCGCATGCTGGCGGAGGGCTCGATCGCCGTCACGTCACGATCCGTGGGCTCGTAGCTGCCTGCTCCCGCTCCGACGTTGAGCACGGTACGCGCATCGCCGAGCGCGTCCCACACGGCTTGCGCGATCCGCGGATCGGGACGGCGGTAGTCGCTGTATGTGTTCCCGATGACACCGTAGTCAGCATCGCCGGCGCTACCGTCCTGCTTCCTGAACTGTTCTGCGGTCATACAGCGATCCTGGCACGAACGGCGCAGACACCCGTGGGCGGGGAGCGGCGGTTGCGGGGTTCGGGAGGGGGCAACGTCGTTTTGATCTGACATAATGTGCATTATCGGCTAACCCGATAACGGCGTCAGAGCACCCCGACAACGTCGGTCTGCGAGAAATCCTTGCCTTTGTACAGCAGGCGCAGATCGTATGCACGCGCAAGCCCATACGAGAAGCAATCGCCGTAATTCAGGCGCGCCGGATGGTTGCTCTTGCCGAACTGCTGCCAGCCGATGTACGCAACTTCGCTCATCACCTGATCAACCGGCTCGACCTGCAGGTCGATCTCGGCGCTGAGCTCGCGCAGCCGCTTCGCACCGTCGTCCGGACGCCTATGAGCGACGACCATCAGCGCCTCCATCCACGTGCCGGCAGAGATCAGCACATTGCCGCGTCGCGCGGCAAGCTCATCGATATACAGGCCCGCGTCCGGCTCGTTCGTCAGGATCGCCATGAGTGCCGAGGTGTCGACGACGATCGGTCGGCTCATGCAGGCACTCCGGACTCGTCGTAACCGATGATCTCGTCATCCGTCGGCGCGTCGTCGGCCACTGCGCCAGACGCACTCTCTGCCACCTGCCACAGCCGCGCCCGCACGGCCTCGTACTCGAATGAATCCGCGTCCTGAGCCCGCTGCAAGCGTTCCGCAAAAGCCCGCCGGGCCGCCTCCGTCATGCTCTCCCCTGTTGTCGCGGCGAGCTCGCGGAGCAGACGGTCGGCCTCCGGATCCTTGATATTGAACGCCATGGCACGATTCTAGACGGTGATGTCACGTTATAGAAACCCCCTCACCCGATAACCTCACGACATGACAGCGTCGTCCCCCATCGCCGAGCGGCTCTCCCGCATGATCCGAATCCCGACCGTCGCGGATCGCGGCCCCGAGCCGTTCGAGCAGTTCGTCGCGCTGCTCGAAGAGCTCTACCCGAAGGTGCACGCGAGCCTCGAGCGAGAGCGGATCACCGAACGCGGTCTTCTGTTCCGCTGGCGCGGAGCGGCGGAAAAGGATCCGGTCGTTCTCATGGCGCATTACGACGTCGTGCCGGCGAACGCCGACGAATGGGACGAGGATCCGTTCGGCGGTCGGATCGACCACGGCTGGGTGCACGGGCGCGGCGCGCTCGACGACAAGGGCCCGCTCATCGTCATTCTCGAGGCCGTCGAGGCGCTGCTCGCGGAGGGCTTCACCCCTGCCCGCGACGTGTACCTCTCATTCGGCGGCAATGAGGAGACGTACGGCGACGCGGCGCTCGCGATCTCCGAGCACCTGGACAATGCGGGGATCCGCCCCTGGCTCGTGATCGACGAGGGCGGCGCGGTCGTCGAGGCGCCCCTCCCCTTCACGCGCGGCCGCGCCGCCATGATCGGCGTCGGCGAGAAGGGGCTCGTCACTCTGAGGCTGACCGCGTCGAGCGACCCCGGACACGCCTCCGCCCCGCACGGTCAGAGCGCGATCGACCGCCTCGCGCGCGCCGTGCGCCGCCTCTCCTCGCGCGTATTCCGGCCGCGCGCTCCCCTGGCGATCACGCGCATGCTCCAGATCCTCGCGGACCGCGCCGTCGGGCCCGCGCGCCCGCTGTACGGACTCCTCGCGCGCAGCCGGATCCTCACCGGCCTCGTCTTCGCGGCCCTCGGCGGCGAACCGGCCGCCCTCGTGCGCACGACGATCGCAGCGACGCTGCAAGATGGCGGATCCGCGGCGAACGTCCTGCCGGCGACCGCATCCGTAACCTTCAACCTGAGGTTGATACCAGGCGAGACCGTCGAGTCGGCGGCGCGCCGCGTCGCCAGAAGAATGCGCGACGCCAGCGTTCGGGTCAGCGTCGAGGAGGGATCGGATCCGACGCCGCTCTCCCCCGCCGACGGTCCTGCCTTCGACGCCATCGCCGCGGCCGTCGGCGCGACCTATTCAGACGCGACGGCGACGCCGTATCTCATGATGCAGGCCTCCGACTCGCGGCACTTCCACGCCATCTCCCCTCACGTTTACCGGTTCGCCCCGCTGGAGATGTCGGCGGAACAGCGCGCATCGATCCACGGCGTCGGGGAACGCGTCGAAGCACCAAGCCTCGAAAAGGGGCGCGACTTCCACGTCGCGCTGATCCGCGGCCTGTCATGACCGTGTGGGCGGTCGTCGGCTTCCTCGCCGTCGTCGAATTCACGAGCGGCATCCTGCAGGGCTACTACACGCCGATGCTCACCGATATCGCGCGGGCGCTCGACATCCACGACGCGGACGTGAACTGGTTCGAGGGCACGCAGCTCATGCTCTCGGCCCTCGTCGTGCCCGCGTTCGCCAAGCTCGGCGACATGATCGGCCACAAGCGCATGCTGCTGATCTCGACGGCGATCGTCGCCGTGGCGTCCCTCGCCCTGCCGTTCGCGACGACGTTCTGGGCGTTCCTCGTGTGCTGGGCGATCCAGGGCGTCTACGTCGTGTGGCTCCCCCTCGAGGTTGCGCTGGTGTTCTCCCGCACGCGCGGGCTGTCGGGGGATGCCGCCGGGATCACCGCGAAGGCAGCCGGTGTGCTCGTCGCGGCGCTCGAGGCGGGCGCGATCACGGGCGCACTGGCCGGCGGGGCCCTCATCGACGCCATCGATCTGCGCACCGTGCTGCTCGTGCCCGGCATCGCCGTCGCGATCTGCTTCTTCGTGATCCTGTTCGGCGTACGCGAGTCGTCGGTGCAGACGGGCGGGCGCCTCGACACGACGGGCCTCGTGCTCATCTCGTTCGCGCTCATCGCGTTCACAGGCGGCCTGAGCTTGTTGCGCATCAGCGGCCCGACCGACGCGGTCGCCTGGCTCGTCACGATCGCCGGCGCGGCGCTCATCGTGCCGTTCGTCGCGTGGGAACGGCGCCAGGCGGATCCGGTCATCGACATCGCCATGTTCCGCGACCCCGCGCTGTGGCCAGTATTCCTCACGGCCGGTCTCTTCGGCGTGAGCGTTCTCGGCGCCCAGGCCCCGCTGTCGACGTTCGCGCGCACGGATCCCGCAGTCGCCGGCTTCGGCCTCGGCACCACGGGCTTCGCGACGTCGCTGATCATCGGCGTTTACCTCATCGCGATGATCGCCGGAGCCCTGACATATCCGGTGCTCGCGCGCGCCACATCGCCGCGAGCCGCGCTCATCACGGCGGCGGGGCTCGTCGGCGTCGGGTACCTGATGTTCCTGCCGATGCACGACACCTACGCGCAGGTCATCGTCAACATGGTCGTCGCGGGCATCGGATCCGGTGCCCTCGTCGGCGCGCTCCCCGCGACCGCGGCGGCCGCCGCGCCGCCCACGCAGACGGGCGTGGCGACCGGGCTGACGAACTCCGTGAAGACCGTCGGCGGGGCGATCGCCTCCTGCGCCTTCGGCATCGCGCTCGCGACCGGGCTCACGGCGGCCACCGCTGGATCCCTCACCGGGTACATGACCGTCTGGATCGTGTGCGGGGCGACCGCGATCGCCGCCGCCCTCGCGCTGACCGTCGTGCCGAGGAACGCCTTCCGCCTCGCGCGCGACTGACGGCCGCTCAGCCGACGACGTACTCGGCGAGGTGCTCGCCCGTCAGCGTCGCGCGCGCGGCGACGAGATCCGCGGGCGTGCCCTCGAAGACGACTGTGCCGCCCTCGTGCCCCGCGCCCGGGCCCATGTCGATGATCCAGTCGGCGTGCGCCATCACGGCCTGGTGGTGCTCGATCGCGATGACCGAGACGCCCGAGTCGACGAGGCGGTCGAGCATCGCGAGCATGCGATCGACGTCGGCGAGGTGCAGACCGGTCGTCGGCTCGTCCAGCACGTAGACGGACGCCCCCTCCGTCATCTGCACCGCGAGCTTCAGCCGCTGGCGCTCGCCGCCCGAGAGGGTGTTGAGGGCCTGGCCGAGCGCCACATAGCCCAGGCCGACGTCGACGAGGCGCTGCAGGATCTTCGCCGCCGCCGGTACCTTCGACTCCCCCGCCGAGAAGAACTCGAGCGCCTCGGTCGCCGGCATATCGAACACGTCGGCGATCGACTTCTCGCCGAGCGTGTAGTCGAGCACCTCGGCCATGAACCGGCGCCCGCCGCAGTCCTCGCACGGCGTCGTGACGCCCTGCATGAACCCGAACTCGGTCGTGATCACGCCGTTGCCCTTGCAGGTCGGGCACGCGCCCTCGCTGTTCGCGCTGAACAGGGCCGGCTTCACGCCGTTCGCCTTCGCGAACGCCTTGCGCACCGGTTCGAGCAGCCCTGTGTACGTGGCGGGGTTGCTGCGAGAGGATCCCTTGATCGCCCCCTGATCGACGAACACCACGCCGTCGCGCCCCGCAAGCTGCTCGGAGACGAGCGAGCTCTTCCCGGATCCGGCGACGCCCGTCAGCGCGACCAGCACGCCCGTCGGGATGTCGACGTCGACGTTCTGCAGGTTGTTGGCCGTCGCGCCGCGGATCTCGAGCGCGCCCGTCGAGGCCCGCACGGCCTCCTTCACGCGCGCACGATCGTCGAGGTGCCGCCCCGTGACGGTGTCGGCGGCGCGCAGTCCGTCGACGGATCCGGTGAAGACGATCTCACCGCCCGCCGCGCCCGCGCCCGGGCCGACGTCGACGACGTGATCGGCGATCACGATCGTCTCGGGCTTGTGCTCCACGACGAGCACGGTGTTGCCCTTGTCGCGCAGCTGCACCAGCAGCCGGTTCATGCGCTCGATGTCGTGCGGGTGCAGGCCCGCGGTCGGCTCGTCGAAGACGTAGGTGACGTCGGTCAGGGGCGAGCCGAGGTGCTTGATCATCTTCAGGCGCTGCGCCTCTCCCCCGGAGAGGGTGCTCGCGCCGCGATCGAGGGACAGGTAGCCGAGCCCGATGTCGACGAAGGAGGCGAGCAGATCATCGAGCGCGTCGAGCAGGGTCTTCGCCCCCGGCTCGTCGATAGCGCGCACCCATTCGAGCAGGTCGCTGACCTGCATGGCGCAGCAGTCCGCGATGTTCTTCCCGGCGATCTTCGCCGAGCGCGCCGGCTCCGCCAGCCGCGTGCCCCCGCACTCGGGGCACGGCGCGAACGCGACCGCGCGATCCACGAACGCACGGATGTGCGACTGCATCTGCTCCCGGTCCTTCGTGAGCATCGACTGCTGCACCTTCGGCACGAGGCCCTGATAGGTCATGTTCGTGCCGCCGATCTTGACCTTCACCCCATCGCGGTAGAGGAAAGCGTCGAGCTCGTCATCGGTGAAGTCGTTCACGGGCTTATCGGGGTCGAAGAAGCCCGACTCCGCATAGAACCGCACGCTCCAGCCGCCGACCTTGTACCCCGGGATGAGGATCGCGCCCTCGTTGACCGACTTCGTGCCGTCGTAGAGCTGCGCGAGATCGAGATCGCTCACGCGTCCCGTGCCGTCGCACCCGGGGCACATTCCGCCGAGCACGTTGAACTCGGCGCGCTGCCGCTTCGTGTTGCCCGCGCGCTCGATGAGGATCGCGCCGGAGGCCTTGACGCTGGGCGTATTGAACGAGAACGCGTTCGGCGGGCCGATCTGCGGATCGCCCATGCGGCTGAACAGCATGCGCAGGTACGCGTTGGCATCGCTCGCCGTTCCGACGGTCGAGCGGATGTTCGCGCTGAGGCGCTCCTGGTCGACGAGGATCGCGGTCGTCAGCCCCTCGAGCGAATCCACGTCGGGGCGCCCCAGCTGCGACATGAAGCCCTGCACGAACGAGCTGTACGTCTCGTTGATGAGCCGCTGCGACTCGCTGGCGATCGTGTCGAATGCGAGCGAGCTCTTGCCGGATCCGGAGACGCCCGTGAAGACCGTCAGACGTCTCTTCGGCAGATCGACGTCGACGTTCTTGAGGTTGTTCTCGCGGGCGCCGCGCACCCGGATCGTGTCGTGATGGTCAGCGGCATGGGGCGTCGAGTCGGGCATACGAATAATGGTTGCACGGTCGCGGACTAGATTGTAGGGATGCGCCACCGCGATCGGACTCATCCATGATCGCGATCCTCACCGGGTTCGCGGTCGTCGGCGTCGCGATCCTCACCGGCTACATCATCGGGCGCATCGACCTGCTGGGCGAGACCGGCATCGCCGTGCTCAGCCGGCTCTCGTTCTTCGTGCTCAATCCGTTCCTGATGCTCGTGGTCCTGAGCGATGCCGATGTCGGCATGCTCTTCTCTTCGCTGCTGCCGGTATCGGCCGCCGCGGCGGCCGTCGTCATCGCGCTCTACGTCCTCATCGCGAAGCTCGCGTGGCGGCGTCGCTGGGGCGACACCGTGATGGGCGCGCTGACGTCCGGACAGGTCAACGGCAACAACATCGGCATCCCGATCTCGACGTACCTGCTCGGCAACGCCGCATACGCCGCCCCGATCATCCTCATGCAGCAGATCGCGCTGACGCCGATCACGCTCACCGTGCTCGATGCGATCTCGAACGGCGAGACGAAGTGGTGGAAGGCGATCGCGCGGGCGTTCCGGAACCCGCTGGTCATCGGATCCCTGCTGGGGCTCGCGATCGCGCTGTCCGGTATCGAGATCCCGACGATCGTGCACGAGCCGCTCCAGCTCGTTGCGAACGCGGCCGTCCCGGTGATCCTGATCAGCTTCGGAATGTCGCTGCACGGCCAGCGCGTGCTCACGGTGAAGGGCACCCGGCGAGACGCGCTCGTGGCCACGGCGCTCAAGCTCGTCGTCATGCCGCTCGCGGCATATCTGCTCGGGCGCTTCGCGTTCGGCCTCGACGACCACGCGCTCTACGTGGTCGTCGTGCTGGCCGCGCTGCCGACCGCGCAGAACCTGTTCAACTACGCCCAGCGCTACGGCGAGGGCTACACGCTCGTGCGCGACGTCATCTTCCTCACGACCGTGGGCTGCGTGCCCGTGCTGTTCTTCACGGGGCTGCTGCTCGGCACCTGACGGCTCGCGCGACGGGCGATCACCAGCGCCCGCGTGCGGTCGACGACCACGCCCACGATCAGCGCGATGCCGACGCCGACGACGACCCCGAGGATCGGGTTCTGGCCGAAGACGCTGCCTGCGATGAGGCCGATGCCGACGGAGTACGCGGCCCACGTCACGCAGGCCGCGAGCGACAGCGGCACGAACCGGCGCGACGGGAAGCCCGTGGCCCCCGCCGTGAGGTTGACGGCGACGCGCCCCACGGGAATGTAGCGCGCGACGAAGATCGCCGACGCTCCCCCGCGTTCGAGCCCGCGTGCGGCGACGCCGATCGCCTTCTGCGCGCGGGGGGTGCGCATCCACGCGAAGCGCGTGGTGCCGAGGCGGCGTCCGAGCAGATACGTCAGCGTGTCCCCAGCGAACGCTCCGAGCGCGGCGCACGCCGCCAGCAGGATCATGTTCGGCGCCCCGGTCGCGGCCCCGAGCGCCGCGGCGCCGATGACGATGGTCTCGCTCGGAACCGGCGGAATCAGCGCATCGACGAGCGCCAGACCGGCGACGAGCGGGTACACCCAGGCCGACATCGCGAGCGTCATGAGCATGTCGGTGAGAATGTCCACGGGGGTCCTTTCGGTTCGTACAGTCAGGTTAGGAATTCGGGTGCGGCCGACGCAACAGCCCTGAGGGTGAAAGGCGACGGGGCGACCCCCTACGACGGAGGGATCCGTGCGGCGCGCTCGGGCGAGCCGCACGGCGACCACGCCCATCAGCGCGCAGGCCACGGCCACCTGCCACGACAGGCCGACGACGAACATGACGACGACCGATCCGACGCCGAGCGCCGCGCCGCCTGCCGCCCGAATAACCGATGTCGTCGGTGCGTCGTGCGGTCCTCGCTCGAACCGCGCCGCCGCGATCGACACGGCCGCCACGCACGCGGCCGCCACGATCAGCCACGCCGGCCGGGTCGTCCACCACGAGGCCGAGTGCAGCTCGGGCAGCTCGAACAGCCCGGCGCTCGCGGCCAGAACCGAGAGACCGGCCAGGGCGATCAGGACCGGCATGTGCCAGAGGTAGATCGTCATCGCTCGCGCTCCAATCGCGTCGACGATTCGAGCGACCGAACCGCGTTCCGCGATGCGCCGGATCATCGGCCGCGCGAGCGAGAAGAGCGCCAGCTGGGCGCCACCGAGCAGGACGAGCAGGAGCGTCGGCGGATCCTGGTTCGCGTACATGTCCGCGGGATAAGGGCCGGCCGCCGTCAGCAGCACCGCGACCGACAGCAGCGCCGCGGCGCCGATGACCCGCACCCGGGGCGACAGCCGATCGATGCGGCCGTCGGCATCCCAGAACCCGAGCTGCTGGATGAGGATCCAGACGGCGGCGAGGCCGAGATAGCCCACCGCGTCGTTCCCGGTCGCGAAGCGCGCCGCATCGATGAGCAGGACCGCGGCGAACAGGGATCCCAGGGCCGATCGTGGGGCGCGATCGTGCCAGCTGGCGACCAGCGGAACGAGCGCCTGGGCGAGCGTGAACACGCCGAGGAACCACAGCGGCTGCGAGATGCGGAACCCCGCCGTCGCGACGATGTCGGCCGGCACGCCCGCGAGCGTCAGGGCGAGCAGTCCCCCGCCGATGACGGCGAACATGGCGGCGGCCGGCACGAGGAGCCGCTGCAGGCGGCCGGCGACGAACGCCGCGGATCCGGCGCCGCGATCGCGGGCGCGGCGCCAGGATCCGATGGCCGTGAAGCCGCCCGCGAGGAAGAACAGCGGCATCATCTGCACGAACCAGCTCACCGGCGCGAACCACTCGGTCTCGAGCGCGTTCTCGAACACCGGGCCGTCGCCCGTGAGCGTCACGCCGACCATCATGGCGTGCAGCAGCACGACGAGCACGAGGCTGGCCGAGCGGATCACGTCGATGCTGCGGTCGCGCACGATGGGTCGTGCGATCGGCTCCGCAGGGCGGGGCGCGGTCAGAACGGACATGGGTCCTCCTCGAATCGGTTTCGAGGAATCTATGGACCAGGCATCGTGCCCGTCATCCCGCCGCGGGGTGAACGTCGAAAGGCGCTCGCCCTACCGTCGAGGGAGCCTCAGCCGGGCGAGACGATGCCGGCGTCGTACGCCGTGATCACGAGCTGCACGCGATCGCGCGCGGGGACCTTCTGCAGGAGCTTGCTGACGTGAGTCTTCACGGTCTGCTCGCCGATGAACAGCTCCGACGCGATCTCGCCGTTCGACAGGCCGCGCCCGATGAGCGTGAGCACCTCGCGCTCGCGGTCGGTGAGCCCGTTCAGCGCGAGGGCGGATCTCGAGGGGGCGCGGTCGCGCGTGTCCGCGAACCTCTCGATGAGCCGGCGCGTGACGCTCGGCGCGAGCAGCGCATCTCCGGCCGCGATCACCCGCACCGCCTGCGCGAGCTCCTCCGGAAGGGCGTCCTTGAGGAGGAATCCGCTCGCCCCGGCGTAGATCGCCTCGTGCACGTAGTCATCGATGTCGAACGTCGTGAGCATCAGCACGCGCGGGGTGTGCGGAAGTGGCCGCTCCGGATCGAGGATGCGGGTGGTGGCCTCGATGCCGTCGAGGTCGGGCATGCGCACGTCCATCAGGACGACGTCGGGCTTCAGCTCGCGCGCGAGGCGGACCGCCTCGATGCCGCCCGAGGCCTGACCGATGACGCGGATGTCGGGCTGCGCGTCGAGGAGCGCCGCGAAGCCCGCGCGCACCATCGCCTGGTCGTCGGCGATCAGCACCGTGATGCGGTCAGCAGTCATCGGGATTCCTCTCCATGGGCGCCGAGCGGCAGCCGCGCCAAGACCCGGAAACCGCCGTCGTTCGTGCGGGCCGCGTCCAATGATCCTCCCAGAATCGTCGCCCGCTCGCGCATGCCGACGAGTCCGTGCCCGGGCCGCGACTGCGCGGGCGGGGTTTCGGGGGCGTCGTTCGCGATGTCGATCGCGAGCACGCCGCCGATCACGTCGACGACGACATCGATCCGCGCCCCGGGAGCGTGGCGCATCGCGTTGCTGATCGCCTCCTGCACGATGCGGTACGCGGCGATCCCCTGCGCCGGCGGCGCCTCGGTCCCCTCGGGCATGGCGAGCGTGATGTTCGCCCCCGCGCGCCGTGTTTCGCCCACGAGCGCCGGGATGTCGCCGACCGTGGGCTGCGGTGCGCGCTCCGCCGGCTCGTCGTCGCCGCGCAGCGCGCCGAGCAGCTGGCGCATCTCGGCGAGGGATCCGCGGGCGGACCGGGCGATGTCCGCGAACTCGGCGGCCGCCTCGGGCGTCACGCCGGTCACGCGGTACGGCGCGGATGTGGCCTGGATCTGGATGAGCGAGAGCCCGTGGGCGACGACGTCGTGCAGCTCGCGCGCGATGCGCTGGCGTTCTTCGGCAACGAGGCGCCTCTCCTGCTCGACCAGGCCGAGCTGTCGCTCCTTGTCGAGGGCCGCGCCCACGCGCACGCGATCGCGAACGAGCGTGCCGACGCCGGCCGCGACGGCGCCGACGGAGAGCGCGACGATGCCGCCCGCCATCGATCCGCCGTCGAAGTCGAGCTGTGCCATCGCGCTGATGACGAGCCCGGGAACGAGATACGCGACGAGCCCTCTGCGCCAGCCGTGCAGCGACCACACCGCGAAGACGAGCGCGGTGAACTCGACGATGGCGGTGACGCTCCATGGCCAGGGCGCGCCCGGCGGGGCGACCTCGAACCGCACGACTGCGCTCGAGATGGTGAACACGATCACGCCGACAACCGGCCACCGCACCGCCACCACGAGCGCCGCGCAGCGCGCCGCCGTGACGAACAGCGCCACGAGCACCGGCGCGCCGTAGACGGCCGCCTCGACCGGCGCGGCGATGGCGTACAGGATCGCCGCGAGCGTGCCGGCGGCCGCGTACCAGACCGCTCGCTGATTCGCCGCGATCCACCCGCGCACCACGCGGGGCCGCCGCGGACGCTTCACGCGCGCCTGTCGATTCTTCCGCACCACGCCGTCATCCTGTCACGCCGATCACGGCTCGCGGATCCCTCCACGGTGGGACTTTGTGCGTGAGACGGAAGCGCCGCCTGCGACTACTCGATCGGCCCGAAGCTCGAGACGTCTCCGCAGATCCGCTCGTTGTTCTCGGGAACCGGGTCGACCGCGGCCTGCGCGATCTCGGCGGCGAATTCGGAGACGTTCAGGAGCTTGCCCGCCTGCTCGCGGCGCTGGTCGATCGCGCCCGGGTTGAGGCGGTTGAGGAGCGTCGCGGTGATGGTGCCCTCGATCATATCGGCCGAGACGACGACCAGCTCGATGCCGCGTTCTGCGAGCGACGGGATCCGCTCGCGCAGGGCGTCCTCGCCGGCGCGCTTGGACAGCGCGACGGCCTCGTACTCGGGCATCGTCGGCGTCGTGCGGATGAAGTGCGCCTGGTGGCTCGTGACGAAGACCACTCGCGACCCCGCGGCCATGAGCGGCAGCGCGGCCTCGAGCACGCCGACCTGCGCGTCGCGGTTCAGGCGCATCGCGTAGTCGTCGCCCATGTTCGCCTCCATGCCGCCGGAGGCATTGAGCACGAGGATGTCGAGGCCGCCGAACACGTCCTTCGCGGCGCCCATCATCGAGCCGACGGAGTCGGCATCGGTGAGGTCGGCGCCCACGACGAGGGTCTGCGTGCCGTGATCCTCGTTGAGCTTCGCGGCCAGCTTCTCGGCGCGCGGGGCCTTGTTGCGGAAGTTGATGACGAGGTTCGCGCCGGCGGCGGCGAGGAACGTCGCGGTGTCGGCACCGACGCCGCGAGAGGATCCGGTGACGAGCGCCGTCTTGCCGTCAAGCGTTCCGGCGGGTATCGGGTTCGACACGGTGACTCCTTGGGTCGTGCGGGTGGGTGCGTGACGACTTTACCGGCCCGATGCCGAGCGAGTGGTACGTTCGCGGCATGGCGGTCCACCCCTACCTCGTCGGCGCTCCCGTCCCCCGGATCCTCGCTCACCGCGGACTCGTCACCAACGCGATGCGCGACGAGGGCATCGCGGAGAACACGATCGCGGCGTTCGCGGCCGCGCATGCCGCCGGCGCGACGTTCATCGAATCCGACTGCCACCTGACGTCCGACGGCGAGGTCGTGCTCTTCCACGACGATCGCCTCGACCGGGTCGCGGGCGTCCCGCAGGCGATCGCCGACGTCACGCTCGCCGAGCTCGAGTCCGTCATGTCGACCCGCGGCGGGCTCTCCACCCTCGCTCAGGCGCTCACGGCGTTTCCCGATTCGCGGTTCAACATCGATGTGAAGGCCGACGGCGCGGCCGAGAAGGCCGGGAGGATCATCGCCCAGCACGCCCACCGCGTGCTGCTCACGAGCTTCTCGGACAGGCGCCGCAGGATCGCCCTCCGCGCCGCGCGCACGGCCGCCGGATCCCCCGCGACCGCGCCCGGGAGGGCGACGATCGTCGGGCTCGTGATCGCGACGCGGATCGCGCCGATCCGATGGCTGATCCGGCGGCTCCTGCGCGGCATCGACGCGCTGCAGATCCCCGAGCGCCAGGGCCGGCTCACCGTCCTGACGCCCCGCCTGATCCGTGCCGCGCACGAGGCCGGGGTCGAGGTGCACGTGTGGACCGTGAACGACGAACAGGATATGCGGCGTCTGGTCGGCATGGGCGTCGACGGCATCGTGACCGACCGGGCGGATCGCGCGCTCGCCGCGTTCGCCGACTGAGTTCCGCCCCGCCCCGTTGACCCGCCGCGTACAACGCGCTAGCTTGCGCGAAAGGACGCCGATCCGGTCGTACGGCCGGATGGACTGTACATCCGCTGGGAAAGCCCCGCACCGCGCGAGGTTTCGGATGATCCGCCCAGCGCGGTTCGTTAGACCTGAGTACTGACGAGAGGACTCGAATATGGCAGATCGTAGCCTGCGCGGAATCCGACTCGGCGCCCAAAGCCTTCAGAGCGAAGAGGGCGTCGTGTTCATGGAGCGCAAGGAGCACACGTATCTCTGCGGCACGTGCGCCCGAGAGACGACGCTGACGTTCGCCGCGGACGCTGAGCCGCCGGCCGCCTGGGAGTGCCGCACGTGCGGCGCCGAGGCCATCCTGCAGACGCCAGAGGGCCTCGCCGAGGTCGACCGTTCGGGCGAGAAGGTCGCCCGAACGCACTGGGACATGCTCCTCGAGCGCCGTTCGGTGGAGGAGCTCGAAGAGCTGCTCTCCGACCGCCTCGCGTTCATTCGCGAGCGCCGTGGTGAGGGCCAGGACCCCACGAAGGAAAAGAAGAACAAGAAGTCGGCGTAGACCCCCCTAAACTGGGGTGCATGACGAATGCACCCCAGCGCGCCATTGGCATCGACATCGGCGGTACCGGCATGAAAGCCGGTATCGTCGATCTTCTTGAGGGCACCCTCCTGAGCGAACGGGTGCGGATCCCGACGCCCAAGGGCGCGACGCCCCCCGACGTGCTCTCGACGGCGAAGCAGCTCGTCGGGCTGCTCGGGCCGGATGCCGAGGATCTCCCGATCGGCGTGTGCTTCCCCGCCGTCGTCAAGAACGGCGTGACGCTGTCGGCCGCGAACATCTCCGACGAGTGGATCGGCCTCGACGCCGATGGCCGCTTCGGCGAGGCGCTCGGGCGCGACATCCGTTTCGTGAACGACGCCGACGCCGCCGGGCTCGCCGAGCTGAAGTTCGGCGCCGCGCGCGACCAGCCGGGGTTCACGATCATGACGACGCTCGGCACGGGCATCGGATCCGCGTTCCTCTTCGACGGCAAGCTCGTCCCGAACAGCGAGCTCGGCCATCTCGAGCACAAGGGCGAGAGCATCGAGCGCTGGGCGTCGGCCGTGGCGCGCGAGCGCGACGACATCTCGTGGAGCAAGTGGGCGAAGCGCCTGCAGCACTTCTACGACCGCGTCGAGGCGCTCTTCTCCCCCGACCTCATCGTCGTCGGCGGCGGGGTGTCGAAGAACCCCGAGAAGTTCCTGCCGATGATCGAGACGCGCGCGCCCATCGTGACGGCCGTGCACCGCAACAACGCGGGCATCATCGGGGCCGCGAGCCTGATCCTCAGCTGAGGCCGACAGGCCGGTTCATGCGAATGGGCCGGCCTGTACGCCGGGTTCTGTCCGGGAGACGAATCTCCGTGGACGGCCATCTCTCTCGGCGACACGTTGCCGTGCCGCTCTAGCAACCTACCCGGGAACTCGGCGGGCCGCCTTGTCGTTCCCTGTTGGTCTTGCTCCAGGCGAGGTTTACCTAGCGAGCCGTGTCACCACGGCCCCTGGTGGTCTCTTACACCACCGTTTCACCCTTACCGGCACGAATGCCGGCGGTCTGCTCTCTGTTGCACTTTCTCGCGGATCTCTCCGGGTGGGCGTTACCCACCACCCTGCCCTGTGGAGCCCGGACGTTCCTCGGCGCGCTCTCGCGCGACGCGGCCGTCCAGCCGACCCATTCGCAGTTGTCGAGTCTACGCGAGCCCCGACTCGGCGGTGCGCACGATGATGCCCCCGCACTCGGGGCAGTGGAACACCTCGTCATCGGCGGTCTTGCGCAGCTGGGCGACGTGGGTGGGCGCCAGCGCCATGTGGCAGCCGCCGCACGTGCCGTGCTGGAAGTGGCCGACGGCAGGTCCGCGCGCCGCGAGTCGGTCGTAGTCGGCGACGAGATCGGCGGGGATCTTCTCGACCAGCGCCGCGCGATCCCGCGTCAGCTGTTCGAGCTCGGCGGCGGCCTTCTCGACGGCCTGCTTGCCGCCCGCGCTCAGCTCCTGGCCCTCGGCCGACGTCTGATCGAGCAGCGACTGCTGCGCGGCCACATCGTCATCGGCGGCCTGCAGCTGCTCCATGAGCTCGAGTTGCTGAGTCTCGAGCCCGTCGATGCGCGCCGTGAGCGCCTCGATCTCGCTCTCGAGCGCCCGCGCGTCGCGGGCGACGGCGGTCTTCTCGAGGCGGTCTCGGTCGCGATCCTGGCGCACGCGCGCCACGCTGATGTCGCTCTCGACGCGGCCCAGCAGGACCTTCAGATCGTCACGGGCGTTGGACTTCTCGACGAGCGCACGTCCCTGCTCGCCGCGCACGGCGAGCAGCTCCTTCACACGGGCGGCCTGCGGCGGGTTGCGCCGTGCCTCCTCTGCGCGTTGGAGCTCGACATCGACTCGCGAGAGGTCGAGCAGGGATCGCTGGTCAGACGGCGATGCTTTCACGTGGGTCCTGCCGGGATCGAACCGACGACCACCTGGGTGTAAACCAGGTGCTCTACCAGCTGAGCTAAAGACCCGTTCCGATAAGTCTACGTGGTTCTGACACCCGCGTTGCGCGTGCGATGCTCGAGTGCCGATAGGCTGGATCCATCCGTGTGCGCTGACCCGACCACCGCTCGCCTCCACGCACACCTCGATCCGCAACCCGGGCACGATCTGCCCGCACGACGAAAGGTCACATCGTGGCAGTTCACGATCAGGATCCGTACTCGCAGGGCGCTGTCGACAGCGACCCCGAAGAGACTGCCGAATGGCAGGAGTCCCTGGATCAGCTCATCGACGCGAAGGGATCCCAGCGCGGCCGCGAGGTCATGCTGAGCCTTCTTACTCGATCGAAGGAGCGTCATCTCGGCGTGCCGATGGTTCCGACCACCGACTACGTCAACACGATCTCGACGGGCGATGAGCCCGACTTCCCCGGCAACGAGGAGCTCGAGCGCCGCTACCGCCGCTGGATCCGCTGGAACGCCGCCGTCACGGTGCACCGTGCGCAGCGCCCCGGCATCGGCGTCGGCGGTCACATCTCGACCTACGCCTCGGCCGCGGCCCTCTACGAGGTCGGTCACAACCACTTCTTCCGGGGCCTCGATGACAAGGTCGGCGGCGACCAGATCTTCTACCAGGGCCACGCCTCCCCCGGCATGTACGCCCGCTCGTTCCTGGAGGGGCGCCTGACCGAGCAGCAGCTCGACGGGTTCCGCCAGGAGAAGTCGGCCGCGCCCCACGGGCTGCCGTCGTATCCGCACCCGCGCATGATGGAGGACTTCTGGCAGTTCCCCACCGTGTCGATGGGTCTCGGGCCGATCAATGCGATCTACCAGGCGATGACCAACAAGTACCTCGAGGCGCGCGGCATCAAGCCGGTCGCCGACTCGCACGTCTGGGCGTTCCTCGGCGATGGCGAGATGGACGAGGTCGAGTCGCGCGGGCAGCTCCAGGTCGCCGCCAACGAGGGGCTCGACAACCTCACCTTCGTGATCAACTGCAACCTGCAGCGCCTCGACGGGCCGGTCCGCGGCAACGGCAAGATCATCCAGGAGCTCGAGAGCTACTTCCGCGGAGCGGGCTGGAACGTCATCAAGGTGATCTGGGGCCGCGGCTGGGACGAGCTCCTCGCCCGCGACACCGACGGCGCGCTGCTCAACATCATGAACACGACGCCCGACGGCGACTACCAGACGTTCAAGACGGAGGACGGCGCGTTCGTGCGCGAGCACTTCTTCGGCCGCGACCCCCGCGCGCTGAAGCTCGTCGAGAACTACACCGATGAGGAGGTCTGGGCCCTGCAGCGCGGCGGCCACGACTACCGCAAGGTGTACGCGGCGTACAAGGCCGCCATGGAGCACAAGGGCCAGCCGACCGTCATCCTCGCGAAGACGATCAAGGGCTACGGCCTCGGTCCGCACTTCGAGGGCCGCAACGCGACCCACCAGATGAAGAAGATGACGCTTGACGACCTCAAGCTCTTCCGCGACACGATGCAGATCCCCGTCACGGACAAGCAGCTCGAGGACGACCCGTACCGTCCGCCGTACTACCACCCGGGCGAGAAGGACGAGACGATCGAGTACATGCTCGAGCGCCGTCGCGAGCTCGGCGGTTTCCTGCCCGAGCGCCGCGTCACGAACGTGCCGCTGACGCTGCCGCAGGACAAGGACTACGCGCTGCCCAAGAAGGGATCGGGCAACCAGGAGGTCGCCACGACGATGGCCTTCGTGCGCATGCTGAAGGACCTCATGCGGGTGAAGGGCTTCGGCAACCGCATCGTGCCGATCATTCCCGACGAGGCGCGCACGTTCGGCATGGACTCGTACTTCCCGTCGGCGAAGATCTACAACCACAACGGACAGAACTACCTGTCGGTGGATCGCGACCTGCTGCTCGCCTACAAGGAGAGCCCCGAGGGTCAGATCATGCACGTCGGCATCAACGAGGCCGGCGCGACCGCGGCGTTCACGGCGACGGGTACGACGTACTCGACGCACGGCGAGGTGCTGATCCCGGTCTACATCTTCTACTCGATGTTCGGCTTCCAGCGCACGGGCGACGCCTTCTGGGCGGCCGGCGACCAGATGGCGCGCGGTTTCGTGATCGGCGCCACCGCGGGCCGCACGACGCTGACGGGTGAGGGCACGCAGCACATGGACGGCCATTCGCCCGTCCTCGCCGCGACCAACGAGGCCGTCATCAGCTACGACCCGGCCTACGGCTACGAGGTCGCGCACATCGTGCAGTCGGGCATCGAGCGCATGTACGGCGGCGAGCACGAGGATCCGAACGTCATGTACTACCTCACGGTGTACAACGAGGCGTTCCAGCAGCCGAAGGAGCCCGACGATGTCGACGTCGACGGCATCGTCCGCGGCATCCACCGCGTCTCCGAGGGATCCGGTTCGGACAACCGCGTGCAGCTGCTCGCGTCCGGCGTCGGCGTGCCGTGGGCGTACGAGGCGCAGGAGCTGCTGGCGAAGGACTGGAACGTGGCTGCCGACATCTGGTCGGTCACGAGCTGGAACGAGCTGCGCCGCGACGGCCTCGCCGCCGACGAGCACAACTTCCTCTCCCCCGACCAGGAGCCGCGCGAGGCGTACGTCACGCAGAAGCTGAAGCATGCCGAGGGTCAGCCGTTCGTTGCGACGAGCGACTTCATGCACGCCGTGCAGGACCAGATCCGCCCCTGGGTGCCCGGCCCCTACGCCACGCTCGGCGCCGACGGGTTCGGCTTCAGCGACACGCGTCAGGCCGCTCGCCGGTACTTCAAGATCGACGGCGCATCGATGGCCGTCAAGGCGCTGCAGATGCTCGCTGAACAGGGCAAGATCGACCGCTCGGTCGTCGCCCAGGCGATCGAGAAGTACCGTCTGCACGACGTCAACGCCGGCACATCCGGCAGCGGCGGCGGCGACGCCTGATCCGGCACTGCGTGTGATCGTGGGCGGAACTCTCACGGGAGGTCCGCCCACGAAGGGTTACAAGGGAGTGATATGAGCGACAGTTCGCGCGCGACCATGGACAAGCAGGCGACCCTGTCGTGGCTGCGCCGCATCTCCGGCGACATCTCGACCGCGACGCTGCGCCGGCTCGAGGATTCCCTCCCGTGGTACTCCGAGATGCCTCCCGGGCGACGCTCCGCGGTGGGCCTGGTCGCGCAGGCCGGCATCACGTCCTTCATCGAGTGGTACGAGGATCCCTCGGGTGCGCCGACCATCGCCGCGGACATCTTCGCGGCCGCCCCGCGAGAGCTGTTGCGCAGCGTGAGCCTGCAGCAGACTCTCCAGCTCGTGCGCGTCACCGTCGATGTGACCGAGGAGAAGATCGCCGGCCGCGGCGACCACCTGCGCGAGGCGATGCTGCTGTACTCCCGCGAGGTTGCCTTCACCGCGGCGGACGTGTACGCGCGCGCCGCCGAATCGCGCGGGCTCTGGGACGCGCGCCTCGAGGCCCTCGTCGTCGACACGATCCTCACGGGCGAGACCGACGATGAGCTCCCGAGCCGCATCGCGGCCCTCGGCTGGCACGGCCACGGCGAGGTCAGCGTGCTCGTCGGCACCACGCCGTCCCTGTTCGACGTCGATCAGGTGCGCCGCCGCGCGCGCAAGCTCGGCGTCGACGTTCTGATCGGCGTGCAGGGATCCCGTCTCGTCCTCGTCCTCGGACGCGCGGACGAGCCCTCCCACGAGGGCACGGGCGAGGACGCCCCGCTGAGCTTCCTCGACATCGCCGCGAACCTCGAGCCCTTCTTCGGCGCCGGGCACCTCGTGCTCGGGCCCACCATGGACGCGCTCGTCGATGCGTCCCGCAGCGCCCGTGCGGCGCTCGCGGGCTTCGCCGTCGCGGCGAGCTGGCGCGGCGCGCCCCGCCCCGTCGAGGCCGACGACCTGCTGCCCGAGCGTGCTCTCGCGGGCGACGCGGTCGCGAAGAACACGCTCGTCGAACGCATCTACCGCCCGCTCGAGGGCCACTCCACCGACCTCGTGACCACGCTGTGGAGCTACCTCGATAACGGCCGCTCGCTCGAGGCGACGGCCCGTGAGCTGTTCGTGCACCCGAACACGGTGCGGTATCGCCTCAAGCGCGTCACCGACGTGATCGGGTGGGACGCCACCGGCCCCCGCGAGGCGCTCATCCTGCAGACGGCGCTGATCCTCGGATCCATCGGATCTTCCGAGCACGCTCGCCGACGCCACGCCGCGCGCCGCGCCGAGCGCCCGTAACGCGCTGTGACTCCCGCACAACGATCTTCGCGATTCTTGTACGGGTGTCGCCATCACCCCACCGCCCGCTGACGGAAGAATAGATCGAGTGATTGTCGCCGCTTTTCCCGGACAGGGTTCGCAGACCCCCGGTTTCCTCGCCCCCTGGCTCGAGTTCGACGGCGCGCGCGAGCGCCTCGAGCGCTTCGCCGATGCCGCGGGCGTCGACCTCGTCGCCGCGGGCACCCAGTGGGACGCGGACCGCATCCGCGACACTTCCGTCGCGCAGCCGCTGATCGTGGCGGCGAGCATCCTCTCGTGGCAATCGCTCACGGACGATGAGCGCGCCGCGTTCGGCAGCGTTGCTGGCCACTCCGTCGGCGAGATCGCGGCGCTGGTCGCGGCGGGCGTCATCAGCGACGTCGACGGCATGCGGCTCGTCGGCGAACGCGGACGCGCCATGGCGAAGGCCGCGGCCGAGGCCGACACGGGCATGAGCGCCGTGATCGGCGGCAAAGAGCCCGACGTTCTCGAGGCCATCGCCGATGCCGGCCTGCAGCCCGCGAACTTCAACGGCGGCGGTCAGATCGTCGCCGCGGGCGACATGGTCGGCCTGCAGTCGCTGTCCGAGAACGCTCCGCGCGGCACCCGCGTGATCGCGCTCCAGGTCGCCGGCGCATTCCACACGCGGTACATGGCGTCCGCGTCGAGCGCGCTGCAGTCGGCCGTGGATGCGATCGGATCCGTGAGCGATCCGGTCACCGACCTCTGGACCAACAGCGACGGATCGGTCGTCGCCGACGGCGCCCGCGCTCTCGAGCTGATCGTCCACCAGGTGCAGAACCCGGTGCGCTGGGACCTGTGCATGGCCGGTTTCGCGGATCGCGGGATCACGGGCCTCGTCGAGTGCAGCCCCGCGGGCGCCCTCGTGGGCCTCGCGAAGCGCGGCCTGCGCGGCACGCCGTCCGTCGCCCTCACCTCCCCCGACGATCTGGCCGCAGCGCGCGACCTGCTCGCCGAATCCGCCTCCTGATCGTCGGACGCCAAAGGACCTCATGAACGTCACTCTGAAGCAAGCTCCCACCACCCCGTACACGCGCATCCTCGCAATGGGCGCGGCACGCGGTGAGAACGCCGTGCCGAACGACGACCTGGTCGGCCCGATCGATTCGAGCGACGAGTGGATCCGCCAGCGCACGGGGATCGCGACGCGCACGCGCGCGAACAAGGAAACGACGGCGATCGACCTATCGATCGCGGCCGCGAATGAGGCCATCGCGACGTCAGGCATCGACCCGTCGGAGGTCGATCTCGTCATCGTCGCGACGATCAGCAACCCCCGCCAGTCGCCCTCGGTGTCGGCGATCGTCGCGGATGCTATCGGCGCGACCCCTGCCGCGGCCTACGACTCGAACGCCGCGTGCGCGGGTTACTGCTACGGCATCGCTCAGGCCGACGCGCTGATCCGCACCGGCGCGGCGCGCTACGCGGTCGTCATCGGCGCCGAGAAGCTCAGCGACATCGTGGACCCGACCGACCGGTCGATCTCGTTCCTGCTGGGCGACGGCGCCGGCGCCGCCGTTCTCGGCCCGAGCGACACGCCCGGTGTCTCGGTGTCGCAGTGGGGATCCGATGGCTCGCGGGCCGACCTCGTCGGCATGAATCACACGCTCGTCGAGTTCCGCGACGGCGAGTCCGAGTGGCCCACGCTGCGCCAGGAGGGTCCGAGCGTGTTCCGCTGGGCCGTCTGGGAGATGGCCAAGGTCGCGAAACAGGCACTCGACGACGCGGGCGTCGCCCCCGAGGATCTCGCCGCGTTCGTGCCCCACCAGGCCAACGGCCGCATCATCGACGAGTTCGCGAAGCAGCTCGGCCTCCCCGACAGCGTGAAGATCGCCCGCGACATCGAGACGACCGGGAACACCTCGGCTGCCTCGATCCCGCTCGCCACGCACCGCCTGCTCCAGGAGCACCCCGAGCTGTCGGGCGGCCTCTCGCTGCAGATCGGCTTCGGCGCCGGCCTCGTGTACGCCGCCCAGGTCGTCGTCCTCCCCTGAATTCGAACCGGCCGCAATAGACTTGTGGCGGTTTCCCGACCCATCCGACCATTTCAGCCATAATCAAGGAGAAATCACATGGCACTCAGCACCGAAGAGGTCCTCGCAGGCCTGGCAGAGCTCATCACCGATGAGACCGGAATCGACGCCGGCGAGGTCGCCCTCGAGAAGTCGTTCACCGACGACCTCGACATCGACTCGATCTCGATGATGACGATCGTCGTCAACGCCGAGGAGAAGTTCGGCGTCACGATCCCCGACGACGAGGTCAAGAACCTCAAGACGGTGAAGGACGCGGTCGACTTCATTACGGCCGGCGCAGAGTGATCCGTCGGGGCGCCGCGCGGTGCACGCCCGTGGCGCCCCGCCCTCATCGCACGATCTCGGAGCAAGGGAAACCCGAATGACCAAGCGCATCGTCGTGACCGGAATGGGCGCGACATCTGCCCTCGGCGGCACGGTCGCCGACAACTGGAAGAATCTTCTGGCCGGTGTCTCAGGCGTACGTCCGCTCGAGCACGAGTGGGTCGAGCAGTACGGCCTCCCCGTGACGTTCGCCGCGGAGGCGACGGTTCGTCCCGAGACCATCCTCGACCGCCCGACCGCGAAGCGCCTCGACGTTTCTACGCAGTTTGCGCTCGTCGCGGCACTTGAGGCCTGGGCCGACGCGGGATCCCCCGATGTCGATCCCGAACGGCTCGGCGTCGACTTCGCCACCGGCATCGGCGGCGTGTGGACTCTCCTCAACGCGTGGGACACCCTGCGCGAGAAGGGCCCGCGGCGCGTCATGCCGATGACGGTTCCCATGCTGATGCCGAACGCGTCGGCCGGGTTCCTGTCGCTGCACTTCGGTGCGCGCGCGTTCGCCCGCACCGTGGCCTCGGCCTGCGCCTCGAGCGTCGAATCGCTCGACAGCGCCTACCACCACCTTCAGGCGGGCGATGCCGACATCGTCATCGCCGGTGGCGCGGAGTCGGCGATCCACCCGATCACCGTCGCCTCGTTCAGCTCGATGCAGGCCCTCTCCCGGCGCAACGACGACCCGTCGACGGCCTCGCGTCCGTGGGACACCGACCGCGACGGCTTCGTCATGGGCGAGGGCGCGGGCGTGCTGATCCTCGAGACCGAGGAGCACGCCCTGGCGCGCGGCGCCCGGATCTACGCGGAGCTCGCGGGAACCGGCGTCACGGCCGACTCCCACCACATCACGGCCAATGACCCCTCCGGCGCGGGCGCCGCGCGCGCCGTGCACCAGGCGCTCCGGGCGGCCGAGCGCGCCCCCGAGGACGTCACGCACATCAACGCGCACGCGACGTCGACCCCCGTCGGCGACCCCGCGGAGTACACCGCGCTGCACTCGATCTTCGGAGACCGCGTGCGCGAGATCCCCGCGAGCGCCACGAAGTCGTCGACCGGGCACCTGCTCGGCGGCACGGGCGCGATCGAGTCGGTGTACACGGTGCTCTCGATCCGCGAGCACATCGCTCCCCCGACGATCAACCTCGTCAATCAGGATCCGGCGATCCCGTTCCTCGCGTCGAACACGACGCAGCCGCTGTCCGACGGGCCGCAGCTGGCGATCAGCAACTCGTTCGGCTTCGGCGGACACAACGCCGTTGCGGCGTTCGCCTCCTACGACGGCTGAGGTCTCGCACCGCACGCACGAATGAACGCGGCCCCCGGAGTATTCTCTGGGGGCCGCGTTGGTCTGTGGGGTCAGCCGACCTGGTGCAGCCAAACGACCGGAGCATCGTCGCCGGCCGCGCGGAACACGTCGAGCTCACGGTCCCATGCCGTGCCGAGCGCGATGTCGAGTTCGCGCCGCATCTCGAGCGGATCCAGGTGGTCCATCGCCGCGCGCACGCGCTCTTCGGGCACCGTGATGCTGCCGGAGGCGTCCATCTGCGAGTGGTGCACCCCGAGATCAGGGGTGTGCATCCAGCGTCCGCCCATGGAGGCGGCAGTGGGATCCTCGGTGACCTCGAACCGCAGGTGCTCCCAGCCGCGGATCGCGGAGGCGATGACCGCGCCGGTGCCGGCGAACCCGTCCCACGAGAACTCAGCGCGGCGCGCGCCGTGGAGCGCGGGCTGATTCTGCCATGAGAAGTTCACAGCACGACCGATCGATCGTCCGACCGCCCACTCGAGGTGGGGGCACAGCGCTTTTGGCGCTGAGTGGATGAAGACCACTCCGCGCGCACGTGGTGTCGCCATGATCTCTCCGTTTCGTCAGGTGCGGCTTCCCCTCCGAACCTGAACGGCGATCGAAATGACGATCAGACTATTCGACTGTGTTCTTATTCTGTCCCACACGGGCGAGAATCACAAGATCTGTGGGGCCGGTGGGACTTGAACCCACGGATCGTCGAGTTATGAGCTCGCTGCCTTGACCATCTTGGCTACGGCCCCGCACCGGTAAAGCTTATCGGTCGCCGGCGTCCCCACGCGTATCGAAGGTGCCGGTGCTCCCCCGCGCAATGGGGTGCTCCTGGCTCTCGCTCATGACCTGCGGGTGACGCTTCGCGAGCAGGACGACGCCGACGGCGGCGACACCTCCCGCGATCGTCCAGATGATCACGGTCCAGATCGGCGTGCGCGCGGCCTCTCCGAGGAGTGTGGCCCCGATGATGACGGCGATGATCGGATCGACGACGGTGAGACCGGCAATCACGAGGTCCGGCGGGCCCGACGCGTACGCGGTCTGCACGAAGTAGGCTCCGGCGATGCCGGCGGCCGCCAGCGCGATGCCGCACGCGATCGTGACGAAGTCGAAGTTTCCGGCCTGCACCCGCGTGATGATCACCTTCGCGAGCGTCGCGACGAAGCCGTAGAGGACGCCGGCGCCGGTGATGTAGAACAGCGCACCCGCGCGCGTCTTGAAGATGAGCCACGCGGCCGCGACGCCGATGAGCACGATCATCAGGATCACGAGCAGTACCAGCAGCTGGGTCTCGTCGAGGGGCGACTCGACGGCATACAGCGCGGCGAATGCGACGAAGACGAAGATCCCGCCCAGGCAGAGCGCTACGGCGGTCATCGATGCCTTCGTCGGCATATGACCGGTGTAGTGGGCGTTGACCATCGTCGTCACGACGAGGGACACCGCGCCGAGGGGCTGCACGACGATCAGCGGAGCGATCGCGAGCGCCGAGAGCTGGCACACGATCGCCGCGATGAGCAGCAGCGTGCCCATCACCCAGGAGGGTCGCGAGAAGAGCTTCAGCAGGTGCGAGGCGCGCAGCCCCTTCTTGCCGGTCAGGCCGGCGATGGCCTCGACCTTGCGCACGCCGCGGCTCTGATACTGCGCGCCGAGCGACATGAATACCGCTCCGGCGATCGCGAGCGGGATGCCGAGAAGGAGCCCCGGGTTGTCGAACAGCCCGATGAAGTCATCGGGCGAGACATCGGCGCTCACAAGATTGGTCTGTGCCCAGCTCACATATCCGAGCGTAATGGCATTTTCTCGGGGTGCGCCATGGGGCTGGCCGTAGCCTTGAGGTATGGCCATTCTCCCGATCCGCATCTGGGGCGACCCTGTGCTGCACGCCCCCGCCGACCGCGTCGATTCCATCACGGACGACGTCAGAGCCCTTGTCGCCGACATGTACGAGACGATGGATGCCGCACCCGGCGTCGGGCTCGCCGCGCCCCAGGTCGGCGTGGGCCTGCGGATATACACCTACACGTATGAGGACGACGAGGGCCGCCCCTGGCGCGGCGAGATCATCAACCCCGAACTGTTGATGACCCCCCTGGTGCCCGGTTCGCCGGATGAGGACGAGGAGTCGGAGGGCTGCCTCTCCTTCCCGGGCGAGAGGTTCCCCCTGCGCCGCTCGGATCGCGTCGTGGTCACCGGCACCGATATAGAGGGTGCGCCGGTGCAGATCGACGTGGAGGGGTGGCGCGCGCGCATCATGCAGCACGAGTTCGATCACCTCGACGGCGTGATGTACGTCGACCGCATTTCCGACGGAGACTGGAAGACCGCGCAGAAGATCGCGAAGAAACGCCGATGGGGTGTGCCCGGCGTCAGCTGGACACCGGGGGTCGACGACCTCGAGGGCTGAGCGACGCGCCCGGCACGCCCTCGGTTTCGCGTCCCCGCTCCTCGTTTGTTAGGCTGTTCGAGTTGCGCACGACGCGTGACAGTGCATGATCCTCGGTAGCTCAACGGCAGAGCAGCCGGCTGTTAACCGGCAGGTTATTGGTTCGAATCCAATCCGGGGAGCGCATAGGAAGAACCCCGCCACTCGCTGTGGCGGGGTTCTTCTCGTTACGCCTCGATGAACGCGAGCGAGTCTTCCGCGCCGGGCGTGACGATCGGATCCTCGCCCGATGCGCGCCAGGTCGCGGGCGCGCCCTGATCGAGCACGATCTGGTCAGCGCCGATCTCGCGCGCGAACGACGAATCGTTCGTCACGACGAGCGCCGCCATGCCCCATTCGGCCCGTCGGCGCTGGATCGCGTCGCGGACGACGTGGCGCACCTCGACGTCGATGCCGGCGAGCGGCTCGTCGGCGATGAGCAGGCGCGGATCCATGACGAGGGCGCGCGCGAGAGCGACGCGCTGGCGCATGCCGGCGCTCAGCTCGTGCGGAAACTTGCCCGACGCTCCGAGCGGCAGCCGCACCTCATCGAGCAGCGTCGATACGCGCACCTCGAGGCGCTGGCGAACGATCCGGGGCTCGCGCGACACGATCGGCTCGACGATCACGTCGCCGACCGTCATGTCGGGGTTGAGCGTCGGACCCGCGTCCTGGGCGAGGTATCCGACGCGGTAGGTGAGCACGCTGCGCGCGCGTCCCGGGTAGCGCGCGGAGATGCCGCACACGGTCGCGGATCCGCCGACGATGCGCGCATCGGGCCCGCGCTGGCCCGCCAGCGCGGCCGCCAGTGACGACTTTCCGGATCCCGTCGTGCCGGACACGCACAGCGCGCCGCCGAAACGGACGTTGGCGCTCACGCCGTCCACCGCGCGAACGGCGCCGGATCCGCGTCCGCGCTCCACGCTCAGGTCGTCGAGGCGCAGAGCCCACTCGGTCAGATCGGGAATACGCATCCGTCCATCCTGCCCTACTCCCCTGCGATCAGGCGGCGCTCCTGGTCGATGTCGCGCAGGCGCAGCCGCACGGCGCGCCCCTCTTCCGACTCGGGCGCGACGCGCTGGACCTCGCCGAGCAGCTCGCGCTTGCGCTGATCGAGGCCGCGCACGATGATCCGGCGGCACAGGTCGTTCGCCGAGATCGCGGCATGCTCCTCGTCGCGCGCCGGGAAGTCTCGCATCAGCACCTCGCCGCCGAGCTGGCGCAGCGCCTGGGGCAGCGCATCGATCGCGGCCTGGCCCCAGCCGGGCCGGGATCGATCGACCGACGAGATCGCCGCGCGCACGACGTCCAGCGCGGGCGTGCGGAACTTCGCCTCCAGGGCGCGGTGCATCAGCGTGGGCTCGATGCGGTGCCCGTACTGCAGGATCCCCGTGAGCGCGTCGCGCTCGACCGCCACGTCGGTCGTACGCGGAAGCGACGACAGCGTCGTGGCGGGGGCCGCCGTGGTCGGGGCCGGCGCGAAGGATCGCTCTTCCTGGCGCGCCCCGCGCGCGGCGTTCTCCACCTCGCGATGCACGTCCGCGGGATCCATGCCAAGGCGCTGCGCGAGCACGCGCTCGTAGCCCGGGCGGATCAGCCGGTCCTTGATCTCGGCCACGATCGGCGCGGCGGCGCGCAGCGCCCCGACCCGCCCCTCGACGCTCGTCAGCGGGAAGCCCGCGAGCTTGCGATCGATGACGAACTCGAACATCGGCACCCGGTGGTCGAGCAGCGCGCGCACGGCGGCGTCGCCGCGCTGCAGGCGCATGTCGCACGGATCCAGCCCGTCGGGCGCCACGGCCACGAAGGTCTGCGCGGAGAACCGGTCGGCGTCGGCGAACGCGCGCAGCGCCGCCTTCTGCCCGGCCTCGTCGCCGTCGAACGTGAACACGACCTCGCCGGTCGCGGAATCGTCGCCCATCACGCGCCTCAGCGTGCGGATGTGCTCGCTGCCGAACGCCGTCCCGCAGGTCGCGACCGCGGTCGTGAGCCCCGCGAGGTGGCAGGCCATGACGTCGGTGTAGCCCTCCACGACGATCACGCGCTTCGGCTCGCCGCGCGAGATGTCGCGCTTGGCGAGGTCGAGCCCGTAGAGCACCTGGTTCTTCTTGTAGATCGGGGTCTCGGGGGTGTTGAGATACTTCGGCCCCTGATCCTCGTCGTAGAGCTTGCGCGCGCCGAAGCCGATCGTCTGGCCCGTCACATCGCGGATCGGCCATACGAGCCGGCCGCGGAAGCGGTCGTACACGCCGCCGCGCTGGTTCGTCGACACCAGCCCCGCGGTGATCAGCTCGTCGCGCGTGAAGCCCTCGCCCGTGAGGTGGTTCAGCAGGTGATCCCAGCCCTTCGGCGCATAGCCCACGCCGAAGTGGCTCGCGGCACCCGGATCGAATCCCCGCCCGCCGAGGAACGCCCGCGCGACCTCCGCCTCCGGCGACACGAGCTGCTGACGGAAGTACTCGGCGGCGCGCGAGTTCGCGGCGAACAGCCGCGCGCGCCCGCTCGTCTCGGGCGCGGGCCCGCCGCCCTCCTCGTAGTGCAGCGGGAAGCCGAGGCGCGCGGCGACGGCCTCGACGGCTTCGGAGAAGGAGAGGTGATCCATCTCGCGGAGGAACGTGTACACGTCGCCGGATTCACCGCATCCGAAGCAGTGATAGAAGCCCTGGCTCGGGCGCACGTTGAAGCTGGGGCTCTTCTCATCGTGGAACGGGCACAGACCCTTCATCGAGCCGATGCCGGCCGATTTCAGCGCCACCCGCTCGCCGATCACGTCGGCGATGTTCGTGCGCGCCTTGACCTCTTCGACGTCGGCTTGCCGAATGCGCGGCATCAGCGAGCACCCGCCCGCGCGGCGCCGATCGAGATTCCGACGGAGGCCGGGTCGATATCGCCGACGAGCCGTGCGTGCCACGCCACGGCGGTCTGATCCGTGAGGCTCGCGACCTGATCGACGATCACGCGCTTGCGCTCGTTGTCGCTCGTCGAAGCCGCGTAGTCCGCCGCGAACGCCGGATCGAGCTGGTCGGCACCGGAGGAGAACAGCGTGTCGGTCGACCACAGCGCATCGGCGATGCGCGTCAGGACGGCGCGCTGCTCGTGATACACCGTGCGGCGCTCCTCGATCGTGACGATCGACGCCCCCATGATGCCCTTGAGCACGGCGATCTCGACGTCGACGTCGCGGGGCACGACCACGTGCGCGCGGTACCGGGTGAGGTCGCCCGTGCCGTGGGCCTCGCGCGTGGCTGCAACGGCCGACTTCGCGAAGCGCCCGATGAGGTCGCTCGTGAGGTTCTTCAGCCGCGCGAGCGCCTCGCGCGAACGGTCGAAGTCGGCCCGCCACATCGGCTGACGAGTGAGGCGCCGCAGCGCGTCGGCGAGCTCGTCCCGCGAGTAGTCCGAGCCGACCCACGCCTGAATCTTGCCGATCAGCGCGTCGTGCTCGACCGGATCCGCGAGCAGCGCGACATCGACGTATCCGTTCATCACGGCGTCCTCGAAGTCGTGCACCGAGTACGCGATGTCGTCCGAGAGGTCCATGACCTCGGCCTCGATGCACCGGGCGCGATCGGGCGACCCGTCGCGCATCCAGCGGTAGATCTCTTCGTCCTCGGGATACACGCCGAATTTCAGGCGCCCACCCGGGTCGGCCACCGGATCCGCGACCGTCCACGGGTACTTGCACGTCGCGTCGAGCGTGGCGCGCGTGAGGTTCAGCCCGAGCGAGTGGGATCCCTGCATCGTCTTCGCTTCGAGGCGCGTGAGGATCCGCAGGCTCTGCGCGTTGCCCTCGAAGCCGCCGATCCCCGACGCCCATTCGTTGAGGGCGCGCTCGCCGTTGTGCCCGAACGGCGGGTGGCCGAGGTCGTGGCTCAGGCACGCGGCATCGACCACGTCCTCGTCGAGGCCGAGCGCCGAGGCGAGCTCGCGGCCGATCTGGGCGACCTCGAGCGAGTGCGTCAGCCGGTTGCGCGCGAAGTCGGCGTCGCTCGCGGGGCTCAGCACCTGGGTCTTCGCGGCCAGGCGGCGCAGCGCCGCGGAGTGCAGCACGCGTGCGCGGTCCCGTGCGAAGTGGCCGCGCGATGAGCGGTGCTGCTCGACGAGGAAGCGTTCGGCGTCCCGCGCGGAGTATCCGGCGGGGATCCGCTCAACCGCCACTGGTATCCAGCTCCGCTTCCTGCAGCTCGGCGCTCGCGGCGTGGTCCAGCGTGCGCGACGACAGCCAGTGCTCGGGCAGCACGGCGCGGCGCGCCCGGCCGGCGCGGCCTCGGGGCCCCTCGACGCTGTCGCCGGGGTACGGGGCCGAGAGGTCGAGCTCGCCGATCAGGTCGTCGATCTCGGCGAGTGTGTCGACCTTCGTGAACCGGCCGCGCATGTCACCGCCGACCGGGTAGCCCTTGAAGTACCAGCTCGCGTGCTTGCGGATGTCGCGGCAGCCGCGCTGCTCGTCCTCGTAGAAGTCCACGAGCAGCTCGGCGTGGCGTCGGAACGCCTGCGCGACGAACGCGAGGGTCGCATCCACGATCGGCGCCTCGCCCCCGAATGCGCGCGCGAGCTCGCCGAACAGCCAGGGCCTGCCGAGGCATCCGCGGCCGACGACGACGCCGTCGCACCCGGTCTCGTCGACCATGCGGATCGCGTCCTCCGCGCTCCAGATATCGCCGTTGCCGAGCACCGGGATGCTGTGGACGTGCTCCTTCAGCCGGGCGATCGCCGACCAATCGGCCGTGCCCGAATAGGCCTCTTCGAGCGTGCGCGCGTGCAGCGAGACGGCCGCGGCCCCCACGTCCTCGGCGATGCGTGCGGCGTCGAGATAGGTGGGGTGGTCGTCGTCGACGCCCTTGCGCATCTTGACCGTCACGGGAACGTCTCCCGCACCGTCGACGGCGGCCTTCACGATGTCGCGGAAGAGGTCGAGCTTCCACGGCAGCGCGGCGCCGCCGCCCTTGCGCGTGACCTTCGGCACGGGGCAGCCGAAGTTCAGGTCGATGTGGTCTGCGTGGCCCTCCCCCGCGATGATCCGTGCGGCCTCGCCGGTGTACTTCGGATCGACCCCGTAGAGCTGGATCGATCGCGGCGTCTCGGACTCGTGGTGCTGGATCAGGCGCATCGTCACGTCGTTGCGCTCGACGAGCGCGCGCGTCGTGATCATCTCGGTCACGTACAGCCCGATGCCGTACTCGCGGCACAGACGTCGGAACGCCATGTTCGTCACGCCCGCCATCGGCGCGAGCACGACCGGCACGTCGATCGTGAGCGGCCCGATCTTCAGGGGCGGCATATCGCGCACGGCGGGCGCGGCAGGGGCAGTCTCGAGGGCGGTCGTCACGGATCCATTCTCTCACCACCCGGCTCCAAGGCGCCCCAGCGCCGGTAGCCTGTGGATATGTCCTCAGCAATGGATCTTCGCACCATCGAATTCCTCGACGCCGACGGCGCCGAGAAGACGCTCGCCGACTACGGATCAGGCGTCACGCTCGTCGTCAACGTCGCCAGCAAGTGCGGCCTCACGCCGCAGTACGAGCAGCTCGAGCAGCTGCAGCGCACGTACGGCGATCGCGGGCTGAGCATCGTCGGGTTCCCGTGCAACCAGTTCATGGGTCAGGAGCCCGGTTCGATGGAGGAGATCCTCGAGTACTGCGCCACGACCTGGGGCGTCAGCTTCCCGATCCTCGACAAGATCCGCGTCAACGGATCGCACGCCGCACCCCTGTACAAGGCGCTCAAGAAGACGAAGGATCACGCCGGGCTCGCGGGCCCCGTCGCGTGGAACTTCGAGAAGTTCGTCATCCTGCCGTCGGGCGAGGTGGAGCGCTTCCGCCCTCAGACCACGCCGGACGACCCGGCGATCGTCTCGCTGATCGAGAAGAACCTCACGGCGTAGGCTGGTCGACCGCGCCGCCGTAGCGGCGATCGCGGCTGTGGTAGCTCTGGATGGCGCGCCACAGGTTCTCGCGCGAGAAGTCCGGCCAGAGCGCGTCGTCGAAGATCATCTCGGCGTAGGCCGATTCCCAGAGCATGAAGTTACTGGTGCGCTGCTCGCCGCCCGAACGGATGAACAGGTCGACGTCCGGCATGCCCGGCAGGTAGAGGCTGTTCGAGATGGTCTTCTCATTGATCGAAGACGGCTTCATCCGGCCGGCCTGAACCTCCTCCGCGATGTGCCGCATCGCGTCGACGACCTCCCAGCGCCCGCCGTAGTTGATGCACATCGCGAGGGTCATCGCCCGGTTGTCCTTCGTGAGCTCCTCGGCGACCTCGAGGTCCTTGATGACCGATCCCCAGAGCTTCGGGCGCCTGCCTGCCCACCTGACGCGCACGCCCCACTCGTTCAGCTGATCCCGGTGCTTGTGCAGCACCTCGCGGTTGAAGCCCATGAGGAACCTGACCTCGGCGGGCGACCGCTTCCAATTCTCGGTGGAGAACGCGTACACCGAGAGATGCTTCACCCCGGCCTGCACCGCGCCCGCGATCACGTCGAGCATCGCGTCGACGCCGACCCTATGCCCCTCCGTGCGGGGCAGCCCCTGTTGGTTCGCCCACCGCCCGTTGCCGTCCATCACGACCGCGACGTGGTTCGGCACGGGGCCGGTGAAGCGAGGAGGATTGAGCCCCGTCCAGTCGAGCGGCTTGAACGGCACGGCATCGGGATGGGTGTACGGCTTCGGCATCCTGCCATTATCTCGCCTCGCCGCGTTGCCGAGCGCCTGAGATGTTGCCGAGGGCCTGACGAAATCGCCGATTCGGTCAGGCGCTCGCCGAAATCTCAGACTCTCAGCGACGGCCGAGCGACCGCAGCGCCCGCTCGAGGTGGTGCTGTGCGTAGGCCGAGACGAGCCCGCTCGCGCGATTCGCCGTCGCGGGATCCGCCGCGTCGACCGATTCCCAGTCCCCCGCGAGCAGCGCGGCGACGTGCGCGAGCGCATCCGGATCCGCGCGCGGCGTTCCCGCGACCGCGCACGCCCGGCACACGGTTCCCCCCGCATGCGCGGAGAAGAATTCGTGCGGGCCCAGTTCGCCGCACTGCGCGCAGGCCTCGAGCTGGATCGGCCAGCCGCCGAGCCCCAGCGCGCGCAGGAGGTACGAATCGCGCGTCGAATGCGGCCCGTGCTCGCCCTTCGACAGCGACCGCAGCGCGCCGACGAGGAGGAAGAACTGCTGCGGCTGAACGTCGCCCTCGCTGACGAGGCGATCGGCGGCTTCGGCCATCGCGTTCGCTGCGAGGTACCGGTCGTAGTCTGCGGCGATCGCCGCGCCATAGGCACCCAGCTGATCGACCTGCTGCACGATGTCGAGGTTGCGGCCGATGTAGAGCTGCGCATCGACCGCCATGAACGGCTCGAGCCGGGCGCCGAACTTGCTCGAGGTGCGGCGCACGCCCTTCGCGACGGCGCGCACCTTGCCGTGCTGACGGGTCAGCAGAGTCAGGATCCGGTCGGCCTCGCCCAGCTTCTGGGTGCGGAGGACGACCGCGTCGTCTCGGTAGGTCGGCACCACTCCATTATCCGCCGGAACAGCGTCATGTCGGGCGTTCCGCGCGGAACGCCCGACATGATTCAGAGAGCGGTCAGGCCCCGATGAGCTGCGTGTCGCGCACGCGGATCGTGCGATTCACGGCCGAGACGATCGCCTTCAGCGAGGCCGTCGCGATGTCGCCGTCGATGCCCACGCCCCAGAGTCGCTGGTCGTCGACCTGCAGGTCGACGTATGCCGCGGCCTCCGCATCGCCCGAGGCGCTCAGCGTGTGCTCGGAGTAGTCGTACAGCGTCACCTCGTGGCCGCGCTCGCGGATGATGTCGAGGAACGCCGCGACCGGGCCGTTGCCCGTGCCGGAGACGACGATCTCGGCGTCGTTCTCGCGCAACGTCACCTCGAGATCGCTCTCGCCGTTCGACGTGTGCTTCGTCGTCGTGCCGAGCAGCTCGAAGCGGCCCCAGCTCGTGTCCGGCGCGCCCGAGGGCAGGTACTCGTCCTGGAAGATGTTCCAGATCTCGTCGCTCGTGACCTCGCCGCCTTCGGCGTCGGTCCGGGTCTGCACGACGTTCGAGAACTCGATCTGCAGCTTGCGCGGCAGGTCGATCTTGTGGTCGGCTTTGAGCAGGTACGCGACGCCGCCCTTGCCCGACTGCGAGTTGACGCGGATGACCGCCTCGTACGAGCGGCCGAGGTCCTTCGGGTCGACCGGCAGGTACGGAACCGCCCACGCGATGTCCTCAGTCGTGACGCCCTGCGCCTCGGCGCGGGCCGCCATCGACTCGAATCCCTTCTTGATCGCATCCTGGTGCGATCCGCTGAACGCGGTGAAGACGAGGTCGCCCGCCCACGGGCTGCGCTCCGGAACCGGCAGCTGATTGCAGAACTCGACCGTGCGCTTGACCTGATCGATGTCGCTGAAGTCGATCTGCGGGTCGATGCCCTGTGTGAACATATTGATGCCCAGCGCGACGAGGTCGACGTTTCCGGTGCGCTCACCGTTGCCGAACAGGCATCCCTCGATGCGGTCGGCGCCGGCCAAGTATCCCAGCTCGCTCGCGGCGATCGCGGTGCCGCGGTCGTTGTGCGGGTGCAGCGACAGGATCACGTTCTCGCGGTTGTCGAGGTGGCGGCTCATCCACTCGATCGAGTCGGCATAGACGTTCGGGGTGGCCATCTCGACGGTCGCCGGCAGATTCAGGATGATCTTGCGCTCGGGCGTCGGCACGAGCACGGTCATGACCTGGTTGCAGATGTCGGCGGCGAACTCGAGCTCGGTTCCCGTGTACGACTCGGGCGAGTACTCGTAATAGACCGTCGTCTCGGGGATCGTCTGCTCGAACTTCTTGCACAGCCGAGCGCCCTCGAGCGCGAGGTCGATGATGCCCTGCTTGTCCGTGCGGAAGACGACCTCGCGCTGCAGCACGCTGGTCGAGTTGTAGAGGTGCACGATGGCTTGCTTGGCTCCGCGCAGCGACTCGTAGGTGCGCTCGATGAGCTCTTCGCGGGCCTGCGTCAGCACTTGGATCGTGACGTCATCGGGGATCAGATCCTCCTCGATTAGCTGGCGCACGAAGTCGAAGTCGGTCTGGCTCGCCGACGGGAAGCCGACCTCGATCTCCTTGTAGCCCATCTTGACGAGCAGCTCGAACATCACGCGCTTGCGCTCGGGGCTCATCGGATCGATGAGCGCCTGGTTGCCGTCGCGCAGGTCGACCGCGCACCAGCGCGGGGCCTGCTCGATGCGCTTGCTCGGCCAGGTGCGATCCGGGAGTTCGACCGAAATCTGCTCGTGGAACGGCAGATACTTATGGACCGGCATGCCGCTGGGCTTCTGATTGTTCTTCATCTTCGCGTTCCTTCAGTTCGTGGAAAAACGGGCCACGAGAACCACCGCGACGAGAAGGCCCTAGCTACGAGGTCTCGTCGCGGCAGATAAGGAGAAGAAGTCCGAACTGTCGCACCTCTCCACAATACCACGCATCGTGCCCTGCCGATGCGGGCCCCGCGCGCATCGGGCTGAGCATTCTGCTCAGAAACCGAGCCGGCCGAGGTGCTTCGGATCGCGCTGCCACTCCTTCGCGACGCGCACGTGCAGCGAGAGGAACACGCGCGTGCCGAGGAGCGGTTCGATGTCCGCGCGGGCGCGGGCGCCGACCTCCTTCAGCCGCGAACCATTTCGGCCGATGATGATCGGCTTCTGGCTGTCGCGCTCGATGACGATGTCGGCGTACACGTCGGTGAGCTCGGCGTTGTCCTCGCGCGGCGCGATCTCCTGGATCTGCACCGCGATCGAGTGCGGAAGCTCGTCGCGCACGTCGAGCAGCGCCGCCTCGCGGATGATCTCCGCCACGCGATCCTCGATCGACTCGTCGGTGCTGACGTCCTCCGGGTACAGGGCGGGACCGTCCGGCATCATCGCGAGCAGCTCGTCGGTGAGCACGTCGAGCTGCTCGCCCGTGTCGCTCGAGAGCGGAATCACCGCGGCCCAGTCCTCGCGCAGCGAGTCGACCTCCATGAGCTGCGCCATGATCCCATCGCGGCTCGCGGTGTCGGCCTTCGTTACGATCGCCACCTTCTTCGCGCGCGGGTAGCCGTCGAGCGACTCGGCGATGCGGCGATCGCCGGGGCCGATCTTCTCGTTCGCGGGAACGCAGAACCCGATCACATCGACGTCGCCGAGCACGGTCTCCACGAGGTCGTTCAGCCGCTGACCGAGCAGCGTGCGCGGGCGGTGCACGCCGGGGGTGTCGACGATGATCAGCTGGCCGCCCGGGCGATTCAGGATGCCGCGGATCGCGCGCCTCGTCGTCTGCGGCTTCTCGCTCGTGATCGCGATCTTCTCGCCGACGAGCGCGTTCATCAGCGTCGATTTTCCGACGTTCGGGCGTCCGACGAACGTGACGAATCCGCTCTTCGAGGTCTCAGTCATGGGGTCCGCTCTCTTCTGGTACCTGTATCTCGCCGGTCTTCGGGCGACGCCCGAGGACATGATCGACCTGGCGCAGCGACTCCGTGCGATCGACGAAGATCGTCGCGAGGCCGCGCCCTCTGCCGCGCGGCGTGCCGCCCGTGAGGATGAGCCCGTCGGTCTCGACCTGCTCGCCGGGCTGGGGCATGTGGCCGAGATGCTTCGACATGAGGCCGCCGATCGAGTCGACATCCTCATCGTCGATGTCGACGCTGAACAGCTCGCCCACCTCATCGGCTCCGAGGCCGGCGCTCACGCGGAAGCTGCCGTCGGGCAGCTCGACGACCTCGTTCGTGCGCGCGTCGTACTCGTCGTCGATCTCGCCGACGAGCTCCTCGAGCAGATCCTCGAGCGTGACGATTCCGGCGACGCCGCCGTACTCGTCGATCACGAGGCACACGTGCACCTGGTCGCGCTTCATCTGCTGCAGCAGGCTCTCGGCGCGCATCTGCTCCGGGACGAAGACGGCGGGTCGTGCATACGCGACGACCGCCGCGTCCCGCCACCCTGGCGTGTCTCGGAACGCGTGCTGCACGAGATCTTTCAGGTAGAGCACGCCCACCACGTCGTCGACATCGCCGTCGATGACGGGAAGCCGCGACAGGCCGCTCGTCAAGAAGTCGTCCATCGCCTGCGATGCCCGCGCGTCCGAATCGATCGACACCATCTCGGTGCGCGGCACCATCACGGCGCGCACGATCTGGTCGGTGAAGTCGAACACCGAGTGGATCAGTTCGCGGTCATCATCTTCGATCAGGGCGTGGGTCGCGGCCTCGTCGACGATCGACAGCAGCTGCTCCTCGGAGTCGAAGCCGCGGCGCCGCCCCCCAGGGATCAGGTGCTCGAGCGCGGCGGCGAACGGCTGCGCGATGAACCCGAACACGAGCTTCGCGGCCCGGATCGTCGGCGCCCCGAACCCGAGGATCTGCTCGGAGTAGCGGCGACCGAGGATGGCCGGCGCGGTATGCACGGCGACGAACGCGACCGCCGTCATCACGACGACCGTCACGAGCACGCCCCACCACAGGCTCGAGAACATCTCCTGGAACGCCGCGGCGGCGAGTACGACGGCGCCGACGTCGCACAATACGCGCATGAACGTCAGCGCGGCCTCGTGTGCGTCCCTGGCACGGGAGATGAGGGCGAGCGCCCGCGGGCTCTGGCCTTCGGCGGCATAGTCGACGAGATCCGCGGTCGAGGTCACGCCGAGTGCGGCGTCGAGCGCGGTCGCGAACGCCGCGATGAGGAGCAGAACGATCACTCCCCCGAGGAGCAGTAACTCGGTCATGCCCTGCGGCGCCGCCTCTCGGCGCTCGCGAAGTGGGTCAGCAGCTCGCGCTGGAGGGCGAACATGCGTCGCTCTTCATCGGGCAGGGCGTGGTCGTAGCCGAGCAGGTGCAGCAGCCCGTGCGTCGTGAGCAGCTTCATCTCGTCGAGCAGCGAGTGCCCGGCGGTCTCAGCTTGCGTCTCGGCGATCTGCGGGCAGACGACGATGTCGCCGAGCAGCCCGGGAGGCGTCACCTGTTCGGCCGTTCCGGGGCGCAGCTCGTCCATCGGGAAGCTGAGCACATCGGTTGGTCCGGGCTCGTCCATCCACTGCACGTGCAGCTCGGCCATGGCGGCCTCGTCGACCAGCACGATCGCGAGCTCGGCGTCGGGGCTGACGTGCAGCTCCAGCAGGTGGTGCTGCACGAGGCGCAGCAGGGCCTCGACGTCGACGTCGAGGTCGGACTCGTTGTTGATGTCGATCATGAGCGTCCTCGGTTCTGATTCCTGCCGCCCGGTTGGGGTCCGCGGCGGCCTGCGCGATTCGCGAAGTCGCGCGCCTCGTCGAGCTCGGCCCGGCGGGCGGTGCGCTTCTCGTCGTATTCGCCGTACGCATCAACGATCTTGCCGACGAGCGTGTGGCGCACGACGTCGGCGCTCGAGAGGTTCGCGAAGTGGATGTCGTCGACGTGACCCAGGATCTTGCTCACGACGCGCAGACCGCTCGTGCCGCCCGGCAGATCGATCTGCGTCGTGTCGCCGGTGACGACCATGCGGGTGCCGAATCCCAGGCGCGTGAGGAACATCTTCATCTGCTCGGGCGTCGTGTTCTGCGCCTCGTCGAGCACGACGAACGAGTCGTTGAGCGTGCGTCCGCGCATGTATGCGAGCGGGGCGACCTCGATCGTCCCGCTCGCCATGAGCTTCGGCACGATCTCCGGATCCATCATCTCGTTGATCGCGTCGTACAGCGGGCGCAGGTACGGGTCGATCTTGTCGGTCAGGCTGCCGGGGAGGAAGCCGAGCCGCTCCCCCGCCTCGACCGCCGGCCTGGTCAGGATGATGCGGCTCACCTCGCGGCGCTGCAGCGCCTGGACCGCCTTCGCCATCGCGAGATACGTCTTGCCGGTGCCGGCCGGCCCGATGCCGAAGATGATCGTGTTCTGGTCGATCGCCTCGACGTAGTCGCGCTGGCCCGGGGTCTTCGGCCGGATCGTCTTTCCGCGGGTCGCGAGGATCGTCTCGCCGAGCGACGAGCTCGGGCGCTCCCCCGATTCCTGAATCACCCGGTTCGACGCCGTGACGTCGGCGGGCTCGATCGTGTGTCCGTTGCGTGTCATATCGATCAGCTCGGCGACGAGCACGCGCGCGGCGGCGACATCGGTCTGCTCGCCGGACAGCGTGATCTCGTTGCCGCGCACGAGCACGTCAACGTTCGGGTGCTCCTTCTCGACGATCCGCAGCAGCCGATCCTGCGGGCCGAGCAGCTGCACCATCGCGATGCCGTCGACGGTGATCGTCACGGCGGTCTGAGACGAATCGTCAGCCAACGAGACTCTTCTCCTGGAGGTCGCCCGCGAGCACGTGCGCGTGCACATGGAACACGGTCTGGCCTGCGCCCGCACCGGTGTTGAAGATGAGACGGAACTCGCCGCCGGCGCGCTCGGCCGCGACGCGGTTCGCGAGGTCGACGACTTCAGCGAGGAGTGACGGGTCGCCCGCGGCGAGCTCGGCCACGTCGCGGTACTCGCCCGACTTCGGGATGACCAGCACGTGCAGCGCCGCCTGCGGGTTGATGTCGGTGATCGCGAAAACGCGATCGGTCTCGGCGACGATCTCACCGGGGATCTCGCCGTCAAGGATGCGCGTGAAGATGCTCGGCTCGCTCATGCCGTCGAGTCTACGGGGATTCACCAGCGACCGAGCCGTGCGTTCAGCACGGCGAGGGCCGCGGGTCCCGCCGTCGACGTGCGCAGCACGCTGTCGCCGAGGCGCGCGAGGATCGCTCCCGCGTGCGTCAGCTGCTCGATCTCCTCGGGAGCGATGCCGCCCTCCGGACCGACGACGAGGATCAGGTCGCCCGCAGGCAGATCCATCGTCGTGATCGGAGCCTCAGTCCAAGGGTCGAGCACGACGGTGGTCGCGCCCGTGTGCGCGGCGAGGCCCGCGGTGGTCGCCGCGGCTTCGACCTCCGGGATCCACGCGCGGTGCGCCTGCTTCGCCGCCTCGCGCACGATCGTCTGCCACCGCGCGCGGCCCTTCTCGGCCTTCGGCCCCTGCCAGCGCGACACGCAGCGCGCCGCCTGCCACGGGATGATCCCGTCGATGCCGAGCTCCGTCGCGGCCTGCACCGCGAGCTCGTCGCGGTCGCCCTTCGCGAGCGCCTGGGCGAGCAGCACCCGCCGCTCAGGCGCCGGCCGGTTCTCGCGCGCGTCGACGCGAACCTCGACCCGCTTCGGATCGGCTGACGTCACGGATCCCGTGAGCCACGCGCCGCGCCCATCGGTGAGCGTCACCGATTCGCCCTCGCGCACGCGCCGGACGCTCGCCGCATGATGCGCCTCGGATCCCGTGAGCACGACGACGTCGCCCGGCGTCGCGCCCTCGGCCTGTTCGTGGACGAAGTGAAGGGCCATCGGCGCCTAGCCGCGGAACCGGTCGCGGAGCTTCGAGAACAGCCCCTGCTGATGCTCGGCGAGCTGCGGGCCCGGCGCCTTCGTGCGCTTGGCGAGCTCCTCGACGAGCTGGCGGGTCTTGTGATCGACCTTCGTCGGGGTGACCACTTGCACGGCGACCTTGAGATCGCCGCGGCGCTTCGAGCGCAGGCCGGTGATGCCGCGATCGGCGATCTTGAGCACGTCGCCCGACTGCACGCCGGCGCGCACCTCGAGATCGACCGCGCCGTCGAGGCCGTCGATCGACGCCGTCGTACCGAGGATCGCGTCGGTCATCGACACCTCGAGGGTCGCGAGGAGGTCGTCGCCGTCTCGGCTGAAGACCGCGTGCGGCTCGACGTGGATCTCGATGTAGAGGTCGCCGTTCGGGCCGCCCGCGGGGCCGACCTCGCCCGACCCGGGCATCTGCAGGCGCAGGCCCGTCTCGACGCCGGCCGGGATGTCGAGGCCCACGGTGCGGCGCGAGCGCACGCGCCCCTGACCGCCGCACGTCGTACAGGGGTGCGGGATGCGCGTGCCGTAGCCCTGGCAGGATCCGCAGGGCTGCTGGGTGACGACGTTGCCGAGCAGGCTGCGCACCTGACGGCTCACGTGCCCGGATCCGCCGCACACGTCGCAGCGCTCGGGCTCCGTGCCCGGCTGGCAGCAGCTGCCGCCGCACGTCTCGCACAGCACGGCCGTGTCGATGTCGATGTCGCGGTGGGCGCCGAAGACGACGTCGCCGAGGGCGAGATCGACGCGCACCAGCGCGTCCTCCCCCTGCTGGCGGCGCGAGCGCGGGCGGCCTCCGCGCGATCCGCCGCCGCCCCCGAAGAACGCCTCGAAGACGTCGCCGAAACCGCCGAAACCGCCGCCGAAGCCTCCCGCCTGGTCGCCGCCCATGTCGTAGCGGCGCCGCTGCTCGGAGTCGCTCAGCACCTCGTACGCGTGCGTGACCGACTTGAACTCCTCAGCCGCCTCGGGCGAGGGGTTCACGTCGGGGTGCAGCTTGCGGGCGAGCTTCCGGTACGCCTTCTTGATCTCGTCAGAGTTCGCCTCGCGCGAGACGCCGAGAACGTCGTAGTGGTCTGCCACAATCACCTTTCCGCGGGGTCGCCGCGATGAGTGTCGTCGCCGCGGTCAGCGGCTTTCGTCTTCTTCCAGAACGCGCGTGAGATACGTCGCCACCGCGCGAGCGGCGGCGAGGTTGCGCGGGTAATCCATGCGCGTGGGCCCCATGAGTCCCACGCGGGCGCGGCCGATCGCCGCGTCGTATTCGCTCGCGACGATCGATGCCTCACCGAGTCCGAACGGTGCGTTCTCGCGGCCGATGCTCGTCGCGAAGCCGTTGTCGTCGGGATCCATCGCGCTCATCAGGCGCAGCAGCGTGACCTGCTCCTCGATCGCTTCGAGGAGCGGATGGATGCTGCCGCGGAAGTCGTCCTCGCGGCGCGCCAGCGTCGCCGCCCCCGCCATGACGAGGCGGTTCTGCCGGAACGCGTCGAGCTCCTCGGCGATGGCGCGGATCACGATCTCGCGGGCGACGTCGACGGCCGTGCGGTGCGCGGAATCGTCGGACGCCGCGAGGCTGTCGGCGGCGTCGCCGACCCCGCGCCCCACCACGAGGGGCTGAACGTGCGCCAGAACGGCATCGACGTCGTCGGCGTCCACGGCGGCGGGCAGCAGGGCGAGCCGCTGCGATACGCGTCCGGTGTCGGTCACGAGGATCACGAGTACCCGTCGCGGATCGAGCAGCACGAGCTGCACGTGCGTGACCGTCGCGCGCGCAAACGAGGGGTACTGCACGAGCGCGACCTGACCGGTCAGTTGCGTGAGCACGCGGACGGTGCGTGCAAGGAGGTCGTCCAGATCGGCCGGGTCCGTGAGGAATGACTCGATCGCCGCGCGCTGCGCCTGAGACAGCGGGCGCACGTGAGCAAGGTGATCGACGAACGCGCGGTAGCCCTTATCGGTCGGCACCCGGCCCGACGAGGTGTGCGTCTGCGCGATCAGCTCATCCTCTTCGAGCAGCGCCATGTCGTTGCGGATCGTCGCGGCCGACACCCCGAGCTGGTGCCGCTCGACGATCGCCTTCGACCCCACGGGCTCGTGCGTATCGACGAAGTCCGTGACGATGGCGCGCAGCACCTGGAGGCGTCGGTCGGAGACCATCTCGCGCTCCCTTCGGTCTGGCACTCACATGGTTCGAGTGCCAATTCTATCGCGTCAGTCGGTGAGAGCTCGCACCACGGCGTCCGCGAGCAGTCTCCCGCGCAGCGTGAGAACGATACGGCCCTTCACCGCGAATCCGCCGTCGACGAGGCCGTCGGCGACGAGACCCGCAACCGCGCGGCGGGCATCAGCGTTCGGAAGCTCGGCGACCGGCATGCCCTCGCGGATCCGCGTCTCGAGCAGAACGCGCTCGAGCAGACGCTGTTCGGCGTGGGGAGTCTCGCGCCCGGCCGCAGGCGAGGATCCGGTGGACAGGCGCTGCGCGTACGCCGCGGGGTGCTTGACGTTCCACCAGCGCAGCCCGGCGACGTGGCTGTGGGCGCCCGGCCCGAAACCCCACCAGTCGAACCCGCGCCAATACGAGAGGTTGTGCCGCGAGCGGTGGTTCTCGCCGCGCGACCAGTTCGACACCTCGTACCACTCGTAGCCCGCACCGCCCAGCAGCTCGTCGGCGAGCTCGTACATGTCGGCCTGCAGGTCGTCGTCGGGCGCGGGCACCTCGCCGCGGGAGATCTGCCGGTGAAGCTTCGTGCCCTGCTCGATGATGAGCGCATACGCCGAGATGTGGTCGGGCTCGTGCGCGAGGGCGGTCTCGAGCGACGACCGCCAGTCGTCGAGGCTCTCCCCCGGCGCGCCATAGATCAGATCGAGACTCACGTCGAGGCCGGCGCTCTTCGCCGCGGCGACAGCGGTGCTGACGTTCGAGGGCGTGTGCGTGCGATCGAGTGCGGCGAGCACGTGCGGCACCGACGACTGCATGCCGATCGACATGCGGTTGACCCCGGCCGCGGCGAGCTGGTCCACGACCTCGGGCGTAACGGTGTCGGGGTTCGCCTCGACCGTCACCTCGGCGTTCGGCGCCAGACCGAAGGCCTCCCGCACCCCCTCGAGCATGCGCGCGAGGTCGCCCGCGGGCAGCAGGGTCGGCGTGCCGCCGCCGAAGAACACGGTCTGCGCCGGACGGATCGGCCCGGCCTCTTCCAGCACGCCGCGCGCGAGATCGATCTCGCCGAGCAGCGTGTCCGCGTACT
The DNA here is from genome assembly GCF_000422745.1 of Microbacterium gubbeenense DSM 15944. Classification (GTDB taxonomy): domain Bacteria; phylum Actinomycetota; class Actinomycetes; order Actinomycetales; family Microbacteriaceae; genus Microbacterium; species Microbacterium gubbeenense. Next base: position 54,229 of record NZ_AUGQ01000009.1, read on the forward strand.
GATCCTGACGCGCGCCGCGCAGCTCGGGGGCCGTGTAGGTATTGAAATCGCAGTAACCGCAGCGCACGCGGCAGAAGGGCACGTGCAGATACACGCCGAAGTCGGTGTGCGGGTCGGCGCTCACGCCGAGCAGGCCGTCGGCCGGTGCGGGGTCGCCGAGCGGAAGAGCGGATCCCACGGCGCTAGGCGAACAGCGGCGATACGGCGCGCAGGTAGGCGGAGTTCATCAGCCGGCGGCGGCGCTTGACCAGTCGGCGGAAAGCGCGGTAGCTCCACCTCACGGGCACGTCGAACGAGCGCACCTCGAACCACACCTCGTCGTTGTCGCGCCATTCGACACTGAAGAGGATCTCCCCGCTCACGAGGGTCGCATCGACGGTTCCGATCGCGAACGCCACGCGGCGCTCGTCCTCGGTGACGAAGATCACGCGGTAGTCGCCGTTCGCCTTGCGCCCCCGGGCACGGCCCATGATGTGGGCGGTCGCGCCGGCGCTGACATACGCCACGCCATCGGCAGTGAACCGCTGATCGCCCTCGTGACTGGCCGGGGGCTGCGGCGTGCCGTCGGCGTCGAAGCTGACGCCCGTGTAGCTGGGCTCCGCCGACGGGCGCACATCGGTGAGCTCGAGGCCCGCCCCGGTGATCACGCGCCAGGCGAGAAGATCATCGCCCGCCTTGCGGAACCGCGCCTCGCCGCTGCCGATGCGCCACGAATCGACGGCCGGCACGGATTTCTCCGGCGGATACTGCAACAGATCGGCGGCCTGACTGGCGCCGACCGCCGCATAGTCGACCGTCTGGTCACGGAAGGTCGCCCTGCGCATGCTGTTCACCCTAACTGGTGGAGGTTATTTCTTGCCCGACGATTCGACGTCACCGGAGAGGGCGGCGATGAAGGCGTTCTGCGGAACCTCGACACGGCCCACCATCTTCATGCGCTTCTTGCCCTCCTTCTGCTTCTCGAGAAGTTTGCGCTTGCGGCTGATGTCGCCGCCGTAGCACTTCGCCAGCACGTCCTTGCGAATGGCGCGAATCGTCTCGCGCGCGATCACGCGAGCGCCGATGGCGGCCTGGATCGGCACCTCGAACTGCTGGCGCGGGATCAGCTTGCGCAGCCGCTCGGCCATCATCGTGCCGTACGCGTAAGCGCCATCGCGGTGCACGATCGCGCTGAACGCATCGACGCGCTCGCCCTGCAGCAGGATGTCGACCTTCACGAGGTCGGCCTCCTGGCTGCCCGACGGTTCGTAGTCGAGGCTCGCGTAGCCCTGCGTGCGGCTCTTCAGGTGGTCGAAGAAGTCGAACACGATCTCGCCGAGCGGCATCGTGTACTTGAGCTCGACGCGCTCCTCGGACAGGTAGTCCATGCCGATGAGCGAACCGCGGCGCGACTGGCACAGCTCCATGACGGTGCCCACGTAGTCCTTCGGCACCAGGATCGACGTCTGCACGATCGGCTCGGTCACGGAGGCGAGCTTGCCCTCGGGGTACTCGCTCGGGTTGGTCACGACCGTCGTCTCGCCGTTCTCGGCGGTGACCTCGTAGATCACGCTCGGAGCGGTGTTGATGAGGTCGAGGTCGAACTCGCGCTCCAGGCGCTCGGTGATGATCTCGAGGTGCAGCAGGCCGAGGAAGCCGCAGCGGAACCCGAAGCCGAGCGCGACGGAGGTCTCGGGCTCGTACACGAGCGCCGCGTCAGAGAGCTTCAGCTTGTCGAGCGCGTCGCGCAGGATCGGATAATCGCTCGCATCGAGCGGATACAGGCCCGAGAACACCATCGGCTTCGGCTCGACGTACCCGTCGAGAGCGACCGCGGCGGGCACCTTCGCGTCGGTGACCGTGTCACCCACCTTCGACTGGCGCACATCCTTGACGCCCGTGATGAGGTACCCCACCTCGCCGACGCCGAGTCCTTCGGACGCCACCGGCTCTGGGCTCGAGACGCCGATCTCCAGGAGTTCGTGGGTCGTGCGCGTCGACATCATCTGCAGCTTCTGGCGGGGCACGAAGGATCCGTCGATCATGCGCACGTACGTCACGACGCCGCGGTAGGCGTCGTAGACCGAGTCGAAGATCACGGCGCGCGGAGCCGCGTCCGCGTCGCCGGTCGGCGCGGGGATGTCGCGCACGATGCGGTCGAGCAGCTCCTCGACGCCGATGCCCGTCTTGCCCGATACGCGCAGCACGTCTGCGGGGTCGCCGCCGATGAGATCCGCGAGCTCCTTCGCGAACCGCTCGGGGTCGGCGGCCGGCAGGTCGATCTTGTTGAGCACCGGAATGATCGTGAGGTCGTTCTCGAGCGCGAGGTAGAGGTTCGCGAGGGTCTGCGCCTCGATCCCCTGCGCGGCGTCGACGAGCAGGATCGCGCCCTCGCAAGCGGCCAACGACCGCGAGACCTCATAGCTGAAGTCGACGTGGCCCGGCGTGTCGATCATGTTCAGGGCGAAGGTGTCGCCGTCGACCTGCCACGGGATCCGCACCGCCTGGCTCTTGACCGTGATGCCGCGCTCGCGCTCGATGTCCATGCGGTCGAGGTACTGCGCGCGCATTTCGCGGTCGCCGACGACGCCGGTCAGCTGGAGCAGCCGGTCGGCGAGGGTCGACTTGCCGTGGTCGATGTGGGCAATGATGCAGAAATTGCGGATTCGCGCGGGCGGGGTTGCCGCGGGCGCGAGCGGCTGAGAGGCACGGGGCGACATATCTAGGCGAGTCTACGCGGAACGCCCGACAGACGCCTGGTGACCGTCAGGGCATGTCGTCGCCTCGTGCATGACATATGGAGGAAAAGTGTGCAGACTAGAGACATCCCGCAACGAAGCCGGTGCGCAGAGTGCTCAATTGGCACCTGCAGCTGATTACGAAACGGTCCGTCCGATACAGATTGATAACGCTTTATTGCTAATGGCCACCCCATTCGCAGAAGCGGACGAACGCAGACTAGAGTCACCTCTCAGCCCTGTGCTCCTCGAGAAAGCCACCTGACACCTTGTTCCGATACTTGACGCGCCGCCTGATCAACTGGCTGGTCATCATCGTCGTGTCGACCAACATCACGTATCTGCTCGCGTGGAACTTCATGGATCCTCGCAGCAACTACGTCGGTCGACGCCCCCCTCTCAGCCCGCAGCAGATCACGGATCTGTTGGAACCGCGCAACCTGAGCGACTCGGTTCCTCTGCTCGAGCGGTGGTGGACATGGCTCACGAACATCGTTCTGCACTGGAACTGGGGCCTCGCCCCCAACGGCGACACCGTCAACACCCAGATGGCGGCCCGCATGTGGGTGTCGGCGGAGTTCACGGGAGTGACGCTCATCATCACGACGGTGGCGGGCATCGCGCTCGGCGTCTACACCGCGAACCGGCAGTACAAGCTGGCCGACCGCATCGGGCACTTCAGCTCGACGATCACGATGAACATTCCGCCGATCGTCGCAGCCCTCGGCTTCGTGCTGGTCGGCATCTGGGTCAATGACCTCGCGGGCAGGACGATCTTCTACGTCACCGGACCCGTCGGGCTCTCGTCCGAACATTGGTGGGTGCCCGTGCTCGATACGCTGCACCGGCTGATCCTGCCCACGCTCGCGATGTCGCTCGTCGGATACGCAACGACGCACTTCCTGCAGCGCGCGCTCCTGCTCGACAACATCAGCGCCGATTACGTGCGCACGGCGCGCGCGAAGGGCCTCACGAAGAAGCACGCGATCCGCAAGCACGCGCTGCGCACGTCGCTGATTCCGATCGCGACGCAGATCGCCTTCTCGATCCCCGTCATCTTCCTCGGCGCGGTGCTCTCCGAGCAGATCTTCGCGTGGCACGGCCTCGGCGAGTATCTCGTGCAGACCATCGGCCGCAACGATGTCCACGGCACCGTCGCCATCGCCGCTTTCGGCGCGTTCCTGACCGCGATCGGCGCACTGCTCGCCGATATTGCGGTCGTGGCCCTCGATCCGCGAGTGCGGGTGAATTGATATGACGACCATTGAGGCACCCGCCATCCAGCGCTCGAAGCCACTGTCCAAGTGGACGTTGTACTCGCGCCGCTTCTTCCGCAACATCCCCGCGACCGTCGCCCTCGGCATCTTCGTCGTGCTCGTCCTGTTCGCCGTCGTCGGCCCGGTCTTCCAGAAGTGGAACCACGTCGAACTCGACTTCCTCGCCCTCAGCGACGGCCCGAGCGCGGACCACTGGTTCGGCACGACGAACTCCGGCAACGACGTCTTCGCGATGACGATCGAGGGCCTGCGCCGCTCGCTCATGATCGCGCTGATCGTCTCGACGGGCACGACCGTGATCTCCGCCCTCCTCGGCGGCATCGCCGCCTACTTCGGCGGATGGTCCGAGCGGGTCATCCTCTGGGTGATCCACTTCATGATGGCGGTGCCGGGCTTCCTCATCGTGGCGCTCGTCACCAACGGCTCCGGCGGCAACTGGTTCGTCCTCGCCATCATGCTGGTCGTGATCGGTTGGATGACCCTCGCCCGCACGGTGTGGACGCTGTCGCTGTCCATCCGCGAGAGCGAATACATCCAGGCGGCGCGATACATGGGCGTCGGCAGTTTCCGCATCGTGCTGCGCCACATGCTGCCGAACATGGCCTCGCTGCTCATCATCAACTTCACGCTCGGCGTCGTCGCCGCCGTCAACTCCGAGACGAGCCTGTCGTTCCTGGGCTTCGGCGTGCGGGTTCCCGACGTTTCGCTCGGAACGCTCATCGCGATGGGATCCAGCGTCGTGACGTCGGCGCCGTGGATCTTCCTGTTCCCCGGCGCGATCCTGACGCTTCTCACGGTCTCGATGGCGTTCGTCGCGGATGGCCTGCGCGATGCCCTCGATCCGAACTCGGCAGCAGGAGGCCGCGCATGACCGAACCGATTCTGTCCGTCAACGACCTCACCGTCACCTTCGCGAGTGAGGCCGGTCGAGTCGACGCCGTGCGCGGCGTGAGCTTCGATCTGTTCCCCGGTAAGACGATCGGCATCGTCGGCGAGTCCGGATCCGGAAAGTCGGTGACGTCGCTCGCCATCATGGGCCTGCTGGCCGACAACGCGCGGGTCAAGGGATCCGTACGCTTCAACGGGCAGGAGCTGCTCGGCAAGTCCGACAAGCAGATGTCGGAGATCCGCGGCAACGGCCTGTCGATGATCTTCCAGGATCCCCTGACGTCGCTCACCCCGGTGTTCACGATCGGCGACCAGCTCGTCGAGGCGATCACCGCCCACCGCGGCGTCTCGAAGTCGGCCGCGTGGAAGCGCGCCGTCGAGCTGCTGAAGACGGTCGGCATCCCGAACGCCGAGGTGCGCATGCGCGCCTTCCCGCACGAGTTCTCGGGCGGCATGCGCCAGCGCGTCGTCATCGCGATCGCCCTCGCGAACGACCCCAAGCTGATCATCGCCGACGAGCCGACGACCGCGCTCGACGTCACGATCCAGGCACAGATCCTCGAGGTCATCAAGAAGGGTCAGCGCGAGACCGGGGCCGCCGTGATCATGATCACGCACGACATGGGCGTGGTCGCGAACGTCGCCGACGACGTGCTCGTGATGTACGCGGGCCGCCCCGTCGAGCACGCGCCCGTCGATCAGCTCTTCTACGACACGCGCATGCCGTACTCGGTGGGCCTGCTCGCCGCGATCCCCCGCGTGGACAAGAAGGACAAGCAGCCGCTCGTACCGATCAAGGGCAACCCGCCCCTCCTGATCGACCTTCCGGATGCTTGCCCGTTCGCCGATCGCTGCCCGATCGCCGTTGCCGCGTGCCGACAGGGTGAGCCCCCGCTCGCCGTCGTCGAGGGCGGCGAAGAGGGCCACCGCGCCGCCTGCATCCGTGCCGATGAGATCCGCAACGGCGTGATCGACGGCGAGCCGGTGTTCCCGCCGCCGGTGATCCCCGAGAGCGAGCTGCTCGCCACGCCGCGCGAGGAGCGCAAGGAGACGTTGCGCGTCGAGAACCTCACCAAGACCTTCCCGCTGCTCAAGGGAGCGCTCGCCAAGCGCAAGGTCGGCGAGGTGCACGCGGTCAAGAACGTCTCGTTCGACATCCGCGAGGGCGAGACCCTCGCGATCGTCGGCGAGTCGGGATCCGGTAAGACGACGACGCTGCTCGAGATCATGGAGCTCGCGCAGCACGACGACGGCGACATCGTCATCGGCGGAACGAGCGTCAAGGACATCGGTTCCAAGCGCCATGAGCGCGCGCTGCGCCGCGACATCCAGATCGTCTTCCAGGATCCGATGGGCGCGCTCGACCCGCGCATGACGGTGTTCGACATCATCGCCGAGCCGTTGCGGACGATCGGCGTCGACAAGAACAAGACGCACGAACGCGTCGACGAGCTGATGGGCCTCGTCGGCCTGAACCCCGCGCACGGCGACCGCTTCCCGCAGGCGTTCTCCGGCGGCCAGCGGCAGCGCATCGGCATCGCCCGGGCGCTCGCTACCGAACCCCGCCTCATCGTGCTCGACGAGCCGGTCTCGGCGCTCGACGTGTCGATCCAGGCCGGCGTCATCAACCTGCTCGACGAGCTCAAGGCGAAGCTCGGCATCTCCTACCTCTTCGTCGCACACGACCTCTCGGTCGTGCGCCACCTCGCCGACCGCGTGGCCGTGATGTATCTCGGCCAGTTCGTCGAGCTCGGCGACGTCGACGAAGTCTTCGACGACCCGCAGCACCCGTACACACAAGCGCTGCTGTCGGCGATCCCGGTTCCGGATCCCCATGTAGAACGCACACGAGAACGTGTGGTGTTGACGGGGGATCTTCCCAGCCCGACCGACAAGATCTCGGGCTGTCCCTTCGTGAGTCGCTGCCCGTTGTACCAGACTCTGGATACGGCGAGCAGGACCCGCTGCGAGGAGGAGCCACCACAGCTCACTGGACGTGAGGGCGTGCACACCAACGCGTGCCACTTCCGGTAGGTCTCCCCCTTGAATCCCACCCCCAGCGCAATAGCGCGAAAGGAACACCAATGAACAAGCACTCAAAGTGGATCGGAGCGGCCGCCTTCGCGGCGACCTTCTCCCTCGCTCTCACGGCCTGCAGCGGCGGCGGATCCGGAGACGGTAACGGCGGCGACGGCGGCGGAGACGCAGCTCCCGTCGAGACGAAGGAAGCCGACTACAACCCGGTTGACCGCGCCGACATGCAGCAGGGCGGCGACGTCACGGTCGCGATCAGTGAGATCACGCCGCAGATGAACGCCATGAATCAGGATGGCGCTGTGCCGACCCAGACGATCTGGACCTGGTACAACCCGCAGATCATCCTGTCGACCCCCGAGGGAGAGTCGTACCCGAACCCGGCGTACATCTCCGACAAGACGGTCGAAGAGGTCGACGGCAACACTGTCATGACCCTGACGTTCACGGACGAGGCCGAGTTCAACGACGGCACGCCCATGGACTGGAAGACGATCGAGAACACCTGGATCGCCAACCGCGGCGAGGGCGACTATGCGCCCAACAGCACGGAGGGCTACCGCAACATCGCGTCCGTCGAGGCCGGCGATACTGACAAGCAGGCCGTCATCACCTTCGACGGTACGTTTGCCTGGGTCGATGCGCTGTTCTTCAACGTGACCCACCCGGCGGTTGACAGCGCCGAGAAGTTCAACGAGGCCTACCTCGACGGTGCTCACCCCGAGTGGGGCGCAGGTCCGTACATGATCGATGAGTTCGATCGCGAGGCCGGTGTGATCTCGTTCGTCCCGAACGACAAGTGGTGGGGCGACGAGCCGATGCTCGATACGGTCACCTTCCGCGTCATGGAGCCCACGGCCGAGATCAACGCGTTCCGCGCCGGCGAGATCGACATGGCGGGCAACTCGCAGTCGCTCACGGCCGACACGCTCGAGCAAATTGCTGACGTCGAGGACACGACGGTCTACCGCGCCGCCCGCGCGTCGAACAACCTGATCCAGCTGAACGCCGAGCGGGAGCAGTTCGCCGACCTCGAGACGCGCCAGGCGATGTTCATGGCCATCGACCGCGAGCAGATCACCGACGTGATGTGGGATGGGCTCGACTACTCCGAGGAACCGGCCGGTTCGCTGAACCTTTACCCCTACCAGGACGGGTACGAGGACGCGCTGGCAAACTCGGGCTACGAGTACAACGTCGAGGAGGCGAACTCGATCCTCGACGAGGCCGGCTGGGAGATGGGCGACGACGGCATCCGCGAGCGCGACGGCGTGCGCTTTGAAGGCCGCCTGCCCACATTCGGCGATGACGCGCTGACCGAGGCGCGTGCCCGCGTGGTCCAGCAGCAGCTCAAGGCCATCGGCTTCGACATGCAGCTCGACCAGCGTGCATCGAGCGAGTTCTCGACCACGCTGACCGAGAAGGACTGGGACCTCGTGACCCTCGGCTTCAGTTCGTCTGACGCCTACGGCGTGATGTGGATGTGCCAGGTCTACTGCGAGGACAGCGGACTGAACCTTTCCGCGACGATGAACGAGACGTTCGACGAGCGCATCCACGAGGTCGAGGCGCTGCCGACGGCCGAGGAGCAGATCCCCGCGGCGATGGAGCTCGAGTCGGAGCTGATGGCCGAGTCGTGGGGCATCCTGCCGCTCTACGCCGGCCCGCAGATCATGGCGGCGAAGGACGGTCTCGCGAACCTCACCCCCGAGCCCTACACCGGTCTGGACCTCTTCGGAGTGCTGCCGGTGGAGAACTTCGGGTGGGCGAAGTAGCCCTCTGATCGACAGCGGGGTCGGTGCTTCGGCACCGACCCCGCTGTCGTTGGGTCGGGTTCTCCAGGAACTTCCTGGTAGAGTTATTCCTTGGCTTGCGTGTGGGTTCCCACGCCCGCACACGTCGAACGGCAGCCCCTCTACCTGCCCGACGACAACATCCGATTTCACTCGAACGAAAGTCTGTACAGACGTGGCAAACATTAAGTCGCAGATCAAGCGCAACAAGACCAACGAGAAGGCCCGCGAGCGCAACCGCATCGTGAAGAGCGAGCTGCGCACGGTCGTCCGCGCGACGCGCCGCGCAATCGCCGGTGCCGACAAGCCCGCCGCGGAGACCGCCTTCGCGAAGGCCTCGAAGAAGCTCGACAAGGCCGTCTCGAAGGGCGTGATCCACAAGAACCAGGCAGCGAACCGCAAGGGCGCCCTGGCGAAGCAGATCAACGCTCTCTGAGCTGAGTGCCGAGAAAAGCCCGCCCCAAGGGGCGGGCTTTTCTGCGCCCCCACGCTAATTCTTCATTTCTGGCACTTTTCTACACGCAATTGCGTGTAGAAAAGTGCCAGAAATGAAGGGTTGGGGGCCGGTGAATGGTCGGGGCGCCAGCGTTACGCGCCGAAGGGTGCGCGCGTGGCGACGACCGTCACCATGCGCTCGAGCGCGAAGATCGGATCCCGCGATGCGCCCTTGACCTCGGCGTCGGCGCGCGCGACGGCCTGGATCGCGAGGCCGATCTGGCCCCCCGTCCACCCCACGAGATCGCGCTGTGCGCGCTCGATCTGCCAATCGGGCATGCCGAGCTCGCGCGCGAGCTGCCGCGCCGGCCCGCGCTTGCCACCGACCCGCGCCATGGTGCGCAACTTCATCGCGAAGGCGGCGACCATCGGCACCGGATCCGCGCCGGAGTCGAGCGCGTGCCGCAGCGTGATCAGCGCCCGCCCGTAATCGCCCGCGATCGCGGCATCGGCCGCGGCGAAGGCGTTCGTCTCGACTCGCCCACCGTAGTAGCGCGCCACGACCTGCTCATCGATGACGCCCGTCGTGTCCTGGATCAGCTGCTGGCAGGCGGCGGCGAGCTCGGCGAGGTCGCCCGTGAACGCCTGCGTGAGGGACGCGAGGGCGTCGGTCTTGATCCGGCGCTTCGCCTGACGGAACTCGTCGCCGGCGAACTGCACGCGGTCGCGGTCGTTCTTCACCGTCGGGCAGGCGATCTCGACGCCGCCGCCCGTGCCCGCGCGGATGGCGTCGAGGAGCTTCTTGCCGCGCACCGTCGCGCCCGTGTGGCGCAGCACCACCGTGGCGCCCTCCTGCGGGGCGTCGATGTACGCGAGGGCCTCCGTGAGGAACGCGTCGCTGCACTTCTCGACGCCGCCGACGCGCACGAGGCGCGGCTCGCCGAACAGCGACGGCGAGGTCACCCCGAGCAGCGTTCCGGACGTGTAGTCGTCGGCGCGGAGGTCTGTCACCTCGAGCGCGGGATCGTCGGCCTTCAGCAGCGTACGGATCGAACCCGTCGCACGCTCGGCGCAGACCTCTTCCGGCCCCGACACGAGCACGACGGCAGCCGCCCGCGGGTCGCGCCAGTCGAGCTGCGGGATGACCGTGGCCTTCTTCGCGGGTCCGGGTCGTCGAGCAGCAGCCATGGTTCAACAGTACCGACCCGCGCTCGCGAGATGCTGTTCACAATCATCGATTCGGCGGAGTTATCTGACGATCGCGCGATCGGGCCGCATCTCGTCGCGCTCGACTGCATAGCGTCGATCCCATGTCGGATCTCGAGGGCTATCGGCGCGCATCGCCGCGGGCCCGCCTCGGCATCGGCGGCGCCATCGTGCTCGTGCTGGTCGCGCTCGCCGCGACGGTCGGCATCGGCATCTGGCGGGGTCAGACCGCGCCCGTCGAGCACATCGCCGAAACGCCCGCAGTCACGACGAATCCGTCGGGGGCCGTCGCGGAGGAATCGTACGTGCACGTGTCGGGCGCCGTGCGACATCCCGGCCTCTACGTGGTGCGGCCTGGCGCGCGCGTGATCGATGCGGTGTCCGCGGCGGGCGGGCTCGCCGACGACGCGGACGAATCGGCCGTCAACCTCGCCCGCCCGGTGACCGACGGCGAGCAGCTCGTCGTGCCCGCCGAGGGCGAGGCGCCGGCACCATCGGCGCCCGGCGGCGGATCCGCGCCCGGACTCGTCAGCATCAACACCGCCGACGCGGCCGCGCTCGAGGATCTTCCGGGCATCGGCCCCGCGCTCGCCGGCCGCATCATCGATTGGCGCGACACCGAGGGGCCCTTCGGAACGGTCGACGATCTGCTCGCGGTCTCCGGCATCGGGCCCAAGGTTCTCGAATCGCTGCGCGACCTGGTGACGGTGTGACGCCGCGCGACTTGCGCATGATCCCCGTCGCGGGCGCGACGTGGGGCGCCGCCCTCGCGTCCGTCCTGCGGCCGGAATGGGCGCCCGGGGTCGCGGCGCTGCTCTGGGGCTCGACCGCCGCAGCGTTCGCCGCCGTGGCGATCCTCGAGGTTCGACATCGCCGCACGAAGCCCCGGCCCGAGCTCGTCGGACCGAGCCCCGGCCGTTTCGCCCTGCTCCTCCCCCTCGTCGCGGTCGCCTGTGCCGCGGCGGGGATCGCCTCCGCACACGTCGCGATCGTCCACGCGGAGCGCGCGGCCGTCGCGGCCGCCCTCGATGGCCGGGTGACCGACCTCGCCGTCACGGTCACGACGAAGGTCGAGCCGTCCACGGGCGGCGTGCGCTTCGACGGCACCGCGACCACACCGGACGGATCCGCGCGCATCAGCGTTCTGCTCCGGGCCGACCCTCCGCCGGACGGGCTCGATCTCGGATCGGTCGTGTCGGTCTCCGGCGGCGGGGAACCGGCCGATCCGGGCGACGCCGCCGTCGCGGTCGTCTTCGCGGATGGCCTGAACGTGCGCGCACCGCCCCAGCACGTGTTCGCGGTCACGAGCCAGCTGCGGCGCGGCTTCGTCGACCTCGTGCGCCAAGGCCTCCCCGACCCCGGTGCCGGGCTCTTGCCGGGGCTGTCGGTCGGCGAGACGAGCGGCGTCTCGAACGAGCTCGATGCCGACATGAAGGCGTCGTCGCTCTCACACCTCACAGCCGTATCCGGCAGCAACTGCTCGCTCGTCGGCGCGATCGCGTTCGGCATCTGCGCGGCCTGTGGCGCCGGCCGTCGCACGCGCGTGATCGTCTCTCTCGTCGCCCTCGCCGGATTCGTCGTGCTCGTCACCCCCGAGGCGAGCGTCATCCGCGCCGGCGCCATGTCGACGATCGCGCTGCTCGCCCTGCTGACGGGCCGCCGGGGTGCGGGGGTCGCGGTGCTCTCGCTCGCGGTGACGGTGCTCGTGGCGGCGGATCCGTGGCTCGCGACCTCATACGGGTTCCTGCTGTCGGCCAGCGCGACGGGCGCCCTTCTCCTGCTCGCCGAGCCGCTCGCGACAGGCCTCAATCGGTGGATGCCGCGTGCGCTCGCGCTCGGGATCGCCGTTCCCCTGGCGGCGCAGCTCGTGTGCGGCCCGATCATCGTGCTGTTCGCGCCGCAGGTGTCGCTCTACGGCGTCGTCGCGAACATGATCGCGGGCCCGGCCGCTCCCGCCGCGACGGTGCTCGGCCTCGCCGCCTGCCTCGTACAGGCGATCCCTCCGCTCGCGCTCGGTCTGGCATCGCTCGCGTGGCTGCCGTCCGCGTGGGTCGCGCAGACCGCCGAGACGTTCGCCGCGCTGCCCGCCGCGGGGCTCGGCTGGCACGAGGGATGGCTCGGCTTCCTCGCGCTCACCGCCATCGGCGCGTGCGTCGTCGTCGCGATCACCGGGGCTCCCCGTCGCCTCCCGGCCGCCGCGCGACGATGGATCCTGCGATCTTCCGTCGCCGTTCTCGCGCTCGTCGTCGGCGCCGGAGGCGGAACCGTCGCGCTCACGAGCGTCGTCGGCCCGCTGACCGCCCCGCGCGACTGGTCGATCGCGCTGTGCGACGTCGGGCAGGGCGACGCGATCCTCCTGCGCTCGGCCGGCCGCACGGCGATCGTCGACACCGGGCCCGACGTCGACGCGCTCGAACGGTGCCTGACCCGCCTCGGGGTCGACGAGATCGACGTGGCGTTCCTCACCCACTTCGACGCCGATCACGTGACGGGCGTGCCCGCGCTCGCGGGACGCGTGCGAACGATCGTCCACGGGCCGTACGAGAGCGAGGACGACCTGAGCGACGCACGAGGCGTCTCGGGCGACGTGCGCGAGGGATACGCGGGCATGCACGGCGCGCTCGGCGACGCAACGTGGCGGATCCTCTGGCCCGCGCGCGATACGCGGGCGTTCGCTCCCGGCAACGACACCAGCCTCGTGGTCGAGGTCTCGGGCGGCGCCGTTCCCCGCACGCTGCTGCTCGGCGATCTCGGCGAGGACGCGCAACGACTGCTCTGGGGATCGGGCCGCGTGATGGGAACCTACGACGTCGTCAAGGTGTCCCACCACGGCAGCCGCGATCAGTCGCCCGCCCTCTACGCCGAGATCCGCCCGCTCATCGGGCTGATCGGCGTCGGCGAGAACGACTACGGCCACCCGCATCCCGACACGCTCGCGCTCCTCGCGGGATCCGGCACCGCGGTCGCCCGCACCGACACCGACGGGCTCGTGCTCGTGAGCGCGGCGGACGGGCTCAGCGTCTGGCGCGAGCGGTGAGCGCGGGGCTCACTTCACGACGAGACTCACGATCTTCGGCGCGCGCACGATCGCCTTGACGATCTGCCCATCGCCGACGAAGCGCTGCACCTTCTCGTCGCCGCGTGCGAGGGCCTCGAGCTCCTCGGGCGTGATCTCCGCCGACACCTGCAGCTGCGATCGCACCTTGCCGTTGACCTGCACGACCGCCGTGACTTCGTCTGCCGTGAGCAGGGCCGGATCGGCGTTCGGCCACACGACCGCGCTCACGCTCGGCGCGTGGCCGAGGATCTCCCAGATCTCCTCCGCTGTGTGCGGAGCCACGACGTCGAGCATGACCGCGAGCGTCTCGGCGGCCTCGCGCACGGCGGGATCCGCCCCGCCCGCGCCGGAATCGATCGCCTTGCGGATCGCATTGACGAGCTCCATGAGCCGCGCGACGAGCACGTTGTACTTCGTGTGCTCGACGATGGCCGGGGCGTCGTTCAGCAGGTGGTGGGTGACGCGGCGCAGGGCCTTATCGCCGGTCGCCGGATCGGCGCCGACCTCGGAGGCGACATCCTCCGCCGCGCGCATCGCACGGGCGAGGAACTTCTTCGCGCCCGCCGTCTGGACGTCATTCCAGTCCTTGTCGTCCTCGACGGGCCCCGCGAACGCGAGCGCGACGCGCACCGCGTCGGATCCGTGCTCGCCGAGCTGGTCGGACACCTGCACGAGGTTGCCCTTCGACTTCGACATCTTGGCGCCGTCGAGCAGAATCATGCCCTGGTTGATCAGCGCCGAGAACGGCTCGGTGAAGTCGACGAGCCCCATGTCGTGCAGCACCTTCGTGATGAAGCGCGCATACAGCAGGTGCAGGATCGCGTGCTCGACGCCGCCGATGTACGTGTCGACGGGCGCCCAGCGGTTCGCCTCGGCCGGATCGAACGCGACGGTATCGCTCTTCGGCGACAGGAAGCGCAGGTAGTACCAGGAGCTGTCGACGAACGTGTCCATCGTGTCGGGGTCGCGCAGGGCGGGCTCGCCGGTGACGGGATCCGTCGTGGTGACCCACTCGGTCGCGCCGCCGAGCGGCGAGGTGCCCTTCGGCTTGAGGTCGATGTCCTTCGCGACCGGCAGCGTCACGGGCAGCTGGTCGGCCGGCACCTTCTCGATGCGGCCGTCTGCCGTGTGGATCATCGGAATCGGCGTTCCCCAGAACCGCTGACGCGAGATCAGCCAGTCGCGCAGGCGGTACTGCGTGGTCGCGCGGCCGGATCCGCTCTTCGCGAGGATCTCGGTCATGCGCGCGATCGCCTCGGCCTTCGGCAGCCCATCGAGCTCGCCCGAGTTGATCAGCACGCCCTCGCCGGCAAGGGCCTCGCCCGTCTCGGTGGGATCCGGCAGGTTCTCTCCCTCCGCGCTCGTGTCGAGCACGACGCGCACGGGCAGGTCGAAGGTGCGGGCGAAATCGAGGTCGCGCTGGTCGTGCGCAGGAACGGCCATGACGGCGCCGTGCCCGTAGTCGGCCAGCACGTAGTCGGCGGCCCAGATCGGCAGGCGCTCGCCGTTGACGGGGTTGATCGCGAAGCGCTCGAGAGACACTCCGGTCTTCTCGCGATCGGAGGACTGGCGCTCGATGTCGGTCTGCTTCTGCGTCTTGTCGAGGTAGTCCTGGAAGCGCATGCGCGTTTCCGGGCTCGCCGATGCGGCCAGCTCGGCGGCGAGGTCGCTGTCGGGGGCGACGACCATGAACGTGGCGCCGTGCAGCGTGTCGGCGCGCGTGGTGAAGACGGTGACCTTCTCGGCGCGGCCCTCGATCTCGAAGTCGATGTCGGCACCGGTGGAGCGGCCGATCCAGTTGCGCTGCATCTGCAGCACCTTGTGCGGCCAGACGCCCTCGAGCGCGTCGAGGTCTTCGAGCAGGCGGTCGGCGTATTCGGTGATCTTGAAGTACCACTGCGTGAGCTTCTTCTTGATCACCGTGGCGCCGCAGCGGTCGCAGGATCCGTCGACGACCTGCTCGTTCGCGAGCACGGTCTGATCGTTCGGGCACCAGTTCACGGGGCTCTCGGCGCGGTACGCGAGGCCGCGGTCGTACATCTGCTGGAACAGCCACTGGTTCCACTGGTAGTACTCGGGATCCGACGTGTGCAGCACCCGCGTCCAGTCGAACGAGACGCCGTACTTGCCGAGGCTGTCGCGCTGCTGCGCAATGTTGTCGTAGGTCCACTCGCGCGGATCCGCGCCGCGCTGGATCGCCGCGTTCTCTGCCGGCAGCCCGAACGAGTCCCAGCCGATCGGCTGCAGCACGTTGTACCCGCGGTGGCGCCAGAACCGGGCGACGATGTCGCTGTAGAGGTAGTTCGAGGCGTGGCCCATGTGCATGTCGCCCGAGGGGTACGGGAACATGGCGAGAACGTACCGACGCGGTCGCTCGTCATCCGCGCCGCCCGCGAGGAAGGTGCCGTTGTTCTCCCAGTAGCGCCGCCACTTCTCTTCCACGGCGTGCACGTCGTGCGGCTCGGCGGTGGCGGTGATGTCGGGAGAAGAGGAATCGGTCACGTCGGAGGGGGCCAATCGATCGGGGCTTCTCCCGCGGCATGCCCCGCGGGAGATCGGGAATACTCCAGATTACCGCGCCCTCGGGGGCATTTCATGACCGTAGTATTTATGGGATGCTCAACGATGTCCTCTCGTCGATCCTCGACGTCGTCTCGGGCGTCGAGCCGTGGCTGCGGATCCTCATCGCCAGCGTTGCGATCATGCTCGAAACGAGCGTGCTGATCGGCCTGATCGTGCCGGGCGACTCGATCGTCATCGTCAGCGCGATGGGCGTCACCTCGATCCCCGAGGCGATCATCCTCGGCGCGTTCGTCGTCGCGGGCGCCCTCGCGGGCGAGAGCATCGGCTTCATGATCGGCAGGTGGGCGGGGCCGAAACTGCGGCATTCCCGGCTCGGCCGCTGGATCGGCGAACACAACTGGCTGCGCGCGGAGACCTACCTCCGGCGGCGCGGCGGCATCGCCATCTTCCTCTCGCGCTTCCTGCCCGTGCTGCACTCGGTCGTGCCGCTGACGGTCGGCATGTCCGGATACTCGTATCGCAAGTTCCTCGCGTGGACGCTGCCCGCCTGTGCCCTCTGGTCAGCCCTGTACATCACGATCGCCGCGGGCGCCGCTGAGACGTACCGCGAACTCGCCGACAGCGCGCACTGGGCCGGGTACGTCTTCTTCGGCCTGATCGCGCTCGGACTGCTCGTCGTGTTCGGTGGGAAGAAGCTGCTGCACTTCCTCGAACACCGACACATGAAAGACTAGGACGGATGGCCTCTCGACCCGCGCAGACCGCGCACGACCCGGCACGCAGGATCCATTGGTTCGCGCGCCTGGAACGGCGCTTCCATGCGTGGCGCGAGCGCGTCGCGCGCAAGAAGGGGCGCACCCCGGTCGTGCTCCCCTTCCAGGGGTACGGCGGCGACGGCTGGGTCCGCGTGCTCGGGCGCGTGCTGATCGTTCCGCCGCCGACCGGTCACATGCGCAGGAATGATGGCGTGCGCGGCTGGCGGTCGTTCGTCGGGATCGCGGTGGCGTACGCCAGCGTCTCGGTCACGATCGGAGACGAGACCCATGAGGTCGTCGCCGACCGCGGCGGGGTCGTCGACATCGTCCTGCCCGCGTCGCTCGAGCCGGGCTGGCAGACGTTCCGCATGTCGGTCGAGGGCGGCGAGGCCGTCGAGGCGCACTCGTTCGTCGTGGATCCGTCGGTGCGGTTCGGCGTCGTGAGCGACGTCGATGACACGGTGATGGTCACGGCGCTCCCCCGCCCGCTGCTCGCCGCGTGGAACTCGTTCGTCCTGAACGAGCACGCGCGCCAGCCCGTTCCCGGCATGGCGGTGCTGCTCGAGCGGCTCGTCAAGGAGCACCCGGGGGCGCCGATGATCTACCTCTCGACCGGCGCCTGGAACGTCGCGCCGACGCTCAACCGGTTCCTGCACCGCAATCTCTTCCCGCGCGGGGCGATGCTGCTCACCGACTGGGGCCCGACGCACGACCGCTGGTTCCGCAGCGGCCGCGAGCACAAGGAGAGCAACCTGCGCCGACTCGCGCGGGAGTTCCCGGAGATCACCTGGCTGCTCGTGGGCGATGACGGTCAGCACGACGACGAGATCTACACCGAGTTCACAGCCGAGTACCCCGCGTCGGTTGCGGGCGTCGCGATCCGCCGCCTCACGACCGCCGAGGCCGTCCTCGCGGGTGGACGCGTCTCGGTTGACGACCACTCGGCGGCGGGCGTGCCGTGGATGTCTTCGCCCGACGGCGCTGGTCTCGCGAAGCGTCTCGAGCGCACCGGGATCCTCTCCTAGCCTTCTCCCCTCCCCTCTGACCTTCGTTTGTCAGGGGTTCGAAATAGTGTTCGAAAGCCACTTGGCATATTCGAACATTATTTCTAGAATGAGGGTGTGGGAATGGCAGCTCAGTCGGCAGAGGTCATGCGCCTGCGCACGCAGATCGGGCAGATGCAGCGGCGCACGGCGCACGCCGACGCGCTGTCGGTGCCGGAGGCCCTCGCTCCCCTCTTCCCGTCCGGCGGCCTGCGACCGGGGGCGGCCTATGCCCTGGCCGATTCGCCCAGCCTGCTGTTCGCCCTCGCCGGCCGCTCTTCACGCGAGGGGTCATGGTGCGCGTTCATCGGCATGCCCGACCTCTCGCTGGAGGCCGCGGAGGGGTACGGCGTCGCTCCCGGCCGCGTCGCCCTCATCCCAGCCCCTGGCGAGCGGTGGCTGCAGGCGGTCTCGTCGGCCGCGGAGGTGTTCCCCCTCGTCGCGGTGCGCCCGCCGCGGGCGGCGTCCTCCGCCGAGGCCGCGCGGCTCGGAGCCCGCCTGCGCGATAGGGGCTGCGCCCTGCTCGTGGTCGGGCCATGGGAGGGCGCCGAGGCCTCGCTCAGCATCAGCGACCCCGCCTGGGGCGGGATCGGTCGAGGCCACGGCCTGATCTCTTCTCGCGCCGTCACGGTGGCTTCTGCGGGCCGGGGATCGCCCCGGCCACGCCGGGTGCGCGTGCTGCTGCCCGGTCCCTCCGGCGGCGCGGAGGCGCACGGCGCAGGCACCGTCGCCGGCCGCCCGCACCTCGTGGCGGTGGGCGCATGACGCTCGACACGCGCACCATCATGCTGTGGCTGCCCGATTGGCCGATCACGGCGCACCTGCGCACTCAGGCGCTCGAGGTGCCGCAGGCCGAGCGCACGCTGCCCGATGAGCCGCTCGCCATCGTGCATGCGGGCGCCGTCGTGGCGTGCTCCGCCGCGGCGCGGGCGGAGGGCGTCGCGCGGGGTCAGCGGCGGCGCGACGCGCAGGCCGCGTGCGCCCGCCTGCGCCTGATCCCGTTCGATGCGGCTCGCGACGAGCGCGCCTTCCACGGCGTGCTCACCCATCTCGAAGATCTCGTTCCCGGCGTGCAGCCGCTGCGGCCGGGGCTCGCCGCGATCCGCGCGCGCGGCCCCGCCCGGTTCTACGGGGGCGAGGCCGAGGCGGCCGAGGCGCTGCGCGCCGCGCTCGTCGGCATCGGCCTCGACGAGGCGCGCGCGGGCATCGCCGATGGCCTCTTCACCGCCGAACAGGCCGCGCGGGCGGCGCATCCCCTCGCGATCGTGCCTCCCGGCCGCTCCGCGGAGTTCCTCGCCCCGTTGCCGGTCACCGTCCTCGGCGACGACGACCTGGCCCTGCTGCTCGCGCGGCTCGGCGTGAAGACGCTCCGAGAGTTCGCGGCTCTCGATGCCCAGCGCGTGCACGAGAGATTCGGGCCCCGGGGGCTGCGGCTGCGCTCGCTCGCCGCGGGCGCCGACTCGCGCGTGGCCGCGCCGCGAATCCCACCGCCCGAGCTGATGCGCGAGCTCGTTCTCGAGCCTGCCCTCGAGCTCGCCGAGCAGGTCGCCTTCGCGGTGCGCCAGACCGCCGAATCGTTCTGCGAGGGCATCCGAGCAGAGCGACTCGTCTGCACGGCGGTGCGCATCACGGTAGAGACCGATCGAGGCGAGCGCAGCGAGCGGGTCTGGCAGCACCCCACGAGCTTCGATGCCGCCGGCGTCGTCGACCGCGTGCGCTGGCAGCTGCAGCCCTCCGCGCGGGAGGCGCCCGTCGAGGGCGGCGTCTCGCGGATCCAGATCGAGCCCGAGGCCGTCGACGACGGCGCGGCCCACCAGCCCGCGCTCATCGGCCAGGGCCCCGACGAGCGCTCCCACCACGCGATGACGCGCGTTCAGGCGGTCCTGGGTCATAGGGCGGTGCTCACCCCGAGCCTCGGCGGCGGCCGGTGGTCGGCCGAGCGCGAGGGCCTCGCCCCGTGGGGCGACGTCGCCCCGCCCGAGCATCCGCGCGATCGGCCGTGGCCCGGCTCTCTCCCCGTCCCGCTCCCCTCCGAGGTGTTCCGCGATCCGCACCCGGCGCGCGTCCTCGGCGGGGGCGGCGAGATGATCTCGGTCGACGAGCGCGGCTTCGTCACCGATCCGCCCGCCACCATCGATGGTCTCGCGGTGACCGCGTGGGCGGGGCCGTGGCCCGTCATCGAGCGCACGTGGGATCCGCGCCGCGCGCGCCGCGCCCACCGATTCCAGCTGGTCGACGCGCGGGGCACCGCCTGGCTCGCCGTGTTCGAGAACGACGTCTGGTGGCTCGAAGGGCGGTACTCCTGATGGGCTTCAAGAATCCGCCCGTCTCGTGGAACGAGATCGAGCGCACGCTCAGCGGCCGCCGTCCCACGGCGAGACCCGCAGCGGCCGACGGCGGCGACAGCCCGGCGTGGGGCCGGAAGCGCGGCGCCTACGAACCGCCCGAGATCCGCCGACAGAAGTCGTCCACTCGCTATGCCGAGCTGCATGCTCACTCGACGTTCTCCTTCCTCGACGGCGCCTCCTCTCCGGAAGACCTCGTCGAGGAGGCCGAGAGGCTGGGCCTCGAGGCGCTCGCGATCACCGACCACGATGGGTTCTACGGCGCCGTGCGCGCCGCGGAGGCCGCCGAGCACACCTCGGTGAAGACCGTCTTCGGCGCCGAGCTGTCGCTCGATCTGACGACGCCGCAGAAGGGCCATGCCGATCCCGAAGGCCAGCATCTGCTCGTCCTCGCCCGTGGCGAGGACGGCTATCACCGCCTCTCCCAGGCGATCACCCGGGCGCAGCTGCGCGGTAAGGAGAAGGGGCGCCCGCTGTACGACCTCGACGATCTCGCCGAGACGTCGGGCGGGCAGTGGGCGATCCTCACCGGCTGCCGGAAGGGCGCCGTCGGCCGGGCGCTGACCAGCGGGTCCCTCAGCGCGGCGGAACGTGCGCTGAGAGACCTCGTCGACCGGTTCGGCCGCGACAGCGTTCACGTCGAGCTCACCCATCACGGCGATCCGTCCGATGATCCCCGCAACGACGCACTCGCTCTCCTCGCGGAGCGTGTCGGGGTTCCCCTCGTCGCGACGGGGAACGTGCACTACGCGCGCCCCGAGCGCCTGCCGATCGCGCAGGCCGTCTCCGCGATCCGCGCGACGCGCAGCATGGACGACCTCGACGGATGGCTGCCCGCGACGGGGGCCGCGCACCTGCGCTCGGGCGACGAGATGGCGCGCCTCTTCGAGCGGTTCCCCGGCGCCGTCGAGGCGTCTGCGCGCCTCGCGGGCGAGCTCGCCTTTCCGCTGCGCGCAGCCCGCCCGGCGCTGCCGAAGATCAGCGTTCCCCCGGGGCAGACGCCGATGTCGTACCTGCGCGATCTCGTCTGGAGCGCCGTTCCTCGTCAGTACCCGAGCCTGCGCGACGACGACAGAGAGCGCATCGCGCACGAGCTCGATGTCATCGAGCAGAAGGATTTCCCCGGCTACTTCCTCATCGTCCGCGACATCGTGAACGAGGCGCGCCGGCGCGGCATACTCTGCCAGGGGCGCGGATCCGCGGCGAACAGCGCCGTCTGCTATCTGCTCGGCATCACGGCGGTCGACGCGATCTACTACCGTCTGCCTTTCGAGCGGTTCCTCTCGGCCATGCGCGATGAAGAGCCCGACATCGACGTCGACTTCGATAGCGACCGTCGTGAAGAGATCATCCAGTGGGTCTACGAACAGCACGGGCGCGACCGCGCCGCCCAGGTCGCCAACGTCATCCAGTACCGCCCGAAGAACGCCGTGCGCGACGTCGCCCGCGCCCTCGGCTTCTCGCCGGGCCAGCAGGACGCCTGGTCGCGGCAGATCGAGCGCTGGGGCGCCACGATCGAGTCGGGCGGCGACCACGACATCCCCGATCAGGTGCTCGAATACGCCATGGGCGTCATGGGCGCGCCCCGCCACCTCGGCATCCACTCGGGCGGCATGGTGCTCACCGATCGGCCCGTCGGCGAGGTCGTGCCGATCGAGCACGCGCGCATGCCCGGTCGCACCGTCATCCAGTGGGACAAGGACGATGCCGCGTGGATGGGGCTCGTGAAGTTCGACCTGCTCGGGCTCGGCATGCTCGCCGCGCTGCAGCACTGCTTCGACATCATCCGCGAGGCCACGGGCGAGGTGTTCGACCTGCGCGAGCTCCCCCGCGAGGAGCCCGCGGTGTATGACATGCTCTGCCGCGCCGATTCGATCGGCGTGTTCCAGGTCGAATCGCGCGCGCAGATCGGCCTTCTCCCCCGCTTGCAGCCCCGAGCCTTCTACGACCTCGCGATCCAGATCGCGCTGATCCGTCCCGGCCCGATCCAGGGCGGCGCCGTGCACCCGTTCGTGCGGCGCAAGATGGGCACCGATCCCATCGCCTATCCCCATCCCAAGCTCGAACCGGTGCTCGAACGCACGCTGGGCATCCCGGTCTTCCAGGAGCAGCTCATGCAGATGGCGATGGCAATCGGCGACTGCACGGGAGAGGACGCAGACCTGTTGCGACGTGCGATGGGCTCCAAGCGCGGCGTCGAGCGCATCGAGTCGCTGCGGGAGAAGCTCTACGACGGCATGGCCGGCAACGGCATCACCGGCGACGAGGCGGATGGGCTCTACGCGCAGATCCAGGCGTTCGCGAACTTCGGTTTCGCCGAGTCGCACTCGCTCTCGTTCGCACTGCTCGTGTACGCGAGCTCGTGGATCAAGCTGCACTACCCCGCCGCCTTCCTGGCGGGTCTGCTGCGCGCACAGCCCATGGGGTTCTATTCGCCCGCGACCCTCACCTCCGATGCCCGCCGGCACGGCGTCGAGGTGCGCCGACCCGACATCCTGCGCTCGAGAGCTGAGGAGACCCTCGAGGTGCTCGATCCGAATCGTCGCGGCGCGACGGGTCACGACTCGTGTCTGCGCGATCAGGAGTCGCCCCCGGCCGCGTTCGACCGGCGCGCGCCGGACGAGTCTGCCGCGCACCGCCGCGACGGCGGGTTCGCCGTGCGACTCGGGCTCGCGGGCGTCACCGGGGTGGGCGAGAGGACGGCGCGCGCCATCGTGGCCGAGCGCGACAGGGGCGGAGATTTCCGCTCGATGACCGATCTCGTACGCCGCACAGGCATCACCGAGCGACAGCTCGAGTCGCTCGCCTCGGCCGGGGCGTTCGCCGCTTTCGGACACGGTATGCGCGACGCGCTGTGGCTCGCGGGGGCCGCGTCCGACGAGCGGCCCGAGTTCCTCGAGGGCACGGGCGCGAGCGTGCAACCGCCGCTGTTCGGAGATCCCACGAGCTATGAGCGTCTCGCGAGCGACCTCTGGGCCACGGGAGTCTCGACCGACGATCATCCCCTCGCGCATTTCCGCTCCCCGCTCGACGCGCGCGGGGTGCTCACCTCCTCCGACCTGCGTTCCCACGAGACCGGGCGGCGCGTCGAGGTGGCGGGGCTCGTGACGCACCGGCAGCGACCCGCGACGGCCTCCGGCATCACCTTCCTCAACCTCGAGGACGAGCACGGGCTCGTGAACGTCGTCTGCTCCGTGGGCGTCTGGACGAGGTATCGCCACCTCGTGCGCGACCGACCGGCGCTCATCGCGCGGGGCATCCTCGAGCGATCCCCCGAGGGCGTTGTGAACATCGTCGCCGACGGCTTCGAAGACCTGTCGGTCGGCATCGGTCACCGATCGCGCGATTTCCGTTAGGTTCGAGGCATGTGCGGACGATTCGTGGTGGCCCGTGTCGGCAGCGAGCTCGTCAGCGAGCTGAGCGTCGATCTCGTGAGCGACGATCTTCCGCAGCCGAGCTTCAACATCGCGCCGACCGCGCTCGCTGCCATCGTGCTCGACTCTGCGAAGTCCGATCCGCCGACGCGGCGCCTGGAGCCCGCCCGGTGGGGTCTCGTTCCCGGCTGGGCGAAGGACCTCTCGGTCGGAGCCCGCGCGTTCAACGCCCGTTCCGAGACGGTCGCGGAGAAGCGCACGTTCGCCCCGGCGTTCGCGAAGCGCCGAGCCGTCGTTCCCGCCACTGGCTACTACGAGTGGAAGGTCACCGACGACGGCAAGCTGCCGTTGTTCATCCACCCCGCGGGCGGCGAGCCGATGCTGTTCGCCGGGCTGTACGAGTGGTGGAAAGATCCGCAGGACGCGTGGGTTCTGAGCTTCACGATCCTCACCCGCGACGCCGTCGGCGACCTCGGGTCGATCCACCATCGCATGCCGGTCTTCCTCGATTCCGACCACGCCGACGCGTGGCTCGACACCGACATCGACGCCCCGCACGACGTCCTCGAGGCCGCCCTCGACGACGCGCCGCGCGTGGCCGAGTCGTTCGCGTGGCACGAGGTCGACCGCGCCGTCGGCAACGTGCGCAACGACTCCCCGGATCTCATCGAACCGGTCTGAGAAGATGAACGGGTGACGACCATTCCTGACGACGCCCGCAGCCACATCGATGACCTCGCCGCCTTCGTTACGGCCTCGCCCTCTTCGTACCACGCGGCCGCCGAGGCGCGCAGGCGCCTCGAGGAGTCGGGGTTCGTTCCCCTCGTCGAGCACGACGAATGGGCGCTCACGCCCGGCGGAAAGTACGTCGTCGTGCGGGAGGGATCCGTGATCGCGTTCGTACTGCCGGGCGAGGTCACGGCGACGACGCCGTTCCAGATCGTCGGGGCCCACACCGACTCGCCGAGCTTCAAACTCAAGCCGAAGCCCTCCACGACGGGTGCTGGCGGCTGGTGGCAGCTCGGCTGGGAGGTCTACGGCGGCCCGCTCGTCAACTCTTGGCTCGATCGCGAGCTCTGCCTCGCCGGCCGCATCGTCACGCTCGCAGGCGAGGAGCACTTCGTGAAGACGGCCCCGATCGCGCGCATCCCGCAGCTCGCGATCCACCTCGACCGGCAGGTCGGCGACGGTCTGAAGCTCGACAAGCAGCAGCACACCGCGCCGGTGTGGGGGCTCGGAGACGCAGAATCGGCCGACATCGTCGCCGTTCTCGCGCGCGAGGCCGGCGTCGCTCCCGAGGTGATCGGCGGCATGGACATCGTGGCCGCCGACACCCAGCCTCCTCGTCCCTTCGGCGCCGACGACGCCCTGTTCGCGAGCGGCAGGCTCGACAACCTGCTCTCCGCGCACGCCGGTGTCGTGGCGATCGCCGCGGCCTCCCCAGTCGAGGCGATCGCGATGTTCGCGGCGTTCGACCACGAGGAGATCGGATCCGCGTCGCGCTCGGGCGCGGCGGGTCCGTTCCACGAGGAAGTGCTGTCGCGGATTCTCGCTGCGTTCGGTGCGGGCACCGAGGATCGCGCGCGTAGCTTCGCCGGTTCGCTGCATGTCTCGAGCGATGTCGGCCACGCCGTGCACCCGAACTATGCTGACCGCCACGACCCCGCGAACCACCCCGTCGCGGGCGGCGGCCCGATCCTGAAGATCAACGCGAATCAGCGCTACGCGACCGACGCGCACGGCGCCGCCGCGTGGCAGGCGGCGTGCCGTACCGCGGGCGTTCCGACGCAGGAGTTCGTCTCGAACAACGCCATGCCGTGCGGATCGACGATCGGCCCGATCTCGGCGACCCGACTCGGAATCCGCACGGTCGACGTGGGCGTGCCGATCCTCTCGATGCACTCGGCGCGCGAGCTGACCGCTGTCGTCGACCCGTGGTACCTGACGCGGGCCATGTCGGCGATCCTCGACCGGTGACGGTCTTCGCCTCAGACGACTGGCGGCAGCGCGAGAGCGCGCACGCCGACCGAGCGACGGCTCTGACGGCCGAGCACATTGCCCGGCGCAGCCGAGGCGAGACGCACCCCGTGTGGGATTTCCTGTTCACGTACTACTCGTACAAACCGTCCGCGCTTTCTCGGTGGCATCCCGGGGCGGGTGTCGAGCTCGAGGATGCGGCGAGCGACGATCGCGCCGCGTGGCGCTGGTACGTGCCCGGGAGCGCAGCGGGATCCCTTCGCGTCGACGCGGAGTCGTACGAAGCAGATAAGCGCGCCGTCGTGCGGCTCGCACGCATCATGCTGCGACGCACGTCCGAGCGGCCGGGCCAGTTCGACTGCTTCGGGCTGCACGAGTGGGCCATGGTCTACCGGCAGGACGAGCACCGGCATGCGCAGCCGCTTCGCCTCGGTCAGAGGCAGACCGACGAGGTCGTGGAGAGTCACGACCTCAAGTGCACCCACTTCGATGCGTTCCGGTTCTTCACGCCCGACGCCGTGCCGCGCAACCGCCAGCCGCTCACGGTCGACGAGCGAACGGCGAACGAACAGCCCGGGTGCCTGCACGCGGGCATGGACGTGTACAAGTGGGCGATGAAGCTCGGACCGTTGGTTCCGGGCCACTTGCTGCTCGACGCCTTCGAGCTCGCCCGCGACATCCGCCTGCTCGACATGCAGGCCGCGCCGTACGACCTGTCGGACTTCGGCGTCGTACCGGTGCAGATCGAGACGCCCGCGGGCAAGGCCCAATACGTGCGGCAGCAGCGCGGGTTTGCCGAGCGCGCGGATGCTCTTCGCCGCGCGATTCTCGCCGCCTGAACAGAATTTCGCCGAGCCTCTGTCGCCCGCAACCATCCGCAGATAGCCTGCCGAGGATCACTCTCATCGAGACCTCGGAGAACCGAAATGAAGTTCTTGCAGAACTTGGGCAAATCGCTGATGATGCCCATCGCCGTTATGCCCGTCGCAGCGATCCTGTACGGCATCGGCAACTGGATCAGTAACACCGCCGGCGACAACATCGTCTCAGTGTTCCTTCAGGGCGCGGGCAGTGCGGTCATCGACAACCTCGCCGTCCTGTTCGCCATCGGCGTCGCCTTCGGTATGGCGAGGAAATCCGACGGCGTCGCGGCGCTCGCGGGACTCGTCTCGTGGCTCGTCGTCACGGTATTGCTGGCACCCGAGGCCGTCGCCGGATATTACGGCGGCATCGAGGTCACCGACGTCGACCCCGCGTTCGGCCGTGTTCAGAACGCGTTCGTCGGCATCATCTGCGGTCTCGTCGGTGCGTTCTCCTACAACCGCTTCCACGACACGAAGCTGCCCGACTGGCTCGCCTTCTTCTCGGGTAAGCGCGCGGTCGCGATCGTCTCGGCCGGCGCATCGATCGTGCTGTCGGTCGTGCTGTTCTTCGTGTGGCCATTCGTGTTCGGCGCGCTCGTCGCCTTCGGTGAGTGGATCGTCGGATTCGGGCCCATCGGCGCCGGCATCTATGGGTTCCTCAACCGCCTCCTGATTCCGACGGGCCTGCACCACGCCCTCAACTCCGTGTTCTGGTTCGACGTGGCCGGCATCAACGACATCCCCAACTTCCTCGCCGGCGCGGACGGCGACGGCGTACTCGGTGTCACCGGTATGTACACCTCGGGCTTCTTCCCGATCATGATGTTCGGCCTGCCGGGCGCTGCTCTCGCGATGTACGTCACGGCGCGCAGCACCCGTAAGAAGGCGGCCGCCGGCATCCTGTTCTCGGCCGCATTCGCGTCGTTCTTCGTCGGCATCACCGAGCCGCTCGAGTTCTCGTTCATGTTCCTCGCGCCGGCCCTCTACGGACTGCACGCGTTGTTCACCGGCATCTCGATGGCGATCACCGCGCTCCTCCCCGCCCGCATGGGCTTCGGGTTCTCAGCCGGCGCGATCGACATGGGCCTCGGATGGAACAACCCGCTCGCGCAGAATCCGTGGCTGCTGCTGCTACTCGGAATCGCGTGGTTCGTCATCTACTTCCTCGTGTTCACGTTCGTCATCAAGAAGTGGCAGCTGAAGACCATCGGTCGCGAAGACGACGAGGATCTCGCGGACGATGCCCCCGTCGGGCAGTCGGTCGATGCGAAATACGCCGCGACCGCGAACCGTTTCCTCGCCGCGCTCGGCGGATCCGCGAACATCACGAGCCTCGACAACTGCGCCACCCGCCTGCGCATGGAGATCAACGACGTGTCGAAGGTCGACGACAGCGCCCTCAAGCGAGCCGGTGCCGCGGGCACCATGAAGCCCGGGGGCAAGTCGGTGCAGGTCATCTACGGGCTCAACGTGCAGTTCGTGAAAGAAGCCATGGAGGGGATCATGTCCGGCGCGATCGAGCCGCCCTCTGCCGACGCGCCCGCGTCGGTTCCCGCGACCGACACCGTCGCCACCGTGACGCGCACCGACACGCGCGTCGTGCGCCTGCTGCAGCCGATCGCCGGCCAGGTCAAGCCGCTCTCTGAAGTTCCGGACCCGACGTTCGCCGAGCAGGTCATGGGCCCGGGTCTCGCGATCGAGCCCACCGGCGACACGGTGGTCTCCCCCGCGCCCGGACGCGTCGGGCACGCGTTCGACACCGGGCACGCCATCGCCATCGTCACGGACGACGGCGTGGAGAT
Organism: Microbacterium gubbeenense DSM 15944; assembly: GCF_000422745.1. Lineage (GTDB taxonomy): Bacteria > Actinomycetota > Actinomycetes > Actinomycetales > Microbacteriaceae > Microbacterium > Microbacterium gubbeenense. Next base: position 82,319 of record NZ_AUGQ01000009.1, read on the forward strand.
CCTCATCCACATCGGCCTCGACACCGTCGACATGCAGGGCGATGGGTTCGAGACCCTCGTGAAGACGGGCGATCTCGTCGACGAGGGCACGCCGCTCATTCGCATCGATCTCGAGAAGATCCGCGCGGCCGGGCACCCGACGATCACACCCGTGATCGTACTCAACAACGAGAACGCGACCGTTGAGTTCCGGTGATCGCCGACCGCAGCCGCGGAGGCCGTAGCATCTGAAGGCATGAGGACCGCTTACGCGCAGTTGCGCGATCTTGTGCAGCACGCAGGCGACACGCCCCTGTGGAAGGCGCCGGACGGCTCGCTCGTCGATGACGAGCGGACCCGCCCGGCGGCCGTCCTGATCCTGTTCGGCGTGCTCGACCAGGTCCCTTCCGACTACGACGCACAGCACCGCGCGGTCTCCCGTGATCTTGACGTGCTGCTCCTCACGCGTGCGGCGACGCTGCGCTCGCACCCCGGGCAGGTGGCGTTTCCGGGCGGCCGGATCGATCCGGAGGACGAGGACGACATCGCCGCCGCGCTGCGCGAGGCGCGCGAAGAGACGGGCGTCAATACGTCCGGCATCGAGGTGCTCGGCGCGCTCACGCCGCTCGCCCTCCCCGGATCCGACCACCACGTGACGCCCGTGGTCGGCTGGTGGCGCGATCCGAGCCCGGTCGGGGTCGTCGACGAGGCAGAATCACAGGCCGTGTGGCGCGCGCCGGTCGCCGACCTCGTGAATCCGGAGAACCGCGTCACCTGGGCACACACGTGGTCGGGCAAGACGATGCGAGGACCCGGGTGGCGCCTCACCGGTGCGGGCGACGAGCAGTTCGTCTGGGGATTCACCGCAGGAATCCTCGACCGCCTGCTCAGGACCCTCGGATGGGACGAGGAGTGGGATCGCTCGCGCGAAGTATCGCTCGACTGAATGAGAGGATGGATCAGTGACCCCATCCCTCGGACTGCTCCTCGACGTCGACGGCCCCATCTCCAGCACCCGCACGCGCACCCTGCGACTCGCCGCGCTCTCCGACGACCTCACTGCGATCGCCAAGAGCGGCTGCCCGGTGGTCTTCAACACGGGGCGGTCTGCGGATTTCCTCGGCGAGCAGATCATCCCGCGGCTCGTCACCTCGGGCCTTGCGCCGACGGATCCCGTATGGGGCGTCGGCGAGAAGGGCGGCACTTGGTTTTCGCTGACGGGCACGACAGGCGCGGCGCGCGTGGGCACCGTCTCCGAGGACCAGAACATGGCCCCGCCGACCACGCTCGTCGAGGCCGCACGCGACATCGCGGCTCGCTTCTCCGAGATCGTGTTCTTCGATGCCACGAAGCGCACGATGATCTCGCTCGAGCAGCACGTGCACGTCTCGAGCGCCGACTTCCACCGCGTCAGGCCCGAGATCATCGCCGAGATCGAACGACAGATCGAACGCACCGGCGCGCACGACATGACGATCTACCCCACATTCATCTCCATCGATGTCGAGCACGCCGACAGCGGGAAGGCGCTCGGAGCCCGGCGCGCCCTCGACCTCCTGGGCGAGCGCATGGCGGCACCGCAACGCTGGTTCACGGCCGGAGATTCGGGCCAGGACTACGACATGGCCACCGAGCTGCACGAACGCGGCTTCGACGTCACCCACCTCGACGTGCGCCTCGACGGCCCCGCGCGCGACGAGCCGTTCCGCGTCGTCCGCGAGATCCCCGACTTCGCCGGCGGCAGCGCCGAAGACGACATCACGGCGTACCACGTGCACGAGCTGCGCGCCGAGCTCAGGATCTGACCGTGCGCCGCCTCACGACGCGGATCCGATGAGCCGCCGACGCAGCCGCCGAACGATCACGAGCACCCCGCGGATCGGCGTGCCGACGACGCCCGCGAGGCGTCCGCCCGCGCTCCGATCAATTCGGCCGAGCGCCTGCCGGCGATCCCACGCCTCGTGTGCGCGGCCGCCGACGATCCGCGGCACGTCGCGCGGCGGAAGCTCGCCCCGCGCCCGACGCTCGACGAGTTCCTGCACGACGCGGATCCACGTATCGTCCGACGGGTCGTGGAAGTAGTTGTCGGCGAGCCAGCCGGCGTCGGGATGAGCGAGCCTGCGCGCGACCACGTCCGCCGCGGGCCGGAGCAGGCCGCTCCCCTCGAACACGAGATTGATGAGCTCCGGCGCGACGCCGAACTCATCGAGCGCGATCACCGGCACGCCCCACGCCGCCGCCTCGATCGCGGCCGTCGAGCTGACGGTCACGAGTCCCTCCGCGATCGCAAGAGCCTCGCGCATCGGCGCGTACGAGACGACGAGGTTCGCTGGCACGTCGCCCATCTGCGCGAGCAGATCGGGATAGGTATCGAACTCGCGGTGCGTCTCGTGCTCTCCCGGTCGCCCGCGCAGCTTCAGCACCACGCGGCGCGACGGATCCGCGTGCGCCGCCTCGACGAGGATCCGCGCGACGCGCTGCCGTTCCGTCCGCTCGCGCGGCACGATCGCCTGCGCCGCGAACACGAGATCGGTCCCCTCAGCCCGGGCGGCGTGCGCCCGAGCGAACGGCAGGCTCGCGAGCGCGAAGCGCTGATCGATGCCGCGCTCGACCGCGAGCGCCTCGAACTCGCGCACCTCGCGATGCGAGTGCAGCACGAACAAGTCGCACTCTCGTCGGAAGTGCATCGCGAGCCAGGTCGGCGGAATCGAGATTCCCGGCAGCCCCGTCACGATCACGGGTCGGGGCGACAGGCGGCCCGCGACCCGGGCGACGACCCTCGCGACGGGGCCGCGCGCCGCCACGAGCACGACCTCGGCGCCGACGAGCGCCCGTCGAAGTCGGTCGTACGGCACCCGCCGGACCGGCACGTCGAGCCCCGAGACCGCCGACCGCAGCTGCGAATCGCTCACCGCGAGCTCGGTCTCGAGCACGAGGAGGGACCCGTCGACCCGCGGATCCGCGATGAGCGCGGCCGCCCACTTCACATACGAATCGGTGTCGGCGACCGCGACGACCCTCACGCGGGAACGCGGCGGAGCTTGGCCTTGGGCGCCTCTTCGCCGGGGAAGACCTTCTTCACGCCGTCACCGCGGGCGGCCTCGATGATGCGGATGTCGCGCACGAGCGTCGCGAACCCGCCCGGCTCGAGCGAGGCGGCGTGATCCGAGCCCCACATGGTGCGGTCGAGCGTGATGTGGCGCTCGACGGCAACGGCGCCCATGGCGACTGCCGCCAGCGAGATCTGCAGGCCGCGCTCGTGTCCCGAGTATCCGACCGGCACGCCGGCGAAGCGGTCGCGCAGGACGGGAATCATGCGCATGTTCGCTTCTTCCGGCTCCATCGGGTAGGTCGACGTCGCGTGCAGGATGACGAGGTTGTTGGTGCCGAGCGTCTCGACCGCGCGATCGATCTCATCCATCGTCGACATGCCCGTCGAGAGGATCACCGGCTTGCCGGTCTCACGCAGCGCGTCGAGCATCTCGATGTCGGTGACGCTGGCGGAGGCGACCTTGTGCGCCACGACGCCGAGGTCCTCGAGGAACTCCACGCTCGGCACGTCCCACGGCGATGCGAACCACTCGAGCCCGCGCATCGTGGCGTAGTCGCCGACCTCGATGTACTCGTCGCGCCCGAACTCGACGCGGTGTCGATACTCGAGGTAGGTCATCGTGCCCCATGGCGTCTCGCGCGGTGTGTCGCGCATGTGCTCGGGGGTCGCGATCTCGGGAGTGCGCTTCTGGAACTTCACGGCGTTGGCGCCGGCGTCGGCCGCAACGTCGATGAGCTGCTTGGCGATCTCGACGGATCCGTTGTGGTTGAGGCCGATCTCCGCGATGACGAAGGCGGGCGCGCCGCCGCCGATCCGGGATGCTCCGATGGTGACGCTCATCAGCGTGTTCCTTCCGTTGGGGTGGTGCGCGATGCGAGCACGCGCTCTGCGAGCTCGCGGACGGCTCCGTTTCCGCCGCGGCGGCTGAGCACGAGACGTGCGGCCGACGCGGCGCGGGGGTGGGATCCGGGAACGACGACCGGCCAGCCGACCGCCTCCAGGCATCCCAGGTCGTTCACGTCGTTACCGACGTAGGCGATGCGGTCGAGCGGGATGCTCGCCTCGCGGGCCCAGGCGATCAGCGCGGCGCGTTTGTCGCCCTGCCCGTGCAGAACGTCGACGCCGAGCTTCTCCGCGCGGCGCGCGACGACCTGGTTGCGCTCGGTCGACAGGATCAGAACCGGGATTCCCGCCTCGCGCAGTAGGCGCACGCCCATGCCGTCCGAACGGCTTACGCGCACGTGCTCCTCGCCGTACTCGTCGACGCCGGCCGTGTCGTCGGTGTGCACGCCGTCGAAGTCGGTGACGACCGCGCTCACGTCGATGCGGTCGCACTGTCCGGCATCGGCGAGCGGCGCGAGAACACGGGCGGCCTCCAGCTCGTCGGCGGTGTCGATCTCGATCGAGAGTTGCGCCGGTACCCGCGCGATCGCGGTGCGGCCGAAGAACCGGTGCCGCGCCGCGCGGAATCCCTCTTCGCGGAACACGTAGAACGCGCCCGTTTCGACGAAGAGCGGATCGCGGTCCTGACGGCGTGGACGATGGTCGCGGTCGTGCCCGACCGCCCACGCTTCGCCATCATCCTCGGCCCACGAGAACTCGTACGACTCGCGCGCTGAGAACACGCTGTCCGCGTCGCCCGAGCGCACACGCGCCACGGCGTCCGAGAGCGGTTCTAAGGGGATGAAGGGGCTCGTCGTCTGGAGGAACGCGACCGTGTCGACGACCACACCGCGCGATGCCAGATCCTCGAGCGCATGCAGGACGGCGTCCTCGGAGGTCGCGGCATCGTCCGCGAGATCCGCGGGACGCCGGACGACCTCCGCACCCCAGCTCTCCGCGACGCCGGCGATCTCGTCGTCGTCGGTCGACACGATCACGCGGTCGATGCCGTCGGCCGCGCCTGCCGTGCGCACGGCACGCGCGACGAGCGGGATCCCGCCGACCCGCAGAATGTTCTTGCGCGGCACGCCCTTCGAACCGCCGCGTGCGGGGATGATCGCGACCGTCTCCCCCGTCACGCGGCGATCTCCTCCCCCGCGGCGTTGATGCGCTCGGTCACGATGGATCCGGTGCCGTCCAGAACGCGGCGCAGCGTCACGGCCGCGCTCGAACGCAGCATGACGATGTCGTGGGCGCGTCCGGCGGCAAGCACGAGCTCGATCGGCAGGCCCGTGCGCACGATCTCGATCCCGTCGAGACGCGCCACGGCGCCAAGGGTGTCGTCGTCCTCACGCCGATGCGGGAGATACGCGCACGCGCCGCCGCGCGACTCTCTGCGGACCCACGCCAAGTACTCCGACTGCGACATATGTCCGTCGACAACCCGCGCGCTGCCGAGAATCACGCGCCGATGCGGCACATCGGCGCCGAACAGCGCGCTCGGAGCGGTGCCGCGCAACCACTCGAAGCCGTGCCCGCCGATCGCCGCGCCGAGATCGCGAAGCGCACGCTCGCGCTCTTCCCCGAGCGGAAAGGCGGTGAACACCTCGGCGCGACCCGATGCGGCGCGCAAACGCATCGTGTCGAGGGCGAAGGGCGCGATTCGGCGAGCGAAGCCGCGCTCCTCGATGCCGGGACGCGCGTACTCGCGCGATCCGGTCAGCGCGTCGGCGAACGCGATCGCGTTCAGCCCGTCGTCGAGGAAGGTGAGCGTCTTCGGTCTCAGCAGCGCGGCGGCCAGGCGGAACTGGCCCGAGAAGCCGTCACCGATGAGCCAGTGATCGTGCGAGGCGAGCATGCGCCACGGCACGCCGTAGTAACCGGCCTGGATGCCGAACATCGCACCCCGTGCCGTGAGCTCGGCGGTCGTCTGCTCGACCTGAGCGGTGAGCCGTGCGGCCAAATCGATCCGCGTGCCGCGAGCGGACGCCCACTCCGCGGCGCCGATGAGCTGCAGCGGTGATTCCACCCAGGCGAGGGGCGACGACATGCGTTCTCCCAGCGATCGGATCCCGGCTCGTGCGAGCCGTTTCCGTCACTGTGCGCGACGCTGGTGAACGTCACCCTCGGTTCATGTGACGTGCTGCTGAATCGTCGGTGAACCGATGCGGATGCGGTGCTCGCCCGCGTACACGTTCATACGGGGCCCGCGCAGAAAGCCCACGAGCGTCATGCCCGCCTCGGTCGCCAGCTCGACGGCGAGCGATGACGGAGCCGACACGGCGGCGATCGCGGGGATCCCGGCCATCGCGGCCTTCTGCGCGATCTCGAACGCCACGCGGCCCGACACCAGCAGCACGTGGCCGACGAGCGGGATCCGGTCGTTCATCGCCGCCCATCCGATCACCTTGTCGACGGCGTTGTGGCGGCCGACGTCCTCGCGCACGACGAGCAGATCTCCCGTGACGCCGTCGAACAGCGCGGCCGCGTGCAGCCCGCCGGTCTTGTCGAACGCGTCCTGGTGCGCGCGCAGTACATCCGGGAACGCGGCGAGCATCCCGGCATCGATCTCGAGCGGATCCGTCGACACGTCATACGCAGATTCGCCGCGCACCGCGTCGATCGATGCCTTCCCGCAAACGCCGCACGAGCTCGTCATGTACACGTGCCGCGCCGTATCCGGCGTCGGCGGCGCGACGCCCGCCGCGAGGGTGACATCGAGCACGTTGTAGGTGTTCTCGGTGCCGCCCTCGCCCGGGCCGCCGCAGTGGATCGCGCCGACGACATCGGCGCCCTTCGCCGCGATCCCCTCGGACAGCAGGAAGCCGGTTGCGAGCTCGACGTCGTGGCCCGGGGTGCGCATCGTGACTGAGAACGGCACACCCGCGACACGGATCTCCAGCGGTTCCTCGACCGCGAGCGCATCGGGGCGGCGGCGCGGCTGCTCCCCCAGCGTGATCCGCGTGACGGGACGCCTGGTCGTGATTCTGCCCAATCTATCCCCGCTTCTCGAATCGCACGATGATCGATTTCGACGTCGGCGTACCGCTCACGTCGGCGAACGACTCGAGTGGAACGAGCACGTTCGTCTCGGGATAGTACGCCGCGGCGTTCTTGCGGGGCGTGTCGTAGGAGACGAGGCGGAACTCGGGTGCGCGGCGCTCCTCGAGCCCCGCCGGTCCGTGCCATTCGGACACGATGTCGACGATCTCGCCGTCGCGGAAGCCCAGTTCGTCGATGTCGTCGCGATGGATCAGCACGACGCGGCGGCCGTTCGAGATGCCCCGGTAGCGGTCGTCCTTGCCGTAGATCGTCGTGTTGTACTGATCGTGCGACCGCAGCGTCTGCAGGAGCACGCGGCCCTCGGGGATCCGCACGTACTCGAGCGGGTTCGCCGTGAACATCGCCCTGCCCGTCGCCGTGGCGAAGCGCCGCGAATCGCGCGGATCGTTCGGCAGGTAGAAGGTGCGCCCCTTCTGGATACGCTCCTCGTAGTCCTCGAAACCCGGCACGACGCGCGAGATGTGCTCGCGGATCCCTCGGTAGTCGTTCTCGATTCCCACCCAGTCGGCCGCCGGAGCGTCATCGCGACCGGCGAAGACGCGCGCGCAGAGGCGAGCGATGATCGCTACCTCACTCAGCAGATCTTCGGCGGGCGGCGCAAGACGACCGCGCGATCCGTGCACGGCGCCCATCGAGTCCTCTACCGTGACGCGCTGCTCGCCCGATCCGCGGCGGTCGCGGTCGGTGCGGCCGAGCGTCGGGATGATGAGCGCGCGACGACCCGTGACCACGTGCGAGCGGTTCAGCTTCGTCGAGATCTGCACGGACAGGCCGGTCTTGGCCATGCCGGATTCGACGACGGCCGTGTCAGGGGTGGCGCTCACGAAGTTGCCGCCCATGCCGAGGAAGAACCGCACTCGGCCGGTGTCCATCGCGCGGATCGCCGCAACGGTGTCGTAGCCGTGCTCGCGGGGCGCCCGGAACGAGAACTCCTCTTCGAGGGCATCGAGGAACGACGTCGACGGCTTCTCGTAGATGCCGACCGTGCGATCACCCTGCACGTTCGAGTGCCCGCGGACGGGGCACACGCCCGCACCCGGTCGGCCGATGTTGCCCTGCAGTAAGAGCGTGTTCACCACGTCGCGCAGCATCGGGACCGAGTGCTTGTGCTGAGTGAGTCCCATCGCCCAGCACACGATCGTCTTACCGGAGGCGCGCACCTGCTCGGCAATGCCTCGCATGCGGTGTTCGGTGAGGCCCGTCGCCCGTTCGAGCTCGGCCCACTCCAAGCCAGCGACATGCTCCGCGTAGGCGTCGTAGCCCGACGTGTGCACATCGATGAAGGACGAGTCGAGCACGCCGCCGTGCTCGGCGTGCATCTCGATCAGGTGCTTGCCGATCGCCTGGAAGAGGGCCTGGTCTCCGCCGAGGCGGATCTGCACGAAGTCGTCGGCGAGCGGCGTTCCACCGAGGATCACTCCGCGCGGAGTCTGCGGATTGTTGAAGTGCATCAGCCCGGCCTCGGGCAGCGGGTTCACCGCGATGATCGTGGCTCCGCGCTGCTTCGCCTTCTCGAGCGCGGTCAGCATGCGCGGGTGATTCGTGCCCGGGTTCTGTCCCGCGACGATGAGCAGGTCGGCCTCGTGGATGTCGGTGATCGAGACGGTGCCTTTGCCGATGCCGATCGTCTCGCCGAGGGCGGATCCGCTCGACTCGTGGCACATGTTCGAGCAGTCGGGCAGGTTGTTCGTGCCGAACCCGCGCACGAGCAGCTGGTACACGAACGCCGCCTCGTTCGAGGTGCGTCCCGACGTGTAGAAGACGGCCTCATTCGGGTCGTCGAGCGAGCGCAGCTCGTCGGCGATCAGGTCGAGCGCGTCGTCCCACGAGATCGGGCGGTAGTGAGTGCCCCCCTCATCGAGGACCATGGGGTGCGTCAGTCGGCCCTGCTGCCCGAGCCACCAGTCGTCGTGCGCACGCAGCTCGTCGATGGAATGCTCGGCGAAGAACTCCGGGGTGACCCGGCGCACGGTCGCCTCCTCGGCGACGGCCTTCGCGCCGTTCTCGCAGAACTCCGCGACGTGGCGCTTGTCCTCCTCCGGCCACGCGCATCCGGGGCAGTCGAATCCGTCCTTCTGGTTCACACGCACGAGCGTTTCGGCCGTACGGCGGATGCCCATCTGATCGATCGCCATGCGCAGCGAGCTGACGACCGCGGGCACGCCGACAGCCTCGGTTTTGCGGGGCGAGATCGTCACCCTCGACTCGTCGATATCCCGCTCGGGAGGCCTCGTCACCATGTGGCCAGGGTACGCCCCCGCGTCGATCGACGACGGATGCGCGCGGCGGCATACGGTAGAGAAATGGAGATCATGGCGGCGGTGCGAGCCCAGCGCCGCTCTCCCCTGCTGCAGGTCGTCAAGTCGGTCGTGGCGACCGTTGCCGCCTGGCTGCTGTCGGTGCTCGTGATCCCGGACGGTCCGCCGCCCGTATTCGCCGCCATCGCCGCACTGCTCGTGGTGCAGCCGAGCCTGAACCAATCGTTCCTGAAGGGCATCGAGCGGTCGATCGGCGTGCTCATCGGCGTCGTGATCGCATCACTTCTGGGCCTCGCGCTCGGCTCGGCCTCGTGGGTGATCCTCGTCGCCGTGGCGGTCGCCCTGCTCGGCGCGTGGGCGTTCAAGATGACGCCGGGAACCACGAATCAGGTGGGGATCAGCGCACTGCTCGTGCTCGCGCTCGGCGCGGCAACGCCTGACTACGCCCTTATCCGCGTCGTCGAAACAGCGCTGGGCGCGCTCATCGGATTCGTCGTGAACCTCGCCCTCGTTCCGCCGGTAGCGGTCGCCCCGGCACACGCCAGGCTCGACGCGCTCGGTGAGGAGATCGCCGCGACGATGGAGCGCCTCGCGGCCGCTCTCGAGACCCCGCAGACCTATGCCCAGCGCGAAGAGCTGCTACTGACGGCCCGCCTCATGCGGCCTATGCGAGACCAGGCGCAGGCAGCGATAGACGATGCGGCGGACTCGCTCGCCCTGAACCCGCGCAGCAGGCGGCATCGCGGCGAGCTCAAAGAGATCCGCGGGCTGCTCGAGCGGTTCTCCCCCGTCGTCACACAGGTGCTCGGCATGACGCGCGCGTTCTACGACCGCTACAACGACGAGCTGAGCGAAGAGTCTGCCGTGATCGGCATCGCCGAGCAGCTGCGCCGCGCCGCCCACGACGTGAGGCTCGCGCTGCGGCTCACGGGATCCGCGAGCGCGCCCGCCGTGACCACCACGCTGCCGGCGCTGACGACGCCGTACACGGTCGTCACTCCGACAGGGGACCACTGGATCCTGATCGGCGCCCTCCTCGAGGACCTGCGCCGCATCCACGACGAGGTGACGGGCGAGGCCTGAGCGAACGGAACTTCTTCGGCACCGACCGCTGACTTATGGACGGTCTCGGCGTAGCGTGACGGGCATGACTGAGAATGCGACTGCCGATCAGTTCTTCGAGACCTACGCTCGCGCGCTGCTCGACCGCGATGCTGCTGCGATCGGCGCACAGTACGGCGTTCCCGCGCTGATTGAGTTTCCCGACCAGCGCATCGCCGTGACGGACTCATCCCAGACCGAGGGCTTCTTCAACGGAGCATTCGGCCAGTACGAGGGCGTCGCCGAGGCCCACGCGAGAGTCGACGTCGTCGCCGAAACGGCCCACAGCATCTGGGCGGACGTCACCTGGACCTACGACGGTGGCGCCCCCGCCGAGAGAAACATGTATGAGCTCGTCCGCGTCGGCGACGCCTGGAAGATCGCCGTCCTCACCCCGCTCCAGGCTTGAGAACCCGTCGATCTGTCCGAGTGAGGCGGCGGAGCTAAAGCGTCTGGACGGGCTCGGAGCCGGCGCGCCGACGTCGCGCCCGCACCAGCGCCGCCAGGCTCCGAATTGCAGCGCGCGGCGTGTGAACGGAGACCGAACGGCGCCGGTTCGATGTGGGATCCGCGTCAGCGCCGCACATCCCTGCTCTGAGCACCTCGCGAGACGCCCGCGGCGACGAGCATCGTGACGATGGTCACCACCACGAGGAACACCAGGGCCCAGAAGCCCACGGTCTCGGTCGGGATCCCTACCCACAAGCTGATCGACATCCAGATCACTGCAGATACCGCTCCGGCGATCAGTCCGCTTCTGAAGTTGCTGCCCATCGGTATTTCCTCCCCTTCACAGACGGAGCCCCGATACTCCGTGGCACAAAGTATATGGACTCGGTCAGTTCTTCGCGCCCCCTCGAACGGATCCGTTTCTCGCGATATGCTCGCGGCGTGTCATACGAGCTCGACCGCGCTGAAGCGTCACTCCGGGAGATCGGCGCCCTCGCCGACCGCACGCGTCGCGCCAGTCGATCGATGGCAACCGGGTTCCCGCTCATCGGCTGGGGTGCGGCCTGGACCGCAGGTTACGCGGCGCTGGACTTGCTCGACGGTGTCGTTCGGATCGCGGTGGTGGTCCTTGCATGGGTTTTCGCGATGCTCATGAGCTGGATGCCGCTGCGCGCGGTCATCCGCACGGGCGTCGAGTCGCGCATGCGGTGGGCCTGGATGGCCGTGATGGTCGCGTCACCGTTCCTCGTGGCCGCCGGACAGCCGGCCTCCATGGTGCATCTCGCGCTGCTCCTGGGTGCGCTGTGGGGCATGGCCATGTGCCTGTACGCGATCACCGCGCACGACACGGTGTTCGCGGTCGTCGCAATGTTCGGGGTCGTCGTCGCCGGCATCGCAGGGATCCAAGAAGCCGTCCCCGCCCTGCTGCTGTTCGGGCTCGCGTCGGGACTGACGATGCTGGCGCTCGGAATCTATCGCGTCATCGTCGGGTTACGGCATGTCTGACGAGCAGACGCTCCGGAGCTCGGAGCTGTCGGCGGAGCTCGGGGAACGGCTGCGCACACCGTTCGACGCGGTACTGTCGGATCCGAACCGATTGCGCATCCAGGCAGCGCTGCACGGCCTCGCGCCGTCGGGCTCGATCCGCTTCACCGCGCTCGCCCGCGCCCTGCGCCTCAGCGACGGCAACCTTTCGAGCCACCTGGCCGCACTGTGCGAGGTCGGCTACGCGACATCCTCATCGACCTTCACAGGCAAGCGCCGCACGCGCTGGTACTCCGCCACCGCCGCAGGCCGCGCGGCATTCGAGGCGCACGTGGGCGCGCTGCAACTGATCGTCGATTCGTCGCGTATGGCGGCGCCGGAATCGCCCTGACGGGGGTCGGCCAAGCCCGTTTGGCGAGCGACGACGACGAGCTGAGTACGATCCCGCGCTTGGAGCTCAGTCATCGCGCGCTGAACGTGAGCGCGGACAGTGAATGGGCTGAAGCACATGCGATTCGCAACCAGAACAACCATCTTCTGTTCACGGGGCGTGAAATCCGCGGGTCGCACGAGCTGGAACGCGAACGAGAGCCCGGCCGATGACCGGGCTCTCGTTCGTCAGAAACTGTGGAGGTAGCGCGACAGTGCTCTAACCTTGCCCCATCCTTGCAGTCGGCCGTTTCCGCGCATCGCGAGATCCGTCGTCGGCACAGGACAGCAGCGGTTTCGCAGGGTTCCACGCGGCCACTCCCGAAGCCGGTTCCGCGGTTGACGGAGGAGATGCTGGATGAGGCAGAGCGCCGGTACAGGGGCGGTGAGATCCTGCGGGCGATCGCAGGCGACCTGGGCGTGAGTCGTCAACGCCTCGCTGAGCGGCTGCGAGAGCGAGGAGTACGGCTGCGTCGTGAGAAGCCATCATCGGAACAGGTACTCGAAATGTGCCGCCGCTACGAGCAGGGCGAGTCCTTAGCGAGGATCGGCGAGAGGCTTGGCTTCAATCCAAGCTCAGTTCGCCTGTACCTGCTGCGTGTGGGAATGCCGCTCCGTGATCCCCATGGCCGCGGTCGCTAGGTGGGATGAGCCCCCACCGTTGCTTCCGGTTAGCTTTCGGTCGCCAAAGTGTGGGCGGTCTCCTCGCCATCGACGACCGGTAGGAACCCGTACCGTCCCAGGTCATCGCGCTTCGTGAATCGGATGTCGCGCGCGTCGGCCCCGAGTGGGTCTAGAGGGTCAGTGTTCTCCATGACGATGACCTGACCGTCAAAGTTGGCCTGAATATCACGGTAGAACGCCCGCACAACACCTTCCGGCGGCTGATCCCCTGTCCCCGTGGACTGGTCGGGTGGGCGGTAGGTGACAAGCGGCGAGTCAAGCACAACAAAACCGGGGTGTGGCAGCTCCCGGTCAAAGCAGTATTGGGCGAGGGCGAGCGTGAATGCGGCGTGGAGGACCGCGCGTACCCCTTTGCCGTGCGCCGAGCGACGTTGGTCGCCAGCGATGATGTCGAGTTCTTTCCGGTCGTACCGTACAGACGCCGCGGACGGGTAGTCCCATTCGGCCAGGCGCTTGGAGATCTCGGCTGAGAACTCCCGTACGGCGGTGAGGCTTAGACCCGCAACTGCTGTTGCCACCTCCGCCTCAGTCTCGTCCGCGATCCGTCGGATCATGTCCTCAAAGGTCTTGACTTGTTCGTAGAGGCCCAGGTGCTTCTCGATCTCACTGCGCTTGGCAAGAAGTTCGCGGAGGTTCCCCTTTTCTGGGTCCATCTTCGCGTCGAGCTTTTCGATGCTCTCTTGCAGTGCCAGGGAGTCTCGCCGTGTTGTTCTGATCGATGTACGGAGGTCCTCGGTTCGCGCGTCCAGGCTCTCGATTGTCACGCGGAGGTCTTCTAGGAGACCCCGGGTTTTCTGAGACTCGTAGTCGACGGAGACGCCAAAACTGGTCGCGTCTCCTTCGCACTCCAGATTTAGATGTTGGCTAGGGCGTGTCTCCTATATGTGAGGTGAGGGTCGCGAGATACTGGCGGGGTGAATGAGAAGTCTCGGTTTGAGGCGATGACGGATGAGCAGTGGGAGCGTGTGGAGCCCCTGTTGCCAACGAACTGTGGGCGTCGGGGTCGCCCGTTCTCGAATAGTCGGATGATCGTCAACGGGATCATCTACCGCTACAGGACGGGGATTCCTTGGAGAGACCTGCCTCGTGAGAGGTATGGGCCGTGGCAGACGGTGTGGAAGCGTCACCGCTCCTACGCGAGGCGGGGCGTGTGGGATTGTGTCCTTTCTCAGGTGGTGGCCCAAGCGGATTCGGCTGGGAAAGTGGATTGGACGGTCAGCATTGACGCCACGATCAACCGTGCCCACCAACACGCCACGAACACGACGCGCCCCGACCAGGACACGGGGGGCTTCATCGAACTACAAGAATTTGAGTCGCCCCGGTGTGTCCGGAGGCAGAATTCCTTGGAAGGATCTGTCTCATGGCACGTCCCAGCAAATACCCGCGCGAGCTTCGTGAGCGCGCTGTCCGTATGGTCGCCGAGGTGCGGTCCGAGTATCCGAGCGAGTACGCGGCGATCACCGCGGTCGCGGGCATGCTGGGGATCGGATCGCCCGAAACGATCCGCACCTGGATTCGCCGGGTCCAGGTCGATGGCGGGCAGCGGCCCGGTGTCGCGAGCGACGCGCAGGCAGAGATCAAGAAGCTGAAGCGCGAGAACGCTGAGTTGCGGCGTGCGAACGAGATATTGAAGGCGGCCTCGGCTTTCTTCGCGGCCGAACTCGACCGGCCACACCTGCGATAGTCGCCTTCATCGACGAGCACAAGGATCGCACCGATGGTGGGCTCCGGTGGGGTGTCGAGTCGATCTGTGCCGTGCTCACCCAGCACGGTTGCAAGGTCGCCCCATCGAGCTACTACGACACCCGGAGCCGGGAGCCGTCGGCGCGGGAGGTGTCGGACGAGCGGTGGAAGCCGATCATCCTGGCCACGTGGCGCAAGCAACGGCGGCTGCTCGGCGCTCGAAAGCTCTGGTTGCGGTTGCGACGTGAGGGGCATGACATCGCCCGCTGCACGGTCGAGCGGCTCATGCGGGAGCTCGGGATCGCTGGTGTCGTCCGTGGGCGGCGCAAGAACCCGGTCGACGCGGATCCGAGGGAAAGCAGGCCGGCCGACCTCGTCGACCGGCACTTCGCCCGGTTCCGCACGAATCAGCTCTGGGTGGCCGACTTCACCTACGTGTGGACGTGGTCGGGGTGGGTGTACGTCGCGTTCGTGTTCGACGCGCACTCCCGTCGCATCCTCGGCTGGCGGGCCGCGACGAGCATGACGACCCCGTTGGTGCTGGACTGCCTCGAGATGGCGCTCTGGACTCGGCGGCGCGAAGGCGCCACCGGCTTCGCCGGACTCACGCATCACACCGATGCCGGGTCGGTCTACACATCGATTTCGTTCACCGACCGGCTCATCGACGAGGGCATCGACCCGTCCGTCGGGTCCGTCGGTGATGCGTACGATTGTCAGTCTGTTTCTGCCG
>NZ_AUGQ01000010.1 GCF_000422745.1 Microbacterium gubbeenense DSM 15944
GGTGGACCACCCGGCAGGATCTGCGGCTCGCCATCGTCGTCTGGATCGAGCGGAAGTATCACCGGCAACGAGCCCAGGACTCCCTCGGCGGCTTGACCCCCATCGAGTTCGAGTCCAAGCTGGCCGAGCCGCTCACCCTCGCGGCCTAAACCACACCTGTCACCAGTTCGTTCCTCACGCCCCTCTTTTCTCGCGCCAGCGGTGCCTGAGCAGAAGAAGATGTTGCGCAGGTCCAAGCCCGAGATCCGCAGCACTGTCACGAGCCGCCGCGCGTCGACTGTGCTCCCTGTCGGGGCCACCACCGCGAAGTAGGAAACCGATCCTGTGTGAAGTTCGGTCGAAACCGCGGTGTCGTCTGGAAGCCTGCTACTCAGCGAGGCTGCGATGGTCTGAATGACACTCGCACCGATGGTGATCGCGCCGCCGGTGATCGTGCCGGTCGTGTTCGCGAGAACGTCATGATCAACGAGCGCGTCCATGATCGCCTGAGCGAGCTCGGCAACCGCGGCGACGGTCACCAGGGGGACCACTGTTCTTGGGTTGAGCAGCCCTTTCCAGTTCCCGGACCCATACCAGAGCAGGGTCGTCTCAAGAAGCTCACCACGACGCGACCATGTCTCTTCCTCGGTCACCCACGCTGCTAGCGCCTTGTCAGCCCATGCT
The DNA here is from genome assembly GCF_000422745.1 of Microbacterium gubbeenense DSM 15944. GTDB lineage: Bacteria > Actinomycetota > Actinomycetes > Actinomycetales > Microbacteriaceae > Microbacterium > Microbacterium gubbeenense. The sequence goes on from NZ_AUGQ01000010.1 coordinate 664, forward strand.
TTGAACTCGTCTGGATCTTCGAGCCTCGTCGGGTTCTGCTCACGCGCTGCTTCGACGATGAGGATCGACGCTTCCAGAGACAGATGCAGTGCTTGGATCGCTGTCGCGAAATGCGATGGGTCATTGGTCGGGACTCGAACCACGAACTCACAGACCGCGGTCCGCTTGTCTTCGTCTCCGCGCCGACTATTGAGCTCAGTATGGACCCGATCGAGGGCTCTCGTGCTCTGAACGAACTCGTGGGCGGATACATATGAGGGGCTGAGCTGGGCCGCGTTCATGGCGCCGAGTCTGCCACTGGACGATACATGCCTCGAGATGATCGCGCGCATCGGGCCAGCGCACTCGACGGGCCTGGGAAGCGAGCTCAGGATGGATCAATCTGCGGTGGCAACGGGGCGGCGACCAACACACCGTCCGCACCTCAACCCCGCTCGACACCCTCATCCGCGAACAGCCGCCAGAGTGGCTACTCAGCCCACCTGTTGCACCCTGGGCGCTGATATGTGTTCGCCGGAGGAGTGATTCTCACCCAACCGGCCATTTGGCCATCTCAGTGACAGGCCCCTTGAGAATTGGCCACTTCAGTTAAGAACCGTCACCTCGATAGCGATCCGACGCACGCGTTCGTGCTTCGGTGAGCGCGCGGTTCCTCGCGCTCACCTCATCGGTCCCTTACTCGTCTCCGAACCCGTCGCTCATCTGCACCATGTCGTGGAAGCGGCTGTAGTGCCCCTGGAACGCGACGGGGATGTCGGCGGTCGGGCCGTTACGGTGCTTGGCGACGATCAGGTCGGCCTCGCCCGGGCGCGACTGTTTGTCGTAGACCTCGTCGCGGTGAAGCAGGATCACCATGTCGGCGTCCTGCTCGATCGAGCCCGACTCGCGCAGGTCGCTCACCATCGGCCGCTTGTCCTGGCGCTGCTCGGATCCACGGTTCAGCTGCGACAGCGCGATGACCGGCACCTGCAGTTCCTTCGCCATGAGCTTCAACGCGCGAGAGAACTCGGAGACCTCCTGCTGACGCGACTCGACCCGCTTGCCGCTCGTCATGAGCTGCAGGTAGTCGATGATGATCATGCGCAGCCCGACGCGCTGCTTGAGGCGGCGACACTTGGCGCGGATCTCTACGAGCGTCATGTTCGGGCTGTCATCGACGTACAGCGGCGCGTCGTTGATGCGGCCCCGCGTCGAGGCGAGCGTCGTCCAGTCGCGCGAATCGAGTTCGCCCTTGCGCAGCTTCTGCAGGGGGATCTGCCCCTCTGCCGCGAGTAGGCGCATCGCGATCTCGGTCTTGCCCATCTCGAGCGAGAAGAAGATCGCGGGCTGATTGTGCTTGATCGCGCTCGCGCGGGCGAAGTCGAGCGCGAGCGTCGACTTACCCATCGCGGGGCGCGCCGCGACGACGATCATCTGTCCGGCGTGCAGACCGTTCGTCAAGTCATCGAGTTCCTTGAAGCCGGTCGGAACGCCGGTCATCTGACCGTCGCGCCCCTTCGCCATCTCGATCTCTTCGACGGCCGCGCCGATCGCGACTTCGAGGGGCACGTAGTCTTCCGAATGCTCTTGACCCGTGACGGCGTAGACCTCGGCCTGCGCCTGGTTCACGAGCTCGACGGCCTCACCCTCGCCGTCAAATCCCATCTGCACGATGCGAGTGCCGGCGTCGACCAAGCGACGCAGCAGCGCGCGCTCCTGCACGATCGACGCGTAGTAGCCCGCGTTGGCCGCGGTCGGCACGATCGAGGTGAGCGAGTGCAGATAGTCGACGCCGCCCGCACGCTGCAGGTCGCCCGCCTTCATCAGCTCGTCGGTGACGGCGATGACGTCGGTCGGTTCACCGTGCGAGTAGAGCGTGAGGATCGCCTCGAAGATCACCTCGTGCTTCGGGATGTAGAAGTCGTTGCCGCGCAGGCCCTCGACCACATCGGCCACGGCGTCTTTCGACAGCAGCATGCCGCCCAGCGTCGACTGCTCGCTCAGCAGGTCGTGGGGAGGTGTGCGCTCGCGCTCTCGGTTGCCACCCAGGCGCTCGTCGACGACGTCGTTGATCGACACAGACTCTCCTCTCGGGCGGACCCGTCGCGCTGTACGCGGTGCCTCGCTGCGAGGCCTTGATGCCACTACAGCGGAAACCACTGACATTTGGCGCGCGCACCGATCTCGATGCCGCCGATTCACCCTACGTGCGCGTTACCACCCCGACAATGTGACCTGTGGATAACTCTGTGGAAACAGCTGGGCAAAACGCCGTAGATCCTGTGGAATTGCGTTGTGGACAACGATGTGGAGGGCAAAATCTTGCCACACATAAAGCTGCATTGATCAGGCATTCTCAGTCTTCACATGCTGTGGATAACGAATAGCATAAAGGGGGCGTTGAAGGTTTTCCCTCCAACGCCCCCTTGTGGAGGAATCGCTCAGCGAGTACAGCTATTCACGCTGTTTGGCGAGCACCGCGCGCTGCAATAGGACGAACACCAGCAGGATGCCGCCGGTGATGATCGTCGTCGCCTCAGGCGGAATGCTGCCGTCGCGCGTGATCAGCACGTTCATCAGGCCGAGCACGAGCGCGCCGATGACGGATCCGAGCACGAAGCCCGCGCCGCCGAGCAGCAGCGTGCCTCCGATCACGGCGGCCGCGATCGCGTCGAGCTCCCACCCGATCCCCGTGATGTTCTGTGCGCTGCCGAGCCGCGCGGTGTACACGACGGCCGCCAGCCCCGACAGGCTGCCACTGATCACATAGACCCAGACCTTCGTCGCCGTCACGGGAAGCCCCATGAGCGCCGCCGACTGCTCGGATCCGCCGATCGCGTACACCGTGCGCCCCATGCGGGTGCGGTGCAGCATCCAGAACGCGAGCAGCACCACGGCGACCGCGATCAGCACACCCGGCGTGATGATCAGGTCGTTGACCTTCGGTCCGTCGATCACCTTCCACTGCGTGCCGAGCGAGCGGAACGCCGAGTCGTCAGGCAAGCGTTCGGGAACAGTGCTGAGGATCGACGCGAGGCCTCGCCCCAAGAACATCATCGCGAGCGTCGCGATGAACGGCTGCACCCCGAAGAACTGCACGAGCACGCCCGCGATCAGCCCGAACGCTGAGCCGATGAGGATCATCAGCACGACGACGAGCCACGGGTTCCAGCCCGCGTTTATCAGCATGACGCCTGCGACGCTGCTGAACGCGATGATCGCACCCACCGAGAGGTCGATGCCGCCCGTCAGGATCACGAACGTCAGCGCAACCGCGAGGATCACGAGGTGCGCATTGTTGATCAGCAGGTTCGACAGCGTGCTGGCCTGCACGATGTGGCCGTACGCGACCTCGCCGAAGATGATCATCCCGATGAAGATCACGACGGACGCGGCGGTGGGCAGCGCGTCGAGGTGCTGCGAGATCCAGCGGCCGGGCGATTTCGTGAGGGAAACCTCGGCGGGGGGCGTTGCGATGGCGCTCATACCGGCACCACCTCCTTCGTGACGTCGGGCACTGTTCGGCGACGGCGGATCAGGTTGCGCACCCGCTCGGACTGCAGCAGGCACAGCACCACGATGATGATCGCCTTGAACGCCGGCGTCGCCGACGAGGAGACGCCGAGGAACACGACCGTCTTATCGAGGGTGGCGATCAGCAGCGCGCCGATCGCAGCGCCCGAGATGTTGAACTTGCCGCCCGCGAGCGATGTGCCTCCGATGACGACCGCCAAGATCGCATCGAGCTCGAGCTGGTATCCCGTGCGCGAGATGTCGACCGTCATCACGGATGCGGTCGCGAACACGCCCGCGATCCCGGCGAGGATCCCGCCGATGATGTAGACAGCAAACAGCAGCGCGCGGCGGTTGACGCCCGCGAGCCGTGCGGCCTTCGCGTCCATGCCGATCGCCTCGATCATGAGGCCGAGAGCCGAGCGGCGCACGACAAGGCCGACGACGATCACGATGATCAGCGCGAGAATGAACACGACCGGAAGCCCGAGCACTCGTCCGTTCGCGATCCAGTTGAACGCCTCGTTGTTCGCTGCGGTGTTCTGCCCGCCCGTGATCACCTTCGCGAGCCCACGGCCCGCGAGCATGAGGATCAGCGTGCTGATGAACGGTTGCAGCCCGACGACGGAGACCAGCAGTCCGTTCACCAGGCCGAGGGCCCCGCTGACGAGGATCACGAGGCCGAGGGCCCCGAATGCGCTCGCAACGGATCCGCCCGCCGAGGCGAGGAACTCCATCGCCACGGCGCCGGCGACGGCCATCACCGAGCCGACGGACAGGTCGATGCCGCCCGTGGCCACCACGAGGCACATGCCGACCGCGATCATCATGATGGGCGCTGCGGCCCGCAGGATGTCGATCAGATTGCCGACGAGGTTGCCGGATCCGCTCACGGTGATCGCGAGGTACGTCGGATCCTTCAGCAGGTTCACGACGAGCAACAGGATGATCGCGACGATCCCCCAAAAGTACTGACGGCGCGCGAATGCCTTCACGAAGCCGACGAACCCGGAGTCGGAATCGGTCATGACGACACCTCCTCTTCGTTGTGGTCTGCGGCGATGGCCTCGACGATCGACTCGGCCGAGACACCGACGCCGCCGTCGAGCTCCGCGATCTTTCGGTGATCCTTCATCACGATGATCCTGTCACTCAGGCGCACGACCTCGTCGAGCTCGGACGAGATGAAGATGACCGACACGCCCTCGTCGGCGAGCTTCGCGACGTGCTCCTGGATCTCGGCCTTGGCGCCCACGTCGATGCCGCGGGTCGGCTCGTCGAGGATCAGCAGGTCGGGATGCGTCGCGAGCCAGCGCCCGAGCAGCACCTTCTGCTGGTTGCCGCCCGACAGGTTCTTGATCGGGCGTTCGGGGTGCGGCGGGCGCACGCCGAGCGCGTCGATGTAGCGGCGCACGATCTCGTCCTGCTCACGGCGCGGCACGGGACGTGCCCACCCGCGCTTCGCCTGCACCGCGAGGATGATGTTCTCTCGCACAGTGAGGTCGCGGATGATGCCCTCGTCGCGGCGATTCTCGCTCGACAGCGCGATGCCGTGCGCGAGCGCTGCAGCCGGACGGGAGATGTCGATCTTCTTGCCGCGGATCGACACGCGACCCGAGTCGGGGCGATCGGCCCCGTAGATCAAGCGCGCCAGCTCGGTGCGGCCGGATCCGAGCAGCCCGGCGAGTCCGATCACCTCGCCCGCACGAACCTCGAGGTCCATCGCGTCGAGCATGCCCTTTCGGCCGATGCCCTCCGCGGCATATACGACGTCGTTCTCGGACAGGTCGGGCCGGGCGGTCGCCTCGATCGCCGACAGCGTCGCGGCCTCCTTGCCGATCATCTCGGAGATGAGCTTCGATCGCTCGATCTCGGCGGTCGCGTGCTCGGCGACGAATCGACCGTTGCGCAGCACGGTCAGCCGGTCGCTGATCTCGTACACCTGGTCGAGGAAGTGCGAGACGAACAGGATCGCCACACCCTCGTCGCGCAGCCGCCGCATCACCGTGAACAGCTGCTCGACCTCGGCGGCGTCGAGGCTCGACGTCGGCTCATCGAGGATGAGCACGCGGCACTCGGCGACGACGGATCGGCTGATCGCGACGAGCTGCTGCAGCGCGAGCGGCAGCGTCGACAGCTGCTGGCGCGGGTTCAGGTGCCCCATGCCCAGCCGCTCGAGCGCCTTCTGCGCCTCGCGATGCGTCGCGCGCCAGTTGATGCCGAGCGGGCCGCGCACCTCCTGGCCGAGCATCACGTTCTCGCCGATCGTGAGGTTCGTGCAGAGGTTGACCTCCTGGTACACGGTCGAGACGCCCGCGGCCTGCGCGTCGGCGGTGCCGCCGAAGCGGCGCACCTCGCCGTCGACCCGGATCTCGCCCTCGTCGATCGAATAGACGCCCGTGAGCGCCTTGATCATCGTCGACTTGCCGGCACCGTTCTCGCCCATGAGCGTGTGCACTTCACCGGGAAAGAGGCGCAGGTCGACGCCGTCGAGCGCCTTAACGCCCGGGAAACTGATCGAGATGCCGGTCATCTCGACGATGGGTGGCGATGTGCTCATCGCGTGCTCCGCTCGTTCATGCCATTACGGGAATACGGTTGGTCGTGGCGCCCGACCGGGGCGCCACGACCGCACGAGCATCAGAAGGGTCGACCTGCGTCGAGCGCCTCCTGCGCCGCCTCGGACGAGTCGAAGACCGCGCTGTCCACCAGGATGGACGACTCGACCTCTTCGCCCGCGACGAGCTTCTCGACGACCTCGAGCGCGATGTCGCCGAAGATCGGGTTGTACTCGCCGACGTAGCTGAGGTCGCCCGCGGCGAGGGCCTCGAGGCCGCCCTGGGTGCCGTCGATCGTCGCAATCTTCACGTCCTCGCCGGGGGTGAGCCCGGCCTCTTCAACGGCCTGCACGGCGCCGATGCCCATCTCGTCGTTCTGCGCGAAGACGAGCTGCACGTCGTTGCCGTTCGACTTCAGCACGGTCTCGAAGACGCTCTTGGCCTCTTCCGTCGACCAGTTCGCGGTCTGCGCGCCGAGCTTGTTGAAGCTCGACTCGGCATCGATGACCTCGTCCCATCCCGAGTTGCGCTCGTTGACGACCGAGACGCCGGCGGGGCCCTCGAGGACGAAGTAGTTCGCGCCGTCGGGGAACGCGCCGATCGCCCAGTCGGCGACCGCCTTCGACACCTCGACGTTGTCGGGCGCGATGCGGGTGGCGTAGAGGCTCGTGTCGTCGGGCTCGATGCCGCGGTCGATGAGCACCACGGGGATCTCGGCCTCCTGGGCGCGGGCGAGGGAGTCCTCCCAGCCCGAGCCTTCCGTCGCCGAGAGCAGGATCACGTCGACGCCCTCGTCGACGAACGACGTGAACGCGTCGATCTGCGACTTCTGGTCGAGGTTCGCGGCCGGGGCGAACTTGAGGTCGAAGCCCGCGTCCTTCGTGAAGGTCTCCTGGATGTTCGACTCGTTCGCCTCGCGCCACGCGCCCTCGGGGCCGACCGCCACGAAGCCGACCGTGGCCAGCTCGTCGCCGCCGCCCGAACCGCCGTCGCCGCCCGAGCAGGCCGCGAGGCCGAGCGACATCGCGCCCGCCAAGGTGATTCCCGCCACCTGAGTGAACCGCTTGCGTGCAGACATATTCTCCTCCTCGAGATACCGGGCAAGGGACGCCCGAAGCGCCGATCCACCGTGGATGTGCGCGTGCTGTGACGACGTCGATGATCGTCGTTCCTCGAATGTTACCGGGAACATTAGCGAGAGCACAACAGCAGAGATGAAACGAATGGGTCTCAGTCGAGATCGAAACCGGGGCCCGAGGCGATCATCTCCACGATCGTGTCGACCGTGACGCCCGGCCCGCCCATCAGCTCGCCGATCTTCTCGCGATCCTTCAGAACCACGATGCGGTCGCTGACGCGCACGATCTCTTCGAGCTCGGACGAGATGAACACGACGGCGACGCCATCGCCCGCAAGCTTCGCGATGTGCCGCTGGATCTCGACCTTCGCGCCGATGTCGATGCCGCGGGTCGGCTCATCGAGGATGAGCACGTGCGGCCTGGTCGCGAGCAGGCGGGCGAGCAGCATCTTCTGCTGCGTGCCGCCCGACAGCGACTCGACGGGCCGATCGAGATCGCCCGGCACGATGTGGAGCGCGTCGAGATAGGTGTCGAGCAGTGCCTCCTGCTCGCCGCGCGACAGCGGGCGCGACCAGCCGCGCATCGCCTGCAGCGCGAGGGTGACGTTCTCCCGCGCGGTCAGCCCGCCGATGATGCCGCCGTCGCGCAGGTTCTCCGGCGAGACCGCGATGCGCCGGTGCAGGGCGGTGCTCGGGCCGCGCAGCTTCACGCGCTCGCCGTCGACCCAGATCTCGCCGCTGTCAGCGTGCATCGAGCCGCCGACGAGCCGCGCGAGCTCGGTGCGACCGGATCCGCGCAGCCCCGCGAACCCGACCACCTCGCCGCGCGAGAGCTCGATGTCGGTCGGGTGCATCACGCCGCGCCGGCCGAGCCCCTCGGCGCGCAGCGTGGGGGCGCCCGATGCGGCGTAGTGGTGCGCCAGGCGGTCGGATCGGATCTCGCGCAGCGCGTCGATGTCCTCGCCGATCATGCGCGAGATCACCTCGGCGCGCTCGACCTCCGACGCGTCGTATTCGGCCACGACCCGCCCGCCGCGCAGCACGGTCAGGCGGTCGGCCACCGCGAACACGTGCTCGATGAAGTGCGAGACGAAAAGGATCGCGACGCCCTCGCGCCGCAGCCGGCGCACGACCCCGAGCACCGTGCGCGCCTCGGCGGCGTCGAGGCTCGACGTCGGCTCGTCGAGCACGAGCACGCGGGGCTCGAGCACGAGCGCTCGCGCGATCGCGACGAGCTGCTTCGCGGCGGGCGACAGCGACGTGAGCCGGGCCCGCGGATCCAGGTCGTCGAGCCCCAGATTCGCGAGCACCTCAGCGGCCCGCGCGCGCGTGGCCTTCCAGTCGATGCCGAGCCGGCCGCGCACCTCCGCGCCCAGCATGATGTTCTCGGCGACCGAGAGCTTCGGACTGAGGTGCGCCTCCTGGAACACCGTGGCGATGCCGGCCGCGCGCGCACTCGCGACGCCCGAGGGCGACACGCTCTCTCCCCCGATGCGGATCGCGCCGGCCGACAGCGGGTACGTGCCCGTCAGGGCGCCGATCACCGTCGACTTCCCGGCGCCGTTCTCGCCCATCAGCGCATGCACCTCGCCCTCGACGAGGGTGAGGTCGACGCCGTCGATCGCGCGCACGCCCGGGAAGTCGACGGTGATGCCGTGCATCTCGACCAGCGGATCGGTCATCGCCCACCCCCGCGCGGCGGCGCCGTCGACTGGCGCACGATGAGTTCGGCGGGGATCCGCGTGGCGCCCGGGATGCCGCGGCCCTCGATGGCGGCGCGGAGGATGTCGACGACCGAACTGCCGAGCGCGTCGAAGCTCTGGTGCACGGTCGTGAGCGGGGGTGTGACGTGGCGCGCGAGCGGCACATCATCGAAGCCGACGACCGAGATGTCGCCGGGCACGTCGAAACCGCGCTCGACGAAGCCGTGGATGAGCCCGATCGCCATGGAGTCGTTGCCGACGAATATCGCGGTGTACTCGGGCAGCTCCCGCATACCGCGCGCGAAGTCGTAGGCGAAGTCGGCGGTCCAGTCGCCGACGACGATGGGGCGTTCGCGGATCCCCCACTCGCGCGCCCGCGCGTGGAACGCCCGCTCGCGTGCGCGGGCGTCGAACCAGTCGAGCGGCCCCGCGAGGTGCAGAACGTCGCGGTGCCCGAGCGAGACGAGGTGGTCGACGGCGAGGACGGCGCCGCCCTGCTGATCGAGGGAGACGGTGAGGAACGTCGGGTCGTCGTCGGGCTTGACGACGAGCACGGGAACCGGGATCGCGATCTTCCGCAGCGCGGTGATCGACGACGAGCGCGGGGCCACGACGCACAGCGCGTCGACGCCCTGCGCCGTCAGGTTGTCCACCGCGTCCTGCGGGCTGATCTCCTCGCCCACGCCGATCGCGACCGAGCTGACCGCGTATCCGGCGGCGCGCGCGGCCACCTCGACGGCGCGCAGCGTGCTCGTCGGACCGTACTCGGCGGCTGACTCGACGACGACACCGATTCGGCCCGTGCGCTTGGTCGCGAGCGCCCGTGCAGCCATGTTCGGCCGGTAACCGAGCTCGGCGATCGCATCGAGCACCCGCTTGCGCGTCTCGTCGCGGATGCTCGCGTGGTCGTTCAGGACTCGCGAGACGGTCATGTGGGAAACGCCCGCCGCCTGCGCGACCTGCCGAATATTCGGCTTCTCGGTTCCGGTTGGCGTCACCTCGCCAGCATAACGAGACGAAACCGGCGCCACCCGAGTGGGGCGACGCCGGTTTCGATGCGCGGAAGAGAATTACTTCTTGAGCGCGACAACCTGAAGGTTGATGACGGCGGTCACGTCGTCGTGCAGGCGCACGAGCGCCTCGTGCGAACCGACCGACTTGATCGCCGTCGGAATCGTGACGCGACGCTTGTCGAGGTCACCGAGACCGGCGGCCTTGACGGCCTCGACGATGTCAGCCGGCTTGACCGAACCGAACAGGCGGCCCTCAGCGCCGGCCTTGACCGACACCTTCACGCGAGCCTGCTCGAGCTGGGCCTTGATGGCCTCCGCGTCTTCGTGGGTCGCGATCTCGCGCGCCTTGCGGGCGGCACGGATCTGGTCGACCTGCTTCTGGCCGCCGCGCGTCCACGCGACAGCAAAGCCCTTCGGGAGGAGGTAGTTCCGGGCGTACCCGTCCTTGACCTCGATGATGTCTCCGGCGCTACCCAGCCCGTCGACCTCATGAGTGAGAATCAGCTTCGACATGTGGGTGCTCCTTACCGGCCGGCGCCAGCGTAGGGAAGGAGAGCCATCTCACGCGCGTTCTTGATCGCGCGCGCGATGAGGCGCTGCTCCTGCACCGACACACCGGTGATACGACGGGCGCGGATCTTTCCACGCTCCGAGATGAACTTGCGAAGGGTCGCGACATCCTTGTAGTCGATGAGGCCGACCCGGATGTGCTTCGCGGGAGCGGCGTTCTTACCGCCCTTGCGCGGCTTGCGGCGGTCGCCGCTTGACTTTCCAGCCATTGTGGGTCCTTACAGAGAAAGAGAAATCAGAACGGGGTGTCGTCCGAGAACGACCCCGGGGTGCTCCACGCGTCAGCGCCGGTCGAGCCGGGCGTTGCCCAGGGCTCTTCGGACGACTGCTGCGCGGGCTGCGTCGCGCCGGGAACCTGGCCGGGGGCATTGTTGCCGCCCCGTGCGCCGGAGTTCCCGCTCGATGCGGTGCGAGTGACCTGAGCCGTGGCGTAGCGCAACGACGGGCCGATCTCCTGGACATCCAGTTCGACCGACGTACGCCGCTCCCCCTCGCGCGTCTCGTAGTTCCGCTGACGGAGGTTGCCCTGCGCGATGACGCGCATGCCCTTCGTCATGGATCCCGCGACGTGCTCAGCGAAGTCGCGCCACACGCTGGCGCGCAGGAACAGGGCTTCCCCGTCCTTCCACTCGCCCGACGCGCGATCGAACGTGCGCGGGGTCGAAGCGATCGTGAAATTGGCCACGGGAACACCGGACTGCGTGTAGCGCAGTTCGGGGTCGGCGGTCAGATTGCCAACGACTGTGATGACGGTTTCGCCTGCCATGCGCTGCCCCTAGGCCTTTGCCGCCGTCTTGCGCGCGGCCTTCGCGTCGGCCCGCTTGGCCTCGGAAGCAGCCATAGCGATGGCCTCCTCCGCGCGAAGGATCTTGGTGCGAACCACGTCGACAGCAAGACCGAGCTGACGGTCGAGCTCGCTCGTGGCCTCACTCGTCGCCGTGAAGTTGACGACGGCGTAGATGCCTTCGTTCTTCTTGTCGATCTCGTAGGCGAACTTGCGTCGCCCCCAGATGTCCACGTTCTCGATGGTGCCTTCAGCGTCAGTGATGACCTTGAGGTACTTGTCGAGGTACGCGGGAACCTGGCGCTCGTCGATCTCAGCCTGGATGATCACCATCATCTCGTACTGGTGCTTGTGCGTCACTATCCCACCTCCTTCGGACTCGAACGGGTACCGGGCATTTCCCGGTACCAGGAGGGTGTGTGCACGTCATCCGACGGATCCCGAGAGCCGGGCGCCGCAAGATAACCGTGCAAGCCTAGCGCACCGCCCGCCCTACTCGCTGGGCGCGGGCTCCGTGAAGGGCGCGAGCGACGTGGCCGCCAGCGTGAACACGTCGTCGTCACCCAGCTCGGCGATCGCGCGCGCCGCGGCACCGCCCACGAGCCCGACGAGGATCGGCTCGCCCGTGGCGGGCAGCAGGTTGATCCAGGTGCGGATCGTCGTGTCCGGGGCGGGCTCCTCCCCCGGCGACGGAGTGGGGGTCGGCGTCGGGGTCGGGGTGACCGGGCCGACGATGTGCCAGATGCCCGCGTCCGTCGACCAGAACGGCGTCTCGTACCGCAGCCACACCGACTCGAGGTGCCCCATCTCGAGCGTGGAGATCGCACCGCGGTGCGCGAACGGCAGCGGCGGCTCGAACTCGATCCCGCCCGCCTGCAGCACGCCGAGCGGCACCGTGAGCGCCACCCGGTCGAAGGTGAGCGATTCGCCCGATGCGAGGCGCAGGCTGACGCCCGAATCGTCGTAGCTGACGTGCGAGACGACCGTCGACAGCGTCACCTCGAGGTCGCCGAGCACCGAGTCGACGAACGGCGCGACGTCGCTCACGAGCGCGTCGAAGGAACCGCCCGGCGGTGCCGGAGCGAACCAGCTCGAGCCTGTGGCGGGGTCGACGCCGGTCATCGCCGACAGCGAGGACAGCACGGCCGCCAGCTCCGGGGACTGCTCGATGCCCGCGTCCTCGAGCGCATCGAGAATCGTGCGGTCGGCGATGCCGTCGCGCGCCTCGGCGATCGCCGTCTTCAGGGCATCGCCGGAAGGGTTCTCCGTCTCGCCGTCGGTGGTGAAGCCCACGGGATCCGTGACGGCGACGGATCCGACACCCAGGAGCGCCATGCGCGAGGCGACCTCGGTGTCGTCGGCGCCGAGCAGCCACGCGCCCCGCTGGGGCGGCACGGGCCAGTCGTCGTCGCGCTGCGTCGCGAGGCGCCCGCCCGCGTAATCGCGGGCCTCGATCACCGTCACGTCGAATCCTGCGTCGATGAGCCGGGCGGCCGCGGACGCCCCCGCGGCACCCGCGCCGACGATCGCGATCCGCTCGCCGTCCTCGGCGACGTCAGCGATCTCTCCGGCCACGCGCTCCCCGGACCGCACGGCGCCGGCGATCGTGCCCGGCCGCTCGACGCTCGTTGCCTCACCGGCGAAGAACACGCGCTCCATGAGCGCCGCCGCGAGCGCCTGGCGCTCCGTCGAGGTCGACCCGGCGGGCGTGATGCTCAGCGCCCCGCGGGCGAACGGATCCTCGGCCCATGAGGTGCGGAAGAACGACTTCGGCGCGGGCACCTCGCCCACGGGGGTGGGCGTCACCGTCGGCTGTCGCGTCTTTGTGGGATCCGGAACCGGCGGGCTATCGGGCGTGCAGGACGCAAGAAGCATCGTCAGGGCGCCTGCCCCGGCCCCGATAAAGAGCGTCCGTCGCGAGATCCTCATCAATCGCAAGGTTACCTGCGTCGCCTGCCGCGCGGCGATTGCGGTATAGACATCGGATGTTTACGCTGGGAGGACAACCCCAAGGAGTGCACGTGAGCGCGATTGTCAGCGTCGACACCATCGACATCCGGTTCCCCACATCGGAGCACCTCGATGGCTCTGATGCCATGAACCCCGACCCCGACTACTCGGCCGCATACGTGCGGATCGAGACAGACGCCGACGACGGCCACGAGGGCCACGGCTTCGTCTTCACCATCGGCCGCGGCACCGACGTGCAGACGTCGGCGATCCGCGCGCTCACCCCGTATCTCGCGGGCCGCGACGTCGAGGCGATCCTCGACGACATGGGATCCTTCTGGCGCGAGCTCGTGTGGGATTCGCAGCTGCGCTGGCTCGGCCCCGAGAAGGGCGTCATGCACATGGCGATCGGCGCGGTCGTCAACGCGATGTGGGATCTCAAGGCGAAGCGCGCGGGCCTGCCGCTGTGGCAGCTGCTCGCGCGGATGACGCCCGAGGAGATCGTCGATCTCGTCGATTTCCGGTACCTCACCGATGCGCTCACGCGCGAGGACGCGCTCGAGATCCTCCGGGCCGCGGAGCCCGGCCGCGCCGATCGCGAGCGCCAGCTGCTCGCCGAGGGGTACCCCGCCTACACGACGACCCCCGGCTGGCTCGGGTACTCCGACGAGAAGCTCGTGCGGCTGTGCCGCGAGGCGGTCGCCGACGGCTTCTCGATGATCAAGCTGAAGGTCGGCGGCAACATCGAAGACGACGTGCGCCGCATGCGCCTGGCCCGCGATGCGGTGGGCCCCGACATCCGCATCGGCACGGACGCCAACCAGCGCTGGGACGTCGCCGAAGCCATTGAGTGGATGAGCCGCCTCGCCGAGTTCGACGTGGCATGGATCGAAGAGCCCACGAGCCCCGACGACGTGCTGGGGCACGCGGCGATCGCCCGCGGCGTCGCCCCGATCCCGGTCGCGACGGGCGAGCACTCGGGCGGCCGCGTCATGTTCAAGCAGATGCTGCAGGCCGGCTCCCTCAGCGTGCTGCAGATCGATGCCGCGCGCGTCGCCGGCGTCAACGAGAATGTCGCGATCCTGCTGCTCGCCGCGAAGTTCGGCACGCCCGTCTGCCCCCACGCGGGCGGGGTGGGGCTGTGCGAGGCGGTGCAGCACCTGTCGATGTTCGACTTCGTCGCGGTGACCGGCACGACCGAGGGCCGCGTCATCGAGTACGTCGACCACCTGCACGAGCACTTCGTCACGCCGACCGATGTGTCCGGCGGCGCGTACCGCGCACCCACCGCGCCCGGCAACGGCATGGAGATGCTCGCCGCGAGCCGCGAGCAGTACACGTTCCATGACTGAATCCCTCTCCCCCCGCACGGACCTGGCGCTGCCGGCGCTCGGCTACGGCGCCGCGAACCTCGGCAACCTCTTCCGCGAGCTCACGGATGAGGCCGCGCAGGAGGTGCTCGAGGCGGCGTGGGACGCGGGAATCCGGTACTTCGATACGGCCCCGCACTACGGGCTCGGATGGTCGGAGCGCCGCCTCGGCGAGTTCCTCCGCACCAAGCCGCGCGACGAGTACGTCGTGTCGACGAAGGTCGGACGTCTGCTCGTGCCCAATCCCGGCGGCGAGAACGAGCTCGACCTCGACAACGACTTCTTCGTTCCGGCCGTCGTCAAGCGCGCGTGGGACTTCACGGCCGACGGGATCCGCCGTTCGCTCGATGAGTCGCTCGAACGCATGGGCCTCGACCGCATCGACCTCGCGTACATGCACGATCCCGACCGTTCGCCCGCGCCCGAGGACGCGCTCGACGCGGGAACTCAGGCGCTCGACGGACTCAAGCGCGAGGGCGCTGTCCGGGCATCGGGCGTGGGATCCATGGACACCGCGATCCTCGCCCGGGGCGCCTCGTCGGGCGGTCTCGACGCGCTCATGGTCGCGGGGCGCCTGACGCTGCTCGAGCAGCCCGCGCTCGCGGACGTCGTGCCGGCGGCCGACCGCACGGGCACGGGCATCGTCACCGCCTCCGTGTTCAACTCCGGCCTGCTCGCGCGCAACGATCCGGGCGAGAACGCGCGATACGAGTACGGCCGGGCCCCGGCCGAGGTGCTCGACAAGGCGACCCGGATCGCCGGCGTGTGCCGCGCACACGGCGTGCCGCTGCCGGCCGCTGCGCTGCAGTACACGCGCCGGATCGGCCCGGTCCGCGCGGTCGTCGCGGGCAGCAGTCGGCCGGCTCAGATCCGTCAGAACGCCGAGTGGATGGACCTCGATATCCCCCAGGACCTGTGGGCCGAGCTGGCCGCGGACGGTCTCATTCCGCGGTGAGCCCTCGCGCAGCACAAAGGGGCCCCGGATCCGTTGAATAGGATCCGGGGCCCCTTGTGTCGTTACTCGGCCCGAAGGCGCAGGCCCTGCATGCCGCCGTCGACGGCGAGCGAGACGCCCGTCGTCGAGCTCGCGCGCGGGCTCGCGAGGTACGCCACGGCGTCGGCGACCTCCGCCGGCTGCACGAGCCGGCCGTGCGGCTGGCGCGCGCCGAGAGCGGCGCGCTCAGCGGCCGGATCCGGTGCCGAGTCGAGCAGGCGCCCGACCCAGGGCGTGTCGGCGGTTCCGGGGTTCACGCAGTTGACGCGGATCCCTTCGCGCAGGTGATCCGCCGCCATGTGCAGCGTGAGCGACTGGATCGCGCCTTTGGTCGCGCCGTACAGCGCGCGCTCGGGCAGGCCGGCCGTCGCGGCGATCGAGCAGGTGTTGACGATCGCCGCGGCGTTCGACGTCCGCAGGTGCGGGAGCGCCGCGCGGCTGACGCGGACGGCCCCGACGACGTTGACGTCGAAGACCCGGTGCCACTCGTCGTCGTCGTTGGTCTCGACGGTGCCCTGCGCGCCGATGCCGGCGTTGTTGACGACGACGTCGATGCCGCCGAAGTCGGCCGCGACCTTCTCGACGCCGACGCGCACGCTCTCATCGTCGGTGACGTCGACCCGATAGGCGTCGGTCAGGCCATCGTGGACCTGGCGGTCGAAGATCGCCACCCGGGCGCCGTCCTCGCGAAGGCGGTTCACGATCGCCTCGCCGATGCCGCTCGCGCCGCCGGTGACGATCGCCGCCAGCCCGTCGAACGCGCCCATCAGGCGAACACCTGCTTCTGCGATCCGAGGCCCTCGATGTCGAGCTCGACGACGTCGCCCGCCGCGAGGTACGGGAACCGGCCCGACAGCGCGACGCCCTGGGGCGTGCCCGTCATGATGACGTCGCCCGGTTCGAGCGCGAGGTGCTGCGAGAGGTGCCACACGATGTACGGCACGTCGAAGATCAGGTCGGCCGTCGACGAGTCCTGGCGCGGCTCGCCGTTGACGAAGCTGCGCAGGCGCAGGTCGGCGAAGTCGACCTCGTCGGGGGTGACGAGCTCGGGGCCGAGGGGCGAGAAGCCCGGGGCCGACTTGCCCTTGCCCCATTGCCCGCCGGACAGCTCGATCTGCCACTCGCGCTCGGAGAGGTCGTTCGCGATCGTGAAGCCTGCGATGTGATCGAGCGAATCGTCGGTGCTCTCGAGGTAGCTCGCGCGCTTGCCGATGACGATCGCCAGCTCGACCTCCCAGTCGGTCTTGGCGCTATTGCGGGGAATCTTCACCTCGTCGTAGGGGCCCACGACCGTGTTGGGCGCCTTCATGAACAGTACGAGGTTCTTCGGCGGCTCGGCGCCCGACTCCGCGGCGTGCGCGGCGTAGTTCATGCCCACGCAGTACACGGCGCTCGGGCGGGTGATCGGCGCACCGTACCGCGCGTCGGCGGGGTCGACGACCGGAAGGGATCCGGCTTCGATCGCCGCGGAGACGCGCGCCCGGAAGTCCAACTCGAGGAATGCTCCGTCGATGTCGGCCGTGATCGGCCTCAGGTCGTAGGTCGTCTCATCGACGACGACAACAGGCTTCTCCGCGCCCGCTGCGCCACGTCGCGCAAATCGCATGGTTTCTCCGAACATCCGAGGTGTCGAGCCGCTTTGTCGCGGTTCACCCCGAGGTTACCACTCGAACGGCGTCAAACATCCGATGTATTGAGGCGATAGAACTCGCGGGCCGTGTCGCCCGCGAGCCGCGCCCACTCCGCGTCGCTGGAAACGGCGCGCAGCGCGTCGATGGCGCGCGCGAGCGGCACCCCAAACCCCTCGGATCCGGACACCGGCCAGTCGCCGCCGAACATCGCGCGATCCGCCCCGAACACGTCGAGCGCGACACGATCGAACGTGCCCGCGACCTCGTCGAACGCCTCGCCCGCCTCCGCGGGCATGCCGGAGCACTTCACGAACGCGTTCGGCAGCGCCGCGAGATGCTCGATGCCACGGCGCCACGCGGATCCTTGCGCGCCCTCGAGGCCCTCGAGCACGGGCGGCTTGCCGAGGTGATCCAGCACGATGCGCGTGTCGGGCGCATTCTCGGCGGCCGCGACGAGCGCGTCCAGCTGGTGCCAGCGCACGCACGCATCGAAGGCGAGGCCGCGCTCGCCGATCTCGCGCAGGTCGGCGGCGAACTCCGGCGACGAGATGAACTCGGAGGGGCCGTTCTGCAGCGACGGCCGCACCCCGACGAGCAGGCGCGCGTCCTGCAGGTCGTCGAGCTGATGCTCGATATCGCCGCGGGCCATCTCGACGTGGGCCACGATGCCCTCGAGCCCCGGCCAGTCGATGCTCGCGACCCAGTCGGCCTCGACGCGCGCGAACGAGGCGATCGCGTCGGTCTCGACGAAGATCCACCGATCGATCAGGCCGCCGGCCGTGTCGATGTCGGCCGGCAGGAACGGCCGATTCAGGACGTCGTTGCCCTCGAGCCAGGGGTGCGGGATCTCCCGCGGATCCCACACGTGCGCATGCGAATCGAGAATCGTCATTCTTCCGCTCCCTCAGCCGACGTTGGGGAGAGTGTAGCGAGAGATCAGATCTCTCGCGCGGGTGATCTTTTCGGTTAGCGTGAGGGCATGAGCGAATACAACGTGACGACCATCGGCAGCGTCGGCAGCTGGACCGGCAAGCAGTTCATCGAGGGCGACCTCGGGGTGGAGAACGTCGGTATCTCGGTCAACGCCACCGACCCGGGCGACGAGTCGCCGTTCTGGCACTCGCACGCCCTACTCGAGGAGATCTACGTCGTGCTCGACGGCGAGGGCGAGCTCGCCGTAGGCGACGACGTCGTGCCGCTCAGCGCCGGCACCGTGGTGCGGGTCGCCCCGGACAGCATGCGGGCGCTGCGGTGCCTGCCGAGCAGCCCCGTCGCGCTCAAGTGGCTCTGCCTGCGCTCCGGCGCCGACTCCCTTGCGGGCACCGGCAAGGACGCCACGCTCGACAAGGAGAGCCCGTTCCCCTGGAGCGAGTAAGGATCAGGCCTTGGCGGCCTTCAGCCACTGCTCGATGCCCGCGACGTGCGCGACCATGAGCGCGTTCGCGAGCTGACCGTCGCCGCGGCGCATCGCCTCGACGATGCCGCGGTGCTCGCCGATCGTGCGCGGGGTGGATCCGGTCTCCGTGATGCCGCGCCACACCCGCGCGCGCACGGTCGGTCCCGAGAGGGAGTCGAGCAGGCCGGTGAGGTACGAGTTGCCCGTCGAGAGCGCGATGCGCCGGTGGAACTCGATGTCGTGCGACACGAGCGCCTCGATGTCGGGGCCGTCCGGCACATCCTCGAGCATCTGCTCGAGGTCGGCGATGTCCTGTTCATCGGCCGTGTGCGCGGCGAGTTCGGCGGCGGCGGGCTCGAGCATGCGCCGGACCGCGAAGATCTCCAGGACCGAGTCGTCCTGGTGCAGGTCGACGACGAAGCTCATCGCCTCGAGCAGCATGCTCGGCTCGAGGCTCGTCACGTAGGTGCCGTCGCCGCGGCGCACGTCGAGCACGCGGATCACGGCGAGCGCCTTGACCGCCTCGCGCAGGGAACTGCGCGAGAGGCCCAGCGACTCGCTGAGCTCTTTCTCGGGCGGAAGACGATCGCCCGGGGACAGGATCCCCGAGACGATCATCTCTTTGATGCCCGCAATCGCCTCGTCGGTAACAGCCATGCGGCGATTCTAGCGATAGATCAGATGTTTACGTCGCCCACGAGATTCACCGTGATGCCGAGGCGATCGAACATCGCTGCCTTTGCGGCGAGCGCCTTGTCGGCGGTCTCGGCGTCGGGCGCGTAGACCATCTGCGCGTGGTTCGCCTTGTGCCGGGCCATGAACTGGTCGCGGGTCACGCCGTGCAGCGCGATGTGCGCGATCGGCCACTCGGGGTTGGTCGCGTTCTTGCGACGAAGGGTCTCTTCCTCCGGCAGCTCGACCGCCGTGGCGCGGAAGATGTCGGCCTGCAGCACGCCGTCGGCGATGAACACGCGAGAGAGGACGAGCTCGCCGGGCTTCGAGACGCCGTTGACTGTCGCGCCGCCGGCGGGGAAGAACACCGGATCCTGACGCCACCCCTCGGCCTTGTCCCAGCCGCCGAGGTGCGATCCGGGAACGGAGCCCGAGATCTCGTACACCCAGACGAACTGGCCGTCGAAGTCTTCGCCCCACCGCACGTCGTGCAGCGTGTTGTCGGGCACGAGCCCCATGGCGCGCCACACGCGATCCGTGATGAGCGCGTCGACGGCGACACCCTCGTCCGCCTCGTTGAAGTGCGGCACGGCGCGGCCGGAGAACAGCTCGCGCGATCCGTCGCGCGAGAAGGCGGGCGGGCGCTCGGTGGAGTTGAGCAGGCCCTCGGGGAGGTCCGACACGGGAGCGAGATCCTTGAGGCCCTGCTGGTATTGGATGCCGACCGCGTCGAGCCCGAAGTCGTCGGCGATGCGCAGCGCGGCGATGTACATTTTATACTGCTCGCGCAGCTGGCGCTCGGTGAGATCGGTGGCCTCGTCGGTGCCGAGCTTGAAGGTCATGCCCTTGTCGGCGAGCCACTCGCCGATCTTCGCGGCCTCGTCGTCCGAGACGGTCTGCATCTCGGCGTAGAGCGCCGACTGGCTGAGGCGTTCCTTGTAGACGCCGATCTGGTTGAGCAGCTCGTCGTCGAAGATGGCGTTGTACATGCCCATGCAGCCCTCGTCGAAGACGCCGATGATGGCCTTCTCGCGGAGCAGCTGGTCGCCGAGGGCCTGGCCGAGCGCGCGCTCAGCGCTCTCCGGAAGCTCGGGAAGCGCGCGCACGTGCGACGCGTCGTGGGTGATCGTGCCCTGTTCGATCCATTCGCGGATGCCGGCGCGGAACCAGTCGTCGGTGAAGTCGACCGACCACGTCGTGGAGTAGTCGATGCCGGCCTTCGTCATGCTGGCGTTGAGGCCCAGGAGCCCGACGAGACCCGGCCAGTCACCAGCGAAGTTCGCGACCGTGAGGATCGGCCCGCGGTGCGTGCGGAGCCCGGCGAGCACGTGGTGCGAGTACTGCCAGTTCGCGATCGCGACGATGAGCGGCGCATCCTCGGGGATGTTCTTGAAGACGTCGAGGCCCATGCGCTGGCTCGAGATGAAGCCGTGTCCCGTGGCGGGGTCGACGTCGAAGCCGCGCACGACGTTCCAGCCGAGATCGGCGACCGCCGCGGTCACGCCGGCCTCGACGCCCTTCTGCGTCTCCCAGCCGGCCACGTTCGCCGACTCACGGAGGTCGCCGCTGGTGATGAGATAGGCCGTCTTCGGTGCGAGCTCGGGTCGCGCGACGGTCTCCGGCAGTGCGTATGCAGACATGAATCTTCCTCGCCTATGGGGTGTTCGTGGGTCAGATCGGCCTCGATGTAAAGGATTACATGACGGACCGTGCGGAGACAACTCCCGTCGCCGCGAGTCAGTCGATGGCTGAGCGCAGCTCGCCGCGCAGAACGACCCGCTCGAGCCCGCCCGCGTCGCCGGCGATGCGCCGCAGCATCCGCTCCGCGGCCAGCTCGCCCATGCGCCGCGAGGGGAGGTGCACGATCGGCACGGCACGCGGATCCAGTGTCGTGAACGGAAGGGCGCCGATGACGGACACGGCGACGTCGCCCGACGAAAGCCCGCGCGCCCCCATCGCCTGAAGGACGCCGACGCCGAGGAGGTTGTTGCCCGCGATGATCCCGCCGGGCCGCTCCGCGCGATCCAGCAGCTCGAGCGCATGACGGCGGCCGCCCTCGACGCCGAAGTCCGCGTGAATGACCTCGACCGCACCCGCGTCGACGGCCCCTCGGGCGCGTTCGCGCGCCGTGCCGACGGTCGCGGATCCGGTGAGCATGGCGAGCGGGCCTCGATCCGCGATTGCGTCGGCCGCGAGAAAACCCGCCTCGTAGTTGTCCATCAGGATCTCGTCGACGTTCGCGCCGCGCAGCGGGCGGTCGATCGCGACGACGGCGGGGGCGGATCCCGTCGGCGCGGGCGAATCGTCATCGGCCGCGGCGAGGATCACGCCGGCCATGTTCGCGCCCGCGGCGACGCGCAGATACTCCGCCTCCCTCGCGTGATCCCCATCGGTGTTGCACAGCACGACGGAGTATCCGGCGGCGCGCGCCACGTCCTCGACGCCGCGCGCGATCTCGGTGAAATAGGGGTTCGAAACATCAGGAAAGATCAGCGCGATCATCTCGCTGTGCCGGCGGCGCAGCGACCTCGCGGTGCGATTCGGCACATACTGCAGCTCCTGCGCAGCCTTCCGCACCGCGCTGACGCGCTCCTCCGACACCACTTGGCCGTTGAAGACGCGCGAAACGGTCGCGGTCGACACCCCGGCCAGCTTCGCCACGTCGATGATCGTTGCCACGGTGCTCAGACTATGGGATCGATTACATCGGCGCGGCGCCGTCTACCCCCGCGCGAGCAGCGCGTCGACCTCTTCCTTCGACGGGATGCTGGGGGCGGCGCCGGCCTTCGTCACGGCCAGGGCGCCGGCCGCCATCGCCCGACGGATCGCGTCGTCGCGGGTGAGGCCGGCCGCGAGGCTGGCGGCGAGGCATCCGGCGAACGCGTCGCCCGCCGCAGTCGTGTCGACGACATCGACGCGGATCGGCTCGAAGAAGACGGCGTCATCAGCCGTCACGGCGACCGCACCATCGCCCGCGAGCGTGATGAGGGCGCAGCCCGTGCCGCGATCCGTGAACCAGCGGCCCGCCGCGATCGCCTTCTCGCGATCCGTGACCTCGATTCCGGTCAGCAGCCGAGCCTCGGTCTCGTTCGGCGTCACGAAGTCGATGCTCGCCCAGAGACCGTCGTCGAGGACGTGTGCAGGCGCGGGATCGAGCAGCACCGTGACGCCTGCGCGCTTGGCCCGGTCGACCGCGTACTGGGTGAGGACGAGCGGGGTCTCGAGCTGGGTGAGCATCACGGCGCAGCGGGATCCGACGGCGTCGAACGCGCGGTCGATGTCGGCCTCGTTGAGCTCACCGTTGGCGCGCGGCACCATGACGATGTCGTTCTCGCCCGCGGCATCGACACGGATGTGGGCGACACCGGTTCCGACGCCCGCAACCTCGCGCACGAACTCCGTATCGACACCGGCCTCCGCCAGCCCGGACCACACGATGTCGCGGAATAGATCATCGCCGACACAGCCCACCATGTGCGCGGGCGCCCCGGCTCGCCCCGCGGCGATCGCCTGATTGCCGCCCTTGCCGCCGAGCATGAGCGAGAACTCATCGCCGACAATCGTCTCGCCGCGCTCGGGAACGCGCTCCGAGAACGTCGTCACATCTACCGAGATGCTGCCGACGACGATGACGTCGGTGCGAGGCGATTGCGCCATTGCTCAAGCTCCTATCGAGTTCGCGAGTGTCGGAACGATCTGTTCCATTATCGAGGGCGAGCGCCGCTACCCCGCCAGCCGCCGGAACCGGTCGACCTGGCGGCTGCGTCCCGCAGTGCCCGCCTCGGCCTGCACGCTGCCGACCTGCAGGATCGCCCGGGCGAGCACCGCGGCGGGCTGCGTGCGGCGGGCATGGTCGTCCGCGAGCATCTCGACGAGGGCCTCGACCTCGACCTCCGCGCGCGCGGCGATCGGGAACCACGGCAGCGCCGAACGCCAGGCCTTGAACGCCACGAGCAGCACCTCGTGCCGCTGCTCGACGTGCGCGCGCTCGTGGGCGATCACGGCGGCGAGCTCGTCCTCATCGAGGGCGTCGAACAGGCCTTTGGACAGCACGGTGACCGACCCGACGCCTCGGGGCAGGCAGTAGGCGACGGGGGCGCTGTCGTCGAGCACGACCGTGCGCTTACGAGTCGGATCGGGCTCGCTCAACAGCAGGAGCAGCTGCAGGTGCCGGCGGCGCTGCCGATCGAAGCGCACCACCGTCACGACCAGATGTGCGATCAGGTAGAGCGCGAGCGCGGCCGCCGGGATCGCGGACAACCATGGGTGGGCGGGGAAGATCGCGTCGAAGATCAGCCACAGCGCGCCGATCATCGAGAAGCCTCCGGCGAGCGCGATCAGCTGCCACAGGATCAGGGCGCGTGCCGGCGCGCGGGCGGGCCAGGCGGCCCGCGAGAGCACGATCGGCGCCGGCCAGGCCAGGAAGACCGCGACGCACGCCAGCGCGATCGCTGAGCTGAACGCCGGGATACTCATGCTGTCCAGAGTACGACTCCGGTTCTGTCGGAACCTGCGGCACGGACCCTCAGGTTATGTCGGAGAAGGTGGCCCCACGCGGCCGGAATCGACGCATCGGGGCGGGTGCTCCGACAGAACCGCACTCAGTCGAGCAGCGACCTCAGGAATGCGGCGTCCTCGTCGGACACGCCGCCCACGAAGCGGGCCAGAACGGCCGAGCGGTCGCCCGAATCGACGAGCACCTCGTGCATCAGTTCGGCCTGGTGCTCGGCGCGCGAACCGATCGCGGCGTAGCGGTGCGGGCGCACCGACTTATCGGGGTCGACCAGGCCCTTCTTCTCAAGGCGCGACAGCACCGTGAGAACGGTCGTCGCCGCGAGCCCACGGCCGCGGTTCGCTTCGATCGCGTCCTTGATGTCATACGCCGTCAGCGGTTGCTCGGCGTCCCACAGCAGGTCCATCACGCTGCGTTCCAGGTCTCCCAGACTGCCCAATCGGTCCCCCTCGTTGGTATCTGATCTTCATTCTACTGCCTGTCGAAGCAACGTCTACTCATTGTCGAAGAACTTCTACGCACCGTAGAAACTGAGGTACGCTGGCCTCGTACTTCTACAGACCGTAGAACATTTGGAGCGCCCGTGGATCCTCTCGATATCGCCCGTTGGCAGTTCGGCATCACGACCGTCTACCACTTCCTCATGGTGCCGCTGACGATCGGCCTCGGCATGATGGTCGCCGTCCTGCAGACGATGTGGGTGCGCACCGGCCGCGAGCAGTTCCTGCGCGCCACGAAGTTCTGGGGAAAGCTCTACCTGATCAACTTCATCGTGGGCGTCGCGACCGGGCTCGTGCAGGAGTTCCAGTTCGGCATGGCCTGGAGCGAGTACTCGCGCTTCGTCGGCGACGTGTTCGGCGCCCCGCTCGCGATGGAGGGCCTGCTCGCCTTCTTCGTCGAGTCGACCTTCCTCGGCGTGTGGATCTTCGGCTGGGGCCGGGTCCGCAAGGGCCTGCACCTCGCCGCGCTCTGGTGCGCCGTCATCGCGTCGTGGATCTCGGCGTTCTTCATCATCGTCGCCAACTCGTGGATGCAGCACCCCGTCGGCGTCGAGATGAGCGACGACGGCCGCCCGGTGATGACCGATGTCTGGGCCGTGCTCACGAACAGCACCGCCCTCGCGGCCTACACGCACACGATCTTCGGCGCGCTCGTCGTCGCGGGCATGTTCACCCTCGGCATCAGCTGGTACCACCTGTGGCGCCGCCGCCACGACAGCATCGACACCGTCGACGACACCGGCCACGTCATCGTCGGCGCGGGCACGGCACCCGGCCGCGACAAGACCGACCACGGCGTCTGGATCTGGTCGCTGCGCTTCGGCGCCGTCGTCGCGATCCTCGGATTCGCCGGCACCGTCATCACCGGCGACGTGCAGGGCAAGCTCATGTACGAGCAGCAGCCCATGAAGATGGCCGCGGCAGAGGCCGCCTGCCACACGGGCGGATCCTTCTCCGTGCTCTCCATCGGCGACCCCGGCGGATCGTGCGACGACGTCATCACCCTCATCGAGGTGCCCGGCGTGCTCGGATTCCTCGGCACGGGCGAGTGGGGCGCCGAGATGCCCGGCATCAACGACCTCGAGCCGCAGTACATCGAGAGCTACGGCGCGACGATGCCCGACAACCCGCTCTACGGCGAGCACGCCGGAAGCGAGATCGATTACGTGCCCACCATGTGGGTGACGTACTGGGGCTTCCGCCTCATGATCGGCCTCGGCGGCATCGTCGCCGGCGCCGCCGTCGTCGCGCTCTGGCTCACGCGCCGCGGGACGGTGCCGCGGTCGCCGTGGATCATGCGCCTCGCGGTCCTCGGCATCATCGCGCCGTTCGCCGCGAACATCGCGGGCTGGATCTTCACCGAGATCGGCCGGCAGCCGTTCGTCGTCGCCCCCAATCCCGACTCCACCGGCATCGACGGGGTGTTCATGTACACGGCCGCCGCCGTCTCCCCCGGCGTCACGGCGGGCGAGCTGCTGTTCTCCGTCATCGCCCTGACGCTCGTGTACGCCGTGATCCTCGTCGTCGAGCTGTTCCTGCTCGTGCGCTACGTGCGGGGCGGCACCGCGGCGGCGATGCCGGAGCTGACAGACGACCACGACGACACCGACGACCCGCGCCGCGACGACGTTCTCGCGTTCGCGTACTGATTGGACACTGGCATGGATACTCTCCCCGTTCTCTGGTTCGTCGTGATCGCCGTGCTCTGGCTCGGCTTCCTCGCCCTCGAGGGCTTCGATTTCGGCGTCGGCATGCACATCCTGTTCGGCACGAAGGACGAGCGCACGCGCCGCACGATGCTGAACACGATCGGCCCCGTCTGGGACGGCAACGAGGTGTGGCTGATCACGGCGGGCGCGGCGATCTTCGCGGCCTTCCCGCTCTGGTACGCCTCGCTGTTCTCCGCGCTGTACGTGCCCCTCACGGTGCTCCTGCTCGCACTCATCGCGCGCGCCGTCGCGATCGAGTTCCGCGGCAAGGTGCACACCCGCCGCTGGGCCGAGTTCTGGACCTGGTGCCTCGGGCTCGGCTCCCTCGTATCGGCCTTCTGCATCGGCGCGATGATCGGGATCACCTCGACCGGCCTGCCGATCGACGCCAACGGCGACCGCGTCGGCGGCCCGTTCGCGTGGGCCGGCATCCCCGCCCTGCTCGGCGGCCTCGCGGTCGTGGGCTTCGCGATCGCCCACGGATCCGCGTTCCTCGCGCTGAAGACCGACGGCGAGATCCGCGAGCGCTCGGGCCGCGTCGCCGCGACATGGGGACCCCTGCTGCTCCTGCCCGCGGCCGCCTGGGCGATCTGGGTGCAGGTCGCGCACGGCGGATCCGTCCTCTCCTGGGCGCTCGTCGCGCTCGCGGTCGCCGGCGCGGTCTTCGCCTGGCTCAGCGGCCGGGCGCGACGCGAGGGGCGCGCGTTCGCGGGGTACGTGTGGTTCATCGTCGCGGGCGGCGGATCCGTCTTCGCGGGGATGTTCCCGTACGTCCTGCCGTCGACGCTCGACGACGCGTTCAGCCTGACGGTTCAGAACGCCTCCTCGAGCACGTACACGCTCGGCGTGATGACGGTCGTCGCGGCCTTCGGCCTTCCGCTCGTGATCGCCTATCAGGCGTGGTCGTACTGGGTGTTCCGCCGCCGCATCACCCCCGGCATGATCCCCGAGGCGCACGTCGTGCTCCCCGCCATCCTCCGCGCGCGATAACGACATCCGAACGCCCCGGATCGGTACGGCGGGGCAACCGGTCGGCGGGCTCAGATTCGGGTAGGCATGGAAGCACGATGACGAAGGATCCCTGGCGGGCCGAAAACAGGCCGGCCCACGCGCCCACGAGGCGCCCCGAGCTCGGCCCCGTTCCGCGCGTGCAGCTCGTCGTGCTCGGCGCGCTCGCCGTGCTGAAGGCCGTCGGGCTCGTGCTCGTCGCCGGCGCAATCGCGGCGGGCGTCGCGGGGCTCATGTCGGGCGAGCTCGACCCCTCCCACATCCTGATGCTCGGCACGGGGGGCGCGCTGCTGCGGGCGCTCGCGGCCTGGGGCACCAGCGGCGTCGCCCAGCGGATCGCCGTCACGGTGAAGCACGACCTCCGCGGGCGGCTGTGGGATCGCATCGCGGGCGGTGACGCCGAGGGCGCGGAGCTCGAATCGGATCCGGCGACCGATCGCCCCTCGGCACCCGCGCGCATCTCCCGCGATCGCGAGGGCGAGGGATCCGTCGCCGTGCTCGCGACCGACGGGCTCGACGATCTCGACGAGTACTACCGCACGTCGCTGCCGGCGATGATCCAGGCGGTCGCGGTGCCGCTGCTCATCGGCCTCCGGATCTTGGGCGCCGACTGGCTGAGCGCCGTGATCATCGTGCTGACGGTGCCGCTCGTGCCGCTGTTCATGATCCTCATCGGCAAGCACACGCAGGAGCGCACGGACGAGGCGACGAGCACTCTCGCGCGGCTCGCGAACCACATGACCGAGCTCGCGCGCGGGCTCCCCGTGCTCGTCGGCCTGAATCGGGTCGAGGAGCAGTCGCGCGCCCTCGACGACATCCAGCACGCGTACCGTCGCCGTACGCAGCAGACGCTGCGTACGGCGTTCCTGTCCTCCCTCGCGCTCGAGCTGATCGCGACCCTGTCGGTTGCGCTCGTGGCCGTCGTGCTCGGCCTGCGCCTGATGAACGGCACGGTCGGCCTCGAGGTGGCGCTCATCGCGCTGATCCTCGCCCCCGAGTGCTTCCAGGCCCTGCGCGAGGTCGGCACCGCCTTCCACGCGTCGCAGAACGGGCTGTCGGCGCTCCAGCGCATCCGGCGAATCCTCGGCGGCGCCCACCGCGGCGACGTGCGCGGATCCGAGCTGGCCGTCGTCGCCGACATCACGACCGAGATCGACCTGCCGATCACCCGCACCGAGCAGCAGAAGACGACGACGGATCCGGGCTTCCCCACGCTCGCGCAGATCGCCTCGGGAACGGCGTGGGGCGGCGAGAAGAAGGCCACGAGCCCGGTCGGCCCGGTCGTGATCGAGGTGCGGGATCTCGTCATCCAGCACGCCGACCGGTCGGCCCCCGTGATCTCGGGCCTCGATGCCACGCTGAGCGGGATCACCGCCGTCACAGGCCCCTCGGGCGCGGGCAAGTCGACGTTGCTGCGTGCCCTCGCCGGCACCCTTCCGTCGGACGCCGCGGCCTCCGGATGGATCGCCGGGGTCGACCCCGCATACGTGGGCTGGGCACCGCAGGCCCCGCGCGCCTTCACGACGACGCCGTGGGACGAGCTCGCCCTGTACGGCGCCTCGAACCCCGAGGCCGCGCTGCGCGAGGTCGGTCTGCACGACGCCGCCTACTCGGCGATCTCCGAGCTCAGCCCCGGCGAGCTGCGGCGCCTCGCCGTGGCGCGGGCGCTCGCGCGGGTCGACCAGGGCGCGAACGTACTGATCCTCGACGAGCCGACGGCGCACCTCGACCCGGTCTCCGCCGCTCGGGTGCGCGAGGCCATCTCGCGCCGAGCCGACCGCGCCACCGTGATTCTCGCGACGCACGAGGCCGAGACGCTCGCGCTCGCCACGCACACCGTGGCGGTCGGCGACGACGACACGAATCCGCGCGAGGCGACGGACGACGGCTCGGACGAGGTAGAGAACCCCTACGCCTCCACGGTCGCTCTGCGGGTCGTCACCGACACCGTGCGGATCGCCGACGCCGCCGAGTCGCAGGCGATCCGGCTGCCGAAGCTGCGCGGCCCCGCGCACCAGTCACTGCGCCGGTTCGGGCGCGTGCCGTGGCGGGCGCTGTCGCGCATCATGCAGCCCGGATCCGGCACCCTCACCTGGGTGTTCGGCGTGTTCCTCGCGTTCGTCACGACCGGCATGGGCCTCGCCCTGACCGCCGTGTCGGGCTGGCTCATCGTGCGTGCGAGCGTCGAAGAGTTCATCATGTACCTGCTCGTCGCGATCGTCGGCGTGCGGTTCTTCGGCATCGGCCGCGCCGTGTCGCGCTACGTCGAGCGCCTTGTGATCCACACGGCCGCGTTCCGAGCGACCGACCGGCTGCGCACGACGCTCTGGGGATCGATCGCGGCGCGCGGGGCGGGATCCCGCCGCCTCCTCGAGGGCGGATCCCCCATCGACTACCTCGTCACGCTCACCGACGAGATGCGCGATCTGCTGCCGCGCACGATCCCGCCGCTCGTCGTCGGGGCGCTCTCGATCGCCGCGATCTCGCTCACGACGTCGCTCGTCGCACCGCACCTGACGCTCGCCGTCTCGATCGTCCTGTCCGTCGCCGCGCTCGCGGGGCTCGCGGCCGCGGTCGTCGTGGCACGCGGATCCGCGCGGGTGCGCATCGGCGAACGGTCCGTTCTCGTGCGCGGCACGAGCGCCCTGGCCACTGCGGCCGACGAACTGCGCGCGAACGGCACGGGGATCCCCGCCATCGCGCGGCTCGACCGCACGGCCGCGCGGCTCGCGCGGGCGGAGCGCGGATCCGCCTGGTCGACGGGCCTCGGATCCGCGATCGTCGTGTTCGCCTGCTCGGTGCTCGCCGTCGCCGTGCCGACGATGTCGGTCGGCACCTCCGGCGAGCTCGCGTGCGTTATCGCGCTACTCGCCCTCGCCGCGACGGAGCCGCTCGAAGAGTTCGTGCAGGCGGGCCACCGCATCCCCGCGCTCAGCGAGGTCTCGCGCCGCGTCTCGCCTCTCGCCTCGGCGCCGAAGCCTGTGTCGACAGGCACGGCGCCCGCACCCGTTCCGGTGCGCGAACTGGCGCTCAACGATGTCGCGGCGCGGTACCCCGGCATGGATCAGGCCGTGTTCCGCGGCGTGAACGGATCCGTGCGCGCGGGCGGCTGGCTCGTCGTGGCCGGCCGTTCGGGATCGGGAAAGTCGACCCTGCTGTCGGTGATCATGGGCGCCCTGTGGACGACGAACGGGTCGGTGACGGCGAACGGGATACCGCTGAGCGAGCTCGACCCGGCGTCGTGGCGGTCGCGGGTCGCCTGGTGCCCGCAGGACGCCTACGTGTTCGACTCGAGCGTGCGCGCGAATCTGCTCATCGCGCGCCCCCGGGAGCAGGCGCCGACCGACGACGAGATGCTCGCCGTGCTGCGCCGCGTCGGGCTCGGGAAGCTCATCGACAATCTCCCCGACGGTCTCGACACGCACGTCGGGGCGGGCGGATCCGGGCTGTCCGGCGGTGAACGCCAGCGCCTCGCGGTCGCGCGGGCGCTGCTGACGCAGGCCGACGTGGTCCTGCTCGACGAGCCCGCCGCCCACCTCGATCGCCCGACGGCGGAGGCGATGATGGCCGACATTCGCGCGGCGACGAGCGATCGCATCGTCGTGCTGGTCTCGCACCGCGGAGACGCCCAGGCGCCGGAGGGCGCAGAGGTCATCCGCCTCTGAGCCGACCGGCCGCGGGTCACCAGATCGAGACGCGCTGCTCTGGTGCGAGGTAGAGGTCGTCCGACTCGGTCACGCCGAACGCGTCGTAGAACGCGTCGATGTTGCGGGCGATCTGGTTGCAGCGGAACTCGTTCGGCGAGTGCGGGTCGACCGCCAGCAGGCGGATCGCCTCGGCGTCGCGGATCTTCAGCTGCCAGACCTGCGCGAACGAGTAGAACACGCGCGCGACGCCCGTGAAGCCGTCGATCTCGGGATCCTCGGCGCCCGCGAGCGAGCGCGCGTACGACGACAGGGCGATCGAGAGGCCGCCGAGGTCGCCGATGTTCTCGCCGATCGTGAGGGCGCCGTTGACCGTGTGCTTGTCGTCGAGGTCGCGGGGCGAGAGCTCGTCGAACTGCGCGATCAGCTTCGCGGCGCGCTCCTCGAACGCGGCGCGGTCGTCTTCGGTCCACCAGTTGTTGAGGGCGCCGGTGCCGTCGTACTGCGAGCCCTGGTCGTCGAAGCCGTGGCCGATCTCGTGGCCGATGACGGCCCCGATTCCACCGTAGTTCGCGGCGGCGTCGCGGTTCGGGTCGAAGAACGGGTACTGCAGGATCGCGGCCGGGAACACGATCTCGTTCATCAGCGGGTGGTAGTAGGCGTTGACCGTCTGCGGCGTCATCAGCCACTCGTCGCGGTCGATCGGGCCGCCGAGCTTGTTCAGCTCGCGGTTGTGGCCGAACTCGGCGGAGCGGCGGGCGTTGCCGACGAGATCGGCGGCGTCGATCTCGAGCGCCGCGTAGTCGATCCACTTGACGGGGTAGCCGATCTTGGGCGTGAAGGTGTCGAGTTTCTCGAGCGCCTTCTCGCGGGTGGCGGGGGTCATCCAGTCGAGGTTCGTGATCGAGTCGCGGTACGCCTCGATGACGTTCTTCACGAGCTCATCCATCTGCGCCTTCGCCTCCGGCGGGAAGTGCCGTTCGACGTAGACCTTGCCGACCGCCTCGCCCATGGCGCCCTCGGCGAGGCTGACGCCGCGCTTCCAGCGCTCGCGCATCTCGGGAACGCCCTGCAGCGTGCGCCCGACGAAGTCGAAGTTCTCCTCGATGAGGTCGTCGGTGAGGTAGGGCGCCGCCGAGCGCACGACCTTCCAGCGCAGCCAGGTCTTCCAGTCGTCGAGGCTGTCGGCCGTGAGCAGCGAGCCGAGGCCGGAGAGGAACGAGGGCTGGTTGACGTTGATCTCGGCGAAGGCGTCGGCGTCGATCTCGCCGAGCACGGCGTCTCGCCACGGCGCGAGGTCGAGCCCCGCGAGCTGCTCGACGTCGGCCCACGTCATGAGGTTGTACGTCTCGACGGCGTCGCGGTTGCGCACGTTGTCCCAGTGGTGGCTCGCGACGCTCGTCTCGAGCGCGAGGATCCGCGCGGCGCTTCCCGCAGGATCCGCCACCCCGGCGAGCGCGAGCATGCGCTCGATGTGCCCCGTGAAGGCATCGCGGATCTCGGCGAAGGCCTCGTCGCGGTAGTACTGCTCGTCGGGAAGCGAGATGCCGGCCTGGGTGAAGAACGGCACGTAGCGCTCGGGGTTGCCGGGGTCGGGCTCGACGTAGACGCCGATGACGTTCGTCACGCCCTGGCGGTCGAACTCGCTGACGGTGCGGAGGAAGGAGGGGACGTCGGCGATCTGGTCGACAGCGGTCAGCTGGTCCGCGATGGGGGTCGTGCCGAGGGCCTTGATGCGCTCGGTGTCCATGAAGCTCGTGAACAGGTCGCCGACCTTGCGGGCCTCGGTGCCCTCATCCGCCGTCTGCGACTCCTGAACGATCGCCCGCACGTCCTCTTCGGCCTGCTCGGCGATCTCCATGAACGATCCCCATCGCGCCTTGTCGGCGGGGATCTCGGTGCGATCGATCCATGCGCCGTTGACGTGGCGGTACAGGTCGTCCTGCGGGCGGATGTCTGCGGAGAAGTCCTCGGATGCGAGGCCGGAAGGATGCGTCATGGCTCCAGCCTAGGCTGGAGCAGTGACCCGCTCCCTCAATCGCGACATCCTGTGGCTCGCCGTGCCCGCGTTCGGGTCGCTCGTCGTCGAGCCGTTGTTCATCGCGATCGATTCGGTGATGATCGGGCACCTCGGCGTCGCACAGCTCGCGGGTCTCGGGATCGCGTCGAGCGTGCTGCAGACGCTCGTGGGCCTCATGGTCTTCCTCGCCTATTCGACGACGCCGGCGGTCGCGCGCATGTTCGGGGCGGGCAACAACCGCGAGGCGGTCTCGCGCGGCATCGACGGCATGTGGCTCGCGCTCGGCATCGGCGGCGTGCTCGCGGTGGTGGGGTACCTGCTCTCCCCCTGGGCAGTGTCGCTCTTCGGCGCGTCCGAGGCGGTCTCCGAACAGGCCGAGAGCTACCTCTCGCTCAGCATGTGGGGCCTGCCGGCCATGCTCATCGTGTTCGCCGCGACCGGCCTGCTGCGCGGCATGCAGAACACCATGACGCCGCTGTGGATCGCCGGCTTCGGCTTCGCCGCGAACGCCCTGCTCAACTGGCTGTTCATCTACGGCCTCGGCTGGGGCATCGCGGGATCAGCCGCCGGCACCGTCGTCGCCCAGTGGGGCATGGTCGTCGCGTACATCGTCATCGCCGCGCGGCTGGCGCGGAAGTACGGATCCGGTGCCGGCCCCGCGCGCGCGGGCGTGCGCGGGACGGCGAAGACCGGCGGATGGCTGTTCCTGCGCACCGCCGCCCTCCGGATCGGGCTGCTGATCACCGTGGCGACGGCGACCGCGCTCGGCACCGAGGAGCTCGCCGGCTGGCAGATCGTCTTCACGCTCGGCACGATCGCCGCGTTCGCGCTCGACTCGCTCGCGATCGCCGCGCAGGCGCTGATCGGCAAGCACCTCGGATCCGGCGACGAGGAGTCTGTGCGGTTCGTGCTGTCGCGCACCGTCGCGTGGGGCGCCGCGGCCGGCGCCGTGCTCGGCGTCGTCATCGCCGGCGCGAGCCCGCTCCTCGGCGTCGCGTTCACGGGCGAGTGGCACATGTCGTGGCTGATCCTGCCGGCGCTCATCCTCATGGGGGTGCTGCAGCCGCTCGCCGGCATCGTCTACGTGCTCGACGGCGTACTGATGGGAGCGAACGACTCGCGCTACCTCGCCCTCGCCGGCGCCATCGGCCTCGTGCCGTTCGTCATCTACCTGCTGATCGTGCTGATGGCACAACCGACCGGATCCTGGGGCCTGATGTTCGTCGCGTTCGGCTTCTACGGCGTGCTCATGGGCATGCGCTGGTGGACGCTCGCGCGACGCGTCAAGGGATCCGCCTGGCTCGAGAACGCGGCGTAGCGCGCGTCACTCGGGCGCGTGCGCCTCGAGGAACTCGTAGAGCGCCGTCGTGTCAACGCCCGGGAACGACCCCGTCGGCAGGGTCGCGAGCAGCGTGCGCGGCGTCGCGACGTTCGGCCAGGATCCGCCGCGCCACCTGTTCTCGAGCTCGGCGGGGGCGCTTCGGCAGCAGGTCTCGTCGGCGTGCCGCGAGACCTCACGGTTCTGCGTCTCGCGCCCCACGAACCACTTCGTGTCGTCGAACCGCACGCCCATGCTCACGGAGTGCGCGCCCTGCCTCGACTGCTCCACGCGGGCCGTGCACCAGTAGGTGCCGTTTCCGGTGTCGGTGTACTGGAAGTACGGGTTGAACCGGTCGTCGACGTCGAAGATCGCCCGGCTCGTCCACCGCCGGCAGCACATCTGGCCCTCGATGGATCCGAGGCTGTCCGCGGGGAAGTTGACGTCGTCGTTCTCGTACGCCTTCGTGATCGTGCCGGACTCGTGCACCTTCAGGAAGTGCACGCGGATGCCGAGGTGCCGCGTCGCGAGGTTCGTGAACCGGTGCGCCGCCGTCTCGTACGACACCGCATACGCATCCCGCAGGTCCTCGATCGAGATCGCCCGGCGCTTCTTCGCGTCCGAGAGCGCCGCCACAGCATCGGCCTCGGGCACGAGCAGCGCCCCGGCGAGATAGTTCTGCTCCACGCGCTGCCGCAGGAAGTCGGCGTACGACGACGGCTCGGTGTGCCCGAGCGCGAGGCTCGCGAGCGACTGCAGGATCGGCCCGCGCGGATCCGTCGAGATCCGGTCGGGAAGGTACAGGCGCCCGTTGCGCAAGTCGACGACGCTGCGCGTCGACTGCGGCAGGTCGGGCGCGTAGTGCAGCGTCACGCCGAGGTGCCGCGCGATGTCGCCGGCCGCGCGCTGCGTCAGCGGACCGCCCGGATGATCGATGGCGTCGAGCAGCTCGCCCGCGACCCTCTCGAGGTCGGGGAAGTAGTTGTCCATCTCGCGCATGAGGTCGCGCAGGTCGCGGTTCGCGCGGCGCGCCTGCTCGGGCGTCGCCTGCCGCTCGTCGCGCAGCCGGTCGATCTCCCCCGTCAGGCGCAGGATCGCGTGGAGCGCCTCGTCGGGCATGCCCTTCGGCACGCGGAACGGCTCGAGCCCCAGCTCGCGGAACCGCGGCGAGCGCATCTCGCGCTCGAGGGCGATCTCCAGCTCACTGCGCGGATCCAGTTCCTCGCGCACGAGGAGCTCGTCGGGCGTGACGTCGAGGTGCTTCGCGATCGCACGCAGCACCGGCAGCCGCGGCTCGCGATGACCGTTCTCGATCATCGACAGCTGGCTCGGCGCGCGCCCCACGGCGTCGGCGAGCTCGGCGAGCCGCATGCCGCGCTGCTGCCGCAGCGACCGGATCCGTCGCCCGACCGCGATCGCGTCGGCGTCGTTCGTCTCATCGTCGAGTGCCACCATGTCCCGGATTCTGGCACAGATATCTCCCGAACGGAACAACTGGATTATTTCTCCTCAACAATCCATGTTTTGGCGTGAGAACTTCACGCAGGGTGGACCTATCAGCACACGCGGCCCCGCCGCCCGTTCACAGGAGATCGACGATGACCACCACGACACCCCGCCCCGGATCACAGACGCAGACCGCCGAGGAGCTTCAGCTCGAGTGGGACGCGGACCCGCGTTGGAACGGCATCGAGCGCGATTACACCGCCGAGGACGTCATCCGCCTCCGCGGCAGCGTGCGGGAAGAGCCCACGCTCGCCCGCCGCGGCGCCGAGACGCTGTGGGACAAGCTCACGACCGGCGAGTACATCCGCGCGCTCGGCGCCCTCACCGGCAACCAGGCGGTGCAGCAAGTACGTGCCGGGCTCGAGGCCATCTACCTCTCGGGCTGGCAGGTCGCCGCCGACGCGAACCTCTCGGGCCAGACCTACCCCGACCAGTCGCTCTACCCCGCCAACTCGGTTCCCGCCGTCGTGCGCCGCATCAACAACGCGCTGATGCGCCAGGACCAGCTGGAGTCGGCCGAGGGATCGCTCTCTCGCGACTGGATGGCGCCCATTGTCGCCGACGCCGAGGCCGGATTCGGCGGCCCGCTGAACGCCTACGAACTCGCGCACGGCATGATCCAGGCGGGCGCGGCCGGCATCCACTGGGAGGACCAGCTCGCCAGCGAGAAGAAGTGCGGCCACCTCGGCGGCAAGGTGCTCGTACCGACGAGCCAGCACGTGCGCACCCTCAACGCGGCGCGCCTCGCGGCCGACGTCGCCGGCGTTTCGACGATCCAGATCGCCCGCACCGACTCGCTCGCGGCCGACCTGCTCACGAGCGACATCGACGAGCGCGACCGCCCCTTCCTCACCGGCGAGCGCTCGAGCGAGGGCTTCTACCGGGTGCGGAACGGCATCGATCCCGTGATCTCGCGCGGCCTCGCCTACGCGCCGTACGCCGACCTGCTGTGGGTCGAGACGGGCACGCCGGACATCGAGCTCGCCCGCGAGTTCGCCGCCGCGGTCCACGCGGAGCACCCGGGCAAGATGCTGGCGTACAACTGCTCGCCGAGCTTCAACTGGTCGGCCGCGCTCTCCGACACCGAGATCGCGAGCTTCCAGGCCGAGCTGGCCGAGCTGGGGTACCGCTTCCAGTTCATCACCCTGGCGGGATTCCACGCCCTCAACCACTCGATGTACTCGCTCGCCCGCGGCTACGCACAGAACGCGATGACCGCGTACGTCGAGCTCCAGAACGCCGAGTTCGCCGCCGAGGCCGACGGATACACCGCGACCCGGCACCAGCGCGAAGTGGGAACCGGCTACTTCGATCACGTGTCTCAGGCGCTCAACCCCGACGCCTCGACCCTCGCGCTCGCGGGCTCCACCGAGACCGCTCAGTTCACCTGACTCCCACGATTTCCCAAGGAGCATGACATGACTCTCATCGACACCGCCCCACCGACCATCTCCGCACCCGAGCCGATGCTGCCCGCGATCCGCATCGTCGGACCGATGCGCGACCGCTTCGAGCAGATCCTCACGCCCGACGCGCTCGCCTTCGTCGCACAGCTGCACGAGCTGTTCGCCGGCCCCCGCTACGACCGTCTCGCGGCGCGGCTGCGCCACGGGTACGAGATCGGCAACGGACACGACCCGTCGTTCCGCGACGACACCGCGCGGATCCGCGAACGCACCGACTGGCGCGTCGCGGGCGCCGGCCCCGGCCTCGAGAACCGTCGCGTCGAGATCACCGGCCCGACGGATCCGCGCATGACGATCAACGCCCTCAACTCGGGCGCGAACGTGTGGCTCGCCGACCAGGAGGACGCGACGAGCCCCACGTGGCAGAACGTCATCGGCGGCCAGCTCTCGCTGTTCGACGCGATCCGCGAGCAGCTCGAGTTCACCGCCGAGAACGGCAAGCGCTACGCGGTCACGGCGGAGCACACGCCGACGATCGTGATGCGCCCGCGCGGCTGGCACCTCGAGGAGCACCACCTAACGTTCACCGACCGGCACGGCCGCACGATGGCCGCGTCGGGGTCGCTCGTCGACTTCGGCCTCTACATGTTCCACAACGCGCGCGAGCTCGTGGCCCGGGGGCGCGGCCCGTACTTCTACCTGCCGAAGATCGAGCAGGCCGAGGAGGCGAGGCTGTGGGACCAGGTCTTCACGTTCTCGGAGCAGTACCTCGACCTGCCGCACGGCACGATCCGCGCGACCGTGCTGATCGAGACGCTGCCGGCCGCGTTCCAGATGGACGAGATCCTCTACGAGCTGCGCGACCACTGCGCGGGCCTCAACGCCGGGCGCTGGGACTACATCTTCTCGATCATCAAGACCTACCGCGGTCGGGGTTCGCGGTTCGTGCTGCCCGACCGCAACGAGGTCACCATGACCGTCGGGTTCATGCGGGCGTACACCGAGCTGCTCGTGAAGACCTGCCACCGGCGCGGCGCATATGCCATCGGCGGCATGAGCGCCTTCATCCCGAACCGACGGGATCCCGAGGCGAACCGTAACGCGCTCGAGAAGGTCGCGAGCGACAAGAAGCGCGAGGCGACCGACGGCTTCGACGGCACGTGGGTCGCACACCCCGACCTGATCCCCGCCGCCCGCGCCGAGTTCGATGCCGTGCTCGGCGACGCGCCGCACCAGCTCACCCGCCAGCGCGGTGATGTCAACGTGCAGCCGCGCCAGCTGCTCGATCTCACGATCGGGCGCGGGGTGACCGACGCGGGAGTGCGCGGCAACGTCGAGGTCGCGATCCGCTACATCGAGGCGTGGCTGCGCGGGCTCGGCGCCGTCGCCATCAACAACCTGATGGAGGACGCGGCGACGGCAGAGATCTCGCGCTCGCAGATCTGGCAGTGGATCCGCCAGGACCGCGTCACCGAGGAGGGCACGGCGATCACGCACGGCTACGTCGACGGGCTCGTTGACGAGATGCTGCAGTCGGTCGAGCGCACGGACGGCGACCGGTTCGACGAGGCGGCGAGCGTGTTCCGCGACGTCGCCCTGTCGGGCACCTTCGCTCCGTTCCTCACGACGAAGGCCTACGCGATGTACCTCGTCGAGACGCCGTAGCGGGTCCTCGAATGGTGCCGCCGCCGGGTCAAGCCCAGCGGCGGCACCATTCGTACATGACGACGGCGCCGGCGGCCGAGGCGTTCATCGAGCGCGTGGATCCGTATTGCGTGATCTCGATCTGCGAGCTCGCCGCGGCGAGCGCCTCCTCGGTGAGGCCAGGGCCCTCCTGGCCGAACAGGAATGCGCAGGTCTCCGGGAGATCCGCCTTGTCGACGGGAACCGCATCGCCGACGTTGTCGACCGCGATGATCGGGATGCCGCGCTCGTCCATCCACGCCCGGAACGTGTCGACGTCCGGGTGGTGGATCACGTGCTGGTAGCGATCGGTGACCATGGCCCCGCGCCGGTTCCAGCGGCGGCGCCCGACGATGTGCACCGTGTTCGCGAGGAACGCGTTGGCGCTTCGCACGATGGATCCGATGTTCATATCGTGCTGCCAGTTCTCGATCGCGACGTGGAACGCGTGGCGGCGGGAGTCGAGGTCGGCGACGATGGCCTCCATCGTCCAATACCGGTACTCGTCGACGACGTTGCGGGTATCGCCGGACGCCAGCAGCTCGGGGTCGAAGCGGTCGCCGTCGGGAAGCTCGCCCTGCCAGGGCCCCACGCCGTGGGTCGGTTCATCGGTCACCTCCCTATCGTCCCACCCGATGCTCGGAACGAATCTTTCGGTGCGCCTAAAAATCTGACACACTGGCCGGATGACGACCGTCTCGCCGCCCCGACGCCGCGCCGCGTGGCTGCTCGGGCCCGCCCTCGTGGCGGGCGTCGCCTACCTCGACCCGGGCAACGTGGCGACGAACATGTCGGCCGGAGCGCAGTTCGGCTACCTCCTGGTGTGGGTCGTCGTGCTCGGCAACGCGATGGCCTGGCTGATCCAGTACCTCTCGGCGAAGCTCGGCGTCGTCACGGGGCAGAGCCTCGCCGAGACGCTCAGCCAGCGCATCCGATCCCCCTGGGGCCGGCGCCTGTTCTGGCTGCAGGCCGAGCTGGTGGCGATGGCGACCGATGTCGCCGAGGTCATCGGCGGCGCCGTCGCGCTGTGGCTGCTGTTCGACGTGCCGCTCGTTGCGGGCGGCGTCATCACGGGCGCCGTATCGATGGGGCTGCTGTGGATCCAGACCCGCGGCGGCGTGCGCCCGTTCGAGTTCGTGATCATCGCGCTCATGGCGATCATCACGATCGGCTTCACGGCGGGCGTGATCGTCGGGCCGCCCGACGTGGAGTCCGCCGTGGCCGGCCTCGTGCCGCGCTTCGAGGGGTCCGGATCCGTTCTGCTCGCCGCGTCGATCCTCGGCGCGACGGTCATGCCGCACGCCATCTACGCGCACTCCGCGCTCGTGCGCGACCGCTTCGCCCCCGACGTCGAGCCCGACGCGGCGGGCCCCGGACGGATCCCTCGCCTGCTGCGCGCGACGCGGTGGGACGTGACGATCGCGCTCGTCGTGGCGGGTGCCGTGAACCTCGCGATCCTGCTGCTCGGGGCCGCGAACCTGCCCGGCGTCCCCGGAACCGACAGCCTCGAGGGCGCGCACGCAGCGCTGGAGGCGTCGCTCGGCGGCATCATCGCGACCGTGTTCGCCGTCGGCCTGCTCGCGTCGGGGCTCGCCTCGACCTCGGTCGGCGCGTACGCCGGATCCGAGATCATGCGCGGGCTGCTGCGCGTGCAGATCCCGATGATCGTGCGCCGGGTCGTGACGATCATCCCGGCGCTCGCGGTGCTCGCGATCGGTGTCGACCCCACCCAGGCGCTGATCCTCAGTCAGGTCGTGCTGTCGTTCGGCATCCCGTTCGCGCTCGTGCCGCTCGTCGCGCTGACGGCGCAGAAGCGCACCCTCGGATCCCACCGCAATCGGTGGTGGACGACCGCCGTCGGCGTCGCGTCGAGCGCGTTCCTCATCGCCCTCAACGCGGTGCTGCTGTGGCTGACGTTCGCGGGCTGAGCGCCGCGATCTTCGCGAGCAGCACGCCGCGCTCGCGCTCGTTCGCCGTTAGTCGCGCCGCATCCGTCAGGCACTCGCGCGCCTCGTCCACGCGGCCGAGGCGCGCGAGCAGGTCGCCGCGCACGGAGGGCAGCAGGTGGGAGCCGTACAGGGCGCCCGAACGATCGATCTCGTCAACAATGCGCAGGGCGCTCGCCGGTCCGGCCGCCATGGCCACCGCGGCGGCCCGGTTCAGCTCGACCGCGGGCGACGGGGCGATGCGCCCGAGGGCCTCGTGCAGCACGACGATGCGCTCCCAGTCGGTGTCATCGAACGTCGCGGCGACCGCGTGGCACTCGGCGATCGCCGCCTGCAGTCCGTAGGCCCCGCGTCCGCGGCCGACGGCGTCTGCCCGCTGGAGCGCCGCACGCCCCCGGGAGATGAGGGACGCGTCCCACCGCGTGCGGTCCTGCGCGTCGAGCAGCACCGGGTCTCGGTTCGCGTCGGTGCGAGCGGGGAAACGTGCGGCGGTCAGCTCCATGAGGGCGACCAGCGCGTGCGCCTCGGACTCGGCCGGGATCAGCCCGGCGAGCACGCGCGCGAGTCGCATCGCCTCACGGGCGAGATCTTCGCGCATCCACTCACCGCCGGAACTGGCGACGTGTCCTTCGTTGAAGATGAGGTAGAGCACGCTCAACACGCCGTCGAGGCGGCCAGCGTACTCCTCGCGCGGCGGCACCTCGAAGGGCGCGTTCACGGCCGCAAGCGTCTTCTTCGCCCGCACGATGCGCTGCTGGATCGTCGGGGTCGGCACGAAGAAGGCTCGCGCGATCTCGTCTGTCGCGAGCCCGCCGACGACGCGCAGCGTGAGCGCGACGCGGGCGTCGCGCGAGAGGGACGGGTGGCAGGCGATGAAGACGAGCCGCAGCACGTCGTCCTCGATCGCGTCGGGGTCGTACGCGTTCTCCTCCGCCTGCTCGTTGAGCCTGCGCGCGATCGCCGCGCACCTCTTGTCGAGCGCGGCCGCGCGACGCCAGCCGTCGACGGCGCGGCGCTTGCCGACGGTGACGAGCCACGCACCCGGGTTCGACGGCGTGCCGTCGACGGGCCACTGCTCAAGCGCAGCCGAAAGCGCTTCCTGCGCGAGATCCTCGGCGAGATCGAAGTCGCCGGTGTACCGGATCAGCGTCGCAACGATGCGCGCGGCCTCGATGCGCCACACCGCCTCGACGCGGCGGCGGGCTGACGCCGCCTCCCGCTCGGGCGCGGTGCCAACCCCGTCGCCGTTCATCCGCGGATCCGGATCACTCGGTGCCGAGCTGCTGGCGCCACTCGGCTTCCTTCTGGATCCACTCGTTGTCGGTCGGGAAATCTTCGTTGCCGTGGATTCGGCGGATCTCCATTTTGCTTCCAGCGCCGAGAGGTGCGCGCTTCGCCCACTCGGTCGCCTCCTCGATCGTCGGGACCTCGAGGGTCCAAAACCCGTTGAAGAGCTCCTTCGTCTCGCCGTACGGTCCGTCAGTCGCGATGGGCGGTGTCGCAGAGTAGTCGACGACGACGCCCTCCGCGGGGTCGGTGAGCCCGTCAGCGTTGACGAGCACGCCGGCCTTGATCATCGACTCGTTGTACTTCCCCATCGCCTCGAGCATCTCCTCGAACGGAACGTCCCTCGACACGATGGCCGTTTCGTCGTTGTCGCGCATGATGAGCATGAACTTGGACATGATCTTCCTCTCGCTGGTGGGCCCGTTCTGACCCTCTCACTGACGCATCGAACGCGGAAGACGGAAATCGACACGGCGGCGGATTAATTTCCGGACCAACGAATCAGGCCGTGAGCCAGACGGCGTCGGCCGCGCCCTCCGGAAGGTCGACCGGCGATCCCTCGACCTCGAGACCGTGCTTCAGCACGGCGATCGACGTTCCCACATCGATGCCGCACGCCGTGATCGCGCGCAGCAGCATCGGATCCGCGTCGCTCACGCGCAGCACGCGCCCCTCGTGCCCCGTATCCGCATCGCCGAGCAACACGAACGCGGGGCGGTGGATCGTGCCGTCGGGGCGCGGAATCGCGTCGCCGTGCGGGTCGACATCGGGGTGTCCGAGACGGTCGTCGATCTTGTCGAGCATGCGATCGCTGACGGCGTGCTCGAGCACCTCGGCCTCGTCGTGGACCTCGTCCCAGGTGTAACCGAACTCCCTGACCAGCCAGGTCTCGATGAGGCGATGCCGGCGCGTCATGGTGACGGCCCGGGCGAGGCCCGCCTCGGTGAGGCGCACGGCGCGATACGGCTCGTGGATCGTGAGACCGGCGGCGGCGAGCTTCTTCACCATCTCGGTCACGCTCGAGGGCGCGACGCCCAGCTTCGCGGCGAGAACCGACGGCGTGATCGGCCGATCCTGCCACTCGGTGTGGTGGAAGATCGTCTTCAGATAATCGTCGGCTGCAGGGCTGGTGGACACGAG
The DNA here is from genome assembly GCF_000422745.1 of Microbacterium gubbeenense DSM 15944. Lineage (GTDB taxonomy): Bacteria > Actinomycetota > Actinomycetes > Actinomycetales > Microbacteriaceae > Microbacterium > Microbacterium gubbeenense. The sequence continues at coordinate 43,555 of NZ_AUGQ01000010.1, forward strand.
ACCAGATTACCGAGCGGCCCGGGCGGCCTTCTGCAGCGGCCACGTCATGCCCGACAGCGCCTCGCACTTCTCCCAGAGCAGGCGGCGCACCTCCGGATCGGCCGAGGTCACCGACGGGCGCTGCCTGACGGCCTCGCCGCGCAGCAGGTAGCGCGGGCCCCAGTACTCGCCGCCCGAGATGCCCGGATCCACGAGTGCGCGCACGATCGCCTCGGCGCCGTGCTCCTTGCTCTGCGAGAAGGGCGCCTGGGCGCCGTCCTTCAGCCGCTTGAACAGGCCGGGCTGGTTGACGCCCTGCACCCGCGGCGTACGGCCGCCGATCGAGTATCCGGGGTGCGCAACGATGCTCTTGACCGGAACCGAGGCGTCGCGCAGGCGCGCGTCGGCCTCGAAACCGAGCGCCTGCACGGCGACCTTTGACTGCACGTACGCCTTCCAGGCCGAGTACTTCGCCTCGAGCTGCACGTCGACGGGGTTGTGCGCGCCCATGCGCGTCGAGACGCTGCCGATCCACACCATGCGCGGCGTCCAGCGATTCGTCGCCGACTTCGCGAGCGGCACGAGCAGCTCGGATCCGAGCACGAAATGGCCGAGCGCGTTCGTCGAGAACACGAGCTCGCGCCCGTCGCGCGTCAGTCGGCGCTCGTGCGGCGGGTGCACGATCCCGGCGTTGAAGATCACGCCGTCGAGGCGCGTGCGGTCGAACATGCCGCCGCGGATGCTCGCGGCGGCCGCCCGCACGGATCCGGGGTTCGCGACGTCGAGCAGCAGCGTCTCGACGGATGCCCCGGGCACGCGCGCCTCGAGGGCGTCGTGGGCGGCGGCGAGGCGGTTCGGGTGGCGCCCGCTCATGATCACGTGCGCGCCGGCCCGCGCGAGGTGCTCAGAGGCGAAATATCCGAGGCCGGCGTTGGCGCCCGTGACGAGGTAGGTGCGGCCGTCCTGCGGCGGCATGCTGAAGGAATCGCGCTCCTTCATCGGGTTCTTCGCCACGATGCCGAGCCTATGTCGGGTTCTGATCCCACACCGGTCGGCGCGCGGGTAACGTGGGCGGCATGCCGGAACTGTTCGTGATCGTCATCGCCCTGACCTGCGTCAGCGTGATCGTCATGGGCATTCGCGCCGTGCGCCGCATGAACAAGTCGGGTCGAGACGACGACGACATGTTCGGCCCCCGCCGCTGAGGGCGGGCTCAGCGCAGCGCGAGGGCCGCGGCACCGATCAGAGGGCCGTCGGGGCCGAGGCCGCTGCGCACGACCCGGGTGTTCTGCGCGTACGGCAGCTCGGCCCAGTCGTTGAGCGCGGCCTGGACGAGCTCGACATAGTCGTCGGAGACGAACGAGAACCCGCCGGAGATCGCGACGACCTCGAGGTCGAGCAGGGTGGAGGCGTCGGCGAGCGCCCGCCCGACCGCGTGCGCCGACCGCTCGATCGCGGCGCGCGCGGTGCGATCGCCCCGGCGCGCGTCCTCTCCGAGCTGCTCCCCCGCCGTGCCCTGCCAGCCCTGCAGCTGAGCCCACGTGACGCTCGCGGGCCCCGAGGCGACCTCCTCGAGCGTGAGCTCACCGTTCTGCTCGGCGACGTGCGTCTGGCCGAGGTGGCCGGCGTTGCCGGAGGATCCGCCGATCGGCTCGCCCCCGATGACGATGCCGCCCCCGACGCCGGTCGAGACGACGATCGAGAGGGAGGCCCTGGCGCCCGCGGCCTCGCCGAGCCACGACTCGGCGAGCGCGAGCGCGCCGCCGTCGTGCCGCAGCGTCACGTCGGCGTCGATGTCACCCGTGTCCACGACGACGGCGTCGCGCACGGTGCTGGCGAGGTCGAACCCCATCACGAGCGGCATGTTCACCGGGTGGATCGTGCCCGCCGCGCGGTCGACCGGGCCAGCCGACCCGACGCCCGCCCCAGCGAAGTCGGCGCCCTGCGGCAGGTGGTCAAGAGCGGCCGCGACCACCGCGCTGACCGACTGGCCGAGACGTTCGGGCGTGATGTCCCGCCCGGTCGGAACGCGGTGCCGGCTCGCGGTGATCACGGCGCCCGTCTCGTCGACGAGGGCGGCTTCGATCTTCGTGCCGCCGAGGTCGACGGCCAACGCGATGCGGGACATGCGTTCAGGCTAGCGGTACCGAGGATGTCCCAGTCGGTGCGCTCTACTGAGGGTCGAGCCCCAAGTCGCCCAGGTCGATCGCGGCTCGCCATTCGAGGCCGGCCTCCTCGATCGCGGCACGGGCGCCGGTCAGCCGATCGACGATCACGGCGACCGCCACGACCTCGGCTCCGGCCTTCTTCAGCGCCTCGACCGCCTTCAGCGCCGACTGCCCCGTCGTGGACGTGTCTTCGAGCACGACGACGCGCTTGCCCTCGACCTCCGCGCCCTCGATCTGCCGGCCGCGGCCGTGATCCTTCGGCTCCTTGCGCACGACGAACGCGTCGAGCGGCCGCTCTGAGGCCGCCGTCGCGTGCATGACGGCGTTCGCGATGGGATCCGCGCCCAGGGTGAGCCCGCCGACCGCGACGACGCCGTCGATGTCGGCGATCAGGTCGCTCATGATGCGGCCGATCGCGGGGGCCGCGCGGTGGTCGAGCGTGAGCTTGCGCATGTCGACGTAGTACGTGGCCCTCTTGCCGCTCGACAGCGTGAAGTCACCGTGGAACACGGCCTCGTCGGTGATCAGCGAGATCAGGTTCTGGCGGTCGGACTCGAGCGCGGGAGTGGATGCGATGGCCATGTGCCCCAGTCTATTCGGCAGGCCATAGGCTGACGACATGGCTAAGGCACACCAGCCCCTCGAAGAATGGCTCGCATCCCACCCGTTGAAGAAGCCCGGCCTGTTCGCGGGCGAGGGCTACTCGCGCCGAGCGGTCGACGAGGTCACCGACAAGGTCGTCGACCGGCTGCGCGCTGACCGGCAGTACGCCGATCTGATCCGCAAGATCGACTTCCCGACCGCCCCGCGCGCCGAGGCGTACGACCGCGCGGCCGTCGACGACCTCTTCGACAACCTGAAGTGGGGATCCGACCCGCGCAAGTAGGCTTCTTCACATGCGCATCGCGACCTGGAACGTCAACTCGGTTCGTGCACGCGTCGACCGCATCGTCGCCTTCGCCGACCGTGCCGCGATCGACGTCCTGCTCATGCAGGAGATCAAGTGCAAGCCCGAGCAGTTCCCGTATCAACAGTTCGAGGACGCCGGCTACACGATCGAGGCGCACGGCCTGAACCAGTGGAACGGCGTTGCGATCGCGAGCCGCCTGCCGCTCGAGGACGTCGAATATTCCTTCCCGGGAATGCCCGGATTCCAGAAGGGTTATGACGGCGACGACGCCCCGCTCGAGGCGCGCGCGATCTCCGCTCTCGTCGAGGGCGTGCGGCTGTGGAGCCTCTACGTGCCGAACGGCCGCGGGCTCGACGACCCGCACTACGCCTACAAGCTGCGCTTCTTCGACGCGCTGCGACAGTACGCTGCCGACGCGCTCGCGGCGGATCCGTCGCTTCCGCTCGCGCTCACGGGCGACTTCAACGTGGCGCCCACGGACGCGGACAACGGGGATCCGTCGATCGTCGAGGGCGTGACGACGCACGTCTCCCCCGCCGAGCGCGACGCCTTCTCCGCGCTGTCCGAGGCCGGGCTGCAGGACGTCGTGCGCCCGCTCGTGCCCGAGGGCTTCACGTTCTGGGACTACAAGCAGCTGCGGTTCCCGCGCAACGAGGGCCTGCGCATCGACTTCGTGCTGGGATCCCGTGCGTTCGCCGACGCGGTCGAGGGCGCGTCGATCGAGCGGGATGAGCGGGGGGGCGAGGGGCCGAGCGACCACGTTCCGGTGGTCGTCGACCTGAACTTCGACGAGGACGACGAAGACGTTCCGATGATCTTCGGCTGACCGACGCCCTACGCGAAGTTGTTGCGGTACGCCCACACCACGGCGGCGACGCGGTCGCGCGAGCCCGTCTTCTGCAACATGTTCGAGATGTGCGTCTTCACCGTCGCCTCGCCGATGAACAGCTGCTGAGCGATCTCGGCGTTGCTCATCGCCGCCGCCAGAAGGCGCAGGATCTCGGCCTCGCGCTCGGTCAGAGACACGGGGATCCCATCGGATGCCGACAGCGGCATATGTCCCGCCGCGCTGTGCCGCTCGATGACCCGGCGGGTCACCTCGGGTGCGAGCAGCGCGTCGCCCGCAGCGGCCACCTGCGCCGCGCTCACGAGCTCCTCGGGCCCCGCGTTCTTGAGCAGGAACCCGCTCGCGCCCGCATCCAGGGCCGCGAAGAGGTAGTCGTCTCGGTCGAAGGTCGTCACGATCACGACGCTCGACCGGCTGCCCGAGGCGATGATCTGCCGCGTGGCCTCGATGCCGTCCATGTCGGGCATCTGCACGTCCATGAACACGACGTCAGGGTCGAGGTGCGCTGCGCGCTCGATCGCCTCGACACCGGTGGCGGCCTCGCCGACGATCTCGACGCCCGACGCCTCGAGAATCATGCGGAACCCCGCCCGCATCGTGGCGTGGTCATCGACGAGCAGAACGGTGGGTGCGGTCATGATTCCATCCTGCTATGCCAGCGGCACGCGCACGCGCACCAGGTAGCCGCCGCTCTCGCGCGGGCCCGCCTCGAGGAACGCCCCCATCGACGTCGCCCGCTCGCGCATGCCGAGCGTGCCGAGCCCCGCGCGGGATCCGAGGACCGCTCGCCCGGTGTTCGTCACCTCGAGCTCGACGTCATCGTCCGAATAGCGCAGGCGCACGTCGGCGGTCACGTTCGGCCCCGCGTGCCGGCGGGCGTTCGTGAGCGCCTCCTGCGCGATCCGGTACAGGTTCACCTGCGCGAGGCTCGGCACATCGCGCGGATCCCCGATGATGCGCAGCGAGGTGGGCGTTCCCGCGGCCTCCGACGCGCGAACGAGCTGATCGAGCGCGGCGAGCGTGACCGTCGACGGCGGATCCTCGTGGTCGTCGTCGCCGCCGCGCAGCGTGTCGAGCAGGTGCCGCAGCTCGCCGATCACCTGCCGAGACGACTCCTCCACGACCGTGAGCGCGCGCTTGGCGCCGTCGGGGTTCTGATCGAGGACGGCGCGCGCGGCGCCGGCCTGCACGCCCATCGACGACACGTGGTGGGCGACGACGTCGTGCAGCTCGCGGGCGATCCGCACGCGGTCGAGCATGACGGCCTGCGCGGAGGCGATCTCCTGCTGCTCCTCGAGCTCCCGCGTGCGCGCGGCGAGCGCCTTCCGCCCGAGCGCGGCCTCGTACGCGCGGTCGCCCATCACGTACGCGGCGCCGAAGAAGACCGCGTTGATGAGCCACTGGATCATCATGTACGCGACCATCGGCGACATCGCGCCCACGGCGTCGGGCATGCCCTCGGGCACCGGCTCGGTCGCCGCGCGGAACGTGGCGACGAGCAGCCACCCGGCCATGACCGCCATGATCGCGAAGCGCGCGAGCTGGGCGCGGCGGCGGTCGTTGACCCACGCGCCCACCGTGTACATCGACAGGAACAGCGCGATCTGCCCGACGTAGAGCTCGGTCGCCCCGGCCTCCATGCCGACGACGTAGACGACGTTGACGACGATCGCGACGGTGATCGGGTAGCTGGTGCGCACGACGAACGGCAGCGAGAGCGCGGCCGCGTAGACGAGCCCCCACTTCACGTCCAGCCCGCTGGATCCCATCAGCTGCGCGAAGAACCCGAGGATCACGCTGATGATCGCGCCGAGGAACAGCGCAAGTCCCACCCAGACATCGTTCGTTCTCTGCGCGGGCGCGGGCGCATCGCGCGCGAAGGATCCGGCCGCAGGGCGCGTTGTGCGCGCCGTCGTGATCGTCATGCCGACCACGTTAGGCGGCGATCGCGGCAATCGCCTCCCCCGCACGGCGGAGGCCCTTGTATTCCGGCGCCGTCGCGCGGATCCTGGAGCCAGGCACACTCGTCTCAAGGGAGCACACCATGGTGATGATCTTCGTCAATCTTCCCGTCGCCGATCTCGAGCGCTCGAAGGCGTTCTACACGGCGCTCGGCGCCGAGGTCGTCACCGAGTTCACCGACGAGAACGCCTCGTGCCTGAAGTGGGACGAGAACGTGTTCTTCATGGTCCTCGCGGCCGACTACTTCGCGACCTTCACCGACCAGCCCGTCGTCATGCCGGGCACGGGGGCGCAGTCGATCACGGCGCTCAGCCGGGATTCGCGCGAGCAGGTCGAGCGCGCCCGGCAGACGGTGCTCGACAACGGCGGATCCGAGAACAAGCCGCCGGTCGATCACGGCGTCATGTACGTGGTCTCGATGGCCGACCCCGACGGGCACATCATCGAGTTCACGTGGATGTCGGACGAGGCCCCGCAGCCCGCCGCGGCCGACGGATTCAACCACCAGCACCCCGATGCGAACGACGCGTTCACGGACGCGGAAGCGGAGGGCTGGCCCGCGCGCGAGTGACGCGCACAGCAGAGCGCCCCGCGGATCCAATAAGGGGGAGAGGCGGATCCGCGGGGCGCTGGTTCGTGAACGCTTAGGCGTTGGCCTTCTGCACGCGGCCGATGAGGCCGAGGAAGGTGCCGAGGTACATCTCGAGGAACGCCTTCGTGTCGGCGTTCGTCACCTCGCCGGTCTCGCTGATCAGGCCCGGTGTGAGCTGGATGAAGCCCTCGGGCTGGCCCATCACGATCGCGTTGACGTGGCTCAGGATGGCCTTGAGGTGCTGCTGCGCGGCGGCGGTGGCGATTCCGCCCTGTGAGGCGCCGATGACGGCGACGGGCCGACCGCCGAAGGAGAAGTTGCCGTAGGGACGGCTCGCCCACTCGATCGCGTTCTTCAGTACGCCGGGGATCGACCGGTTGTACTCGGGCGTGATGATGATCACGCCGTCGACCGACTCGATCTGCTCCTTGAAGTCGAGCGCGACCTGCGGGAAGTCGCCCTCGAGGTCGGTCGAGAAGAACGGCAGCTGCTTGATCGGAATCTCCACGGCCTCGACTCCCTCGGGGAGCAGGTTCACGAGCGCTCCGGCGAGCGCGCGGTTGATCGAGGTCGTTCCGATGGATCCGACGATGTAGCCGATCTTGGTCACAGGGGTTCTCCTTGGTAGGCGAATTGCGGTACAGGAGTCGGGAACGGGCCCGCCGTCCTGTCTATTCCGATGAATTCATCATTCTGGCCGGATCCCCAGTGAACGAGCTGAGATCTCCCCCTCGCGGCGGAGGTGCGGCCGGTATCGCACCGCATAGCGTCGAAGCATACGAACGGAAAGGGGTTCCGACATGCTGGACGTCAGCGGAATCACGAAGCAGTACGGCGAGCGCACGGTTCTCGACGACGTGTCGTTCTCCGTCACGCGCGGCCGCCTCACGGGCTTCGTCGGCGGCAACGGCGCGGGCAAGACCACCACCATGCGCATCGTTCTCGGGCTGCTCGAGAAGAACGGCGGCGAGGTCACCCTCGACGGAGATCCGCTCACCGCCGCCCGGCGCCGCGGCTTCGGCTACATGCCGGAGGAGCGCGGCCTGTATCCGAAGATGAAGGTGCTCGAGCAGATCACCTACCTCGGGCGCCTGCACGGCTTCGACAAGCGCGTCGCCAGCGAAAAGGCGACGGACATCCTTACCGAGCTCGGCCTCGGCGAGCGCCTCACGGATCCGATCGAGTCGCTTTCGCTCGGAAACCAGCAGCGCGCGCAGATCGCCGCGGCGCTCGTGCACGACCCCGACGTGCTGATCCTCGACGAGCCGTTCAGCGGCCTCGACCCGATGGCCGTCGAGACGGTCGTCGCGGTGCTGCAGCGTCGCGCGCACGAGGGCGCGGCCGTGCTGTTCTCCTCGCACCAGCTCGACGTAGTCGAGCGCCTCTGCGACGACCTCGTGATCATCGCCGACGGATCCGTGCGCGCGAGCGGCGAGCGCGAGGCGCTCCGCGAGCAGCACTCCACCAACCGCTATGAGCTGATCTCGACCGGCGACGCGGGCTGGCTTCGCGACGAGCCGGGCATCGAGGTCATCGACTTCGATGCGGGCCACGCTGTGTTCGACGTCACGGACGACCAGGCCGCGCAGCACGTGCTGCGCCGCTCGGTCGCCGAGGGCGACGTCACGAGCTTCGCCCCGCAGCATCCCTCGCTCGCACAGATCTTCAAGGAGGTCGTCCGATGAACGCTCAGCCCCTGTCCCTGCCCCAGGCCACCTACCTCGTCGCGGAGCGCGAGGTCGTGACCCGCGTGCGCAGCAAGGCGTTCGTGATTTCGACGCTGATCCTGCTGATCGGAATCATCGCCGGAATCATCGCGATGAACTTCTTCAGCGAGCGCGAAACGACCACCGAGGTCGCCGCTCCCGACACCGTCTCGGCGCAGCTCGCCGAGATCGACGGCGTCGAGGTCACCGAGGTGGCCGATGCCGACGAGGCCCGCCAGCTCGTCGAGGATGAAGCGGTCGACGCGGCGGTCGTCCCCGACGAAGACTCGACCACCGGCTTGACGATCGTGGCGCTCACCGAGGCGCCGAGCGAGCTGCTGCAGAGCCTGTCACAGGCGCCGCACGTCGAGCTCGTGAACCCGGATGCGGGCTGGTCCCCGATCCGCTACATCCTCGCGATCGCTTTCGGCCTCGTCTTCATGATGTCGGCGATGACGTTCGGATCCCCCGTGGCGACGAGCGTCGTCGAGGAGAAGCAGACGCGCGTGATCGAGATCCTGCTGACGGCGATCCCCGCGCGGGCGCTGCTCGCGGGCAAGGTGATCGGCAACACGCTGCTCGCGCTCGCGCAGATCATTCTGATCGTCGCGGCGGTGGCGGTGTCGCTCATCGTGACAGATCAGACCGAAATGCTCGCAGGGCTCGGCGCGCCGCTGCTGTGGTTCGCACTGTTCTTCGTCGCCGGATTCCTGCTGATCGCCACGATGTTCGCCGCGACGGGAGCGCTCGTGTCGCGTCAGGAGGACATCTCGCAGACGATCGCGCCCGTCATGTACATCGTGATGATCCCGTACTTCCTCGTGATCTTCTTCAACGACAACCCGCTCGTGATGGCAATCATGTCGTACGTGCCGTTCTCGGCGCCGGTGTCGATGCCGATCCGCCTGTTCTTCAACGAGGCGCAGTGGTGGGAGCCGATCCTCTCGATCGTCATCTCGCTCATCGCGTGCGCGCTCGTGATCATGCTGGCCGCGAAAATCTACGAGCGCTCACTGCTGCGCATGGGCGCCCGCGTGAAGTGGAGCGAGGCCCTGAAGAAGTAGCCCCCCACAACCCTTCATTTCTGGCACTTTTCTCCTGCGAGCAGGGTAAGAAAAGTGCCAGAAATGATGAACTGGGGGCTAGGCGCCCGTCAGCGCCAGCGCGTCCCCGTCTGCTGCCACATTTACCCGCACGGTGTCGCCGTCGTGGATTCGGCCCGCGAGGATGCCGCGCGCCAGCAGGTCCTGGATCTGCTTCTGGATAAGGCGGCGCAGCGGGCGGGCGCCGAACGCCGGGTCGTAGCCGCGCTCGGCCAGCCAGGCGCGCGCGTCGGGCGTGACGGCGAGCGTGAGCCGCCGATCCGCGAGCCGGTTCTGCAGCTGGTCGACCTGCAGCTCGACGATCTGCGCCAGCTCGTCCTCGCCCAGGGCCTGGAACACCACGATGTCGTCGAGGCGGTTCACGAACTCGGGCTTGAACGAGGCCTGCACGAGCTGCAGCACCTGGTCGCGCTTGACGTCGGGCGAGATCGTCGGGTCGATGAGGATCGGCGATCCGATGTTGCTCGTGAGCACCAGGATCACGTTCTTGAAGTCGACCGTGCGGCCCTGGCCGTCGGTCAGCCGGCCGTCGTCCATGACCTGCAGCAGCACGTCGAACACCTCGGGGTGCGCCTTCTCGACCTCGTCGAGCAGCACGACCGAGTACGGACGGCGGCGCACGGCCTCGGTGAGCTGGCCGCCCTGGTCGTAGCCGACGTATCCGGGAGGGGCGCCGACGAGGCGCGATACCGAGTGCTTCTCGCCGTACTCGGACATGTCGATGCGGATCATCGCCTGCTCGTCGTCGAAGAGGAACTCGGCGAGCGCCTTCGCGAGCTCGGTCTTGCCGACGCCCGTCGGGCCGAGGAACAGGAAGGATCCGGTGGGCCGGTCGGGATCCGACAGCCCCGCCCGCGCACGGCGCACGGCGTCGGAGACGGCCGAGACCGCCTCGCGCTGGCCGATGAGGCGGCGCCCGAGCTCCGTTTCGAGGTGCAGCAGCTTCTCGGACTCGCCCTGCAGCAGGCGCCCCACGGGGATCCCGGTCCACGCCGCGATCACGGCGGCGATGTCTTCGTCGGTGACCTGGTCGCCGACCATGCGGTCGTCAGACTGCTCGGCCTTCTCCGCGTCGGCGAGCTCGCGCTCGAGGCCGGGGATCTCGCCGTAGAGCAGGCGCGATGCCTTCTCGAGGTTGCCCTCGCGCTGGGCGCGTTCGGCCTGGATCCGCGCACCGTCGAGCTTGTTCTTCAGGTCGCCGACGCGGTTCAGCGAGGCGCGCTCGGTCTCCCACCTCGCCTGCAGCTCATCGAGCTTCTCCTGCTGCTCGGCCATGGTCGCGCGGAGGGCCGCGAGGCGCTCCTTCGCCGCGGCGTCCTTCTCCTTCTTCAGCGCGAGCTCCTCGAGCTTCAACCGGTCGACGTGGCGGCGCAGCTCGTCGATCTCGAGCGGCGCCGAGTCGATCTCCATGCGCAGCCGGCTCGCGGCCTCGTCGATCAGGTCGATGGCCTTGTCCGGCAGCTGGCGGCTCGGGATGTAGCGGTGCGAGAGCGATGCGGCCGCGACCAGGGCGCTGTCCGAGATCGACACCTTGTGGTGCGCCTCGTAGCGCTGCTTGAGGCCGCGCAGAATCGCGATGGTGTCCTCGACCGTGGGCTCGCCCACGTACACCTGCTGGAAGCGGCGCTCGAGCGCGGCGTCCTTCTCGATGAACTCGCGGTACTCGTTGAGCGTGGTTGCGCCGATCATGCGCAGCTCGCCGCGCGCGAGCATGGGCTTGAGCATGTTCGCTGCCGCGACGGATCCCTCTCCTCCGCCCGCGCCCATCAGTACGTGCAGCTCGTCGATGAACGTGACGACCCGCCCCTCGGAGTCGTTGATCTCCTGCAGCACCTTCTTCAGGCGCTCCTCGAACTGGCCGCGGTACATCGCGCCCGCGACGAGGGCGGAGATGTCGAGCGAGATGAGCTCCTTGCCCTTCAGCGACTCGGCGACGTCGCCCGCGACGATGCGCTGAGCGAGGCCCTCGACGACGGCCGTCTTGCCGACGCCGGGCTCGCCGATCAGCACGGGATTGTTCTTCGTGCGCCGGGTGAGCACCTGGCTCACACGGCGGATCTCGCTGTCGCGCCCGATCACCGGATCGAGCTTGCCCGTGCGAGCGAGCTCGGTGAGGTTGATGCCGAACTGCTCGAGCGCGCTCTTCTGGTCGTCCTGATTCTCTGCCACATCGTCCTCCCGGTTTTAACTTGAGTTAGGTCGACTCAAGTTTAACACCATCGGCGTGACCGCGTGTGTCGAGCTTCTTGCCCCGGCACGAACAGCGCCTGTTCAATGGATCCATGAGCACCATCGCCGTCGTCGTCGGAAACCCGCAGCCCGCCTCGCGCACCGCGCTCGTCGCGGGGGAGGTTGCATCCCAGCTCGCCGCCCGATCCGGGGCGACGGTGCTGCCGACGATCGACCTCGCGGGTTACGCGGAGCGCATCTTCGCCTACCCCGAGGCCGAGATCGACGAGCTGAACGCACAGGTCGCCGCCGCCGACGTCGTCGTGATCGCGAGCCCGACGTACAAGGCCGCGTATACGGGTCTGCTCAAGGCGTTCCTCGATCGATACGGCGCAGGCGGACTCTCGGCGGTGACGGCCGTGCCGATCCTCACCATCGGATCCCCCGCGCACACGCTCGCGGTCGACACCACGCTGCGGCCGCTGCTCGTCGAGCTCGGCGCGAGCGTGCCGACGCGTGCCATCGCCTTCCCCGCCGCCGAGACGGGCGACCGCGCCCGCATCATCGGCGAGTGGGTCGAGTCGGAGTATGCGCGGCTCGACGGCGTGCTCTCGCGCCGCCGCGCCCCTTACAGCGCCCCGGGAACCGCCTCGATCAGCTCGCGCGCGTAGTCCGATTCGGGGAGCGTCAGCATGCGTTCGGCGGGGCCCTGCTCAACGACGCGGCCCTCCCGCATCACGACGACGTGGTCGGATATCTGGCGCACAACACCGAAGTCGTGCGTGATGAAGAGGTAGCCGAGACCGAGCGCGGCCTGCAGGTCGACGAGCACCTGCAGGATCTGCGTCTGCACCGACACGTCGAGTGCCGAGACGGGTTCGTCGAGCACGAGCAGCTCGGGCTGCAGGGCGAGAGCGCGAGCGATCGCGATGCGCTGGCGCTGTCCGCCCGACAGCTCGACCGGCAGGCGCTCGGCGACCGTAGACGGCAGCCGCACCGAGTCGAGCAGGTCTCGCACGCGACGGGAGCGTTCCGCACGCGAGCCGATCCGGAAGGCGCGCAGCGGCTCGGCGATGAGCGCCTCGACGCTCATGCGCGGATCGAGGCTGCCGAACGGGTTCTGGTAGACGACCTGCACCGAGCGCCGCCATTCGCGCAGGCCCGCGCCGCGCAGGTCCGTGATGTCCTGCCCGCGGAACAGCACGCGGCCGTCATCGGCCTGCGTGATGCGCGCGGCCATCCGCGCCGTCGTCGTCTTGCCGGATCCGGACTCGCCGACCAGCGCCACCGTGCGTCCTGCTGGTACGACGAAGGACACATCGTCGGCTGCGACGAAGGTGTCGTCTCCCTGCGCGAACGTCTTGCGCAGGCCTACGACCTCGAGCAGCGGGCGCTGCACGACCGGCTCCGACGGTGAATCCCCTTCGAGCGTCGGCTCCAGGCGTCGGCTCGTGAGCCCCGGCGCGGCCGCGACGAGCTCGCGCGTGTAGTCGGTGCGCGGCGTGCCGAGCACGTCGTGCGTGGATCCCTGGTCGACCACGAGCCCCTGCTGCATGACGACGACGTGCTGGGCGCGATCCTTTGCGACTCCCAGGTCGTGCGTCACGAGCAGCACGGCCGTGCCGCGCGTCTCGGCGAGCTGCTCGATCTGGTCGAGCACGCGGCGCTGCACCGTGACGTCGAGCGCGCTCGTCGGCTCGTCGGCGATCACGAGACGCGGATCGCAGCTCCACGCCATGCCGATCAGCACGCGCTGCTTCATGCCGCCCGACAGCTCGTGCGGATACTGCCCGGCGCGCACCTCGGGGTTCGGGATCCCGACGTCGCCGAGGATCTCCACCGTGCGCGTCGCCGCGTCCGCGCGCGACATCCCGGTGTGCAGGCGCAGCTGCTCGGCGATCTGCTCGCCGATGCGCATGACGGGGTTCAGCGACGCGTTCGGATCCTGCGGCACGAACGCGATCTGACCGCCGCGGATCCGCCGCAGTGTGCGCTCGCGCACGCGCGCGAGGTCGAGGCCGTCGAATCGGATGGCACCGCCCGTGATCGCCCCGTTCTCGGGCAGCCGCCGCACGAGCGCCTGCGAGACGCTGCTCTTGCCCGAGCCCGACTCCCCCACGAGCGCCACGATGCCGCCGCGCGGCACGCTGAGGTCGACGCCGCGCACGGCCTCGACCGTGCGCCGGACCGACGTGTAGGCGACCTGCAGGCCCTCGACAGAAAGGATGTCGTCGCTCATCGTTCCACTCCGATCACGCGCGCCAGTCGGGTCACGGCCAGCACGACGCAGACGATGACCGTGCCGGGCAGAACCGTGAGCCACCACGCGGTGGCGATATAGTCGCGACCGTCGCTGACGAGCGCACCCCACTCGGGCGACGGAGGCTGCACGCCGAACCCAAGGAAGCTGATGGTCGAGACCGACAGGATGGCCGTGCCCAGCTCGAGCGCCGCCATCGCGAGCACCGGGCGCATGGCGTTCGGCAGGATGTGCCGGCCGAGCACCGTGAGCGGGCGCACGCCGAGCGTCGAGGCGGCCTCGACGTACTCCTCGCCGCGCACGCGCAGCACCTGGGCGCGCATGACGCGGGCGAAACTGCCGGCGGCGCCGAAACCGACGCCGAGCGCGATGCTCCACGGGCCGAACCCCAGGGTTGCCACGACGATGAGCGCGAGCAGGATGCCCGGCACGGCGATGAGCACGTCGACGAATCGCATGACGACGAAGTCGACCGCCCCGCCGATGCGGCCGCGCAGCGCGCCGCACACGAGCCCGATCGCGCCGCCGGCGATGCCGCCGACGAGCACGGCCGCCGTGGCCGCGGCGAGCGAGAGGAACGCTCCGTGCACGGTGCGCGTGTAGACATCGCGTCCGAGCGCATCCGTGCCGAACAGGTGCGCGAGGCTGGGAGCCTGAAGACGGTCGCCCGTGGCACCCGCGAGCGGATCCCCCGACGCGAGCAGGCCCGGCGCGAGCGCCATGACGGCCGCGATCAGGACGATCAGCAGCGATAGAAGCGTCGTCGGACGCAGCAATCGACGAATCATCGCACGCCCCCCGATCCGTTCTGCGCGCTCGGCCCCGGACTGTCGAGACCAGGCGACGCGGCGGCCGCGGGCACGGCGGCCCCGGGCTTCGCCCTCTGACGGCGCAGGCGCGGATCGATGAAGGGGTAGGACACGTCGACGAGCAGAGCCGCGAGCGCGTACACGATCGCGACGACGATGATGACGCCCTGGATCACGTTGACGTCGCGGGCCTGCACGGCGGCCACGACGATCCGGCCGATGCCGTCGCGCGAGAACACCGTCTCGACCACGGCGGTTCCGCCGGCGAGGTAGCCGATGAGCAGGCCGATGCTCGTCACGGACGGCAGCATCGCGTTACGCAGGATGTGACGGCGGAAAACCGCGAGGCGCGAGAGGCCCTTGACGTCGGCCGTGAACACGTACGGACTCTGCTCCGCCTCGCGGATCGCGGTGGAGAACACCTGGAAGAAGATCGCGCCGACCGGGAAGGCGAGCGTGATCGCGGGCAGCACGACGCCGAGCGACGAGCGCGCCCCCGACGCCGGGAACCAGCCGAGCGTGAACGAGAACACGCTGATAAGGATGAGTCCCGTGACGAACGCCGGCACCGCGACGCCGAGCGGGGGCAGCTGCACGAGCAGGTCGCGCAGCCACTTCCACGGCGAGATGTAGGCGAGGAACCCGATGATGAGCGACATCGCGATGCCGATCACGAGTGCGAGCCCGGCGATCGCGAGGGTGCCGGGAACGACGTCGGCGATCATCGACGTCACGTCCCGGCCGGTCGCGAGCGACGTGCCGAGATCGCCGGTGAGGAGGCCGCCGAGCTGCGAGAAGTACTGCGCGATGAGGCCGCCCGACAGGCCAGCCTCCTCGCGCAGCGCCGCAAGCTGCTCGGGATCCACCGTCGTGGCGTCGCCGGACTGCACGGCGAGCGCCGCGAGCACGGGATCCCCCGGCAGCACGCGGATGAGCAGGAACGTCACCGTATAGGTCGCCCACACGACGAAGACGAACTGGACCAGCCGCGGCCAGACCATGCGCGCGATGCGGACGGGCGCGCGCCTCGGAGACGTTCCTGCCTGGGTCATATCAGCCGAGCGCCACGTCGTAGAGGTGGAAGCGCGACGCCGAGTCGAACTCGAAGCCCGTGACCTCGGGCTGCGAGGCATGCAGCTGGTAGACCTCGAGGATCGGGAACAGGTACCCGTTGTCGATGATCGTGGCCTGCGCCTCGTCGATGAGCCCCTGGCGCGCGTCGGGGTCGCTCGTCGAGGCCTGCTCGGCGAGGATCGACTCGAGGTCGGGGTCGTCGAGAACGGCCCAGTGCGACGGCGCGGCCTGCTCGAACGCGACGCCGAGCGCGTCGGGACCGGTGCGGGTGAGGGCGGCGAACAGCATGTCGTAGCTGCGGTCGGCGATCGCGCCGAAGAACCCGCCGGCGTCGGTGAAGTTGATCTGCATATCGATGCCGAGGTCCTTCAGCTGCAGCTGGATGAGCTCGATCATGCTCTGCTCGTAGAAGCCCGTCGTCGTGAAGGTGAGGCGCTCGCCGTCCTTCTCGCGGATCCCGTCGTCGCCGAGCGCCCAGCCGCTGTCCTCGAGGGCGGCGATCGCGGCGTCGCGGTCGTAGGCCATGGATTCTGCCTGGCTCGTGTATCCGGTCGTGCCGCTCGACAGGGCGCTGGAGGGAGCGTCGCCGTCGGCGTAGCCGAGCGTCGCGTTGATGTCGTCGCGGTCGATCCCGATGCGCAGCGCCTCGCGCACGGCGTCGTCGGCGAGCACGGGGTTGTCGAGGTTCGGGATCAGGCTCGTCGGGATGCCCGGGTTCGCCTTCGCGTAGATCTCGTAGCCCTCGTCCGCGATGCGGGGCTGGTCTGCGTAGGGCAGCTCGCCGATCATGTCGAACTCGCCCGACTGCAGGCCGCCGACGCGCACGCTGTCCTCGGTCACGACCGCGAACTCGACGCGCGAGAGCGTGGCGTCGCCCTCGTGGCCCCGCAGCTCGGATCCCCACGCGTAGCCCTCGCGGCGATCCATCGAGATCTCGCTGTTGGGCGAGTAGGCGTCGTAGACGAACGGACCGGTTCCGATCACGCCGTCCTGGCAGCGCGCGTCCGGAGCCTGCTCGGTCGTCTCAGCGGAGACGATTCCGAGACTCATGGTGCTCGCGCCCTGCAGGAAGGCCGCGTTCGGGGCGTCGAACGTGACCGTGAAGGTGTGCTCGTCGGTGACCTCGGTGCCCTCGTATCCCGCGAGGTACTGCGCCGCGAGGGTCGCCGTCGATCCATCGGCCGACATCTCGATGATCGAGTCGAGGTTCGCCTTCACGACCTCGCTCGTCAGCTCGCTGTCGTCGCTGAAGGTCACGCCGTCGCGCAGCGTGAACTCGAACGCCGTCATGTCGTCGTTCGAGGAGAAGTCCTCCGCGAGCCACGGCACGATCTCGCCGGTCTCGGGATCCTGATCCACGAGCGAGTCCACGACCTGGCGGCCGATGTACAGCGCCTGCGTCACCGTCGGCTGCTGCGGATCGATGCACGTCGGGTCGGTCTCGACGGCGAAGACGAGCGTGCCGTCAGCCGCGGCGTCGCCGCCACCGCCGCCCGTGCAGCCCGCCAGCAGCGCGGTCAGGGCGATGGCAGAGCCCGCGGCGAGCGCGACCCGCCTCTGGGGAGATGTGTTCACGGTGATCCTCTCGGAACGGAGGTGGGGACGGAAGGGGTTCATCGGGGAAGCTCGCCTGATACGACGCGTCCGCGGGAGACGACGGCGACGATGCGGTCGACATCGAGGTGAGAGATGTCCTCCCAGGGGCGGCCGTCGACGACGACGAAGTCGGCGCCCAGACCGGCGGCCAGGCGTCCGACGCGGTCACCCATGCCGATGGCGTCGGCCGCATCGCTCGTGGCGGAGACGAGGGCGCGCTCCGCCGACCACCCGAACATGTCGGCCATCAGGCGCACCTCCTCGTGCTGATCGCCGAACCGCACCATGACGCCGTTGGCGTCCGTGCCGAGCACGAAGCGGACGCCCGCCGCGGCGGCCCCGGCGAAGTTGGCGTCGCGCTCGGCGACGACGGCCTGAGCCTTCTCACGCGCCTCCCCCGCCACGGGGATCGTGCCGTCGGCCAGGCGATCGTTGATCAGCAGGGTCGGCGCAACGGGGATCCCCCGCTGCGTGACGACGGGCCACAGGCTCGCGTCGACGCCGGATCCGTGCTCGATCGAATCGACGCCGGCCTCGAGCGCCCGGCGCGCGCTCTCGGTGTCGTGGCTGTGCGCCGCGACGAGCATGCCGAGGGCGTGCGCCTCGTCGACGGTCGTGCGGATCTCGTCCATCGTCTGGTTGCGCCATCCGACGCGATCGCCCATCGACAGCACGCCGCCTGACGCGTAGATCTTGATGCCGTGCGCGCCCTGACGCGCCCACTGCCGCACGAGCTTGCGGCACTCGTCCGGGCTGTCGGCGACGGGGTCGCGGTGCGGGTAGTGCGGCGGGATGAAGAGGTCGCCGTGACCGGCCGTCATGCCGACGGGGCCGTTCACGCGCACGCGCGGCCCGATCTGCACGCCGTCGTCGAAGACGCGGCTCACCGCGAGCTGCAGGGCATCGCCCGCGAGATCCCGGACGGTCGTGACGCCCGCACGCATCGCTCGCTGCGCTTGGGCGGCGATGTGGAAGACCTTCTCGGTGTCGGGCGTCACGAGATTCCATGGGGATCCCCACGGCTGCTCCCCCGGGCCGGCATAGCCCCCGAGGTGCACGTGCGTATCGATGAGTCCGGGAATCACGCCGTATCGGGGGTTCGCGCCGGAATCCTCAGCCTCAACGGCCGTGATGCTGTCGCCGTCCCATGTGATGCGGCCAGCACCGAGGGAGCACGTGCCGTCCCAGAGGGCGACGTCAGACAGGGCGGATTCGGGCACAGAGAACTCCAGACGACGATGCGGGCGTCGTCGGATCGGGATCGCCGTCCGACGCAGAAGCGCGTGTGCCATGTTGCGGCCAACGCAACTAATTTACCGACAGTAAATCGTTCTGTGTGACAAACGCATTTCTGAGCGCCAGGAACGTCGCTATCCGCCGGCCGGATTCACCGAGAGGAACCGTGCGGGGCCAGCGATCACGGCGGTCGGCCCGTGCGGCGTCTCCGCGTCGAGAAGGATGGAGTCGCCGGACTCCAGAACGTGCTCGTCGTCGCCGTGTGCGAAGAGCACCGACCCCTCGAGCATGTACAGGAACTCGATTCCGGCGTGCTCGTACATCGGGAACTCCTCGGCGTCGGCGTTGAGCTCGACGATCACCGGTTCGAGCGAGGGCCCGCTCGCCGACAGCAGGTTGCCGAGGCTCGAGTACCGATGCCCGCGGCGGGTGCCCGCGCGCACGGACGGCGCCCCGTCTCCTGCCTTCACGACGACGGCCGAGGGCGGGGCATCCGCGCCGCGGAACAGGGACGCGATGGGCACCGCGAGCGCCTTCGCGACGCGGTCGATCGTCGTCAGGCTCGCCGACGTCGAGGCCGACTCGATGCGCGAGATCATTGCGGGTGACAGCCCCGCGCGACCGGCGAGGTCGGAGGCCGTGAGCCCCGCCGCGATCCGATACTGCCGCACCCGGATCCCGACCGTCGTCGCGAGGCGGGAGGCGTGCTCGTCCGAGGGGCGCGCGTGCGGGTCGCTCATAGGTGAAGGTTAGACCGAGATCACCATCGGCATCTTCGGAGCGCTCGTCATCAGCCCGGCGATGAGCCTGCTCGCGGTCTCGACGTGAGTCGCGCGCCTCAGCGCGAGAGCACCCGTTCATAGACGTCGATCATCGCCGCCGTGCGCGATGACTGCAGGAACTCGCGGCGCACACGGTCCGAGGGGACGGGGATCTCCCCCGCGGTGAGGTCGCGCTCGGCCCGGCGCAGGGTCTCGGCCAGCATCGCGACCCGGTCGGCCTCGGTATCGGCCTCCGGCACGCGCCAGATGCCCCCGCCCATCTCGTCGGCGATGTCGCCGTCGCTCACGATCGACGGCGTGCCGAGCTGCGCTGCTTCGAACGGCGTCATCCCCTGCGACTCGAACCCGATCGACGTCTGCACGAGGGCGGAAGCGGCCATGATTCTCGCGAGCGTGTCGGCGTACGAGAGGCGGCCGAGGAACCGCACCCGCCCCGCAAGTCCGCGCGCCGCGACGAAGCGCTCGGCCTCGTCCCGCTGGAACCCGCTGCCGACGATATCGACGGGCAGTTTTATTCCGCTTGCGGCATACGACTCGAGGAACGGGATCAGCCGCTTCTCGGCGCTCATGCGCCCGACCCAGATGAGCGCGCCCGAGTTCGGGGGCTCGGCGAGGCCAGCGAGCGCATCGTCGTCGATGCCGTTCCAGATCGTGTCGACGACAGGCGCGACGCCGTGCTCTTCGAGCCGGCGCGCGAAGTGCGTCGACGGCGCCGTGACGGCCGCGGCGCCCGAGGCGAGGCCGCGCAGGTAGGCCCAGCCGTCGGATCCGCCGTCCGACCCCGGCAGCATCGCCCGCCGCCAGGCGTTCAGTGCCGACAGCGCCAGGCGCGGGAACGGCACGGTCGCCTCGATCCCCACGTCGACGCGGTTGTGCATCGTGTGCACGACGGGGATCCGCGCCCGCTCGGCGAAGCGATACCCGAGGAACGCGCCCCAATAGTCCCCCTGCACGTGCACGAGATCGGGAAGCGGCGCTCCATCGCGCACGACGCGCCGGGTGATCCCCCGGTCGACGGCCCGCTCGGCCCGCGCGCCCGGCCAGACCGCCGAGTACTCCCAGTCGGGCGGAACGCCGATCGACGGCATCTCGACATATGCCGGCGACGGCATGTTCTCCCGAGCGCCGCCGTGCCGCGCGGGAACCACGATCGTGACGACGTGTCCGGCCCGCTCGAGGTACTTCTGCTGCAGTCGCATCGCGACCTGCGCCCCGCCCGACGTCGCGGGGTGCTGATCGCCGAACATCACGACGTGCAGCGGACGAGTCATGCGGGAAGGGCACCGCCCCGATACAGCGACTCGAACGTGTCGAGCGTGCGGGTGATGTCGTGAGCCGAGACCATCTCGAGCGACGCGCGCTGCATCGCCTGATAGGCATCCTGATCCGCCGACAGCACGTCGCGGATCCGGGCCTCGAGCTCGTCGACGTTCTCGGGCTCGAAGAGGTAGCCGTTCTTCCCGTGCTCGACGAGGTGCGGCAGGGCCACCGCGTTCGCGGCGACGATCGGCAGGCCCGACGCCATCGCCTCCATCGTCGCGATCGACTGCAGCTCGGCGATCGATGCGATCGCGAACATCGTTGCGCGGGTGAGCGCGGCGCGCAGTTCCTCGTCGGAGACGCGTCCGTGGAAGACGACGCGGTCGCGGATCCCCAGCTCGTCGACGAGGCTCTCGAGCGCGCCGAGCTGGTCGCCGCCGCCGACGAGCTCCACGATCACGTCGTCGTCGAGGCGGGCCGCCGCGCGCAGCAGGTCGTCGATGCGCTTCTCGCTCGTGAGGCGCCCGACGAACACGATGCGCTTATCGGTGCGCGGGGTCAGATCCGCGGTGTACTGCGCCATGTCGATGCCGCAGCTGATCGGCAGCACCCCGGCGAGCCCGATCGTCTCCTCGAGGAAGTCCGCGGCCTTTCGCGTCGGGGTCGTCACGGCGGCGGACATCTCGAAGGTGCGCCGGGCATCGGCCCAGGCGAGCTTCACGAAGATCTTGTTGCCCCACTCGGGCAGACGGGTGAAGTCGAGGATGTTCTCGGCCATCGTGTGGTTCGTCGCGATCACCGGGATCCCGCGCTTGCGCGCCTCGCGGGTGAGACCGCGCCCGATCACGATGTGCGACTGGATGTGCACCACGTCGGGCCGCACGCTGTCGAGCACCTTGCGCGCGTAATGCTTCGAGCGCCACGGCCACACGAACCGCAGCCAGTCATGGCCGGGAGCCTTCACGGACGGCAGCCGGTGCATCACGAGGTCCTCGCCCTCGATGTGCTCGAAGCGCGGATCCTCGAGCCGGTACCGCGTGTTCGGCGCGCTCACGTGCACGGAATGCCCGCGCTGGACCAGGCCCGACGCGAGCCGCTCCGCGAACCGGGCGGCGCCATTGATGTCGGGGGCGAAGGTGTCGCACCCGAGGAGAATACGGAGGGGTCGTTGTTCGGCCACGGTACGACGCTACCCGCGTGCACCCGCCGTGCGCGTGGGGAACGCGCCAATTCGGGGGTTACCCGGAGGTCAGTTCTGCTCGGCCCACCACGCCACGAGGCGCGCTTCGGCCTCCTCGGCTCCGAGGGGGCCCTCGTCGAGGCGCAGCTCCATGAGGAACTTGTAGGCGCGTCCGACCGCGGGACCCGGCGTGATCTGGAGGATCTGCTGGATCTGGTTTCCGTCGAGATCGGGCCGGATCGCGTCGACCTCCTCCTGCTCGCGCAGCTGAGCGATGCGATCTTCGATGTCGTCGTACGCCCCGGCGAGACGTCGCGCCTTCCGCTGGTTGCGGGTGGTGACGTCGGCGCGGGTGAGGATGTGCAGGCGCTCGAGCTCGTCGCCCGCGTCGCGCACGTACCGGCGCACGGCCGAGTCGGTCCACGCGCCCTCGGCGTAGCCGAAGAAGCGCAGGTGCAGCTCGATGAGCTTGCCCACGGATCCGGTCGTCGCCGTGTCGAACTTCAGCGCCTGCAGGCGCTTCTTCGCCATGCGCGATCCGACGACGTCGTGATGATGGAACGTCACGGCGCCGCCCTGTTCGAGCTTGCGCGTGCGCGGCTTGCCGATGTCGTGCAGCAGCGCGGCGATGCGCAGTGCGACGTCGGGATCCGCGCCCGGACTGCGCGTCTGCTCGAGCTCGATCGCCTGGCGCAGCACCGTGAGGGAGTGCTCGTAGACGTCCTTGTGGTGATGGTGCTCGTCGACCTCGAGCCGCAGTGCCGATACCTCGGGCAGGAACTCCTCGGCCAGGCCCGTGTCGACCATCACGCGGATCCCGCGCACCGGGTCGCCGGTCTGCAGCGTGCGGATCAGCTCCGACTGGATGCGCTCGGGGCTCACGATCGACAGCGTGCCGCGCAGCTCGCTGATCGCCGCGAGCGTCGCGGCCTCGAGGTCGAACCCGAGCTGCGACGCGAATCGGGCCGCGCGCAGCATGCGCAGGGGGTCATCGCCGAAACTGACCGTCGGATCGATCGGCGTGCGCAGGGTGCCGGCGACGAGATCCTCGACGCCGCCGGTCGGATCCACGAGCTGCACGCTCGGCACGCGCAGCGCCATCGCGTTGACGCTGAAGTCGCGGCGCGTGAGGTCGCCCTCGAGGCTGTCGCCGAACGCCACGACGGGCTTGCGGGTCGTGCCGTCGTAGCTGTCGGCGCGGTAGGTCGTGATCTCGACCTGCTCGCCGCGGATCCGCGCGCCGATGGTGCCGAAGGCTCGGCCGATGTCCCACTGCGTCGACGAGATCGGCGTCACGATCCTCAGGATCTCGTCGGGCCGGGCGTCGGTCGTGAAGTCGAGGTCGTGGGTATCGCGGCCGAGCAGCGCGTCGCGCACGGGCCCGCCGACGACGGCGAGATCGCGACCGGCGCTTCGGAACGCGTCGGCGAGGGCCGAGACGACGGGGGAGTGCGCGAGGTCACCGAGGCGTGCGAGTCCGGCGGCCATGTTGAGCATGATTCCAGGGTAGTGGTGGTGGCTGAGGGCACCGTGTCCCGTGCGATCGACATCCGCACCGCGGCACACCGGCGCACAGGGTTCCGCACGCGAGTGCCGTCGTCCTGCATCGGCGAGGCGCGAGAATGGGGGAGTGCTGAACCCCGATCCCGACCTCTGTCGCCACCTCGCCGCCGACCTCGCCGCCGCGAAGTTCCGATCCGAGCCGCTGCGCGCCCGGTGGGGCGTCGAGGCCGACGACGCGATCGGCCGCACGCTGCGCACACCCGCGCTGCGCGGCCTCGGGGACGCGACGGATCCGCAGGCCGTTCTCGCTCGCCTGCTGATCTTCGGCGTCGCGCAGCCCGTCTCGCACGTCGATGTCGCGCTGCCGCGGCTGGGATCCGCGGGACTTGCCGCCCTCGGGCTCGCCCGGATCGACGGCGTCACCGTCACGCCGATCGCCATCGTGCGGCCCCAGTCGTTCCACGACGACCGCGGCCCGGGCGAGTGGATCGTCGCCGCCGACCTCGACGAGATCGCGACCGGCGGCGGCCCTCTCGCGGAGGATCACGTGCTCGGCGTCGGCGGCGCCTCACTCACCCTCGCCGGCCTGCAGCTGCCGACAGAAGCCGGATCCGTACTCGATCTCGGCACCGGGTGCGGCGTGCAGGCGCTGCGGGCGCGGCGCTACGCCGACCGCGTCGTCGCCACCGATATCTCCGAGCGCGCGCTCGCCTTCACGCGCATGAACGCCGCGCTGGCGGGCATCTCGGGCATCGACGTGCGCGAGGGATCCCTGTTCGACCCGGTCGCCGGCGAGAGGTTCGACCGCATCGTGTCGAACCCGCCGTTCGTGATCACTCCCCGCGCCCAGGGCGTACCCGCGTACGAGTATCGTGACGGCGGCCTCGTCGGCGATGCCCTCGTCGAGAGCGTGGTCGCGGGCGCGGGGCAGCACCTGGTTCCCGGCGGCACGGCGCAGTTCCTCGCCAATTGGGAGACGAAGGACGGCGTATCGGGCCTCGACCGCTTCCGGGCGTGGGTCGAGGCCTCGCCGGTCGCGCTCGACGCCTGGGTGATCGAGCGCGAGAGCCTGAACCCGACGGAGTACGCCGAGATGTGGATCCGCGACGGCGGCACCGCGCCCGGGTCACCCGCGCACGACCGCCTCCTCACCGCCTGGCTCGATGATTTCGCGGCGCGCGGGGTGAGCGGAATCGGCTTCGGCTACGTGCTGCTGCGGCGCGCGGCGGCGGATCCGACCCTCGCGCGATACGAGCGGGTCGCGCAGCCGATTCCGTCCGAGGGCGCCCTCGGATCCCATCTCGCCGCGGCGCTCGCGGCCCACGACGCGCAGGCCGCGCTGAGCGACGACGAGCTGAGCGAGCGCATCCTCGTCACCGCGCCCGACGTGACGGAAACGCGCCACTACCTGCCGGGCGCCGAGAACCCGACGGTGATCGAGCTGCGCCAGGGCGGCGGCTTCGGGCGGTCGGTGCAGGCGGATCCGGCCCTCGCGGGCCTGGTCGGGGCGAGCGACGGCGAGCTCACGGTCGGTCAGATCATCGATGCGCTCGCGCAGCTGCTCGAGGTCGACGAGACGGCACTGCGCGGTTCGGTGCTCCCCGCCGTGCGCGCCCTCATCGACGACGCCTTCCTGAGCCTCTGACCCACACCGCGTCCGACCTCGAACGGGAACGACCAGCTCAAAGCAGCACCGACTGAGACATGGTGGTCAGGCGTCGCGCAGGACTCCGTGGGAGGGCGTGACCGTGAATTGGTTCGGCTCCGCGTAGTCTGCAGCCGCGAACGCGCTCGACACCTGCTGCTTCGTCTCGTCTAGGCGGTCGTTCTCGACGACCGCGATCGCGGCGCCGCCGAATCCGCCGCCCGTCATGCGGGCGCCGATCGCTCCGGCATCGAGCGCGGCCGACACCGCCGTGTCGAGCTCGGGAACCGAGATCTCGAAGTCATCCCGCATCGACACGTGCGAGGCGACGAGCAGCCCGCCGATTCCGCGCGGACCCTCGGCGCGAAGGGTGTCGACCGTGTCGAGCACGCGCTGGTTCTCGGTGACGATGTGGGCGACCCGCCGGAAGGTGACGTCGTCGAGCACGCTCTTCGCCCGCTCGAGGTCGCCGACCGTGACGTCGCGCAGCGCCGGAACGCCCAGCGTGCGCGCCCCGAGCTCGCAGGACGCCCGGCGCTCGCCGTACCCGCCGGTCGAGTGGGAGTGCTTCACCCGGGTGTCGATGACGAGCACACTGAGGTGCTCGTTCGCGAAGCCGAGATCGACCGCCTGCGTCTCGAGCGAGCGGCAGTCGAGGAACGTGGCGGAGTCGTACTCGCCCATGATCGACGAGACCTGATCCATGATGCCGGTCGGCGCACCGACCGCCTGGTTCTCGGCAGTGCGCCCGATCTTGGCCATATCGAGCAGCGTCAGGTCGAGGCCCCACAGCTCATCGAGCGCGGCAGCGGTCGCCCCTTCGATCGCGGCCGACGACGACAGGCCGGCCCCGATCGGCACATCCGAGGCGATCGCGATGTCGACGCCGGGGACGCCGGGGTAGGACCCGCGCGCCAGCGCGGCCCACGCGACGCCGAGCGGGTATGCGGCCCACTCGGGCACGGATCCGCTCTGCACCGCCTCGCCCGCAGCGCCGCCGAACAGCGCGGACAGTTCGACGATGGCGACCTCGACCGGCGTGCGGTCGAACGTCGACACGACACGGATGATGCCGTCGTCGCGCCGCCCGACCGCGGCGTACGTGCGGTGCTCGATCGCGAACGGCAGCACGAAGCCCTCGTTGTAGTCGGTGTGCTCGCCGATGAGGTTCGCGCGCCCAGGAGCCGACCACACGCTCTCGGGGGACGACCCCGTGAGCTCGGAGAAGAGGTTCGACGCGACCTGTGCGGTGGGGTTCATACGCGCACCTCGCTGATCGCGGCGCGCAGTCGCTCGGCAGCGGCCTCCGGCGGGATCTCGGCCGTCCAGGCGCCCATCGCAGCCTCGGATCCGGCGAGGAACTTCAGCTTGTCGGCCGCGCGGCGCGGCGACGTGAGCTGCAGGTGCATGCGCACGCTGTCGCGCCCCACGTTCACGGGCGCCTGGTGCCAGGCCGCGATGTAGGGCGTGGGCGTGTCGTACAGGTTGTCGACGCCGCGCAGGATCCGCAGATAGGCGCTCGCGAGCTCGTCGCGCTCGTCACCCGTCAGCTCCGTGAAGTCGGCGGCGTGGCGGCGCGGCGCGAGGTGCACCTCGACGGGCCAGCGCGCGGCGAACGGCACGTACGCGAGCCAGTGCTCGGCCTCGAGCACGACGCGCGGCCCCGCCTGCTCGAAGTCGACGATGCGCTGGAACAGGTCGGATCCCTCGCGCTCGATCTGCTGCAGCAGGCCGGTCGTGCGCGGGGTCACGTAGGGGTACGAGTAGATCTGGCCGTGGGGGTGGTGCAGCGTCACGCCGATCTGCTCGCCGCGATTCTCGAACGGGAACACCTGCTCGACACCCGGAAGCGCTGACAGGGCCGCCGTGCGGTCGGCCCACGCCTCGATCACGGTGCGGGCGCGCGTGAGGGTCTGCGTTCCGAAGCTTCCGGTGCGCTCGGGGCTGAAGCACACGACCTCGCACCGGCCGATCGCCGTGCGGGAGCGGCCGAGGCCCGGGCCGGTGAGGTCGTCGGCGCCCTGCGGCGCGTCTGCCCCGGCGGGCACGTCGCCCGTGGCGCGGGCGAGCGCCGGGCCGAGCGCGGGCGACTTGTTCTCGAAGACCGCCACGTCGTACAGGCTGGGCACCTCGGACGGGTTCGTCGCGCTCTGCGGGGCGAGGGGATCGAGCTCCGCGGGCGGCAGCATCGCGCGGTTCTGTCGGTTGGCGGCCACCGTGATCCAGTCGCCCGTGAGCACGTCGCGGCGCATCTCGGCGGTGTCCGGGCGGGGCGCGAGGTCGCGCTCGTCGGCCCGGCGCTCGGGGGGCAGCGTCGTGTCGGGGTCGTCGAAATAGATCAGTTCGCGGCCGTCAGCGAGCCGCGAGGGGCGCTTGACGACACCGGCCATGAGCTCGGTCGCGGAATCGGTGGACTGATCGACCGCAGATTGGGGCATTCCCTGGCTTTCCTTGCACGAGAACGGGGGGGTTCGTGAGTACAGAGATCCATCCTATCGAGCAGGCCCGTTCCAACTCGGAACGACGGGGCGCACGAGCGAATCGTTATCGGTTCCCGGACCGCTCAGGCATCCGACCGTAGAATCGCAATCGGCCGCACCGTATCCGCGGCCGTCGTTCTATGGACTCTCTGCTGATCTTCTCGCCGCGCGGCCGGGCGCGCTTCCGCGCCGCCGCGATCGCCGCCGTGTGCGCGGTGCTCGTCGTGTGCGGGCTGCCGACGCCCGCCGCCGCGGCAGAACCGGGCCCCGTGCCGGCGACCGTCGCCAGCGCCGAGCAGCAGGATGACGAGGCGCCGCCCCTCGCCCTGGCGCTCGGAGACGATGGCGTCGTGACCGGATCGGCGTTCGACGCCGCGGCCACGGTCGCGAACACGACCGATGCCGACTTCCGGGCATCCGACCTGCGAGTGTCGATCGGCGACGCCCTCGCCGACAATGAGGCGATCGAGGCGTGGCTCGACGGATCCGGCGGCACCGCCCGCACGGAGATCGCGTCGATTCCGGTCGAAGAGATCGCGCCCGGCGAATCGTCCAGCGTCTCGGCCCCCGTGCCGACAGAGAATATTCCGTCGGGCGTATATCCGGTGTCCGCCGCATACGGCGGCGCGACTGCGCCGATCACGACGCGCAGCATCGTCATCGTCACGGGCGACTCCCCGGCCTCCGTGGCCATGGTCGTGCCGATCACGGGTCCGGTGGCCGTCGCCGGCCTGTACTCGGCGTCCACGCTCGGCACCCTCACGGGCGCCGACGGCCTGCTGACGGCGCAGCTCGACGCCGTCGACGGCACAGCCGCGGTCCTCGCGATCGACCCGTCGATCCCGGCCTCCATCCGGGTTCTGGGATCCGCGGCGCCCGCGACCGCCCGCGCCTGGCTCGAACGCTTGATGTCGCTCGAGAACGATCGCTTCGCGCTGCAGTTCGCCGACGCCGACGTCTCGCCCCAGATCGCCGCGGGCCTCGACGCCCCGCTCGCACCCACCCACCTGGGCTTCGCGCTCGAGCAGGCCACGATCGACGCCTCCGACGATCCGATCACACTCTCCTCGCTCACGCGCATCGGCGACGATGCCGCGCCCACGGTGTACTGGCCGTCGCCCGGATCCGCGACCGACGACACGGTGTCCACTCTCGTCGGCGGCTCCGCGGCTCGCGTGCTGGTGCCCGCCTCGGCGACCGACGACGGATCCGCCGTGCTCGGCGATGATGCGCTCGCGTACGACGACGCGCTCTCAGACGCGCTGCTCGACGCGGCGCGGATGAGCGACGCGCCGACCCGTGCCCGGGCGCTGACCGTCGCGAAGGCCGAGATCTGGCTCGCGGCCGAGCAGAGCGGCGGGCCGCTGCTGCTCGCCCTCGACCGCATGGGATCCGACGACCTGACGACGGACGACGCCGGCACGGAGATCGTCGACGGCGAGCTCGACCTGTCGGCGGAGGGTCTCGACGAGGCGATCCACGCCGCGCTCGACACGCCCTCCACATCACACGTCGGCCTCGACGACGTGCTCGCGGCGGGATCGGGCCACGTCGGGGTGGCCGCAACGACGGAGGACCCGCTCCGCGAACAGGCTGTGGTCGACTACCGCGCCGCCGAGCCGGGCCTCGCGCACATCGCGACCGCCCTCGCGCGGCCCGACCACTTCCTCGGCCAGGTGCGCGCGGAGGCGCAGCGCCTCCTGTCCGTGTCCTGGGCGACGAACCCGGAGGGATGGCTGACGCGGGCCGAAGACTTCGTCGCGCTCAACGCCGACCGCGCTGTGGCGATCGATATCCAGGAGCTGCAGCAGCCCGTTCAGCTGCTCAGCGCCGAGGCGCCCATGCCCGTGTGGATCCGCAATGACCTGCCGTACGAGGCGAAGGTCACGGTCATCGCGACTCCCGATGATCCGCGCCTGTCGATCGATCGGCGCACCGAGATCGTCGCGAATCCCGACAGCGTCACCCGCGCGAGCATCCCGATCGAGGCGCGCGTCGGCAGCGGCGACGTCACGGTGCACTACACGCTGCAGTCGGCGACGGGGGAGCGGATCGGCCCGACGCGCGACGTGGCCGTCACGGTGCGCGCCGATTGGGAGCGGATCGCGGTCGTCGCCCTTGCCCTCATCGTCGCCGGCCTCTTCGGATCCGGCATCTTCCGTCAGGTACGGCGCCGGAAGCGCGAGCGCGTCGAATCACATTCCGATGACGACATACGAGGTGAGAGCGCATGAGCCTCGGCCGTTCGAGCGCGATGATCGCGGCGGGCACGCTGGCATCGCGGGTGACGGGACTGCTCCGCAGCCTCGTGCTCGTCACGACGCTCGGTGCCACTGGCCACGCCGCCGACGCCTTCACAACCGCGAACCAGCTGCCGAACTACGTGTTCCAGGTGATCTCGACGGGCGTGCTCACGGCCGTGCTCGTGCCGCAGATCGTCAAGTGGTCACAGGCCGAAGACGGCGGGCAGCGCCTGATCTCGAAGCTGTTCACGCTCGGCACCGTGGTGCTGCTGGCCGTGACGGCCGTCGCGATGGTGGCAGCTCCGCTGCTCGTCTCGGCCTTCTCCGACTTCCCCGAGCCCGCGCAGTACGACCTCGCCGTCGCGTTCGCGTACTGGTGCCTGCCGCAGGTGTTCTTCTACGGCATGTTCGCGCTCATCGGCGAGACGCT
Organism: Microbacterium gubbeenense DSM 15944; assembly: GCF_000422745.1. Taxonomy (GTDB): domain Bacteria; phylum Actinomycetota; class Actinomycetes; order Actinomycetales; family Microbacteriaceae; genus Microbacterium; species Microbacterium gubbeenense. The sequence continues at coordinate 73,489 of NZ_AUGQ01000010.1, forward strand.
CAACGCGCGCCGCGTGTTCGCCCCGTACGCGTGGGCGCCGATCACGAACAACATCGTCTCGATCGTGGGCTTCTGCGTCTTCATGTGGCTGTTCGGATCCGAGCAGAACGCGATCGAGGGATGGGATCCCGTGAAGATCGCCGTGATCGCCGGCACCGCGACGCTCGGGATCCTCGCGCAGACCATCACGCTCGCGATCTTCTGGCGCAAGACCGGCCTCAAGCTCCGCCCCGACTTCGGGTGGCGCGGCATCGGGCTCGGCGAGATCAAGAACCTCGCCGGCTGGAGCGTCGGCATGCTGCTCGTCGGTCTCGTGGTCTCATCCGTGCAGCAGCACGTGATCACGACGGCATCCGGCGACGACGCCTCGTCGACGATCTGGTTCAACTCCTGGCTCGTCTTCATGCTGCCGTACTCGCTCATCGTCATGAGCATCGGCACCCCGTACTTCACGCAGCTCAGCGAGCATGCCGCCGCGGGCCGCCACGCGGAGGTCCGCTCGGACATCGGCCAGTCGATGCGCGTGCTCGGCCTCCTCGTCGTGATCGCGTCGGCGACCGTGCTGGCCGCCGCAATCCCCCTGGCGCGCGTGTTCGCGAACTCGCCCGAGACCGCGTCGGCGATGGCGCCCGTGCTCTCGGCGTTCGTCGCCGCACTCGTGCCGATGGCGGCCCTGTTCATCCTGCAGCGCACGTTCTACGCGTACGGAGACACCCGCACGCCGTTCTTCTTCACCGTGTTCCAGGCCGCCCTCGCCATCGGCGGGGCACTCCTCGCGCAGGCGCTGCTCGATACCGAGTTCCTGACGGCGGGCGTCGCGCTCTCGCAGTCGATCTCGAGCGCAATCCAGCTGATCGTCGCGTGGATCCTGCTGCGCCGCAGAATCGGATCCCTCGGCTTCGCCCGCACCGGCATCGCGTACCTGCGCTTCGTCGTCGCCGCGATCCCCGCGGGCGCCGCCGGCTACGGGATCTACCTGCTCACGGGCGGCATCGACGGGTGGATGACGACCTCGAAGCTCATGGGCTTCGTGGGCTGCCTCGCCATCGGCGCCGCCGCCGTGGTGGTCTACGCCGTCGCCCTCGCGGTCCTGCGCTCGCCCGAGCTCAAGGCATTCACCGGCCAGATCCGCCGCCGCCTGCTGCGCCGCTGACCGGCTAGGGCGCGACTACTAGCCGAACACGCTTCGGCTACTTGAGCGCTCTTTCGGGCAGATCAGGATCCTGATATTATTCGCCCATCAGTTCCCGGCTTTTTCCGCTTGGCATCGAGCCGACGCGTACTGACCAGGAGGCACACCGTGCGTACGAGAACCTTCCTCGTGTTCGCTGCAGCTGCGGGAGCTTGCGCTCTCCTCAGCGGGTGCTCGACGTCGTCTCCCGGTGCGTCATCGGACGGCGACCAGACCGCGCGTGCCACAGTGACGCCAGACGCCGACAATGTTCTCGCAGCATTCGCTGGAATCAGCTCCGACTACGACGCCGTCGAAACGGGGCCCGACCTCGCGGAGATCTCGGAGGCGGAAGTGGTGGGAACTATTCGCTCCGTGTCAGAGGGTCGGGTGGCGACCGTGGTCGGAACCGATGACGTGCTGTCGCACAGCATCGTCGTCGAGATCGCGCCGGATCAGGTGTTCTCCGGGAGCGAGGTGCAGACACTTGACTCCGTCTACGTGGAGCTCAACAATCCAGGGGACAGGAACGCTTCCGAGTATGCCGATGCGCTGCCGCTCGGCGCACAGGTGATGGCCTACATCGAGCCCGCGTGGGACGGAAGTGCGCAAACGGGTGTCGACCAGGAGCTTCAGAATCCAGATGCCGGGCGACCGACCGGCGAACCGCTGTATGTGCTGACGTCGCCGCAGGGGTTTGCGATCGTGGCGAGCTCCGGCGACGTCGTCTGGCCCCTCCTCGGCGCGACGCTCGAAGGCGACCTGAAAGACTTCTCCCCCGACGGATCCGCGCTCCTGGCCCAGCGCTGACCCCGCCCTACGCGGCGGTCACGAGCGATTCGAACAGCACCGGGTGGGCGAGGTCCTCGCCCCGCGCGATGCGGTCGAGCTCCGAGACCTGCTGGTCGATCATGCGATCGACCTCGGTGCCGACGGATCCCGCGATGTGCGGCGTGAGAAGCGCGTTCGGGTGGTCGAAGAGGGGATGCTCCCTCGGCAGCGCCCACGGAATGGTGACGTCGAGGATCACGTGCAGGTCGCCGCGCAGCACGCGCTCGGTCAGCGCATCCTGATCGACGACGTCGCCGCGCGAGGTGTTGATCAGCGCGGATCCGGCGGGGATCGTCGCGATCAGCTCGGCCGAGATCATCTTGTTCGTCGACGGCAGCGACGGCGCGTGCAGCGAGACCACGTCGCTCGTCGCGCACAGCTCCTCGAGCGTGACGGCACGGGCGCCGAGGGAGGCGACCTGATCCGCCGACAGCGTCGGGTCGTACAGCACGACCTCGAGGTCGAAGGGCTTCAGCAGCTCGACCACGCGGCGTCCGATGCGCGATGCGCCGACGATCCCGACGCGCCGCCGGTACCCGCCCACCACACCGAGGCTCGCCTGGTCGATCAGCTCGCGCCGCGCGCGGTACTCGCGAGAGATCTGGAGCACCCGTTTGTTCGCGAAGATGATCGCGGCAAGGGTGAACTCGGCGACCGGCTCAGCGTTCGCATCGACGGCCGAGCTGACCGTGATGCCGCGCTCCCACACGGCGTCGTCCAGGTTCTCCTTGACGGATCCCGCGACGTGCAGGATCCACTTCAGCCGCGGCGCGGCGTCGAGGACCGCCGCATCGACGCGCGGCGTGCGCCAGCCCGTCACGAGCACCTCGGCCTCGGCGAGCGCCGCGCGCGACGCTGCAGAGTCGAACTCGTCGATCGTCGCGATCAGATCGCCGTGCGCGGCGAGCTCGCGGGCGAGGTGGGCTTCGGATGCGGGCGCGAACGCGCCGGATCCGACGGCGCTCAGCACGCGCGGGGACGATGTCATGGGAATCCTCACGAGGAGACGGGTCGCAGCGCGGGGCGAAGCGCGTAGCGCGCGCCCGCCCACACGACGTAGAGACAGGCGGCGGAGGTCAGTCCGATGCCGAGCGCGGGCGCCTGGACGATCACGGCCGCCTGCACGGCGATCGCCGCGAACGAGACGAGCGTGAACGGCCAGCGCCGCACGCAGATGATGAGCGAGATCCGCAGCACGTCTGCGATCCGCGCGCGGGGATCCTCGGTCAGCGCGACCATGCCGACGATGCCCGCGCCGACGGCGAGCAGCGCGATCACGACGAGGAGGGGCGCGAAGATCGCCCCGACGCCGGTGGGAACGAGCACGAAGACGTCGACGGCGGCGACCACGGCGATCGCCACGACGATGGCCGAGAGCACGAGCGACCGGCGCCACAGGGATCCGAGCTGCCGGAAGAACGTGCGGATCACGGACTGCTCGCCGTCCGCGTGCGCGCGGAACGTGCCGAACGCGGCCGCGATCCCCATGCCGGTGGGGACCGCGGCGAGCGCCAGGAGCGGCCACGACAGCGACGGATCCGTCGTCACGAGCAGCACGATGAGGGGGAGCGCGACGATCGCGAGCGCGATGTTCACGCCGAGCGCGAGGTGCACGACGCCGAAGAGCGTCGAGTACACGCTGTGCGGGATGCGCTTCATGATCAGCCCTTCAGTCCGCTGGTCGCGACGCCCTCGACGAAGAACCGCTGGCCGAGCAGGAAGATGATCGCGATCGGCACGACCGAGATCGTCAGCCCCGCGAACAGCACGCCGTAGTCGGTGTCGTACAGGCTCGAGACGAAGTTCTTGAGTCCGAGCTGCAGCGTCCAGAGCTCGGGGTCGCGCAGGTAGATGAGCGGCCCGAGGTAGTCGTTCCAGGTGTTCACGAACGTCAGCAGCGACAGGCTGGCGATCGCGGGCACCGACAGCGGCATCATGATGCGCCACCAGATGCCGTACTCGCTGAGGCCGTCGAGGCGCGCGGCCTCGGAGAGCTCCTCGGGCACGGTCTCGTAGAACTGCTTCATGAGGAACACGCCGAACGCGCCGAACGCCTGCAGCAGCATGATCGACCAGAGGGTGTTCGCGAGCCCCGCGTTCGACAGCAGGATGAACTGCGGGATCATGTACGACTGCCACGGCACCGCGATCGTTCCGACGTACAGCAGGAACAGCGCGTTGCGACCGGGGAACCGGATGCGCGAGAAGCCGTACGCGGCGAAGGATCCCGTGATGACCTGCAGCGCCGTCACGGCGACCGAGAGGATCAGCGAGTTGCGGATCCACACGCCGATGTCGCTGCGCGTCCAGATGTCGACGTAGTTCTGCCACACGAACACCTCGGGCAGCCACTTCACCGGCACGGAGAACACCGAGTTCGCGTCCTTGAGCGAGCTCATCACCATCCAGAAGAACGGCGTGAGCATGGCCGCGGCCGCGACGATCAGCACGATGTAGAGGATCGCGCGACCGACCGAGCGGCCGCGGGATCCGGCCGGACGGGGGCGGTGGCCGGGTTCGACGGAGCTCCGAGCGCGACGCGACTCGGGGGCGACCAGGTTCATCGTCTCGCTCATCGTGCACTCTTCCTCTGGTTCCACGCGAACTGCACGATCGTGACGATGATGCAGAGGAAGAACAGCACCACGGACGCCGCCGAGGCGTATCCGAAGTCGTTCTCCTCGAAGCCCTTGCGGTAGATGAACTGGCTGATCACGGTCGTCGACTGGCCGGGGCCGCCGTCGGTGAGCACGAGAATCAGGTCGAAGATCTTCAGGGAGTTGATGGTCAGCATCACCGTGACGAAGAACATCGTGGGGCGCAGGCTCGGCAGGGTCACGTTGGTGAACCGCTGGAACACGTTCGCGCCGTCCATGCGCGCCGCCTCGTGCAGCTCGCGCGGCACGGTCTGCAGCGCCGCGAGGAACAGGACCATGTAGTAGCCCATGTCCTTCCACGTGCTGATGATGACGACCGCGGGCATCGACCAGTCTGCCGAGGTGAGCCACCCGGGCGGGTTCGAGATGCCGAAGAACCGCAGGATCTCGTTGATCGGGCCGTAGTCGGGGCTGAACAGCAGGTTCCACACGAGCGCGATCGCGACGATCGACGTGATGTACGGGAAGAACGCGGCCGTGCGGAAGAACGCGACACCACGGATCTTGTTGTTCAGCAGCAGCGCCAGACCGAGCGACACGATGATCGTGAGCGGGATGTGCAGCACCGAGTAGTAGATCGTGTTCACGAACGCCGTGCGGAAGCTGCCGTCGCCGGCCAGGCGCACGAAGTTGTCGAATCCGATGAACTGCGACGATCCGAAGATGTTCCAGTTCGTCAGCGACATGTAGAACAGCACGATCACGGGCACGAGCGTGAGCGTGGCGAAGCCGAGGAAGTTCGGCAGGATGAAGCTCCACCCGAGCAGGGTGTTGCGCGTGCGAAGTCTGGATCGCCTGCGCGAGGCGCGCTGCGGCGTCGCGGTACTGGTCATAGTGCTCCTCGAAGGGGGACCCGGGCCCCTCGCGGGGCCCGGGAATCGGTCAGTCGAGTCCGACCTCGTTGGCGACGCGCTCCTCGGCCTCCGAGATGGCGTCGTCGACGCCCTGCGACTCGGACAGAATTGCGGAGTGCATGTCGTTCAGAATGTTCTGAACGGCAGCCGTCTTGTTCGACGTCGGGTTCTCCGGACGCGTCTCGTGCGTCTGCACGGCGAACGACGACAGCTCGTCCTGCGGGGATCCTTCGACGGCGAAGTACGCCTCGACGACGGGATCCGTGAGCAGCGCCGGCGTGATGCCGATCTCAGCGAGGTCGGTGGCGGCCTCTTCGCTCGCGGCGAAGGCGAGGAAGTCCTTCGCGGCGTCGACCTTGTCCTCGTTGATGTTGGCGTTGATGCCGAAGCCGGTCGGGTCGCCGAACGTCACGGGGGTGGCGTCGGTTCCCGTGGTCGAGTCGTCGAGCTGCGGAATCGGCGCGATGCCCCACTCGAAGTCATCGGCCTCGCCCGCCGACTGCTGCGCGATGAGGGTCGCGACGAACCACGAGCCCATCGGCAGCATGGCCGCCTTCTGCTTGCCGAACTCGCCCTGGTAGGTGAGCTGGTTCGCGGTGACGGTGTTGAACGACTCCTGCGCGCCGCCGTCCTGCAGGGCGAGCACGCGCTCGTAGTACGGCTTCATGTACCCGTAGTCGCCGGCGAGGATGTCGGCGTCGTTCTGCGAGTTCGCAAAGCCCTGCAGGGTCGACTGCCAGCTGTGCTGGAACGTGCCCTTGGCCCCGTCGAGCGCCGAGGTGAGCTCCTCGGCGGCCGCGTCGTAGTCGTCCCACGTCCACGAGCCGTCGGGATAGTCGACACCGGCCTGGTCGAAGAGCGCCTGGTTGTAGTAGAGCACCCACGAGTCCTGGCGGTAGGGCACCGCGTACGCCGTGCCGTCGACCTCGTACGACTCGACGCCGCCGATGCCCTCCGGAAGCTCCACGTCGGAGACGTCGAGCAGCTGCCCGCCCTCCTGGAAGGTCGTGACGTACTTGACCTCCTTCTGCGTGATGATGTCCGGGCCCTTGCCTGCGGCGAGATCGGCCGTCACGAGGGTGTTGTAGTCGGTCGGGTCGTAGTCGGTGATCTCGACTGTCACGTCGGGATTCTTCTCGTGATACGCGTCGGCGAGAAGCTGGAACTCGGGCGTCGTGTCGACGCTCCAGCCCGACAGGGTGAGGGTGAGGGATCCGTCTTCCGCGACGCCGTCGCCGGACGAGTTGCCGCCGGACGAACAACCGGCGAGGGCGAGAGCGCCGACGGCGATGCCGGCCGTGGCGATGATGATGCGTTTCATGAGGATGCTGCTCCTTCGCTGCAAGGGTGAAAGGTACTTCAGGGGATGCGGGGGAGGGGAACGGTTGTGGTCGCGCCGTCGGGCCAGGTGACGGTTGCCGCCTCGCCGTCGATGTCGACGCGCGCGTCGGCGGGGGATCCCGTCGTCAGCACGATGTCGACGGCCAGCCAGCGGGCGTCTGACACGGGCGCCTCGAGGACCGGCACCGCGGCGTCCGGACCGAAGGGGCTCGCGTCTGTGCGGTGCTCGACGCGCGACTCGGCGTCGAACCCGAGGGGACGGATCCGGCTGGTCAGGCCCGCGGACGTGACGGCGGATCCGTCGGCCGCGACGGTCGCGCCGACGATCGGCCAGCCGCCCCAGCGGATCCGCGTGCCGTCCGGTGCGCCGTCGACGCGCACGAGACGGATCTCGTGGGCGCCGCGAGCGATCGAGCACGCCGTGACCTGCGCGACGACAGTCGCGTCGCCGACGAGGCCGGATCCGTGGCGGACCTGGTCGTCTCCGAACGCGATCGTGTGGGCGCGCCAGGTGGAGGATCCGACGGCCGCGTCGCCGATCGTTCCGACGCCGATCAGCTCCATCGCGGCGCGGTGCGTTGCCGTGCCGTCGGCGATCAGGGCGACCGACTGCTCGAGCGGCTCGCGCCATCCGCGCTCGTCGAGGAGCGGGCTCGTCGCGGTGGAGTATCCGAGCCGGGCGTAGAGCGGCGAGTCGGCGACGAGGGATCCGGCCGTCGCGTGGTCGGTGCCGTGGTTCGCGATGCGCACGATGCCGTCGCCCGAGGTGACGGCCCACCCCGGAGCTGCGATCGCACGAGCGAAGTCGCCGCGCTCGGCCGGCAGCGGCTCGGAGGGCGCCTGCCACACGGGGTGGTCGGCGGGAAGGGCGAGCCCGATCAGGCCCTTGGATGCCCAGTAGGGCGATCCGGGGCCGGAGTACGACTGGGCGAGCGGGCGCCATTCGTGGTGCCAGCCGATCGTCAGCAGGTCGTCGTCGAGCACGCCGTGATCATCGAAGTGCGACACGATGCGGTTCGCGGCATGACGCAGCGCGCCGGCCGACAGCGACGGAACCTCGGCGATCGCGCCGATCCAGAACGGCGCGGCGGCGGCGAAGCGGTAGATGAGGCTGCGTCCCTGGATGAGCGGGGATCCGTCTGCGCCCACGAGGTGGATCGCGTCCTGCAGGTAGCGGTCGAGCGCCGCGACGTCGTTCTCGGTGCGGCCGCCGGCGAGCTCGCTCGCCCCGGTCATGCGCGCCCAGAGCACGGGATACAGGTGCAGCGCCCAGCCGACGTAGTGGTCGTAGCTGCGCTCGTCCCCGTCCGACATCCAGCCGCCCTCGCGGCCGAACGAGTCGTGCAGGGCGAGGTCCGCCTCGACGTCGGCCGGCGACCAGGGACCGCCGACCGACCGGAGGAACGTCTGCACGACGAGACGGAACCACAGCCAGTTGGTGCGCGGGTAGGTGTCATCGCCGACGGCGGGCGCGAGATAGCCGATCACGCGCTCCTGGGTGAGCGCGTCGAGGCGGTCCCAGATCCAGGGCCGCGTCATGTCCAAGATCAGAGCGAGCGAGGCGGCCTCGACCTTCGCCTGGGCGTGCTCCTCGAGCCGCACCCAGCGATCCGGCGCCTCGGGATCGACGCCCGTGCGAATGCCGTCGGAGAAGAACTCGATGAGGTGATCGACGCCGACCCCGCGCTCGCCCGCGATGCGGAATCCCGCGAGCAGGAAGGTGCGCGCGAAGCCCTCGAGGCCGTCGATGTCGCGGCCGTACCCGCCCTCGGCGCCCGGCGGCGTGATGCGGCCGCGGCCCGGCGAGGCGAACGCCATGGCGCCGGAGAGCACGCGGTCGGCGAACGCGGCCCAGTCGGCGCGCGTCCAGTCGGCGGGTGCAGTGCTCACGGGATTCCCCTTCGAATTCGATGTCATCCAGGATCGTAGCAATCAAAATCGGTCGAACAAACACTTTTCTGATCCGTCATGATCACTTATGATCGATTGTATGACGGACGCTCGAGGACCCCTGACCCACGCGCTCGCCGCGCTCGCTCGGGTCCAGACCGCACGCATCGATGACGAGATCGCCGCGCGCCTGAGCGGCGGGCTCCCGGACGTCGCGCTCGAGAATGCGGATCCCGCGACTATCGCCGCGTTCCGCGCGCGGGCCGAGGCCGAGCTCGAGACGCCCTGGCCGCAGCCGCGCGCGCACGACGCGGCCCGCTTCCATCTCGACGGCGACCGCATTTCGTGGGAGCACCCCGCCTTCGCGCGGCAGCACCGCCTAACCCGCGTCGCCGTGCTCGCGTCCGGGACGGGCGAGGATCGCTGGATCGACGAGACGCTCGACGGCGCGATCATGCTCTCAGAGCAGTCGTCCTGGTGCTGGCCGGCTCACGACGACACCCGCGCGCGCCACGGATCCGTGCTCGCGACGGTCACGGATCCGTACGTCGACCTCGGCGCGGGTGAGGCGGTCGGACAACTCGCCTGGCTCGATCACATCGCCGGCGACGTCGTCGAGGCCCGCTATCCGGGCTTCCGCGCGCGCCTCGCGCACGAGGCGCGGGTGCGGGTGCTCGATCCGTTCGTCGCGCGCCGCGACTGGCGCTGGATCGACTTCGGCGGCCGCGTGAACAACTGGAACCCGTGGATCCACGGCAACGTGATCGCCGCCGCCCTGCAGTTCCTCGACGGCGACGAGCGCGCCCGGGTGGTGTCGCTCGCGATCGAGGGGATGGACCTCTACGTCGCCTCGCTACCTGAGGACGGCGCGATCGACGAGGGCTACGCGTACTGGTGGAACGGGGCCTGCCGGCTGGTCGAGGCTCTCGACCTCATCGCCCACGCGACGGGGCTGGACGCGACGGGCGAGATCGCGGCGGTGCGCGAGACGATCGCGTTCCCGCACCGCATGCACCTCGGCGAGAAGTGGTTCGTGAACGCGGCCGACGGCCAAGCGCTCCAGCGGGATCCGCAGCCCTGGCACGCCCTGCACCGCGCCGCGCGCCGCATCGGCGACGAGACGGCGGCATCCTTCGCGGCGCTCCACCGGGATCCATCGATGAGCGCGGTCGCGGAGTCCGAGGGCCTCGGCCGCGTCGCGCGCGGAATCGCGGATGCCGACTGGCTCGCGGCCGGCCCGGGCGCGGATCCGCTGCCCGAGCGCACCTGGCTGCCGTCGACGGAGATGCTCATCGTGCGGGGCGCAACCGGATCCGCCGCAGGCCTGGCGTTCGCCGCGAAGGGCGGGCACAATGACGAGAGCCATAACCACAACGACGTCGGATCCGTGATCGTCGCCTCCGACGGCGTGCCCGTCGTGGTCGACGCGGGCCGCCCGACCTACGACGCGCGCACCTTCGGCCCCGACCGGTACGACCTCTGGCCCATGCAGAGCCAGTGGCACGGCGTGCCCTTCGTCCGGGGGGCGGGGCAGCCGGCGGGCGAGCGCTTCGCCGCGCGCGACGTGGTGGCCGGCGACCGCGAGATCTCGATGGACCTGGCCGGGGCGTACGACGTGCCCGCCCTCGCCGAGTGGCGCCGCACCGTCTCCCTCGACGGCGATGATGTCCTCATCGACGACGCCTGGCGCTTCGACGAGGACGGCGACGAGCCGACCGAGGTGCGATTCGTGCTGGCGGGCGAGGTGACGCTCACGAGCGGATCCGCCCGCGTCGTGCCGCTCAGCGGCGCGGCCCCCGTGGCTCTCACCTGGGATCCGGACGCGCCCGCGACCCTGGAGGAACAGCTCCTCGAGGATCCGATGCTCTCGCACGTGTGGGGCGAGCACCTCACGCGCCTCTCGATCGATGTGTCGGACCGCACCGAGATCAGCGTGCGGGTGCGCCACAATGAACCGATGAAGGAGCGCCGATGACCGATCAGACGAGCCCCCTGGCCGCCTCGCGGCGGGACCTCATCCTCGACGCGCTGGCGCGGTCGGGATCCGTGCGCATCTCGCAGCTGCAGGAGGAGTTCGGCGTCACCCCGGTGACGCTGCGCCGCGACCTGCAGCAGCTCGAGCAGGAGGGCCTGCTCGTCCGCGTGCACGGCGGCGCGGTGCCGCCCGCCGGGGGAATGCCGCCGCGCGCATCGGCCACGGGATCGGCCACGATCGGCATGCTCGTACCGTCGCTCGATTTCTACTGGCCGAACATCGTGCGCGCGGTCGAGGCCGACGCGCAGAAGCGCGGCATGTCGGTGCTGCTGCGCGGCGCGTCGTACGAGCTGCAGGACGAGCGGCCGGCGCTCCGGCGCATGATCGAGCAGACCGAGCTGGCCGGGCTCATCGTCGCACCGAACACCGACACCGAGTTCTCGCCGGAGGTCATCGACTGGCTCGTCGCCTCCGGCGTGCCGTTCGTGCTCGCCGAGCGCGACGCCGTCTCCCGCCCGGACGGCGAGCCCGTCGAATCCGTGACGACGGATCACGCGCTCGGCGCTGTGCTCGCCGCGCGCCACCTGGCACAGCTCGGCCACCGCAAGGTGGGGCTGCTGATCTCGCGCAACTCCCCCACGTCTCGCAAAGTCATCGCGGGCTGGACGACGGCGTGCCGAGAGCTCGGCCTCACCCCGGCGGAGCACGTCGAGCGCGTTCTGCCGGACCGCGGGGATCCGAAGTTCTCGAAGAGCGTCGACGGCGTGCTCGACGCCGTGCTGACGGCGGGGGTGACGGCGCTGCTCGTGCACTCGGATCGCGAGGCGATGGCGATCGTCGATCTCGCGCTCGCGCGGGGGCTCCAGGTGCCGGGCGACCTCTCGGTGATCGCGTACGACGACGAGGTCGCCGAGCTGTTCACCCCGGCCCTGACCGCGGTGTCGCCGCCGCGCGCCGGAATCGGACGCGCGGCCCTCGACCTTCTGCTGGCGCGCATCGCGCATCCGAATCGCCCGGCGCACCGCGTGATCCTGAACCCGTCGCTGCACGTGCGAGACTCGACGGCCCCGCCCCGCTGAGTCCCTCCGCCCCCTACGCCCGACGCACGGCGACGCCGCGGGCGGAGAGGGTCGGACCGCCGTAGAGGTAGTCGCCCTCGCCGAGCGCGACCTCGTCGTCCGTGCGGTTGATGAGGAAGTCGAACCGGCCGTTGGCGCCCTGGCGCGAGACCAGCTCGACGGATCCCCGGATCGCCTCCGGCAGCTCCGAGACGACGCCCGCGCCGTCGAGGAGCGTCGACAGCAGGGCCCCGATCCCCTCGACCCCGAGGCGCGTGGACACGTACGCGGCCGACCCGGATCCGACCGGACGACGCGTCACGGCGACATCCAGCTCCCCCTCGTTCTCGTACCGAACGAGCACCTCGACATCGTCCGAGACGACGTCCACGGGCTCGCTCCACAGGGATCCCGTGGTGCCGTTCGAGAGGGCGACCTCCTCGCCCTCCCACAGCGGACGGAACTCCTCGACCCGAATGCCGAGCAGCTCGCGCAGGGCGCCCGGATATCCGCCCAACCAGATGTGGTCGTTCTCGTCGGCGATGCCCGAGAAGTAGGTCGTGACGAGGTGGCCGCCCCCCGTGACATACGCCTCGAGCGACTCCTTGAGCGCGGTGGGCACGCTGTAGAGCACAGGCGCGATCACGAGCGCGTACCCGGCGAGCGGGGTTCCGACGGGTACGACATCGACGCGGATCCCGGCGTTCATGAGGGCCGTCCACCACGCGAGTGCCTCGCGGCGGTACTCGAGCTTCTCGCTCGGGTGCGAATCCAGCTCCGCAGCGCGCCACGACTCCCAGTCGAACACGATCGCCACGTCGGCGGGCGCGCGATCCGACCCGGTGACGTCGCTGAGGTCCTGCAGGATCCCGCCGAGCGTCGCGACATCGCGGAACACACGCGTGTTCTCGCCCCCGTGGGGCACCATCGCCGAGTGGAACTTCTCGGCGCCGGCCGCCGACTGGCGCCACTGGAAATAGCAGACCGCGTCAGCGCCGTGCGCGACGTGCGTGAGCGAATCGCGGATCAGCTCGCCGGGCCGCTTCGGCCGGTTCACGGGCTGCCAGTTCACGGCGCTCGTGGAGTGCTCCATGAGGAACCACGGCCGGTGCCGCGCGAACCCGCTCGTGAGCGCCGCCGAGAACGCGAGCTCGTCGCGCCCCTCGACGACGTAGTGGTCGTTCGAGACGAAGTCGATCTCGCCCGCCATCTTCGCGTAGTCGGCGTGGTTCGTGCCGCCCACGACCATGAAGTTCGTCGTGACGGGGATATCGGGCGAGATGCGGTTCAGAACCTCGCGCTCGGCCACGAGGTGGTCGATCAGGGCGTCGGACGAGAAACGCAGGAAGTCGAGCTGCTGCGTCGGATTCGGGTAGCTCGCCGCGAGCCGCGGGGGCAGGATCTCGTCGAAGGCTCCGTAGGCCTGCGACCAGAACGCCGTGCCCCACGCGTGGTTCAGGCCCGCAATGGATCCGTACCGCGCCTCGAGCCACGCACGGAAGGCGCGCGCGGCGTCGTCCGAGAAGTCGTAGGCGTTGTGGCAGCCCAGCTCATTGTTGACGTGCCACGCGACGACGCCGGGGTGGGATCCGTAGCGCTCGGCGAGCTTTTCGACGAGCGTCAGCGCGTGCTCGCGGAACACGGGCGAGGTCGGACGCCAGTGCTGGCGGCCGCCCTGCGAGAGCACCCGACCATCGGAGGTGACGGGCAGCACCTCAGGGTGGGCGATCGTTAGCCACGGCGGCGGGGACGCGGTGGCGGTCGCGAGGTCGACGCCGATGCCGTCCGCGTGCAGCAGGTCGATCAGCTCGTCGAGCCACGCGAAGTCCCAGGTGTCGGGCCCGGGCTGCAGCTTCGCCCACGAGAAGATCGCGACCGAGACCACGTCGACGCCGGCAACCTTCATGAGGCGCACGTCCTCGTCCCACACCTCCCGCGGCCACTGGTCGGGGTTGTAGTCAGCGCCGAACGAGATGCGCGGCGCGGTTCCTTCGGGCGTGCGGAGCCAGCGGTGGTTCTGCAAGAACGATCCTCTCGGGAAGCATCGGCGGCGATGAGCGCCGATGTTTGCGTAAACATACCGGGCTAAAGTATACCGAGCAACCATCCTCACGCAGAAGGTCTTCTGTCCCATGGCGCACACATCCCGCACCGCACAGGTGTCGATGGCCGACGTCGCCGCGCACGCGGGCGTGTCCGCGCAAACCGTGTCGCGCGTCGCGAACGGTATGGGAACGGTGCAGGAATCGACGAAGCGGCACGTGCTGCAGGCGATGTCGGATCTCGGCTACCGCCCGAACAGTGCGGCCCGCGCGCTGAAGCTCGGGTCGTTCCGCACGATCGGGGTGCTCTCGCAGACGCTCTCGTCGATCGGCGACGTGCGCACGATCGACGAGATCTCGCGTCACGCAGCGGAAGCGGGGTACGCGACCACGCTGATCCCGGTTCACGAGACACGTCAGGCCGAGGTCGACCGGGTGTTCTCGCGTCTGCAGGAACTCGCCGTCGACGCGCTGATCCTGAACCTCGAGGCGCCGCAGCTCGCCCACGCCGCAGCGATGCTTCCGCCCGGGGTGCCCGTCGTCTATATGGATCCCGCCGCACCCGACGCCGACGTCATCATCGACACCGACCAGGTGGGCGGCGCCCGCCAGGCGACCGAACACCTGTTAGGACTCGGGCACGAGACGGTGTGGCACATCTCCGGCCCGCGATCGTCGCGCCCGGCGGGGCGCCGCATCGACGGCTGGCGCGAGGCGCTCACGCGCGGCGGGCGAGCTGTTCCCGACGTACTGCACGGCGACTGGAGCGTGTCGTCGGGCTACGAGCAGGGACGGATCCTCGCCGCGCGCGCCGACGTGACCGCCGTGTTCTGCGCGAACGATCAGATGGCGCTCGGCCTGTATCGCGCGCTGGGCGAGGCCGGCCGCACCGTGCCGGGCGACGTGAGCGTCGTGGGGTTCGACGGCACCGACGACGGCCGGGGATACGCGCCGCCGCTCACGAGCGTGCACCACGAGTTCGGAGAGGTCGGGCGGCTCTGCGTCAGCGCGGCGCTCGCACTCACGCGCGGCGACCCCGTGGATCCGCTCGCCGTCATCCCGACGACGCTCGTCGTGCGCGACAGCACGGCGCCGGTGCACTAAGCCTCGATCCACCGATGAGCCTGGGGTGGGCTCAGCTGGCATGATCAGCGGGCGGTGATGTCTCGAGGGCAGGTGTGAGTTCCGGGCATTGCATCCCGGTCGTCCACGTGGTCCTCGGTCGTGCCGTTGCGGCGGCGATGGTCAGGTGGCCACGGCCGGTGGTGGGGCGTGCGTGGCCGTGAACAGTTGCGCGAACGCGGTGTGCCATGGCCAGGCCTCGGGGAGGTGCAGGGTGATGCGGCGCGCGGAACGCGCCAGTCGAGCGGGCACTG